>NZ_BAAGXF010000021.1:0-60403 GCF_054779975.1 Hymenobacter arcticus
GTTTACTAGCTGGTTTTTCTGCTTCCATGACAAGGGAAAGTTACTTTCGCCGTGTCCATTTTTACCCGACCACCTCAATGGCACGCGCTAACAGAAATGGCACGGAAGGCAACAAGAGCAAAATTTTTAGTAGGATTATTAGGCGAGTCGCCCAACGATACGGCCTCGGTGCAAGCGTTGCTGCGGCAGCGCTACGATGACCGGGTGCAATTTGTAGTGCTCAGCCCAGAAGTAACGGGCGACAACTTGGAAGACCCTAAATCACAAGTTGCTATCCGCATTTACTATCGCATAACAAAGCCGGATTTAGTCATTATTACGCGTGACTTAGATGCTCCGGCAACCAACCGTGCCAAGCAACTGAAGCGAAAAGAGTTTTTTAATCGCTTGAATCGGGGTTTAGAAGGAAAATGCCTTTTCCTTTTAAATATTCAGGCAATGGAAGCACTGATAATCTCTCATATTGCGGCATTCAACGCACGTTACGGTTACGTTTGCGAAGTGCCTGCTGACCCGACGACCATAGCTGACCCTGTCACTTTTCTTAAAAAGGCTACTCCGGCTGGCCGGCCCAGGTACGACGAAGGACATTGTGCTTCTCTATTAGCCGCCGTCGATTATGATACTGTGCTAACCAACTGCCGCTACTTCGCCGAGTTCGACCAGGAGTTTGCCCGACGCTTACCTACTCAAGCTTAGCGCTGGCAGCCTCTTCAGTCTTTTCTGACCACCCCGCCAGAATACCCCCACCACCACCAGGCCCGCCAACGCTTGCAGCAGCACCGTGTGGGGCGCCCCCAGGTGCCGGGCCAGCCAGCCCACCAGCAGGCTGCCTAGCGGCTGCACGCCCTGAAAGGCCATCACGTAGTAGCTCAGCACCCGGCCGCGCATGTGGTCGGCTACGTTGGTTTGGATAAAGGTATTGGTGCCCGCTATAAAAAGCATCATGCCCGTGCCACCCAACATATTAAACACCAAAGCAATACCAAGCACCGGGCTAAGCGCAAACCCCAGCATAGCCACGCAAAAGCCCAGCGCCGCCCAGCTGATAAGCCGGCTTTGGTGGCCCCCGGCGGGGCGCGAGGCTAGGTACAGCGCCCCGCCCAGCGCCCCCAACCCCGCCACACTGTTGAGCCAGCCAAACATACCCGCCGCCCCGTGAAATACGTCACGCGCAAACACCGGCAGCAGCGTGCCAAACGGCATGACGCAGAAGGCGATGCCGGCCATGAGCAGGATTTGGTGGCGCAGGGCGGGAGCCTGACGCAGGTAGGCCCAGCCTTCGCGCAGGCCTTCCCAGGCCCCGGGGCGATGGGCGCGGGCCGGGCGCGGCACGATGCGCATGAGCAGCAGCGAGGCAATTACGGCCCCGAAGCTGAACGCATTCACCACAAAGCACGGGCCCGGCCCGAAGTACGTGAGCAGCAGCCCCGCCACGGCCGGCCCCAGCAGCCGGGCCACGTTCACCATGGTCGAGTTGAGGGCGATGGCGTTGGAGAGATGCGTGGGGTCATCGACCAACTCGACAATGAGCGACTGCCGGGCCGGAATATCGAAGGCATTGATGGTGCCCAGCACCAGACTCAGGCCCGCCACGGCCCAGGTATTATAGTAGCCGCTCAGCACCAGCCCCGCCAGCAGCGTGGCCTGCACAAAAGAGGCCACCTGCGTAATGAGCAGCACCCGGTAGCGGCTGTAGCGGTCGGCCACCGTGCCACCATACGGGGCCAGCAGCAGCGTCGGAATCTGGCCCGCAAACATGACTACGCCCAGCAGCACGCTCGAATGCGTAGCCGAGTATACGAGCCAGCTCACGGCCAGCCGCTGCATCCAGGTGCCAATGAGCGACACGGATTGCCCGGCGTAGTACAGGCGAAAATTGCGGTGGGCGAGCGAGCGAAAAGCGGTAATCAATTAATAGTCAACGAGTAGTAGACATCGGCGGCAATGCCCGTTCAGTAAAGCAACAAACCGGCCACGCCCCCTAAACAGGAATAACTCAAACCCGGTTGCTCATTACTTATTGGCGATAATGCATTACCGCCCGCCCAGGCGACGCGGCCAGCCCAGCAGCCGCGAGGTGAGCAGCGGCACCCCAAACGTGGCAATGGTGAGCACCGTGAGGCCCACGTCGGCGGCCTCGCTGGCCAGAAACTGGCTCACCGGGTGGCCGGGCGCAAAGTGCTCGAGCAGCGAGAGCACCAGTTTGAGCCCCAGGATGCCGATGACCACGAAGGCCGCCGTTTCCAGAAACGGGTACTTGCCCATGAGCCCCACAAACGCCTGCGCCACCAGCCGCATGGCCAGTATGCCGATGAACACGCCCACCACAATGAGAATCAGGTTGTTGCTGAAAGCCACCACCGCAAATACGTTGTCGATGGAGAAGGCAATGTCCATAAGTTCAATCACGGCCACGGTGGCCCAGAAGGGGCCCAGCAGCCCCAGCGTGCGGCGGTAGAGCCAGCTTTTCTGCTTGTCGGGCGCATCATCGTCGGTGGGGCGCGTGGCCCGGAAGTAGTCCACGGTGAGGTACAGCAGGTAGAGGCCGCCCAGCGGCTTCAGAAACCAGAAGCCCACCAGGTAGGAGGCAAAAATCAGGCACAGGCCCCGAAAAAAGTACGCCCCGAAGATGCCGTAGCGCAGCGCCTGCTTACGGCGCTCGCGGGGCAGGTCGCTCACCAGGGTAGCCAACACGGCGGCATTGTCTACCGAAAGCAGGCTTTCAATAATGATGAGGTTACCTACCACCGCCAGCGAGGGCAGCGGGTGCGCGAGGATGTCTTGCAGTTGGGCGTACATTGGCAGGTGAATGCGGAATTTGGAGGGAAAGAAGAAAAATTGTTGACCATTCAACAGTTACTCCTTTGCCGGTGCATTCTTATTTAGCGTAAAGCGGACCCAAAACTGCGACAAAATACCGAGAACCCGCGCATGATAGTCAACCCAACCCCCACCGGCTGGCAAGTAATTTACCAACAGGCCCATGCCTTGCTGGCCGCGCAGCTGGCCTGGCACTGGGCCCCCTTTTTATCGGCCGACCGCTGGGTGGGCCTGCTGGCCGCCACGGCGCAGCACGACGACGAGCAGGCCGCCTGGCACGGGCGCGGTGGCCACCACGGCCTCACGCCCGCCGGCGCCCCGGCCAATTTTACACAGCAGCCGTTTTCGCTGGAGCAGGCCGAAGGCGTGCTGCACGCGGCGCGCTTCCAGGGGCGCTGGCGCAGCTTACTTACTAGCCTGCACCTGAGCACGTTGTACGAGCCACTGCGTGATAGCAAACCCGAGCTGGTTGACTTTTTGGACGAGCTGCGCGCCCGCCAAACCCGCTGGATGAAGGAGCTGCACCTCGACAAAGTGCAAACCCACCAAGCCTACCACCTGCTGCACTGGTGTGACCGTCTCTCGCTCATTCTGTGCCGCAACGAACTGCCCGAAATGGGCCGCGCCGTCGAAATCTACCCCGACCCGCTGGGCAACGGCCACCGCACGGCGCACCTAGTGCGGCAGCCCGGCGGCCCCGGTACGCCGGTAGTCGTCAGCCCCTGGCCCTTTGCCGATAAAGAGCTGGTAGTAAGCGTAGAAGCCCAGCAATTGCACCAACTCCGGTTTCGCGACGATGCCGAGCTGGCGGCGGCGCTGCACTTTGGCCCCACCCAAACGCTGTGCTGGATATTACAGCCGAGCTAAGTTATTTTTTCGTGCATTTTTCGGGCAAAAATTCGGGCGGGCCGTATTGGAGATAAGTACTTACTCCCGAGCGGCCCGCTGCCGCGCCTGGCAGCTGGCTAGGCTCCGGTGCTGGCCGCTACGCTCGCTATTTCCGCTTTTGCTCATGACGCAGTATAAGTTTTCCGATATCCTCACCATTGTCAAAACCTCGGCTACCGAGTTTACCACCAACAACTCGTTTCGGCACGCGGCGGCGCTGTCGTACTACACTATCTTCTCGCTGCCGCCGCTTTTGCTCATCGTCATCACGCTGGCCAGCTCGGTGTACGGGGGTGAGGCCCTCACCGGCCAGATATACAGCCAACTTAAGGGCCTGGTAGGGGCCGACTCGGCTAAGTTCCTGCAAGACAGCATTGCGCAGTTCACCTTGCAGCAGAAAACGGGCCTGGCCACCGCCATCGGCTTGGGTACGCTGGTATTTGCCGCCACCACGTTTTTCGTTACGCTGCAAGAAAGCATCAACGACATCTGGAACCTGAAGGTCAAAACGGAGGGCATCGGTATTTGGGATTTTGTGCGGCAGCGGCTACTCTCGTTCGGGCTTATCCTGAGCGTGGCCTTATTACTACTCATCTCCTTTGTAGTGAGTGCATTGCTGGGCGTTTTTACGGGCTACTTGCAGAGGCTGCTACCCGAAATCGGCCTCATTGCTATCAAGCTGGTCGATTTTGTATTATCACTGGTTATCACCACGTTGCTGTTTGGGTTGATTTATCGGTTTTTGCCCGATGCCATCATTCGCTGGCGCGACGTGGGCATTGGGGCGTTTATTACGGCCTCGCTATTTATTCTAGGTAAGTATTTGATTTCCTTTTACATAGCAAAGGCCAACCCTGGCTCGGCCTTTGGGGCGGCGGGCTCGGCCATCGTGCTGCTGGTCTGGATTAACTACTCGTCGCTCATCATCTTTTTCGGGGCCGAGTTCACCCAGGAGTTTGCCGATGCCTTTGGGCAGCGCATTCAGCCTAAGGCCCACGCCGTGCGCGTGGAAATGCGCGAGATACCAACTGGCGAGTCGGAAGGCGAAAAAGCCAGTGGCCGCCCGCCCAGCACCGGCAGCTGGAACGGGTAAAAAGCCTAATTGGCAAGCAATTGTAAAGTCCTTTTTAAGCAGACAGATTCAGCCAGACAAATAGCTAATAATTAGTGATTTATCAAACAAAAAGCTGAATGGGTCAACCAGCATAATCAGAAAACCAGCGTCTGACATTACGCAAAATCTACTTGCAAAGGGGGCCCTACCTGCGGGCATCTTTGCACAGGCAGCCAGCCACTTACCGGCCGCCTCAGGTTATGCGTTTTCGTCTATTTTTGGGGGCCGCCGGTGTGCTGCTGGCCCACCTGGCTGCGGCGCAGCAGTCGGCATTGCCCACTGCGCCGTCCGTTGCGGTAGTGCCTTCTGGCCCGGTGCCGCCCGGCGGGCAAGTGGGCCAGCGCTACCGGGTAGTCCAGCGCACGGGCCCGGCCTTCGTAGGCCGGCTGGTGGGGGCCACCGCCCAAACGCTCACCTTTGAAATCAAGAACCAGGGGGCCGTGACGGTAGCCCGCGCCGACCTGAGCGAGCTAGTGGAAAACCCATCGGAGGAGAAGCCGGCTAAGCTGCCCTACGACTACGTGGGCAATGGTACCCACCTGTACCTGTTTCCCACGGCTCGCAACCTATATCGGGGGGAAGCCGAAATTCAGCTTACCGACTTTTACCTGCTGAGTGCTAACTACGGGGTAACCAACAACTTATCAGTGGGGCTAACGGTACCCCTCTCGATAGGAAACGATTATTTCTTGGCCCTGACTCCCAAGTTTAGCGTGCCGGTGGCCGATAAGCTCCGCGTGGGCGCGGGGGCGCTGCTTGGGTTTGGCAAACTCGATGAAAACCAGCTGCGGGGCGGAGGAATCGGCTACGGACTAGCCACCTACGGCACCGCCAACACCAGCCTGACGCTGGGGCTGGGCTACGCGGTATTGCCAAAAAGCCTTGATAATTCGCCCTTGCTCGTAGTAGGCGGCACTATTCGGGTGGCGCGGCGGGTATTTTTAACGGATGAAACTTACGTTGTGCGCGGCTACACTACTTCCATCCTGGGCGTGCGCCTGGCCGGCCCGCAGCTGAGTGTGGGGGCGGGCGTACTCTACGGCCCCCTCCTCTACGATATTTATTTCCCGCTGCCGCACCTAGACGTCACCTACCGCTTCGGCAAGGCGAAGTAGCCGGGGGCTAAGCAGCCTCGGCCTTCTCCTTATTGGCCAGTTGGCCGCAGGCCGCGTCAATGTCCTTGCCCCGGCTGCGGCGGATGTTGGTTTGCACGCCGCGGTCGGCCAGGTACTTGTGGAAGGCCGTGATTTTGTCGGCCTCCGCGTTCTGGTAAGCGGCGTTTTCGATGGGGTTGTACTCGATAAGGTTAATCTTGCAGGGCAGCCACTTGCTGATGATGTAGAGCTCAGCGGCGTCTTGCAGGGTATCGTTAAAGCCATCGAACACAATGTATTCGTAGGTCACTTTGCGGCCCGTTTTCTCGTGGTAGTATTGCAGCGCCTCCTTGAGGGCGGCCAGCGAGTTGGCCTCGTTGATGGGCATTATCTCGTTGCGCTTCACGTCGTTGGGGGCGTGCAGGCTCAGGGCGAGGTTGGCCTTGATGTCGTCGTCGGCCAGCTTCTTTATCATCTTGGCGATGCCCGCCGTGCTGATGGTGATGCGGCGCGGGGCCATGTTGAGGCCATCGGGCGCGGTGATGCGGCGCACGCTTTCCACCACGTTGGCGTAGTTGAGCAGCGGCTCGCCCATGCCCATGTACACAATGTTGGTGAGCGGCGTACCGTACTGAGCCTCACACTGTTCGCGGATGCGCACCACCTGGTCGTATATCTCGGCCGCGTCGAGGTTGCGCTTGCGGTCCATGTAGCCGGTGGCGCAAAACTTGCACGTGAGCGAGCAGCCCACCTGCGAGCTGATGCAGGCCGTCATGCGCGTGTCGTGCGGAATGAGCACGCCCTCCACAATGTTGCCATCGTGCAGCCGGAAGGCCGACTTGATGGTACCATCGTTCGAGAGCTGCTGGTTTTGCACGGCCACGCCGTTTATCACGAAGTTTGCGGCCAGCAACTCGCGGGTAGCCAGCGAGATGTTGTTCATTTCCTCGAACGAGCCGGCCGTGTTTTTCCACAGCCATTCCGTCACCTGCTTGGCGCGGAAAGGCTTTTCGCCATTCGCCACCATAAACGCCTTGAGGTCGTCGGGCGAGGTTTTGCGGATGTCGCGTTTAGCGGGGGCGAGTTCGAGTTCCAGTAACATAGTGCAAAAATACAACGGGTCAAGGGTTTGGGTTCCTTGAGCCTAGAAAGTATGGGCTATTTACAATGCTTCAAACAACTTTACTGTGAGTTTTACTGTCACACAGCGGCCATTTTGACTACCGGGCTTGGCTCTGGCTAGTTTGCGAGCTGCTGCTACAATTGCGGCTTCGCACCCAGCCGGTAGCTCGGGCAAGGTGCGTTTAGCAGTTTGGCTTCCACTAGTTTCTGCCTTGTTCCAACTCATCGC
Organism: Hymenobacter arcticus; assembly: GCF_054779975.1. NCBI lineage: Bacteria > Pseudomonadati > Bacteroidota > Cytophagia > Cytophagales > Hymenobacteraceae > Hymenobacter > Hymenobacter arcticus. Next base: position 7,271 of record NZ_BAAGXF010000021.1, read on the forward strand.
ATCATAAATAACGCCACTAGGCCCCACTATCAACTGCACAAGTACCGGGCGACCAGGAGTAGCACAACTAGTGCCATTGCTGGCCACTGAAAACTCTCGTCGTAAGTCGGCTGTGAGCGCTACCAGACCACCACCCGGATAGACGGGCATGCGCTCAACGAATATGTACACCTTGCTTGAATCGCTGGGTATGCGCTGTGCCGTGGCGGGCAGAGCAAAGTATAGTAGTGCTACTAGAAAATAAATCAGGTGTTTCATAAACAATAAGGTTAGTGCTCATGGTAGATGCCCATGACACTAATAATGCATAATCGGCCAAGCATTAGTTGTGAATAGATGGCTTTCTTAATCAAGACTTAGTAGGTTTATGTTGAATAAAATTCCGGCAAAAGCAGCCTAACTCAGCCAACGCTTAGCTCCCGCCGCCTACCTTCGCCGCATAAACTTTAGGGGTGCTTTGCGCAAGCAAGGCTGAGACGATACCCTCCGAACCTGAACCAGATAATGCTGGCGAAGGGAAAAGTACTGGTCCGCCCGCGGCTGCCTTTTGGGGCGTGCCGTGGCCGGCGCCGCCTAGTGTTTATGGCCTGCCCTTGTCCCAACTAACGCTAGTTGCATGGTTTGCTACGTAAACAATTCTGAGCACGAAGCCGCTGATAATCAGGGGCTAGCCGATTTGCTCGCCGCCCTGGGCCATACCCAGACGCGTGGCCTCGCCGTGGCCATCAACGACGTGGTGGTGCCCCGCGCCGAGTGGGCCAGCCACGCCGTGCAGCCCCACGACCGCCTCACCCTCATCCGCGCCACGCAGGGCGGGTAATCTCAATTATCATTTATTAGTGAACAGTGAGCAATTGCTTGCGTCGCATAAATAATTGATAATCAAATAATTGTGAACCGGTACCCACCACTCATTTTTTCAGATGAAGCAAAAAGACCACGCCCCCCAGCAGACGCTGGTGGAGCGCCAGCCGCTCACGGGCTCGCGCAAGATTTACGTGCCGGGTAAGCTGCACCCGCACATTCGGGTGGCAATGCGCGAAATTGTGCTGGCCGATACCGAGCGCAAGTTCGATTTTGGGTTTCCGTCGGAGCCGAACGCGCCCGTGACGGTGTACGACACTAGCGGGCCCTATACCGACCCGAACGTCGAAATTGAACTCAAAAAAGGGCTGCCGCGCCTGCGCAAAAGCTGGATACTCGGGCGCGGCGATGTGGAGCAGCTCGCCGGCACTACCTCGGACTACGGCCAGCAGCGCGCCGCCGATAACAGTCTGGACCACTTGCGCTTCGAGCACATTGCCACGCCGCTGCGCGCCAAGGCTGGGGCCAACGTCAGCCAAATGCACTACGCCAAGCAGGGGATTATCACGCCCGAGATGGAGTACATCGCCATCCGCGAGAACCAGCGCTTCGACGAGTTACCCGCCGATGACCCGCTGCGCACGCAGCACCGCGGCCACAGCTTCGGGGCCAATACGCCGGAAGGGCACATTACGGCCGAGTTTGTGCGGCAGGAAGTGGCGGCCGGGCGGGCGGTTATCCCCAGCAACATCAACCACCCGGAGAGCGAGCCGATGATTATCGGGCGCAATTTTCTGGTGAAAATCAATACCAATATCGGCAACTCGGCCGTAACCTCATCCATTGAGCAAGAGGTAGATAAGGCCGTGTGGAGTTGCCGCTGGGGCGGCGACACGCTCATGGACCTCAGCACCGGCAAGAACATCCACGAAACCCGCGAGTGGATTATTCGCAACTGCCCGGTGCCGGTGGGTACGGTGCCCATCTACCAGGCCCTGGAGAAGGTGAACGGCAAGGCCGAGGACCTCACCTGGGAGCTGTTCAGAGACACGCTCATCGAGCAGGCCGAGCAGGGCGTGGACTACTTCACGATTCACGCGGGCGTGCTGTTGCGCTACGTGCCTCTGACGGCCAAGCGCGTGACTGGCATTGTGTCGCGCGGGGGCTCCATTATGGCCAAGTGGTGCCTGGCGCACCACCGGGAGAGCTTTCTGTACACGCACTTCGAGGAGATTTGTGAGATAATGAAGGCCTACGACGTGGCCTTCTCTTTGGGCGATGGCCTGCGCCCCGGCTCCATTGCCGACGCCAACGACGAGGCGCAGTTTGCCGAGCTGGAAACCCTGGGTGAGCTCACCAAAATAGCCTGGGCCCACGACGTGCAGGTGATGATAGAAGGTCCCGGCCACGTGCCCATGCACCTCATTAAAGAGAACATGGACAAGCAGTTGCGCGAGTGCCACGAGGCGCCCTTCTACACCCTGGGGCCGCTGACGACGGACATTGCCCCGGGCTACGACCACATCACCTCGGCCATTGGCGCGGCCATGATTGGGTGGTTTGGCACCGCCATGCTCTGCTACGTGACGCCCAAGGAGCACCTGGGCCTGCCCAACAAGCAGGACGTGAAGGATGGCGTAATTGCCTACAAGATAGCCGCCCACGCCGCCGACCTCGCCAAGGGCCACCCCGGCGCACAGTATCGCGACAACGCTCTGAGTAAGGCCCGCTTCGAGTTTCGCTGGGAAGACCAGTTCAACCTGAGCCTCGACCCCGACACGGCCCGCGAATACCACGACGAAACCCTGCCCGCCGAAGGGGCCAAGGTGGCGCACTTCTGCTCGATGTGCGGCCCGCACTTCTGCTCCATGAAAATCACGCAGGAAGTGCGCGACTACGCGGCCAAGCAGGACCTCACGGCGGCGCAGGTATTGACGGAGGGGCTACGCGAGAAGTCGCGCGAGTTCGTGGCCCAGGGCAGCGAGATTTATCTGTGAGGTAGCGTGGACTCTGCGAGTCCGCGCGTGTGAACGATTTGCGAGAACTACCCACGCGCGGACTCACAGAGTCCACGCTACCTCCTTTGCCTATGCGCCCCTACGCCCTCACCATTGCCGGCTTCGACCCCAGCGCCGGGGCCGGCGCGCTGGCCGACGTCAAGACGCTGGAAGCCAGCGGCGTGTATGGCCTGGCCGCCTGCACCGCCCTCACGGTGCAGAACGACGTAACGTTTGAGCGCGTGAGCTGGGTGCCGCTGGCCGACATCCAAGCCCAAGTTCGGCTGCTACTAGCACGGTTTGCCGTTGGCTTCGTCAAAATCGGCTTAACGGAGAGCCTGCCTGTTTTACTGGAGCTAATCAGCTGGCTAAAAGCGCATAACCCGGCCATCCAAATCGTCTGGGACCCGGTGCTGAAGGCCACGGCCGGCTACGAGTTTCACGCCCGGCCCGCAGCAGAGCTGCTGCAAGCTATCTGCCGGGAGCTGGCCCTCATCACGCCCAACCGGCCCGAGGCGCTGCGCCTACTGCCCGCCGCTACCCCCGAGGAGGCGGCCGAAACACTGGCTGCCTGGTGCCCGGTGCTGCTGAAGGGCGGCCACGCCAAGGGCGCGCTAGCCACCGATGTGCTGCGGACGGGCAACGCCCGCCACGAATTTTCGGCCCCGCGCCTACTCCACGGAGCCAAGCACGGCAGCGGCTGCGTGCTGTCGGCGGCAGTGCTGGGCCGGCTGGCGCTGGGCAACGACTTGCCCAGTGCCTGCCGAGCAGGCAAGGCATATGCCGCCGCGTTTTTGGGTAGCAACGATACGCTGCTGGGCTACCACTTTGGCAATTAATAACATGAAAATCAGCAACCTGCATTACATCACCACCAATGCCCAGGCGGCCGAGCTGGCCTGCCGGGGCGGCGTACGCTGGGTGCAGCTACGGGTAAAAAACCTGCCCGCTGCCGAGTGGCGGCAACGTGCCCTGGCTACGCAGGCTGTGTGCCGCCACCACGGGGCCACGCTCATTATCAACGATAACCCGGCGCTGGCCCTCGAAATTGGGGCCGACGGGGTGCACCTGGGCCAGCAGGATATGCCGCCCACCGAGGCGCGCACGCTGCTGGGGCCAGGCTTTATCATCGGCGGCACGGCCAACACGTTTGCCGACATCGAGGCGCTGGTGGCGGCCGGCGTGGAGTACATCGGCCTGGGCCCGTTTCGCTTCACGGCTACCAAAGAAAAGCTGAGCCCGATTTTGGGCCTGGCGGGCTACACCGAGTTGTTGGCGCAGTGCCGGGCGGGCGGCCATACGGTGCCCATTGTGGGCATTGGTGGGGTGGAGCTAGCCGATATGGCGGCGCTGCGGGCCACGGGCCTGCACGGCGTAGCCGTGGCGGGCGCCATCGGCCACGCCGCCGACCCCATGGCCACAGCCGCGCTTTTTATAGCCGAAGCAGCTGATAACTACTACGTAACAACCGCATGAAAACGCAATCGCTAGTAATTGCCGGCCGCACCTTCACCTCACGCCTGTTCACGGGCACGGGCAAGTTCAGCTCGTCGGCGCTGATGGAGGAGGCCCTGCTGGCCTCCGGCTCGGAGCTGGTGACGGTGGCCCTCAAACGGGTGGACGTAACCAACGCCGATGACGATATCCTGCGTCACCTGGGCCACCCGCAGTTCAGCCTGCTGCCCAATACCTCGGGGGTGCGCACGGCGCGCGAGGCTGTGTTTGCCGCGCAGCTCGCCCGCGAGGCGCTCGAAACCAACTGGCTCAAGCTCGAAATTCACCCCGACCCCAAGTACCTGCTGCCCGACCCCATCGAAACCCTGCGCGCCGCCGAGGAGCTGGTGAAGCTGGGCTTCGTAGTGCTGCCCTACATCCACGCCGACCCGGTGCTGTGCAAGCGCCTGGAAGAAGTGGGCGTGGCCGCCGTGATGCCGCTCGGCTCCCCCATCGGCTCCAATAAAGGCTTACTAACCAGAGATTTCCTGGAAATAATAATTGGCCAGAGCCGGGTGCCGGTGGTGATTGATGCGGGCCTGGGCGCGCCCTCGCACGCCGCCGCCGCCCTGGAAATGGGGGCCGACGCGGTGCTCGTGAACACGGCCATTGCCGTGGCCGGGCAGCCGGTAGCGATGGCTACGGCTTTTAAAATGGCCGTGGAGGCTGGCCGGCTGGCCTACGAGGCGCGGCTGGCCGCGCCGGTAGCCGAGGCGGTGGCCAGCTCGCCGCTCACGGCTTTTTTGGATTGATTATCAATCGCTTGTCATTGCGAGCGCAACGCAGTGGAGCGCGGCAATCGCACCCGAACGAAGAACAAACGACGATGTGCTGGTGCGATTGCCGCGCTCCACTGCGTTGCGCTCGCAATGACAAATTTTCTCAGTTATGAGCTTCCGCCCCGTTTTTGAGGCCCACCCCTGGGAGGAGGTGAAGGCCAGCATCTACGCCAAAACCAGCGCCGACGTGGCCCGCGCCCTGGCCGCGCCGCGCCGCACCCTGGACGATTTCAAGGCCCTAATTTCGCCCGCCGCCGCGCCCTTTCTGGAGCAAATGGCGCAGCTCAGCCACCGGCGCACGCGCCAACGCTTTGGCAACACCATGCAGCTGTATGCGCCGCTCTACCTCAGCAACGAATGCCAGAATATCTGCACATACTGCGGCTTTAGCCTAGATAATAAAATAGCCCGCCGCACCCTCAGTAGCGTGGAAATGCTGGCCGAGGCAGCCGTACTCAAAAACTGGGGCTACGACCACGTGCTGCTCGTAACCGGCGAGGCCAACCAGACCGTGGGCGTCGATTATCTGGAAAAAGCCCTGCACACGCTGCGCCCGCACTTTGCCCAGCTGTCGATGGAAGTGCAGCCGCTCGACCAGGCCGACTACGAGCGCCTCCTCCCCGCGGGCCTGCATACGGTGCTCGTGTACCAGGAAACCTACCACCAGGACGATTACAAAAAGCACCACCCCAAGGGCAAAAAGTCGAACTTCCACTACCGCCTCGACACGCCTGACCGGCTGGGCCGGGCCGGCATCCACAAGCTGGGGCTGGGCGTGCTCATCGGCCTCGAAGACTGGCGCACCGACTGCTTCTACACCGCGCTCCACCTTGATTACCTGGAGAGTACGTACTGGCAAACCCGGTACAGCCTTTCCTTCCCGCGCCTGCGGCCGGCCGAGGGCCTGCTGCAACCCAAGGTGGAGATGAGCAACCGCGAGCTGGTGCAGCTCATTTGCGCGTACCGGCTGCTCAATGAGGAGGTCGAGCTATCGCTCTCGACCCGCGAGACGCCGGCCTTCCGCGACCAGGCTATTAAGCTGGGAATCACCAGTATCAGCGCGGGCTCGAAGACCAACCCCGGCGGCTACGCCGTGGCCCCCGAGTCGCTGGAGCAGTTCGAGATTTCGGATGAGCGCAGCCCCGCCGAGGTGGCCGCCATGCTGCGCCGCCAGGGCTACGAGCCAGTGTGGAAGGACTGGGACGCAGCACTGGCGTAGCCCGCCAGCTGCTGCCATGCCCTTACCGGGTCGGCGCTGCCCCACACGCAGCCCAGCACAGCCGCGCCCGCAAAGCCCGCTTCTTGTACCAGGCTAATATTCTGACTATCAACACCGCCCAGCGCCAGCACCTGCGGCCGGTAGCCCGCCCGGCCAGCCAGCTTTTGCAAAAAAGCCCGCACCTCAGTTAACTCAAAAGCCCGTGCGTAGCCCACCTTGCTGATGCTGTCGAAAATGGGGCTCAGAAACACGTAGTCGTAGCGCCGCCGGTGCCGGCTGATTTCGGCCAGTGAGTGAAACGACGTGGAGAGGGTTTGCCCCGGCAGCAGCGCCGGGCGGCGGGCGGTGGCCAACCGCCCGGCAGTGGTAAGGTGCAACCCATCAAGCTGATAGCTACGCACCAGCTCGGGGTGGCCGTGCAGCACCAGGCGCGCCCGAAACTGCGGCGGCAGCGCTTCGATGAGCGCGGCTACCTGGCCGGCCGGCCAGCCGGGCTTGCGCAGGTGCAGGCGGGGCACGCCCTGCGCCAGCAGCTCGGTGAGCAGGCGGGGCTCGTTGGGCAGGGCCGTGGGGGCCGTAATAAGTAGCAGGCGAAACATAGACCGCTTAGCCGACTTGGGCCGCTAGCTCGGGCGGCAGCGGCCGCAGCTTGCGGGTGGTGTAGTCGAAGCAGAGCATCCCGGTTTTAGCGCGGGCCACTTCTTTATTAATCTGATTTTTAACCTGATACATAATATCAAACCCGTACTTATTGGGGTCGTTGGCGGCCAGCGCGATGGTGAGCACGTCGCCGTGAAACGCTTCGGCCTTGTACTCAATCGCCACATCAACCAGGATGAAGCCTTGCCGGGTGGTAGGGTCAAACTCGGCCGCGCCTATGTGGGCCAAAAACTGCACCCGCGCCTCGTGCAGGAGGCTCAGCAGCGCGTCGTTGCCGAGGTGCGCGCCGTAGTTGAGGTCGGTGATGCGAACGGGAATCGTCACCGCGAAGCCAAAGCTGGCGGGCAAACTTACTTTTACGCGGGGCATCTTTTCAGTGAATAAGTAGCAATGAGCAGTGAGCAATCCGACTACGCGTCAAAAATAGAGGTGCGCGCCACCGCCGACGGCTCGCCCACGCTCTACGTGCCGGCCCTCGATGAGCACTACCACAGTACGCACGGCGCGGCGCAGGAGTCGCGCCACGTGTTTATTGAGGCGGGACTAGCGCCACTGCTGGCAGCAGGGCTAGGGCATCCAGACGAGGGGCCGCTACACATTTTGGAGGTGGGCCTCGGCACCGGCCTCAACGCACTGCTAACACTGGAAGTGGCTAGGGTAGCCAAAGCTATAATTGACTACGACGGTTACGAGACTATTCCTTTGCCACTCACCGTCATGGCTGCACTAGCACCACAATGGGATTATAGTATAGCACTCAAATCAGCCTTTAAACAATTACATGCGGCTCCCTGGAACATGATGCTAGAAATTGATGAAACGCTCTTTCTAACTAAGATTCAACAACCAGTGCAACAGTCTGACTTAGGCACTGACCTATATAACCTCATCTACTTCGACGCCTTTGCCCCCGAAAAACAGCCCGAGCTGTGGACCGAAGCCGTATTTGCCAAAATCTACGCCGCCGCCGCGCCCGGCGCGGTGCTGGTGAGCTACTGCGCGCAGGGCCAGTTTCGGCGCAACCTGCGGGCCGCGGGCTGGCTTACCGAAAAACTGCCCGGCCCGCCCGGTAAGCGCGAAATGACCCGCGCCCGTAAACCATTTTAACTATTTGTCATTCTTAATCTTAGCTTTATGCCTGCTTCTTCCCCCATCGAAATTTATTGCCCGGCCTGCCAGTGGGAGCCCGATGGCGGGGCGCATTGGCAGTGCCGCTGCGGCCACGTCTGGAATACGTTTGAGACGGCGGGCACCTGCCCCAAGTGCCACTACCGCTGGGTTGTGACCACATGCCCGCCCCGGCCGGGCGGCTGCGGCGTCACGTCGGCGCACATCGACTGGTACCACGGCCTTGATGCGCTGGTAGAAGAGCTGGTGGAAGCGGCGATACCCACGCAAGTGGTCGTTTAGTACCCCTAGCATGAGCCGTAAATTTCTCGAAACCGAAAGCCCGGCCTGGGTTAGCGAGGGCCTCATCAGCGAGGACCAGCGCCAGCGCCTGCTGGTCCGCTACCCGCCCGAGCTGGTGCAGGCGGTGGGCTTGTTGCCGCTGTTGGGCAGCATACTGGTGGGGCTGAGCGCGCTGAGCGTGGTGGCCGCCAACTGGCAGAGCCTGCCCACCGCCGTGCGGCTGGGGCTGCTGCTGGGGAGCATGCTGGCGGCCTACGCGGCCGGCGAATACTTCCTCCGGCGCGGCAACCGGCGGGTGGGCCACGGCCTGCTGGGTTTGGGTTTGGTGCTATTCGGGGCCGGCATTATCCTTACTAGCCAGCTCTACCAGCTGGTGGGCTACGATGTGAGCGGCTTGCTGGCGTGGGTGGTAGCAGGCGTGCTGCTCAGTTATTTATATGATAGCCAGAGCCTTGTGCTACTACCCATAGTCATTGGGGCGGCGGTGCAGACGTACTGCACCCAGGCGCTGGGCACGTTCAGCTACGCTACCGTGGCGCTGGTGGCGCTGGGCAGCGGCTACCGCTGGTGGCGCCGGCCCGACCCGCTGGTGGCCACCATCCTGGCCTTGGGGCTGCTGTGGCAGGCGGCGCTGTGGGTGGCGCTCAGCCACGCCAAAATCACTTGGTTTTTTATTCCGGCCATGCTCGTGTACGCGGCCGGCGACTGGCACCGCGACCGTGCCGCCGGCCGCGCCCTGCAAGGGCCGCCGCTGGTAGCGGCCTATTTATTTGCGTTGGGCCTGGCGCTGTTTGGCGAAACCGACCAGTACGCCGGGCTGCTGCGGCCGCCGGTGCTGGCCTACCTGGGGGCGCTGGCGGTGGTGTTTGGGCTGTCGGTGGCGGGCAAGCGGGCGCGGGGCATTTTGGGTAGCTTGCCCGATTGGCTGTTGCTGCTGCCGGGCTTTTACCTGCCGGGCGGTCTGCCGCTAGCCATTGCCACGCTGGTGGTGCTGTATGCCCACGCTGGCTCGGTGCTGGCCCGCGCTCACCGCTCGGGCGAGGCGGGGCAATTAACGTTGGGCACGGTGCTGTTTGTGGTGGCTACCATGGTGGCGTATTTCAAATTGACCTGGGCTTTTCTGGATAAGTCGCTGTTCTTCTTAATTGGCGGCGTGCTGCTGCTGAGCTTGAGCTGGTATCTGCGCCGCCGCAATGCCCAGCGGCTGGCGGCCGGCGCGGCCGCCGTCACGGCCACCCCCGAAGCTCCTAAACCAGCGTAACCTATGCTCACGCGCACTTCTCCTTCGCACCGAATGCTGCTGCGCCTGCTCGTGGCGGCGCAGGTGCTCTACGTGCTGGGCGTGGCCGGGGCCGGCTACGCCACCACGGCCTACGGCCAGCATATCTGGCTGAGCACCAGCCCCGTCGATTTGCACGGCTTGCAGTACGAAAGCTTCGTGCGCCTGCGCTACACCGCCGCCGCGGCCCCGCTCACGGCCTGGCACGGCGCGGGCCCGCCCCAGCGCCGGCAGTCGGTGTACGTGCTGCTGAACGCGGTGCCGGACCCCGACAGCCTCGCCACCGTGGCTGGCGTCTACGACAAAACCCTGAGCCCCGGCGCGGGCCAGGCCGTGCTGCGCGGCTGGGTTACCGACGTGTACCCGCGCACCCTGGGCCTGCGCTACAACCTGGAGCGCTACTACGTGCCCGGCGACAGCCCCCTGCGCCTGGGCAAAACCAGCCCCGCGGTGCGCGTGCGCGTCAGCATCGCGCCTTGGGGCCAGGCCCGCATCGAGCGCGTAGAGCTCCTGCGGGCTACTGCCGCTCGCTAGGGGGCAGCAGCTGGCGGTCGGCGGCCGTGAGGTCGGTGAGGGCATATTTCGTCTGGCCAGTGATATTCATCTCGTCCAGAATATCCACCATGTCGCTGTACTTGGCTTTGGGGCCGGCTTTGATAAGCACCATAGGCCCAGGCTTCTGGCGACCCCGCGCCAGCAGCGCCTGCCGAATACCATGCGGTCCAAAATCGGTGGTGTGCAGCGTAGGCACTGCCACGCTCGGGTCGGCGGGCGCGTTTAGCCCAAAGTAGTAAAACACCCGGTGCCCCGCACCCAGCACAATGGTCATGGCACGCGACGCTCGCAGGGGCTCGTTCTGGTCAGCTGACTGCGGTTTCACTGGCATGGTGAGCTGCATCACGCGGGGCTTTGCGAAGGTGGTGGTCAGCATAAAGAATGTGAGCAGCAGAAACGCCAGGTCCACCATCGGCGTCATGTCGAGGCGAAAGTTGTGCTTGCGGACGCGCGGTTTTTTGCCGGCTTTAGGGGCGGGTTGGTCAATGGCAGCCATCAGGATAGGGGATTGGGGATTGGGAATGAGGCCGATGCCCGCGCCGCGCCTCCGCAGCGCTACCACAAGCAGCAGCTACCCGACTGATGCCCCGCCGTTAGAAATTCCACACGCCGCCCGGCGTAATAAGGGCGTGCAGCGGTACGTCGGTGGGCAGCACGTCGGCCAGCGCGGGCACCGGCGCACCCTCCAGTAAGCTCAGGCCGATGAAAACCGCCCCGGGCCGGCACTGGGTCAGAAACCGGTCGTAGAAGCCCCCGCCGTAGCCCACGCGCTGGCCCTGCTGGTCGCAGGCCAGCAGCGGCACCAGCACCGCATCGAGCTGCGCGGGCAGCACCTCGGTGGCCGGGTCGGGGGCGGGCTCCGGAATACCCCAGCGGTTGAGCAGCAACGGCGTGCTGGCAGTTAACGCGTAGTGCTTCAACGAAATACCGTCTGCCTGCACTACGGGTGCGGCCAGGCGCAGGACGGGCCACTCGGCCCAGAGACGGCGAATCAGCAACCAGGTATCGGGCTCGTTTTTGCGGGCCAGCGGCAAAAAAACGTGCAGCCAGCGCCACGCACCCACCGGAAACTGCGCTACCAGCTGGTCGCGGAGCTGCGCGCTGCGCTGGGCTACGTCGGCGGGTAGCAGGGCTTGGCGGCGGGCCAAGGCGGCGCGGCGCAGGGCGGCTTTGGTGAGCGGCTGCATAGCGGGTTATTGGCAGGCGCTGAAGGGCCGCTCCACCAAGGTTTGCTTTTTCTCGTCCCAGCGGTAGCAGTGGCGGGCTAGGGCTACCAGCTTGTTATTCACCACCTTATACTCCACGTTGGTTACCGAAGAGCCGGCGCAGCAGGAATTATGCTCGTACACGCGGCGCTTCTTGGCATCAAATTCCAGCGACGTACCCGTGTAGCTGCTGGCTACGTACCGCTTTTTGGCGGGGTCATACAGGTAGTAGAGGCTGGAGGTATTGGGCCCCGCGTAGCTGCTCTCAAATACCGAAAAATCGGGCAGACCGTCGAAGTTGTAGTCGCCCACCGTCACGCTGTAAATACCCATCGGCTGGCCCTCCAACGTCAGGTGTTGCAGCACGCGGCTGGTTTTTTTCTCCACCAGGTTCAGCCCACTCACAGCCCCGTCGTCCTCCCCTTTTCCGTTACCCAGCACCACTTTGAAATAGCTGTTCGGCAGGCTCTCAGCTTGCAGCAGCCCAAGGCCGGCTTCACCAGCCGCCACTGCGGCGCGCTGCGTAAGCACCACCGGCAATTGCCGGCCAGTAGCTAGGCTGCGCCAGGTGCCGGTGAGCTGGTGAGCCCCCGCCGCAAAGGCCGGAATGGTGAGCGTGGCGGTGGGCTTGCCATAAGCATCCGGCTCGGTGAGGGTGAGCGCACCCTGCTTTAGCCGGCCGCTGAGCTTAATCGGCGTGCCGATTTTAGTATACAAATAGACTCCCACCGGCTGGTTGTCGTCCACCGAGTTCAGGGCCAGCTCGATGGAGGCCGTGCCCACCGTGCCCACGTAGGCGGCCTGGCCCACGGCCGCAGTGGCGGAGCCGGCCAGCAGTCCGGCAACACTCAGAAGCTGAAAATAGCTCTTCATAGACTCGGTATTAATCCTGCACGGTAGCGTAAAAACTCACCTTGGGCTGCATGCCGGCCAGCACAGCCCCGGCCGAGAGGCGCTCCCAGGCATCCTGGCTCACGGCCCGGTAGTAAATGTCGTTGTTGGCGTAGCCCAGACCCGCTGAAAAGGCAAAGTCCTTGTGGGGCGTCACGGCGCTGGAGCCGGCAACCCATTCCACAGCCAGAAAGAAATCGTCATCTAACAACAGCTTATCGCTGGTTAAGTCAATGATAATCGGACCTTTACTAGTAGCCGGCGTGGTGCGCACCACCACTTCACGGCGCAGCAGCTTGTCATCGCTCGGCTTGCCATTGGCCCGCAGGCGGTAGATATTAACGCGAAAGGCGAAGTCGCTCCCGTGGTTGTAGGCCACGTTGAACTTGACGTTGAGCACCCGGCTCGGCGCGTGCTTGAGGTGGATGATGGTGCCGATTTCGGCCCCCAGGTCCTTGGCATTGCTCACCGTGAGCGTGGTCGTTTCGGAGTCACCGTCGAAGCCCAGCGTGCGCGTGCGCCGGAGCGTGTTGGTGCCCGCCACCCGCACTTCGGCCAGCGCCACGGCGGCCGCGGTGAGGGCCACCGCCGGCTGGGCCCGCAGCTGCCGCAGCGTGAGCAGGCGCGGCTGGTAGCCCAGGTACGACACCCGCACGGTATCATTGGCCAGGCTTTCCTGAAACGCTAAGCCGTACTGCCCCTGCTCGTTGCTGACGGTGCCCAGCGCCTTGCCCACCACGCCGATGTTCACAAACGGCAGCGGCTGCCCGGTGCGGGCATCCGTCACGCGCCCAGTTATGGGTTGGGCACCGGCCGCGACGACCAGCAACCAGAAAAACACGAGCAGCGAATAGCGAAACATAGCCACAAAGAAAGAGCCCAGCGCCGGGGCGGCGCTAGGCTCTGGTAGATGCGGGGTGGCGGTTATCGGTTGCCTCTAGCAACTTACTTTACTACTACTTGGGCTTTGGCTTTACTCAAACGGCAGTCCAAATCATCGACTAATTGCTGCCAATGAGCAATAGCATTAGCCGTGATGATGCCGCCATTTTTTCCACGCAAAGAAGGATGCAAACGCTGGTTGTGCGACCAATTTTTATCATTGTCTTTATCCCGTTCGGCTTTAGAGTCAGGAGTAGTTCGATTAAGCCAGTAGCGCAACTCACGGACATAATCGGTAAGCTTTTCTCCCAAATAATCTACTATGGCTTCGGACGTAGCAGGTATATAGCCAGGGCCGCTACAGCCACATGAGTGGTAGGTGATACCCACAGAATATAAATTACACAAGTGATGCCAAGCCTTTACATCATCTTTAGACGGCGATTCAAAGTCAAGGCCCATGCTCGCCGTTAGTTGCCCGCATTCCGGACACTTAGCAGCTATTGATTCTGTTTCGTCGCGCGCCACGTCGTGTAGGAGTCGGCGTTTAAATGTCTTACGACAAGTAAAGCAAGCATAGTGCGATTTATAAGCAGTCATAGCGTAGCGACACATAGAGAAAATAATTAAAGGTGATTATTATGCTAAGCTAGCTACGACTACCCGCTTTTCTACCCCTCCTGCACCACCGCAAACTCCAGTTTTAGCGGCTCGAAGCAGGCCAGCAGCTGCTCGATAAAGCCGGGGTTGTTGAGCATGATGCTCAGCACGTTATCCGTCCGCTCCTGCAAGCCACCTTCGGGGAAGAGCTTGTCTTTGAGAGCCGTGAGCTGGGCGTAGGCCGTTTCGTGCTTGGCTTCGGCGGCTTTGCTGAGGCGCTTTTCGAGGCCGGCGAGGCTGCCGGCGGCTTTCTGGGCTTCAGCGGCCACGGTTTTCACCAGCGTGGGGTCGAGGCGCTGGGCCAGGGCCTGCACCTGCTCGTAGGCGGCGGCCAGCGCCTGCTGCTGCGCCGCCAGGCTGATTTCCTCCTGGCCGATTTGCGCGCCAACTTGCTTTTTGAGCTCAGCCAGCGGCTTGAAAATGTCGGTGGCCGTGACACCCAACTTGGCGAGCTTGCCGGCGTTGGCGCGGCTCAGGTACATGGCCGAGTTGCGGGGCAGCACCAGCGGGTAGGTCACGCCGAGCGCGGCAAACACGTCTTTGAGCTGAAACCAGTATGCCACCTCGGCCCCACCGCCGATATAGGCCAAGTTGGGCATCAGGATTTCCTGGTACGCCGGGCGCAGCACCACGTTGGGGCTAAAGCGCTCGGGCTCAGCGGCGGCCAGGGCCAGCAGCTCGGCCTGCGAGTGGCAGCGGGCGGTGCCGCGCACCGTTACCTGGGTGCAGTCGGCGCCGGGGGCAGCGTCGGGCTCCAGGCGCTCGCGCTTGCCCTCGTCGGTGAGGAAAAACAGGTTGAGCGGGCGCGAGTACACCTGCGGCTTGTAGCCGGCGGCCGTGAGGCGGCCGTTGGTGGCCTGCACCGCCTGGTTGGAAAACTGCTCGCGTATCTCCTTTTCCAGCAGCGGCTTAAGAGCCTGCTTGAGCGCGGGCCGGTCGGCATCGAGGCACAGCAGGCCATACTCGCCGAAGAGGCTGGTAGCCAGCCGGCGCGTGGCCTCGCTCAGGTTTTGGCTGCTCGCGTAGGCCTCGCGGAAGGCGGCGGGCACTTCGGGCGGTAGTTGGCTTAGCAGCTCTTCGTCCAGGCCTTGCAGGCCCAGCCGGCCCACGGGCCCGCCCAGGCCGGCCGCGCCGCCGGGCCCGGCCCAGCTATACGTTTTGCCAAAGAGCGGGAAGCTGTTGATTTCGGCGAAATCGTGGTCCTCGGTGGCCAGCCAGTACACCGGCACGAAGTCGTAGGCAGAGTAGGCGGCTTTCAGCTCCCGGCTCAGCTTGATGGCCGTAACTATCTTATACACAAAGTACAGCGGCCCCGTAAACAGGTTGAGCTGGTGCCCGGTGGTGATGGTAAACGTGGTGTCGCGGGCCAGCAAGTCGAGGTTGGCAGCCACGGTGGGCGGCACCTCGCCGCCCAGCTCGGCGTACTGAGCGCGCAGGTCGGCCACAAGACGCTGGCGGGCTTCGGGCGAGTAGCTGGCTTGCTTTTCGTCGATTTGGGCCTGAAAAGCAGCGAGTTCGGGGAAGCGATGGTAGAAGGGCGCCAGGGCCGGCTTCTGGGCCAAGTAGTCGGTGAGGAGGCCCGAAAACGCGCCGGTGGCAGCGTAGGGCAGGGTAATACAGTCGGCAGCAGCCATGAGCGCGGGGAAAAGTGGGCGCGAAATTCAGGCCAAAACCCGGCGCAACCCAAAAAGTTAGGAACGGCCTTAAACTGTCATGCTGAGCTTGCAAAGCACCTTATCGCGCTCGAACGATTGTTCAGAGGTGATAAGGTGCTTCGCAAGCTCAGCATGACGGATGTTGAAAAAGGCGCTAGCGCACTACTTCGCCGTATAAATCGAAGTCCGACGCGCCCGTGATGTGCACGTTGGCGAAGCTACCCTGCGGGATATGCAAGTTGTTGGTAGCCAGCACCAATACTTCGTTGTCTACCTCAGGCGAGTCAAACTCGGTGCGGCCCACGTAGTAGCCGCCTTCGAGCCGGTCGAAGAGCACTTTGTACGTCTGACCCACGCGCGACTCGTTGTAATCCAGCGATATCTGCTGCTGAATTTCCATAATGCGGTCGGCGCGCTCCTGCTTTACTTCGGCGGGCACGTCGTCGGCGAGGGTGTGCGAGTGGGTGTTTTCTTCGTGCGAATAAGTGAAGATGCCCAGGCGCTCGAACTTCGATTCCTGCACAAACTCGCACAGCTCCTCGAAGTCGGCTTCCGTTTCGCCGGGGTGGCCGGCAATGAGCGTGGTGCGCAGGGCAATGCCCGGCACCCGGTCGCGGATTTCGCGCACCAGCTCTTTGGTGCGGCGGCCCGTGATGCCCCGGCGCATGCTTTTCAGCATGTTATCCGAAATGTGCTGCAACGGCATGTCGAGGTAGCGGCAAATGTTGTCGCGCTCGCGCATCACATCCAGCGCCGCCAGCGGAAACTGCGACGGGTAGGCGTATTGCAGGCGCAGCCACTCCACGCCGGCAACGTCAGAGAGGCGCTCCAGCAGTTCGGGCAGCTTGCGCTCGCCGTAGGCTTGCAGGCCGTAGTAGGTAAGGTCTTGGGCAATGAGAATCAACTCTTTAGTACCCATGCCCACGAGGCGCTTGGCTTCGGTCACGAGGTCTTCCATGGGCCGGTCCACGTGCTTGCCGCGCATCAGCGGGATGGCGCAAAACGAGCACGGGCGGTTGCAGCCCTCCGCAATTTTGAAGTAGGCGTAGTGCTTGGGCGTGGTGAGCAGGCGCTCGCCCACGAGCTCCTTTTTGTAGTCGGCCTCCAGCACTTTCAGCATCTGGGGCAGCTCCAGGGTACCGAAATAGGCATCGACCTGCGGAATCTCCACCTCCAGCTCGTCTTTGTAACGCTGTGACAGGCAGCCCGTTACGTACAGCTTCTCCAGCTTGCCGTTCTCCTTTTCCTCCGCGTAGCGCAGAATGGTGTCGATGCTTTCCTGCTTGGCGTTGTCGATAAAGCCGCAGGTGTTGATAATCACGATGTTGGCATCCGACTTCTTCGCCTCGTGCGTCACCTGGAAGTCGTTGGCCTTGAGCTGGCCCATGAGCACCTCGCTATCGACGAGATTCTTGGAGCAGCCCAGCGTTATAACGTTGACTTTATTCTGTTTAAGGGTTCTAACTTTCATAAATCACGGATTAGCACGGGTGTAGCGTAAGCTTTAGCTTGCGAGTGAGCGCAGCGAGCAGCTTGCGCAAGGGCCGTCCGGTCCCGCCTGCTCGCTGCGCTTGCTCGCAAGCTAAAGCTTACGCTACTTGCGCGTTAGGCAACACGGCGGGGCGGTTTAGGGTTTCTTAGCGGGTTACAGCGCCTCAAACTGGCGCAGGAAGCGCACGTCGTTTTCGGTGAACAGGCGCAGGTCCTTCACCTGGTATTTGAGCATGGTGATGCGCTCGATACCCATGCCCCAGGCGTAGCCCGAGTATTTCTCCGAGTCGATGCCGCAATTTTCGAGCACGGCGGGGTCTACCATACCACTGCCACCAATCTCGACCCAGCCGGTGCCTTTGCAAATGTTGCAGCCCGCGCCCTTGCAAATGAGGCAGGTGATGTCAATTTCGGCGCTGGGCTCGGTGAAGGGGAAGTAGCTGGGCCGGAACCGGATATTGATATCCTCGCCAAACAGCTCACGCACGAAGTAATAGATAGTCTGCTTGAGGTCGGCAAAGCTCACGTTCTCATCAATGTAGAGACCCTCTACCTGGTGAAACAGCATGTGCGCCCGCGCCGAAATAGCCTCGTTGCGGTACACCCGGCCGGGCATCACGCGGCGGATGGGCAGCGGCTCGTTTTCCATCACCCGCACCTGCACGGTGCTGGTGTGGGTGCGCAGCAGGCCGGGCTGGGTATCGCCCTCAGTGGGCGGCACGAAAAACGTGTCCTGCATATCCCGCGCCGGGTGGTTTTCGGGAAAGTTGAGAGCTGTGAAGTTGTGCCAGTCGTCTTCAATCTCGGGGCCCTCGGCCACGGCAAAGCCAATGCGGCTGAAAATGCGCAGCATTTGTTCGCGCACCAGGTTCAGGGGGTGGCGGGTGCCCAGCGTGTGGGGCACGGCGGGCAGCGTGTAGTCGAAGCCCGCGTCGGCGGGCTGGTTGGCGGCGGCAGCTTCCACGGCAACCTGGGCCTCGTCGAAACGGGCCTGGGCCTGCTGCTTGAGGCCGTTGAGCTGCTGGCCAATGGCGCGGCGGTCGTCGGCGGGCACCGTTTTGAGCTGGTCAAAAAGGTCGGCCAGGCGGCCCTTGCGGCCCAGGTAGAGAAGGCGAAACTGGTCGAGGGCGGCGGCGGTGCTGACGTCGGCGGCGGCCACCTCAGCGGCCAGGCCCGAAATAGATTCCTGCATGATACCTGCAAAGGTACGGCCGGCAGCAAGGCGGTATAAACCGCCGGCCCGCGCCAACTGCCAATAAAAATTATTTACTTGATAATGAGCAATTTGGCTACCTGGCAAAAATAAGTAAAGCGTTTTAGCCAGGCTGCTTTTCAAAAGCTGGCACCGGCTTTGCAAAAGCCTTATCAGCTTTCAACCCCCTTCCCATCCTTTTCCTCTCTGTATCATGGCACGCCGTTTCCTCCTTCCGCTGTTGGGTCTTGCTCTCTTCGCCACCGAGGCGGCTACTGCCCAAACCGCTCCCGCCACAAAGCCGGCCGCCAGCGCGTACGCACGCCCCGTGGCCCGCACCGGCCGCACCCTCACCGCCCGGGAGAAGCGCGCTGCCGAAGCCGCCGCCAAGGCCGAAGCTGCCCAAGCCGCCGTAGCCGCCGCCCAGGTGCCCGCCACCGCCAGCAGCACTAGCTGGAACGGCTGGGGTGATGAAACCGTGTCGTCGGCTCAGGAGGTAGGCAATGGCCAGCACCGCCCCACCGCCAACCTGTCGGTAGCCCCCGGCATGCCCATCAACCAAGTGGGCCACGGCGTAACGACCGACTACAACGGCCGGCCCCTGCGCCGCGAGGTGGCCAGCACCACCATTTCTACGGGGCGCTAGTCGCCCGCTTTTCTCCCTTTTTTCTGCCTGCCTCTCTGCGGCCACGGAAGCTAGCCTTTCGTGGCCGCTTTGCGTAGTATGACCTGCCCGGCAGCTGGCTTAGCCCGCTGCGGCACGGTTGTTCACCTTCTTCATCAGGCCTTTATGCTTTCCATTCGCAGTCTTTGCCTACCCCTGCTGGGGGCAGCAGTATTGACCCTATCGGCGCACGCCCAAACTTCGCCCAAGGCCAACCCGGCCCGCAAGCCAACCACCCGCATGGTGCCCAACACCACGCCCGCCGCCCGCGCCGCCGACCCGCTGCGCGGCACCAACGACAATGGCAAAGGCAACAACGTGTACGCCGCGCCCGGCCAACCGGTGAATGTGGAGGACAATGGCAAAAACACGCCATCCTACGACGGCCCTGCGCCTAAAGGCGCGGCCCGCACCAAGACCACGCTCGGCACCGTGAAATAGCCAATCCATAGTGACCAAAAAGGCCCGTCGCAATCTCTTGCAACGGGCCTTTTTTAGTAGTGTAAGATTCACGCAGAAGGTATTTGTCATTGCGAGTGCAACGAAGCAATCGCACCAGCACGAACTGTTCGGGTGTCATTCGAATGCGATTGCTTCGTTGCACTCGCAATGACAAATACCTTCTGCGTGAATCATAAATAGCTAATAATCAAGTTATTACTCGGCCGCTTGATAATAAAGCGTGCTGCAATTCTCGGGGCGCAGCACCAGCTCGGCGGCGGCGCGCAGGTCGGCGGGCGTCACGGCTTGCAGCTGGGCGGGCTCCTCGTTTACGAGGTTGGCGTTGCCGAGCAGCTTGCCGATGGCCAGGGCCAGGGCGCGGTTCAGCAGCTCGATTTCGCCGAAGACCAAGCCCGCTTCGGCCTGGTTTTTTACTTTTTGCAGCTCGTCGGCGGGCACTTCGTCGCGCAGCAGCTCGGCCACCACGGCCTCCACGGCGCGGTCGGCCTCTTCGAGGGCCACGCCGGCGTTGAGCTTGCCGCTCACCACGAACAGGCCGGGGTCGAGGGCCCCCGTCACGGAGGAGGAGATATTGTTAAAGAGCTGAAGCTCTTTAACTAAGCGCTGATGCAGGCGCGAGCTTTTGCCGCGGCCCAGCAAGTCGCCCAGCAGGTCGATGGCGTGGTAGCGCGGGTCGAGGCGGGCGGGCATGTGGTAGGCTTTGTAGAGGGCCGAAAGCGGCACGGCGGCCGTTACTTCGGCACGGCGGGCTTCAGTTTGGGCGGGCTCCTGGGGCAGCTGGCGCGGCTGGCGCTCGCCGCCCGCAATGGGCCCGAACCACTTCTCAGCCAGGCGCTTAACTTCATCAAACGCCACGGCACCAGCCACTACCAGAATGGCGTTTTGGGGCGCGTAGTGCTGGCGAAAAAAGGCGCGCACGTCGGCCATCTCAGCCTCCTCGATGTGGCTGATTTCCTTGCCGATGGTGTTCCACTGGTACGGGTGGTTTTGGTAGGCTAAGGGCTTGAGCTTCAGCCACACGTCGCCGTAGGGCTGGTTGAGGTAGTTCTGCTTGAACTCCTCCACTACTACTTTGCGCTGCACATCGAGGCCGTTCTCCGAAAAAGCCAAATCCAGCATGCGGTCGCTTTCGAGCCAGAAGCCGGTTTCGATGTTGGCGGCCGGCAGCGAGAGGTAGTAGTTGGTGATGTCCTGCGAGGTGAAGGCGTTGTTTTCGCCGCCCACTTTTTGCAGCGGCTCGTCATAGTTCGGGATATTAACCGAACCACTAAACATCAGGTGCTCAAATAGATGTGCAAAACCCGTGCGGTCGGGGCTTTCATCGCGCGAGCCCACGTCGTACAAGATATTGAGCACGGCCAGCGGCGTGGTAAAGTCTTCGTGCACCAGGCAGCGCAGGCCGTTGGGTAGGGTAAATTCCTGAAAGTGAATCATCTCGGATTGAAAAAACAACTATACAATAAGACAAACTTAACAGCCCCAGTGCCAAAAAAGTGTACGCAAAACTAGTCGGCACGCCGACTATCTTTCGGCATGAAAACCCCACTTTCCGCCGATGTTCTCGTTATCGGGGCCGGCCTGGCCGGCCTGGTAGCCGCCGCCGAAGCCACCGCCGCCGGCAAAAAAGTATTGGTGCTCGACCAAGAACCCGAGCAGAACCTGGGCGGGCAGGCCTTCTGGTCGTTTGGGGGGCTGTTTCTGGTGAACTCGCCCGAGCAGCGGCGGCTGGGCGTTCGCGACAGCTACGACCTAGCCTGGGCCGACTGGCAAGCCACGGCGGGCTTCGACCGGCCCGAGGACGCCTGGCCGCGCCGCTGGGCCGAGGCCTACGTGCAGTGGGCGGCCGGCGAGAAGCGCAGCTGGCTGCGGGCGCGGGGCGTGCGGTTTTTTCCGGTGGTGGGCTGGGCCGAGCGCGGGGGCGCGGGGGCCAGCGGGCCCGGCAACTCGGTGCCGCGCTTCCACGTGACCTGGGGCACCGGGCCGGGCGTGGTGGCGCCCTTCATTGCGCAAGCCCGCGCCGCCGAGGCCAGCGGCCTGCTCACGTTCGGGTTTCGGCACCGGGTTAATGAGCTGATACTCACCAATGGGGCCGTAACGGGCGTGCGCGGCGAGGTGCTGGAGCCCAGCGCCGTGGGCCGGGGCCAGTCGAGTAGCCGCACCGTGGTGAGCGAGTTTGAGCTGTGCGCCGGGGCCGTTATCGTCACGGCCGGCGGCATCGGGGGCAACCACGAGCTGGTGCGCCGCAACTGGCCCGCCCGCCTGGGCACGGCCCCCAAAAACCTGATTTCGGGCGTGCCCGCGCACGTCGATGGCCGCATGCTGGGCATTACGGAAGCGGCTGGCGGGCAGCTCATTAACTCCGACCGCATGTGGCACTACACGGAGGGCATTCAGAACTGGGACCCCATTTGGCCGATGCACGGCATCCGCATTTTGCCGGGGCCGTCGTCGCTGTGGTTCGATGCCGTGGGGCGGCGGCTGCCGGGGCCGCTCTACCCCGGCTTCGACACGCTGGGCACGCTGGCCCACATCCAAAAAACGGGCTACGATTACACCTGGTTTATCCTCACGCAGAAGATTATCGAAAAGGAATTTGCCCTCTCGGGCTCGGAGCAAAACCCCGACCTCACCGGCAAAAGCGTGTGGCAAACCCTGGGCCGGGTGCGCGGCGGCGGCACCCCGCCGCTGCGGGCTTTCATGGAAAAAGGGGCCGACTTCGTAGTCAAGCACAACCTGCCCGACCTGGTGGCCGGCATGAACGCCCTCACCCCCGAGCCGCTGCTCGACCTGACCACCATCCAGGCCGAAATTGAAAACCGCGACCGCCAGCTCACCAACCCCTTTGGCAAAGACGAGCAACTGACGGCCGTGCGCGGCGCCCGCAAGTACTTGGGCGACAAGCTTATTCGCACGGCCAAGCCCCACCGGCTGCTCGACCCCGCCAATGGCCCGCTCATTGCGGTGCGCCTGCACCTCATCACCCGCAAAACGCTGGGTGGCCTGCTAACCGACCTGCAAGGCCGGGTGCTGGATGCGGCCGGCCAGCCCATTACCGGCCTGTTTGCGGCGGGCGAGGTGGCGGGCTTCGGCGGCGGCGGCATGCACGGCTACCGGGCGCTGGAAGGCACGTTTTTGGGCGGCTGCATCTTCTCGGGCCGGGCGGCGGGACGCGCGGCGGCGGGGGCTAGCTAGCGTAGGGCTGGGTAGGCGGTGACCCGGACGAACACAAAAGCAGACAGGCCGGGACTCCCGCCCCAGCCTGCGCTTTATGCTTAGTTTGGTTTGCAACTTTTAAATAGAAGCCCGCACACCCAGCAGCCAGGTGCGGGGCACGGGCACCGCCCCATAGTCGCGGCCAGCCAGCAAGGGGGTGGGGCCCCCGCTGCTCACGTTGGGGTCGTAGCCGCGGTAGCCAGTTAGCACCAGCAGGTTCTGGCCGCCAATCCACAGGCTAAGGTCTTGGGTGGCCGTTTGGCGCAGGCGGTAGGTGAGGGTGAGCGAGGACAGCCGCACATGGTTGCCGTTTTCCAGTAGGCGGTCTGTTAGGGGAGTGCCGTAGGTAGAGTTAAAATTGCCCGAATAGCCCGCCCCCGGAATGGCCGTGTTTTGGTGCGTGGGCGTCCACCGGTCGCGCACGGTGGTGGCGTTGTTGGTGTAGCCAGTTGGTGTGTCCAGCAAGTCGCGTTGGTAGTTCAGCACCTGGTAGCCAAACATGCCGTCTACTTGCGCGTCGAGGCCCAGGCGGCCCAGGCGCAGCTGTTGGCTCATGCTCGCGAGCTGGGCCGGAATACCGCTGCCGATTATCGCTTGGGTTAAAAGAGTCTGGCCGCCACTGCTTTGCGTACGAAACCGCAACGTACCGTTGGCGTTCAGGCCGTCCTGCTGGAAGCCGTAGAAAGCGCCAGTGGGCTGGTTGTCGTACACCGGCCCGAGCGACTGGGGCGTACTGTTCGCATTAATTGGGCTGTTCTCTTGCAGGCGGTTGTGGTTGTAGCTGGCTGCCAGCGAAGTAGCGCCTTGCAGGCGGCCCCACTGCCACCTAGCAGTCAACGTTAATTCCAGGCCCCGGTTGCGGATAGTAGCCTCGTCAAACCCAGTAATGGGAACCCCGTTATTAACAAAATCTGGAACAGCTAGAGCGTTGCTAATCAGCGCGTGATAGCTGGTGCGCTGGTAGGCCACGAGCTGACCCGTGAGGTGGCCGCCGCGTTGGCCCAAGTGCATACCTGCTTCAACCTGGTCGGTGTGGAGGGGCGATTGGTAGCGGTAGTCCGGGTAAGCGCCTCCCCCAATGAGTGGGGTGGGCCCGAAAGGCCCGTAGCCCAGCAGCGGCACGCCGGTGCGGGCCGCACCCAGCCACAGGCGCAGGTCGGCGCGGCCAGGGCGAGCCTGCCAGCTAAGTTGGGCATTAGGGTAATACTGGGTGCCACTATCGCCGCGGTAATGGCCATAGCTTAGGCCAGCCTGCACCGTCAGGGTGCTGTCGAAGGTGTAATGCAGGCTAGCCCAGGGCCGGTGCAGGCGCGTTTCGCCGGGCCCCAACTGGTAAAAGCCACTGCTATAACTGGTCCCGGTACCGGGCG
Source organism: Hymenobacter arcticus (assembly GCF_054779975.1). NCBI lineage: Bacteria > Pseudomonadati > Bacteroidota > Cytophagia > Cytophagales > Hymenobacteraceae > Hymenobacter > Hymenobacter arcticus. The sequence continues at coordinate 31,153 of NZ_BAAGXF010000021.1, forward strand.
CAGGTTTATTGCTGAAGTAGTAATCGGTGCGCGATACCAAGTCGGCGGCCTGGTATTGGTAATTCACCTCGGCCCCTACTTCGTGCCGGGCTCCCAGCTGCCGCTGGTAGCGCACGGCCAGCTGGGCCGCCCACTGGCTGGTGTGGTAAATTTGGGTAGCATAGGTTTGGCTACTGGCCGGGGCCTGATACGTGTAGAAGGGTGGCGCACTGCTTTCGGCGTCGAGCAGGGTACGCTGGAAATTGGCGGCGGCCTGCACCGTGAGGTGTGGTAGTGGCTCGTAATCGGCGGCTAGCTGCGTGAGCAGACGGCGGGTGCGCGGGCTACGGTACGTGTAGTCGTTGATGGCCAGCGGGTTGGTGAAATTATTGCGGCTGTCGTACTGCCCCGTAAAAGAGCCGTAGCCGCTGTAGTTGCCTTGGTCGGTGCGCACCGGCTGGGTGGGCGGGGCCAGCAGGGCGGCGAGGGTGCTGCCGCGGTCTCCCTGCGTGTAGGGCAGGCGCTGGTCGGTCTGGCCCAGGGCTGCAGTGCCGTGTAGGCGCAGGTGGGTTCCTACGCGCTGGTCGAGGGCCAGGCGCAGGCCGAAGCGCGTCAGGTCGGAGCCCCGCAGCACGCCGCGCTGCTGGCGGTAGTCGGCGCTGAGCAAGTACGTGGTGTTGGCATGGCTACCATCCAGGCTTACCTGGTGCTGTTGCAAGCCTGCCACCCGGTAGGTTTCGGCTTGCCAATCGGTGCCCGCGCCCAGGTTGGTGTTGGGGTAGGGCGCTGGCGAGTTGTCGTTGCGCATGGCTTCGTTGACCAGCGCGGCGTACTCGCCGGCCGGCAGCAAGTCGTAGCGCTGGCGCACCTGCTGCACCCCGGCGTAGGCGGCGTAACGCACGCGCAACGGCCGGCCTTCCTGGCCCCGGCGGGTGCGGATGCTAACGACTCCATTCGCGCCCAGCGGCCCGTAGCGGGCCACGGCGGCGGGGCCCGCCAGTATTTCCACGCTCTCGATGCTTTCGGGTGGCAGCAGCTGCAGCGGGTTGGCCCCCGCTTCGGCGTGCTGCTCCGCGATGGTGCTCGGCGAAGGACTACTGCTACTCGGCGGCAAAAAGGGCGGCAGGGGCGCCGTCATGCCGGGGGCCTGGCCCACCGTCAGCTCGTCGTTGAGGGCGGGCAGGCCGTCGATGACATACAGCGGCTGGGCCTGCCCTAGCGCTACGCTCGCCCCCCGAATGCGCACCACGCTGCCGCTGCCGGGGCTGCCGTCGTAAGGCGTTACCTGCACGCCGGCCACCATGCGCAGCTGGTCCTGAATAGTTAGAAAAGGACGAATGGGCTGCTCCGGCCCCTGCAAGCGAAACGTACCGCCCGGCGTGGGCACCTCGGCCAGCGAGTCAGGCAGCGTGCCGCGAAACGCCCCCCGCACCGTATCGGCGGGGCTGGCAGTAGCTAAAGCCGCCCCAGTTTGGGCCGTGGCGGGCAAGGTAATGAGCAGTATAAAAGGCAGAAAGTAGGAGTAGGTCATGCAATGAAAAGCCGGTGAAGCGGCAAAGCTACGTGTGAGCTAACTGCCGAGGTATAGCAGTAGCCTTATTTTAGTGTACGCCGAGAAGCCAGCCCGCCCGTATGAGCGCCGCCGCTACCTTTGCCGCCCCCAACCCGCCCCGCCATCCTCATGATATTCGACCGCAAAGACTACCCCAACGACCTGCTGCTGCGCCTGTACCGCGAGCTGCTGAAGCCGCGGATGATTGAGGAAAAAATGCTCATTCTGCTGCGCCAGGGCAAGGTAACCAAGTGGTTTTCAGGCATCGGGCAGGAAGCCATTTCGGTGGGTAGCACGCTGGCGCTCAACCCCGACGAGTACATTTTGCCGCTACACCGCAACCTGGGCGTGTTTACGGGGCGCGGGGTGCCGCTGGGGCGGCTGTTTGCGCAGTGGCAGGGCAAGGCCACCGGCTACACCAAGGGCCGCGACCGCAGCTTCCACTTCGGCACCAACGAGCACCACATTGTGGGCATGATTTCGCACCTCGGCCCCCAGCTGGCCGTGGCCGACGGCATTGCGCTGGCCGACCTGCTCGACCAGCAGCCCCGCGTGACGCTCACTTACTCGGGCGATGGCGGGGCCAGCGAGGGCGATTTTCACGAGGCGCTCAACGTGGCGGCGGTGTGGCAGCTGCCGGTTATTTTCCTCATCGAAAACAACGGCTACGGCCTCAGCACGCCCAGCAACGAGCAGTTCCGCTTTAAGTCGTTCGTGGATAAAGGGCCCGCCTATGGCATGGAGGCCGTGCAGGTCGATGGCAACAACGTGCTGGAGGTGTATGATAAAATAGCCACCCTGGCCGCCGACCTGCGCCAAAACCCGCGCCCCGTGCTGGTGGAGGCCCTCACCTTCCGCATGCGCGGCCACGAGGAAGCCAGCGGCACCAAGTACGTGCCCGCCGAGCTCATGCAGGAGTGGGCCACCAAAGACCCGGTCGAGAACTACGAAAAGTGGCTGCTGGCCGAGGGCATCCTCAGCGAAACGGGCCGCGCCCAACTGCTTGAAACCATCAAGCAGGAGATTGAGCAAGGCTGGCAGGAAGCCGAAGCGGCCCCCGTGCCCGTAGCCAACGCGGCCACCGAGCTGGCCGATATGTATGCGCCTTCGGCAGTGAACAATGAGCAGTTAGCAGTGAGCAATGATTCATTAACTAATGATAATCAACCCGAGAAGCGATTCATCGACGCCATTTCGCAGGGCTTGCGCCAGAGCATGGAGCGCTACCCCGAACTGGTGCTCATGGGCCAGGACATTGCCGAGTATGGCGGCGTGTTTAAGATAACGGAGGGCTTCGTGGCCGAGTTTGGCAAGGGGCGCGTGCGCAACACACCGCTCTGCGAGTCGGCCATTGTGGGGGCTGGGCTGGGCCTGAGCATTCGGGGCAAGAAGAGCATGGTGGAGATGCAGTTTGCCGACTTCGTCACCTGCGGCTTCAATCAGATTGTCAATAACTTAGCTAAGAGCCACTACCGCTGGGGCCAGAACGCCGACGTGGTGGTGCGCATGCCCACTGGCGCGGGCACCGCCGCCGGGCCCTTCCACTCGCAAAGCACCGAGGCGTGGTTTACCCACGTGCCGGGCCTGAAAGTGGTGTACCCCAGCAACCCGCACGACGCCAAGGGCCTGCTCTGCGCCGCCTTTGAAGACCCCAACCCGGTGCTGTACTTTGAGCACAAGCTGCTGTACCGCTCGCTAAGCGGGCCAGTGCCGGAGGCGTACTACACCACGCCCATCGGGCAGGCGGCGTTGGCGCAGGAAGGCAACGACCTGAGCATCATTACCTACGGCTTGGGCGTACACTGGGCGCTGGCCGCTTGCAAAGAGCTGGACGTGAAGGCCGACATCCTCGACCTGCGCACGCTGCTGCCCTGGGACACCGAGGCTGTGGGCCGCTCGGTGCGCAAAACAGGCCGCGTGCTTGTCCTGCACGAAGACACGCTGGCTGGCGGTCTGGGCGGCGAAATCGCGGCCTGGATTGCCGAGCACTGCTTTGCCAGCCTCGACGCACCAGTGCGCCGCGTGGCCGCCCTCGATACGGCCGTGCCGTTTGCGCCGCAGCTGGAGGCCGACTTTTTGCCCCAGCAGCGGCTGCGCGAGCAACTGCGGGCCCTGCGCGACTACTAGCCGCGGCGCATGGCCCGTATCTTGCTTGTGCCTGGCCCAATCTCCTTGCTGTGAAGTCTATATTTAGAAAGCTACCCGTTTGCGTTGTCCTGCTGCTGCCCCTGTGGCTGCTGAGCGGCTGCGCAGTGTACGACTCCGTGTTTCATCCCCACCGGCTGGGCACGCCCAAAATGGACGCCACCGCCAAGGCCAAAGCCCGGGCGGCCGAAAAAGCGCGCCACAAAGGCACTTCGCTGAAGGCAGCCGACGCCACCGACACTAATGCCACCAGCACCGACGGCGGCGGGGAGCCCGGCGCGCCCAGCGGCGGCGCGGGGGCCAGTGACAAGAAGAAAACCATGTCGTACAGCGAGTTGCCCGAGGGGACCAAGCTGAAATACGACAAGCAGGGCTTGGTAAAAAAGGGTAAGCTTGACCGGATGGCCATCAACGGCCGCAAGCTGCACCACTACGACACCCGCCCCCTCACCCCGCGCGAAGCCAGCGCCGAAAACCGCAAGCTGCGCAAAAAAGGCCACACCGACCACGGCAAAGACGCGCCCCGCCGCGATAAGAAAGAAAAGGACCAGCCCCTAAACCCCGCCCTCGATACCGGCCCCGACCCCGGCCCACCCGCCGCCGAGCCCACAGCCCCTGCCGAGCCCAAAATTAAAAGCCCTAAAGCCAAGAGCACCAAAGAAATAGCTCCCAAGCCCGACCTCACCGAGCCGGAACCCGAGCCGGCCCCCCAGCCCAAAAAGAAGAAGGATAAAAAAGCGCTTGTACTCAAGCCCGACCCCACGCAGCCCGCGCCCGGCGAGTAGCTGCTTTTCGCATCGTACTCATGCTTACCTACTTACTTGCGGGCTTACTACTAGCTAAGGTGCCCGCCCAGATAGCGCCCACCACCCAGGCCAAGCAGCGCGCCGCCGAGCGCCAGGCCCAGCGCGACGCCCGCCGCGTAGAAGCGCCCTACAAAGACAGCCACCTCGACCCCGCCAGCCTGGGCAGCGCCGCCACCCGCCCCCGCCCCACCCACGAGCCGCGCTTTGGCCGCGATGGTGCCCCGCGCGTCACCCGCAAGGGGCGGCCGGGCCTGCTGCGCCGCGCGGCCCGCGAACCCAAGCCTTAGCTCTGCGGTTAAAGGGCCTGGCAGCCCGGCCAGTGGCCGGGCTGCCTTTCTCCCCTGTCTTCAATTTTCCCCCTTTTTTATGGCTACCCCCTGGCTTCCCCTTACCGAATCTGAGCAGCTGCACGCACTGGTGCAAGAGTCGCACGAGCACCCGGTTATCATCTTCAAGCACAGCACTACCTGCTCCATCAGCGCGGCGGCCAAGTCGAAGATTGAGCGCCAGTGGCCCGATAACTCGCTGCCCGCCGACACGGCCATCTACTACCTCGACTTGCTGCGCTTCCGCCCCATCTCGGGCCAGATTGCCAGCGAGCTGGGCGTGGAGCACCAGTCGCCGCAGCTCCTGCTTTTGCAAGATGGCCAGGTGCGCTACCACGCCTCGCACATGAGCATCCGCCTCAGCGAAGCCGGCGCCGCCGTAGCGGCTAAGTAATTATCAACCAATAGGTTAACAAAAGCCTCCACGTTGTGCAACGTGGAGGCTTTTGCGTATAGCAAGCTGACGTACACGCTAGGCAGCCACTACCGGCTCCGCTCCCTCCGCTACCTCACCAATAGACTGCAAACCAGCTAAATGCGCGCGGTGCAGGCGCGCGTGCCGTCGCCGGTGCAGCCACGAAAACGGCAGCGTGAGCAGCGACGTGAACGGAATAAGCAGCGACAGTGGGCTGCCACTGGGCAGCAGCACCACCACCAGTATAGCCAGCCCGAAGCCCACCACCGCCACCAGCGGCCGCCAGGTATCGAGGTCAGGGTGGGTGCGGTCTTCGGGCAGGATGAGGGCGTGGGCCGGGGCCAGCAGGTAACGCAGCAGCAGCACCTGCGCCAGGCCCGCCAGCATAATGGTGATGGCGTAGATTATAAACGCCGCCCGCACAATGCCGAAGGAGCTGAATAGGCCCGACGAAAACGGCATGAGCACGATAAACAGCAAAAACAACATATTGAGCCACAGTAGCTTGGTGTCGTAGTTGCGCACAAACCGGAAAATGCGGTGGTGGGCCGTCCAGTACTGGGCAATGATGGCGAAGCCAATGAGGAAGCCCATAAACTTGGGGGCCAGCTCGCCCAGGCCCCGCCAGATGTCGGCATCGGTGGGCAGGCGGTGCAGCTCGGGAAACCGAATTTCGATGGCCAGCAGCGTGATGGCGATGGCAAACACGGCGTCGGTAAACAGGATGAGCCGCTCCAGCTGAAACTCGGTGCGGTCGTGGTGGTCGAGAGCGGTATCGGGCTGGCTCATAGCGTAGTACTGATGGACAACTAAAAGTAGCGCCCGCCCACAAAAAAGCCGCTCCGGACTTTCCGAAGCGGCTTTTTGCGGGCCCGAACCGTAGCGCCAGGGCGCTGGGCCGGTTACTTACATCTTCATTTTGGCATCCTTGTCGGCCATCGAAAGGTGGCTTTCTACCACGGGCAAGATATTGGTGATAAACTTCTGCAAATCAGCATTTTTGGTCATCTGCTGATGGGCGGCCATGGTATTGGCCGTTTTCTGGTGGTCGGCCACCATCTGAGTGTTGTATTTGTCTTCGAAGGCCTTACCACTCAGCTTGTCCATCATCGGGGCCATGGCTTTGTGGTCGGCGTCCATGTCGGTGGGCAGCGTTACGCCGGCTTTGGCCGCAATGGGCTTGAGGTCGGCCGTGCTCTTAGTGTGGTCGGCTATCATCTTCTCAGCGAAGGCTTTAGTCATACCCGTCACGCCCTTGGCCAGGGCCATTTTGCTGAACTGAATCTCGTTCTGGTCAGAATGCGCGGCCGACATCATAAATTCTTTATCGTCGGCGTGGGGGGCCGTGGGGCCTTTGGGGTCGGCCTTGCCCGCCATGGGTGCCATGGCCGAGGCCGAGCTATCGGCGGCCGGCGCGCCCGTCATGGCAGCGGTAGAGTCGGCGGCTGCCCCGGTAGCGGCAGTGGTACTAGTAGTATCGGTGCCGGAGCCGCACGAGCTTAAGGCGAGCAGGCAGGCCCCCAACAGGGGCAAAGTGGAGCGGAACATAGGACTTGGGAAAAGGAATGAGAGGTAATTTAGCTGATTACGAACATTTTAGCTAACTAGTTACCCTCTTTTTATAAGACCTTGACTACCAACTAAGGCAGAACGGTGGCTGTTGAGGTACCCGCCCAATTTTATTTTCAGCGTGCATTAAACCCTGGGCTGAGCCACCGCTCTGAGTGGTATAACCCCTTCGCCTCCCACCTTTTACCGCCCCGTATGCGCCACGCTACTCCTCTCCGCACCCTCGCTTTGGCCGCCCTGGCCAGCGGCCTGCTCTTCACCACCGCCTGCCAGCGCGCCGACGTGGTGGCCGACGACGTAACCTCGGCCCAGGATGCCGGCCTCGGCGACGAGGAAAACGCCGCCACCGCTGACCTCGTGGAGGCCGCCGCCCCCCAGGATGCCACCGCCTCGGCCAGCGCCACCGTAGCCGACGCTACCGAGCTGCAAGGCCTGCTCTCGGGCTGCGCCAAGCGCAGCTACGACGCCGCCAGCCGCACGCTCACCCTCGACTTCGGCCCCACCAACTGCCTGTGCCCCGATGGCCGCTACCGCCGTGGCGTCATCACGGCCGTGTTTAGCGGGCCCTACCGCCTGGCCGGCGCAGTGGTCACCATCAACCGCACCAACTACTTCGTCAACGACAACCAGCACCTGGGCACCCGCGTCATCACCAACCTGGGCGGCGGCTCGTTTGACTTGAGCGTGCAAAACGCCAGCATCATCTTCGCCAACAACGGCGGCACCACAGCCTGGACTTCCACGCGCCGCTACGCCCGCACGGCCGGCTTCGGCACCCGTACCATCCTCGACGATGCCTACAGCATCACGGGCTCCATCACGGGTACCAACCGCCGCAACATCAGCTACGACGCCACCATCCAGAGCCCGCTCATCAAGAAATTCACCCTGGGCTGCGCCCGGCATTTCGTGGCCGGCACCATCCAAATCACCAACTCCAAGGAGAAGGCTATGCTGCTCGATTACGACCCCACCGGCACCTCGGCCTGCGATAACATCGCCTCCGTCACCATCAACGGCCGCACCCGCACCATCTACCTCAAGTAATGTCCGAACCGCGGATTTAGCGGATTCATCGGATTAGTCGGATTTCGGTGGCGAGCCCCAGCGGGGCGGCATGTTAATAGTTATCGAGAATAGCTAGAAACCAAAGCTCCGGAGGAGCGACACCAGACGTTGGTAGACGTCTGGTGTCGCTCCTCCGGAGCTTTGGTTTTGCGTGGGTTAGTTGCTATTGACATACCGCCCCGCTGGGGCTCGCCAGGCTTGCCACCAAAATCCGACTAATCCGATGAATCCGCTAAATCCGCGGTTCGGACAAAATTGCTTCGGCCAGCAGCAAGTCCTCGGGCGTGGTGATTTTGAGGTTGCGGTAGTCGCCCTCCACTAGCTGCACGGGGTGCAGGTCGTCGACCACGCTGGCATCGTCGGTGAAGGTGGGTAGCTCGGGCAGGCGGTAGGCGCGGCGCAGCAACGCCAGGTCGAAGGTTTGGGGCGTTTGCATGAGGCGCAGGCGACGGCGGTCGAGCGGCGACGAGCTGGCCGCGCCCAGCAGCCGCACCGAGTCTTTGGGCGGCACCGCCACGGCCACCGCGCCGTGTTGCGCCGCCCCCTGGTAGGCCGCCTCAATCACGGCCGGCGTAACGAGCGGGCGCACGCCGTCGTGCACGGCCACCAGCGCCCCAGCGGGGGCCTCGGCGGGCAGCGCGGCCAGGCCGGCCTTCACCGAGGCCCAGCGTGTGGCCCCGCCCGCCACCAGCTGGTGCGAAATAGTAATCGCGTACTGCTCAATAAGTTGCTGCCAATAGCCCAACTGGTCAGCCGGCAGCACTACCACCAGCTGGGTCACGCCCAGCGCGGGCTCGGCAAAGCGCCGCAACGTGTGCAGCAGCACTGGCTCGCCACGCAACAGCAGAAACTGCTTGGGCCGGTCGGCCCCCATGCGCAGCCCGCTGCCGCCCGCCACAATAATGGCGTAGCGAATTGATTTTAAGTCGATTGAATTAGTAAAAACGTCTGTCATTGCGAGCGTAACGAAGTGGAGCGCGGCAATCGCACCGGAACGATACCAGCGCAAACCAGCCGAGTCGTTCTAGTGTAATTGCCGCGCTCCACTTCGTTACGCTCGCAATGACAGACGTTTTGTTTATTCTATCTAACTATCAGCTACTTACAGAATCAGCATCGCGTCGCCGTAGGCGAAGAAGCGGTACTTCTCCTTGATGGCTTCCTGGTAGGCTTCCATCATCAGCTTGTAGCCGGCGAAGGCCGAGGCCATCATCACCAGCGTGCTTTCGGGCAAGTGGAAGTTGGTGAGCAGCGAATCGGCAATTTTGAATTCGTAGGGCGGGTAGATGAACTTGTCGTTCCAGCCCGAGGTCACCTTAATGCGGCTGTTGGCCGACACCGAGGCGTCGAGGGCGCGGATGGTGGTGCTGCCGATGGCGCAAATCTGCTTCTTGGTGTCCATGGCCTTGTTGACCACCTTCACCGCGTCGGCGTTCACGAAGAACTGCTCCGAGTCCATCTTGTGCTTGGTAAGGTCCTCCACGTCTACGTTGCGGTAGGTGCCCAGGCCCACGTGCAGCGTCACGTAGGCTTTCTCTATGCCCTTGATTTCCATGCGCTTCATCACCTCGCGGGAGAAGTGCAGGCCGGCGCTGGGGGCAGCCACGGCACCAATGTTTTCGGCAAAAATCGTTTGGTAGCGCTCCTTGTCGGCGGGCTCGGTTTCGCGCTTCAGCACTTCTTTGGGCACGGGCGTTTCGCCCAGCTCGTGCAGCGCCTTGCGGAACTCCTCGTCGGTGCCGTCAAACAGGAACTTAATGGTGCGGCCGCGCGACGTGGTGTTGTCAATCACCTCGGCTACGATGTCGGACTCGCCGAAGTACAGCTTGTTGCCCACCCGAATTTTGCGGGCCGGGTCCACGAGCACGTCCCACAGGCGGCCTTCTTTATTGAGCTCGCGGAGCAGGAATACTTCAATTTGAGCGCCGGTGCGCTCTTTTTGCCCGTACATGCGGGCCGGAAACACTTTGGTATCGTTGAAAACGAAGACGTCACCCTCCACGAAATAGTCGAGCAAGTCTTTGAACATCTTGTGCTCAATTTGGCCGGTGGCGCGGTGTACCACCATCAGGCGCGATTCGTCGCGGTGGCGGGCAGGGTGACTGGCAATCAGCTCTTCGGGGAGTTCGAACTTGAACTCATGCAGTTTCATCGCCATGATGGGCAGTACTAGGGGGAAGTTACCGAAAATTCGGGGGGCAAAGGTACGCTTTTGTTTTTATATTGTTGGTACGCTGGGCACTTGGCGCTAGTTGCTCCAGAAAAATAACCTGGTAGCCGTTGGCTGTTGGCCGGCGGGGCGGGCGGCCTGCCGTTATTTGGCTTCTCATTCTGCCTCACCATGTTCCTAACCCTTCGCCTCGTACTCGAAAGCTTCGCCTTTGCCTGGCAGGCGCTGCGGGCCAATTTGCTGCGCACCATCTTGTCGCTGCTGGGCGTCACGGTGGGTATTTTCTCCATTATCGCCGTGTTTATGGTGGTCGATTCGCTGGAGTCGAACGTGCGCAGCAGCATGAATTTCCTGGGCGACAAGGTGGTGTACGTGGGCAAGTGGCCCTGGGTGTTTGACCCCGACCGGCCCTGGTGGAAGTATTTCAACCGCCCCGTGCCCACGGTGCGCGAGTTTCGGCAGCTGCAACGCATGCTGCCCGCCACCAGCCAAAAAGGCGTGGCCATTTTTGTGGCCAAGGGCGGCAACACCCTCAAGGATGGTATCAACTCGGTGAGCGACTGTGCCTTGCAGGGCGTGAGCTACGAGTACCGCAACGTGTCGAGCGTGCCCATTGAGGTGGGCCGCTACTTCACGCAGCAGGAAATGGATGGCGGCCGGCCGGTGGCCATCATCGGGGCCACCATCGCCGAAAACCTCTACCCGCAGGGCGAGCCCGTGGGCCGGCAGTTTAAGACCCAGGGCCGTTACTTCACGGTGATTGGGGTGATGAAGAAGGAGGGCAAAAAGCTGCTCGACACGCCCAGCAACGACTCCAACTGCCTCATTCCGTTCGGCTCGTTTGCCAGCATCTTCGCCATGAGCAGCACTGGCATGAGTGGCCCCTCGCCCTCGCTGGCCGTGAAGGGCCGCGATGACGACCCCGGCCTGCTCAACCTGGAGGCCGAGATGCAGGGCGACATGCGCATCATCCGCGGCCTCAAGCCCCGTGAGGAAGACAACTTCGCCCTCAACCGCCCCGAAATGCTGGCCGACATGATTGGTAAGCTCTTCAGCGTCATTGGGATAGCGGGGGCCATCATCGGCTCGTTTGCCATGGTGGTGGGCGGCTTCGGCATCGCCAACATCATGTTTGTGTCGGTGCGCGAGCGCACCAACATCATCGGCATTCAGAAATCACTGGGGGCCAAGAACTACTTTATTCTGTTCCAGTTTCTATTCGAAGCCGTGTTTTTGTGTCTGCTGGGTGGGGCTTCGGGCATTTTTCTTGTCTGGCTAATCACGCTGGTGCCGCAGGATGCGCTGGCCCTCACCCTGAGCTTCGGCAATATCTCGCTGGGGTTGCTAGTGTCGGTGGGCATCGGCATTTTGGCCGGTATCATCCCGGCCGTGATGGCCGCCAACCTCGACCCCGTTATTGCGATAAGAGCGAAGTAGCATAAGCTTCAGCTTGCGAGTGAGCGCAGCGAGCAGTAGCGTAAGCGAGCGCCTGCCAACGTGATTACTCGCTGGCGCTCACTCGCAAGCTAAAGCTTACGCTACACACTATCTTCGCGCCCCTACTTTTGGCCGCCCCGCTTTCCGAGCCGGGGCGGTTTCGTTTTTCCCCACCCTGGCAGTATGTCAAAACTTAAGAAAACCAGTCGTACCAAGTCCTCCGACGACAACCTAAATGCGGGCTCCGGCAAGACCATCGTGCAGCCCAACGTAAACGATAACAAGCTGACCAGCATCACGGAGCTGCGCCAGCAAACCGGGGGCTTGGCCAAAACCGGCCACGACCCCGACGAGCAGCGCATCCGCAAAGCGTTTGTGGACAAGGACTGGAACGAGATTAAAATCGCCGATAGCTGGCAGATTTTCAAGGTGATGGCCGAGTTTGTGGAGGGCTTCGAGAAGATGTCCAAAATCGGCCCCTGCGTGAGCATCTTCGGCTCGGCCCGCACCAAGCCTGATAACCAATACTATAAGCTGGCCGAGGAAATCGCCTCCAAGCTGGTGCGCCACGGCTACGGCGTGATTACGGGCGGCGGCCCCGGCATTATGGAAGCCGGCAACAAAGGCGCCCGCGCCGAGGGCGGCAAGTCGGTGGGCCTCAACATTGAGCTGCCCTTCGAGCAGACCCACAACATCTACATCGACCAGGATAAGTGCATCGACTTCGATTACTTTTTTGTGCGCAAGGTGATGTTTGTGAAGTACGCGCAGGCCTTCGTGGGCATGCCCGGCGGCTTCGGCACCATCGACGAGCTGTTTGAAGCGCTCACGCTGATTCAAACTAAGAAAATCGGCCGTTTCCCTATCGTGTTGGTGGGCTCGGCCTACTGGGGCGGCCTGTTTAAGTGGATTGAGGACGTGATGCTGGGCGAGGAGCGCAATATTTCGGCCGAGGACATGGACCTAGTGCACATCGTGGACGACGCCAGCGAGGCCGTCAAAATCATTGACGATTTCTACCACAAGTACTCGCTGTCACCTAACTTCTAGGCAACAGCACCGCCGCAAAAAAGGCCGCCTGCAATGCGCAGGCGGCCTTTTTGCGTTAGTAGCCGTCTTCCTGGCCGTAGTCCGACTGGTCGGCGGCCAGCGCCGGCAGCTCTTGGAGCTGGCCCAGAGTTTCCAGCTTAAGCCGGTAGATGAGCGCATCTTCGAAGGTGGCCGCTCGCTGCACAACGCGCCACGTGAGCACGGCGGCCGCGATACTGAATAGCTGGCTGATAATCTCGGATTTGAGGGCCACTTCGGGCGAGGTAGCGTCGGCATTCGACCGCGCGATTGCCGTTGACAGCGTGCTGTTGACCAAGTGGACGCCCCACCACCAGCCGAGTAGCGTAGTGGGCACCGCTACCTGGCTAAAGGCCGCGCGCTGGGTAAACTGCCATACCTCGCGCATGATAGTGAAAGGCCGTACCAGATTGATGAAAGGCACAAACCAGGCACCTGCCGCCCAGCCGTCGGAATACTCGGGGTAGACGTCGGGCAGCTGATGCAGGTTGTAGTAAGCGCGCCGCAGCCAGCAAATAAGAACTACGTAGCCACCGACAATCAGCCCAAACTTGACCAGTAGCAAGAACAGCCGAACGTAGAAGGTATTGAGGGTAAGATACGTAGTGACGCCTTGGCCATTGACCGGCCAGTCAGCCCGCGTGAGGCCAAAGCCATCGACCAGGCACAGGCCAATGGACGCGACCACTGAAAGCAAGTAAACGGTAGCTACCTGCTTGGCCCGTTGATGATTGTTGCGGAGCATCGGAAAAGTAGAAAGTATACAAATCGGGGAATTTAGCTGCACAAACATAAGGGCGCGAGCCTTCTATGCTAGGGCGAACAGCCGGGGCTAGCGGCGGCCATCCGGGCCACTGCCCTTAGCAAAAAAACGTAGGCTAGCCAGCATTTTTCCCTGCTGGCCCGTACTTTGTCCTCTATGTCTGACCCTACGCCCGCGCCCGCCAAAAAGCTGTTCCTGCTCGACGCCTTTGCCCTTATCTACCGCTCGCACTTTGCCTTTTCCAAAAACCCGCGCATCAGCTCCAAGGGGCTGAATACGGGGGCCATTCTGGGCTTTACCAACACGCTGGTGGAGGTGCTGCTCAAGGAAAAACCCACCCACATTGGCGTGTGCTTCGATGCGGGCAAGACGTTTCGGCACGAGCAGTTTCCGGCCTACAAGGCGCAGCGCCAGGCCATGCCCGAGGATATTGGCACGGCCCTACCCTATATCAAGCAGATTATCAAGGCTTTCCACATCCCCATCTTGCTAATGGAGGGTTTTGAGGCCGACGACGTGATTGGCACCCTGGCGCAGCGGGCCGAGGCCCACGGCTTCGACGTGTTTATGATGACGCCCGACAAGGACTATTGCCAGCTGGTGACCGAGCGCATCAAAATCTACAAGCCCGCCTTCATGGGCAACGCGGCCGAGGTGCTTGATGTGGCCCACGTGCTCGAGCGCTTCGAGATTGAGCGGGTGGAGCAAGTAATTGATATTCTGGGCCTTCAGGGCGATGCCAGCGACAATATTCCCGGCATCCCCGGCATTGGCGAGAAAACGGCCAAGACCCTGATTCAGAAGTACGGTTCGGTCGAAAACCTGATTGCCAACGTGGACCAACTCAAGGGCAAGCAGCAGGAAAACGTGCGCAACTTTGCCGAGCAGGGCCTGCTGAGCAAGGAGCTGGCCACCATCCACGTGAACGTGCCCATCGACTTCGAGCCCGAGGCCCTGACTCTGGACGCGCCCGACGAGGCCCAGCTGCGGCAGTTGTTCGATGAGTTGGAGTTTCGGCAGTTGGCGGCGCGGGTACTGGGCAGCGGCGGCGCGGCCGCGCCTAGCGCCGACCGTAGCCCGGCCGCTCCCGTGGGGCGTGGGGCGCGCCGGCCCAAGGTGGCCGCGCCGAGCGCGCAGGGCTCGCTGTTTGGCGAAGGCAGCGCGGCGATTATTAACGCCGCCGAAAACGGCGAGTTTGAGGAAGGCGAGGCCGGCGAGTACTACACCGGCCCCAAGAAGAAGCTGGCCGACGTGCCCCACCAATATCATCTGGTCGATACGCCGGAGCTGCGTAAGTCCTTGCTAGACTTTATATTACAGCAGGAGGAAGTAAGCTTCGACACCGAAACTACGGGCCTAAATACCCAGACGGCGCGGCTGGTGGGCCTGTCGTTTAGCTGGCTACCAGGCGAGGCTTATTACGTGCCCGTACCGCAGGACGACACCGACGCGGCGCAGGCGCTGGTGGAGGAGTTCTGCCCGTTTTTCGAGAGCGACATTCTGAAAATCGGGCAAAACATCAAGTATGACTTGCTGATTCTCAAGAACTACCGCGTGCGGGTGAACGGACCGTTTTTCGACACGATGCTGGCGCACTACCTCATCGAGCCCGACATGCGCCACAACATGGACGTGCTGGCCGAAACCTACCTGCACTACTCGCCGGTGCCCATCACCGACCTCATCGGGGCCAAGGGCAAGAACCAGAAAACGATGGCCGACCTCGCCCCGGCCGCCGTGAGCGACTACGCCTGCGAAGACGCCGACGTGACCCTGCAGCTGCGCCACGTGTTCGAGCCCATGCTCAAGGAACTGGGCCTGCTGGGCCTGCTCAACGACGTCGAAAACCCGCTGGTGCCGGTGCTGGCCGACGTGGAGTTTGCGGGCGTGCGCATCGACTCGGTAGCCATGGGTGAGTACTCGGCCGAACTGCAAGGCTACGTGCAGGAGCTGGAAACGCAGATTTTCCGCGAAGCCGGCCAGGAATTCAACATCGGCTCGCCCAAGCAGCTCGGCGAGGTGCTGTTTGATAAAATGGACATTGGGAAAGGCAAAATCAAGAAAACTAAGACTGGCCAGTACGCTACCGGCGAGGAAATTCTGAGCCAGCTGGCGGCCGACAACCCCATCGCCGGCCTCATCCTGGAATACCGCCAGCTCAGCAAGCTGCGCAGCACCTACGTGGAGGCCCTGCCGCAGCTCGTGAGCCCGGTTGATGGCCGGGTGCACACCAGCTTCAACCAGGCCGTGACGGCCACTGGCCGCCTCAGCAGCACCAACCCCAACCTCCAGAACATCCCCATCCGCACTGAGAAGGGCCGCGAAATCCGCAAGGCCTTCGTGCCGCGCGATGCCGGCCACGTGCTGCTGGCCGCCGACTACTCGCAGGTGGAACTGCGCATCATGGCCGACTTCTCGGGTGACGCCACTATGATTGAGGCCTTCCGGCTGGGGCAGGACGTGCACGCCAGCACAGCCAGCAAGGTTTTTCATGTGCCTCTTAGTGAGGTAGATGCCGAAATGCGCCGCAAGGCCAAGACCGTGAACTTCGGCATCATCTACGGCATCTCGGCGTTTGGCCTGGCCCAGCGCATCGGCATCAGCCGCAAGGAGGCCACGGACATTATCGACACCTATTTCCAGGAGTTCCCGAGCGTGAAGCAGTTCATGGACGACAGCATCAACCGCGCCCGCGAGCTCGAATACGCCGAAACCCTGCTCAAGCGCCGCCGCTACCTGCGCGACATCAACTCGCGCAACGCCACGCTGCGCGGCTACACCGAGCGCAACGCCATCAACGCCCCCATCCAGGGCACGGCCGCCGACATCATCAAGCTGGCCATGATAAACATCCACGCCTGGTTGGAGAAGGAACGTCTAGGCACCAAGATGATACTGCAAGTGCACGATGAACTCGTATTCGATGCCGTGCGCGAGGAAGTGGACTACGTGACCCCCAAAATCCGCGAGCTGATGACCCAGGCGCTGCTGCTGCCCCGCGGTGTGCCGCTGGAAGTGGAAGTGGGTGTGGGGGACAACTGGCTGAAGGCACACTAGGTCAGTAATCACTGTTTTAGCCCGACATTTGAGCCGCTCCCCGACTAGCCGAGGAGCGGCTCTGCTATGTTAATGGATTCCTTCGAAGTCGAGAATTTCCGCAGCCTAAAGCACTTGAAGCTAGAGAAGCTGGCGCGGGTAAATTTGCTGGTGGGGAAGAATAACTCGGGGAAGACGTCAGTGTTAGAAGCGCTAATTGCTGTATTGGGAGTAGGGGGTGTTGACTGGCTTTCTATCATTGAACGAGAACGGGGATTGCACGGGGAGAGAGCCGATTTTAAATATCTATTCTATCTATTTGATATTAAGCGCCTTATTAAATTATCTGTTGCTCATAGAGGATTTACTAATAATTCGAATCCCCATTTGATGCTAGAAAATATTATCCTTAGACTAGAAAATCGTGCAGTAACGAGAGAGCAAGGGGCATCTAACTTCTCGTTGAGAAATTCGACAACAGTATTAATGTCGGCTATAGAATCTCCTGCCGTTTCAGTCCCTATTATATTCGAAACTGGCCGAGTAGAACGCGAACAGTTTTATGCCATTCCGGTTTCTGAAGGCGCTGAAAAAGCAGTTGCAGGGGATTTTGATTTTCCGTTCACAGCGCGTCACGCTTTTTCCGAAATTTTGACGACTACGATTGACCAAGAAACATTAAGCCATAAAATTGAAGCTATAAAAGTAAATAAACGAGAAGGGCCATTGTTGCTACTTATTCAAACTGTTGATTCCCGTATTAGACAAATACAGCTAGGGGGTAACAATCAAATTTATCTTGATTGTGAAGGGTTTCAAACATTAGTACCGTTAAATTTGATGGGAGAAGGTGTGCAACGTTTGCTTGATGTTATTTCTGCTTTTGCAAATGTTGGAGGTGGCGTTGTTCTAATCGATGAAATTGACAACGGCCTTCATTATTCCGCCCTGCGCATTCTATGGAAGGGTATTCTAAAAGCCGCCCGTGAATACGATGTGCAGGTTTTTGCCACTACGCACAGTGCTGAAGCCCTACGTCATCTCACCTGGGTTCTTGACGATGAGGAATACAAAGACTACCGCGACGATGTAGCCGCCTACACCCTCATCCGGGCCAAAGACGATACCGTGCGCAGTTTCCGCTACGACTATGAGCAGCTTGAGTTTGCAATGGACAACGACATTGAAGTGCGTAACTAAGCGTCGGTAGCCATGAAAATCAACGTATTTGTGGAAGGCTACGAGGACCAGGAACTGGTAGCTGCCTTACTGGTGAAGCTAGGCAAAGTCGCAAGCTGGCAGGAAGCGGGCAAAGCATTCACAGGCGTTACGGTTGGGAATAATCAAATTAATCTTAACCCAACCGAGGGCTGGACGAAGCTGGTTGGGGGCAACCTGTTTCCTGAGTTGAAACAGTCACTCCAGGAAGATATCTTAAACCTGGTTATTTACGATGCCGACCGGCCGGGCGGGCAGCAGGGCGGGTACACCTATCGCAGAGGTAAACTGCTGCAAATGAAGGCGGATAACCAACTCTCCTTTGAGTTATTTCTGTTGCCGGACGATGGACAAGACGGTCAACTTGAAGATTTGTTGAACGACCTAATTCCGGTGGGTAATCGACAGGTCACAAACTGCTTTTCCGCCTATGAGGCCTGCGTGCGCGGATTACAGGCCCCCGATGGCCAACCCTACCGATTGCCAGTCAACAAGTCTCGCATTTTTGCATACCTGGAAGTATTGCCGCTCACCCCAGCCGAAGAGCGAAAGCTAGAGAAGCGCCGCAGCGCTAAACTCTTCGATAACCCAGCGTATTGGGACTTAGACGCGGCTGAAGTACAACCATTGCGCGATTTCCTAAGCCAGCATATTCGATAGGTATCGGTGCTGCTATCCCCAAACCTACCCGTTACGCCGCCTGCCTGGCCTATGTAGCCATGATTTACACCAGTATGGCCTCATAGGCCAGAAACTGAGCTACCAGGCCTAGCTAAGCAATACCCTACCGCCCCATGCGGATTTCTCTATTATTCCTGTTCATCCTCCTTACTCAAACGGCTTTGGCGCAACGAGCGGCCGAACTCACGGCCCTGCTCCAGCGCCACGGCGTGCCCGGCATGCAAGTGGTGTACACCAAGGGCAAGACCGTGGAGGCCTACAACCTGGGGGTGCGCGAAGCGGGGACCAGCCAGCCCGTTACGGCGGCCACCACGTTTGAGGCGGCCTCATTGGGCAAGGAAATGCTGGCCTACGTGGCCCTGCGCCTGCTCGACCGCCACCTGCTCGACCTCGACAAGCCGCTGCTGCAATACGCTGCCTACCCCCGGCTGCAAGGCCAGGCGCGGGCCGCCCGCATTACGGCGCGCATGGTGCTCTCGCACACGGCCGGCCTACCCAATTGGGCTGAAAACCCAACAAGCCCCGGCTGGAAAACTTCGGCCCTAGTGGTGAAATACGCCCCTGATAGCTGCTGGAACTACTCGGGCGAGGGCTACACGTTTTTGCAAAAAACGCTGGAGAACATTACCGGCAAGCCGCTGGAAACGCTGGCTACGGAGGAGATATTCAAGCCGTTAGGACTGAAAAACAGCAGCTTCGAGTGGCGCGAGTCATTTGCTGCCACAGCCAGCGCCGGCCACGATGGCGCGGGCAAGCCCTCGCCCATCGACCACTTTACCGAGCCGAATGCGGGGTTTAGCCTCTACGCCACGGCGGCCGACTACAGCCGCTTTCTGCAAGCGCTGCGCACGGGCCAGGGCTTGCGCCCGGCTACCGCTAAGCTGCTGCTCATCGCCGCCACGCCTGCCGACCGCTGCGGCCAGCCCACCACCGCGGCCGACCCCTACATTGCCTGGGCCTGCGGCGTGGGCCTGGCCACCACCAGCCAGGGCCTCGCCCAATGGCAATGGGGCGACAACGGCAACTTCAAAGGCTTTTTTATGACGCTGCCCGGCAAGCAAGAAAGCTTGTTGATTTTCACCAACAGCGCCAATGGCCCCAAGCTAATGGATGAGGTGCTGCGCCTGTTCTTCGGGCCCGGCCAATACTGGGCCACGCAGTGGCTGGCCAACTAGCTTTGCGGCGTATGCTTCCCAAACCCACCCTCCACACCGCCTGCCTGGCCTACGTGCAAACCCGCCTCGACGCGGCCCGCGCCGGCATGGCCGCCGCCCAGGAGTCGTCCAATTCCGAAACTAAGAGCAGCGCCGGCGACAAGTACGAAACCGGCCGCGCCATGGCCCAGCAGGAGCGCGACCGCCACGCCGCCCAGCTGCACGAGGCCCAGCAGCTACTGGCCACGCTGCAAAAAATAAACCCCGACCTGCCCAGCGATACCGTGCGCACCGGCGCGCTGGCCAGCACCAGCCTGGGGCTGTTCTACGTGAGCATCAGCGCGGGGCGGCTAGCCACAGCTGAGGGCCAGGAGTTTATGGCCGTGTCGGCGGCCGCGCCGCTGGCGGTGGCGCTGCACGGGCGGCGGCCCGGTGAAGAAGTGCTGTTCAATGGCAAGCCGGTGCGGGTACTGGCCGTGAGCTAAGCCGCCGCGCACCTTAGCCAGCAGCTAGCCGTATGCAGGGGCATGGAAACCACCCTTCGCCAACTAGCCAACCTCCCGGCCCCCAAAACTACCCCATTACAGGACGTGGCCCGCTGCCTGCTGGGCAGCTTTATGGTAGGGGCCGGCACCGGCCACCTCACCTTCGTGCGCCACGATTTTCAGGCGCAAGTACCCGACTTTGTACCCATGAGCAAAGACACCGTGGTGCTGCTCTCGGGCGTGGTCGAAATCGGGCTGGGGCTGGCGCTGCTCTTCCTGAAAGGCAAAAACCGGGTACGCATGGGCTTGGGGCTGGCGGCGTTTTACGTGGCCATTTTTCCGGGCAATATTCACCAGTACACGCAGCACCTGTCGGCGTTCAACCTCGATACCGATGGCAAACGGCTGGCTCGGTTGTTCGGCCAGCCCGTGCTCATCGGCGTGGCGCTGTGGAGCACCGGGGCCTGGAAAACCTGGCGCAAGCAAGCAGCTAAGTAGCTGATAATTAATAGTATAGCAAAGTACATAAAACGTGTTAAGAATCAAGTAGAACGTCCTGCTTCGACAAGCTCAGCAGGACGTTCTACTTGATTCTCAACACGTTTCTAAATAGCGCCCTCCATAAAAAGCTATTTATCAATGGAAAGCTCATTCAAATTTCCGCTCACTAGCATCGGGGAGCCGGATTGGGAAGCTAAGCTGCGCCAGCACTTGGAGGGTTATGACATTGCGTGTGAGGGCGTGACGCCGCCGCAACTGGCGGCTTGCGAAGCCAGGCTGAGTGCCCCGCTACCCGCCACTATGCGCGCTTACTACTTGGCTTTTGGCGGCAGCCAAAGCTCGGATTTTATGTACGGCCTGCTGCCCCTTGCGGAAGTAGAGCCGCTGGCAACGGCTGGCTTTGAGTTCGTTAGCTTATACTTCACCCCGGAGGAGGTGGCCGGCATGGTCTATTTTGCCGATAGCCCTGGCAATGACCCACTGTGCTTCGACCAAGCCACGGGCGAACTCTACCTCTACTCCCACGACCCGGTGCGGAAGGGCAAAGTCTTCACCGATTTCAACCAGTACCTGCTGTTCGAGCTCATCCAGCTAGAGGCGCTGCTTGGCGAGGGCGTGGAGGAAGAATCTGAACAGCAATTGACTGACCGCTACCTACTTGGCGATGACATAGATTACGCGTTTAGAACGCAGAAGCTCTAAACGCACGACGGGTGCGCTACTGCGCCTTCTCGTTTCGAGCCACCACAAACATGCGGTCGCCGAAGCGGCCGGTGAGCTTGTTCAGCCAGTAGGTAGGGTACTGCGTGCCAAGCTTGGTGGCCTGCTCCACCACATTGCCGCCCAGGCGGATATTGGCCGGGGCCTTCACCGGGTTCAGCAAATCGACTACTGAGAACCCATTCTTAGCCAGCATCTTACGAATGGTGTTTGGCGTAAACTCGTAGAGGTGGTAGGGTGGGATATCCATGCGGCGCTGGCGGCCTAGTGCTTTGTAAGCGGCGAAGCCCAGGCGCATGCTGGGTAGGTTGGTGACGCTGGGCAGGGCCAGTACCAGCAGCCCGCCGGGCGCCAGGATGTGGCCAAACTTGCGGATGGCCGCCGCCGGCGACAGCAGGTGCTCCAGCACGTCGCCGAGGTAGGCGAGGTCGAACTGGCTTTCCTGGAAGTCTTCGGTGGTTTCGATGTTGCCGGTGACCACGGGCAGGCCCAGCTCGCGGCGGGCGTAGTCGGCGGCGTGGGCGCTTATTTCGAGGCCGTGAGTTTCCCAGCCCAGGCTTTGCAGGCTTTTGAGCGTGTAGCCGGGGCCGCAGCCCACCTCCAGGTACCGGAAGCGGCGGCCGGGGTAGTGCTGCTGCATGTAGCGGGTGAATTTATCTTCCTTCACCTGGCTCAAATCCAGTGCTTTACCTTCTTCGATAAACGCCTTGTCCTTCTCGGTGCGGTCGTAGTTGGGGCGGTCGGTGAAGTACTCCTTGCCGTAGAGCTTTTCGAGCTGCGCGGGCGTGGGCTGCGGGTCCAGGAAAGCCAGGTCGCAGCTCAGGCAGCGGGTACCTTGCAGGCGCTGGCCGTCAAAGAGATAGTAGAAGGGCAGGGGCTCGAAGCTGGTAGCTCCGCACAGGTCACAGTGACGCAAGGTGTTCATTTAACAGGTATCATTTAACATTTACCAGGCGAAATGGCCGGCTGATAGATGTGGCTGATTCTACCCGTAAAGTTCAGCACTAGAACCCAACCTAGCGGCGGGCCGTTGGGTTACCAAGTGAGCTGTTAAATGATACCTATTAAATGTTAACTGAAATGCTAGACGCCGTTGTGATTGGGGCTGGCCCCGTAGGCTTGGCCTGCGCCCTCGAAATTCAGCGCCAGGGCCTCACTGTGGCCGTGGTGGATAAGGGCGCGCTGGTAAACTCGCTGGTGGGCTACCCTACCCAGATGGAGTTTTTCTCGACGCCCGAGCTGCTCGAAATTGGCGGCCACCCCTTCCCAATGGCCAGCTACAAGCCCCACCGCGAAGACGCCCTCGACTACTACCAGCGCGTGGCCACCGCCGAGCGCCTCGACCTGCACCTCTACGAGCGCGTGACCGGCCTGCGCGGCCAGGCCGGCGACTTTGTGGTCGAAACCAGCAAGGGCGAAATCGCGGCCCGCGCCGTGGTAGTAGCCACCGGCTTCTTCGATGTGCCCAACCGCATGAACATTGCCGGCGAGGACCTGCCGCACGTAAACCATTATTTTAAAGAGCCTTACGCCCACGCCGGCCAAGACGTGGTAGTGATTGGCGCCAAAAACTCGTCGGCCAAGGCGGCGCTGTCGCTCACCCGCGCCGGGGCCCGGGTCACGCTGGTAGTGCGCGGCCCCGAAGTGGCCGAAACCGTGAAATACTGGATTCGGCCCGACCTGCTCAACCGCATCAAGGAAGGCCGCATTACGGCGTACTTCAACACAACCATCGACGCCTTTACGCCCACCTCGGTGGAGGTAACCACGCCCGATGGTCCGCTTTCTCTCAAAGCCGACTACGTGTACGCCCTCACCGGCTACCGCCCTGATTATACGCTACTTGTGGATATGCTGGCCCTGCCGCTGGATGAAACCGACGATGCCCGCCCGCCCATCTTCAATGTAACGACCCACGAAACGGCCCGCCCCGGCGTGTACGTGGCCGGCACCGTGTGCGGCGGCCTGGCCACCAGCCGCTGGTTTATTGAGAACGGCCGCCACCACGCCCAGCTCATTGCGCAGGCAATGGCCTTACTACCGGTGTAGCAGACGCTTGCTTATGAATAAAACAAAGCCGCCAGTTCTTCTTGAACTGACGGCTTTAGTTTTTTGCCTCTAGAAAGAGCACCTATCAGAAAGCGGTAAAAGTGATGTCGTTGATAGAAGTAGTAGAAATGCCACCAAGCGCGACAGTTGCAGCGTATCGTATGTGCAAAGTAGTGGCCGACAGGTCTACTACATCGAAAGGAATAGTTGCCCCGCCCTGCATAGGGTCAGCGAGGGTCAGCTTCGTATCGTTGGTAGTCAAGTCCCAGCTGCCACTTTGCGTTTGAGGGTCTGATGAGCTGCATTTGGTAGCGCCCTCATCAGCGGTAAGCGACTTGTTGGTATTAAACTTAAGAAAATTGTCGCGCTCGCAGGCTGCTGAGCTAGCATACTCATTCGAAACAGTGGGCGCACCAGCGTTGATGGCAACGCTATACGTTTGAGCCGATATACGCCAGTTCTTGGCCGTTAGCAAATCAGTTTTAGAAGGAGTTGCGGGAGAGTTATCGTTATTCTTTTTACAGCTTCCCAAGGCCAGTGCAGCAAGGAGGAGAAAGGCAAGTTTTTTCATGCAGAAATGGAACGTAAGTGAACATCACAAAGGTATAATCCTGATTATATACTCTTGCGATAAAACTTCCAGATAAAACCTCATTTTTTCTACTGGCACCCCTCCGCTGCCTGCACCGCGTACGAGTACCCAGCCGCCGCGCCGCGCCGGAAAAACTCGCAGCCGCTGGCCACATCGCCCGCCTGCTGGGCCAGCCGGCCCAGCAAAAACAGCGTGCGACCGTCTTCGGGCTGGTTTTCAAGGGCTTGCAGGTACACGGCGCGGGCGTCGTCGTAGCGGGCTAAGTTGGTGAGGGCTGCGCCTTCGGCTTGCAGGTAGGGCAGGGGCACGGGGCGGCCGGCGCGCCGCAGCTGGGCGTGGCCGCGGCGCAGGTCGGCTAGGGCGGGGCGGGTTTGGTGCAGGTCGAGCAGGCGGTTTTCGCCGCGGGCCAGGTAGGCCACGGCCAGGGTGGTGTCGAGGGCCAGGGCGCGGCAGTAGCTGAGCTCGGCGGCGGCGGGCTGGTGCAGGCCGGCCTGGCAGCGGCCCAGGCGGTAGAGCAGGCGGGCAGTTTCGGGCGGGGGCAGTTTGCCATCGTCCGACAGCAGGGCGGCCTGGTAGTCGGCGCGGGCGGCGGGTAGGTCGTGGGCAATGTCCTGGCTGAGCTGGCCGCGCAGGCGCAGGGCCGCCGGGTGGTTGTCGCGAAACTCCAACGCCTGGTCGAGCTGGTTTTTAGCTTCGCCCCACTGGCCGCGGGCAAACGCGGTGCGGCCGTCGGTGTAGTAGAGGTCGGCCTGCACGCGGTCCATCACGATTTTGGCCGAGATGCCGAACAGGAAAATCAGGAACGTGAGGCCCGCCACCAGCCAAAAATCCTGCTTGTTGAAGCGCACCTTTTGGCGTGGTACCCGCTGCTGGTAGTGGCGCTCGCGGGCCCCGGCGGGCGGGCGGGTGCGCAGCGGCGGCGCGGTGGCCGGGTCGCCGGGCATCTTATACACCGAAGGGCCGCCGCGGCCGGCTTCAGTGGGAGCGCGGCGCATTTCGTCGGCGCGGCGGGCGGCTTGCTGCTGGTAGTCGTACTGGGCGCGGCGGTCGGCGTCGGAAAGCACGCCGTAGGCTACGGCCACTACCTTGAAGCGCTCCTCGTAGTGGGGGTCGCCGCCGTGCTTGTCGGGGTGCAGCTCGGTGGCGAGGCGGCGGTAGGCGCGCTTGATGTCGGCGATGGGCGCAGTGGGCGGCACGCCCAGCACCTGGTAATGATTCTGACTCACGTCCCAAAAGTTTTAAACAAAGCCCGCCCCAAAAGGTAGCCCTGCTCCCAAGTTTTGCGTAAAGAACGCCCTAGCCAACCAAGCTGTTGCTGCTGGCCCAACTACCTAACTGCATTTCTTCGCTAAACAATTCCGCTCGCATGGCCTCCCTGACCGACGACAAAACGCCGCGTAACGATAGCCTCATCAGCAACCTCACCGGCTACCTCGATACCCGTATCGACCTTATCAAACTCGAAACCCAGGAAAAAGTAAAAGGTGCCTTCGTGAGCACCGTGCACGGGGTGGCGCTGGGCGTGCTGGGGTTGCTTTTCGTCATCTTCGGCTCCATATATCTGGGCTTCGCACTCAACCAGGTGCTCGACAGCCCCTCGGCGGGCTTTGGCCTGGTGGCGGCGCTTTATTTAGTGCTGGCCATCATTTTCTTTGTGGGCATCGACAAGAAAATATTTCAGGGCGTGGCCGATAAGCTGCTGAACAACACCATCTACAAATCAGACAAGCGTGCGTAAAGCGCTTTTTTTACTGGCTATTCTCGCAACCCGTACCGACCATGACCGAGCCTACTAACCCGTTGTTTGAAGACGAAAAAGAATTTCTGGAGCGTAAAAAGCTGGAATACGAGCGGGCTTTGCGCGGCGATGTGGAAGAGATAAAGGAAACCACCGTGCAGGCCGGCAAGGTAGCGCTCATTGGCGCGGGCGTAGTAGGCGGCATCTGGCTGATAGCGAAGGCTTTCGGCGGTGGTAAAGCCAAGAAAAAGAAACATAAGCACAAGAAGCACCGCCCCGCGTTTGAGGATTATGCGGGCTTCGATGGCTTCGACGAAAACGACCAGGAGTGGAGCGAGCTGGCCGACGACTTCCAGGCCCCCGACTACGCCTACGACCCCGACAACAGCGGGTCGGCTGGTGACGGTTTCTACTTTGAAGCTCCCGCTGGTTTCGACAAAGAGGAGGACGAAGACGACGACAATGGTCTGGGCAATTACCCGGACTTCCCGGCGCACTCAACCAAGCAGCACGGCGACGAAGCTGCTGATACCTACCACTTTGGCGAGGATAACGGTGATAACGAAGGTCCGGAAGCGTCGTTTGCCACTACCGATTCGCACGTGTCGTTGCCCTACGACGACAGCCGCCGCCTGCCGGAATCCAATAGCTTTGCCGATGTAGATACTGACGCGGAGCACACCACCAGCGTCCCCGCCAAGTCCAAGGGTAACGCGCTGTTGCCCATGCTGGTGTCGTTTGCTCAGAGCGAAACCGGCCGCGTTATTGTGGCCCAAGCCGCTGCCGTTGCCCTGGCTTTTGTCACGAAGACCGTGCAGGAGCTTAAGACCAAGGGCGAAGTAGAAACCGGCAAAAATGCCGACCTTGCGGGCTCATCGGCCTCCGCGGGCATTCAGCCCGCTACTTGGCCCGCCACCTCCGCCGCCCAGGATGCCTCTGCCGCCGCCCACCACGACGACACCCTCACTCCCCGCGAGCCGCTTGCTTGACACGCTGGCCGGGCTGCGGCAGCATGGCCGTAAAGCTCTGGCTGTGCTGCTCGACCCCGATGACTTTGAGCCGGCGCGCCTGCGTCAGCTGCTGCAACTAACTGCGCAGCACCCCGTTGATTTTTTCCTCGTTGGGGGCAGTCTGGTACTCACCGAGCACCAGGCTGCCCTCATTGCGTTGCTCAAGGCCGAGGCCCCGCAGGTGCCCGTACTGCTGTTTCCGAGCCACGCCCTGCACGTAGATGGCAGCGCCGACGGCATTTTGCTGCTCTCCCTCATCTCGGGCCGCAACCCCGATTTCCTTATCGGCCAGCACATTGTGGCCGCGCCGCGCCTGCGCCAAAGCGGCCTCCAGATACTACCCACCGGCTACATGCTGGTTGATAGCGGCCGGCCCACCACGGCCTCCTACATCAGCGGCACCGCGCCGCTGCCCCACGACAAGCCCGGCATTGCGGCCGCCACGGCTATGGCCGGCGAGCAGCTCGGCCTGCGCCTCATGTACCTCGACGGTGGCAGCGGCGCGCAGCACCCCGTGTCGGCGGCCATGATAAGCGCGGTGCACGCCGCCGTAGCCACGCCGCTCATCGTGGGCGGCGGCCTCAATACCGGCGAAAAAGTGTATGCTGCCCTGGCCGCCGGGGCCGACCTGGTGGTAATCGGCAACCACCTGGAGCGCAACCCCAATTTCCTGGCCGATGCCGTAGCCGCCGTGCGCGAGGCCACGGCCAGCCAGCCAGTGCAATAAGCAAATCATTGTTTATCAACTACTTGCGTACTAGCAAAAAGGCTCCGCTATTGCTGGCCTGAGTAACTACCCATTTTCTGGCAGCTAGGAGGAGGAATTACTGCCCGAACTTTGTTCGCCTTCTAAGCGGCCCTTTTCCGAGCCATTCTTCATTCCCAGTCAGTATGTACGGTACCCTCCAAGCCGACCTTCAGCAGCAGCTTCAAGAGATAAAAGACAACGGCCTCTACAAGCGCGAGCGCGTGATTACCTCACCCCAGGGCGCCGAAATCGACACCCAGGAAGCCGGCGATGTGCTCAACTTTTGCGCCAATAACTACCTGGGCCTCAGTTCGCACCCCGAGGTAATTGCGGCGGCTAAGGCCACCATCGACAGCCACGGCTACGGCCTATCATCAGTGCGCTTCATTTGCGGCACCCAGGACATTCATAAGGAGCTGGAAGCCAAGCTAGCCGAGTTTCTGGGCACCGAGGATACCATTCTGTACGCCGCCGCCTTCGACGCCAACGGCGGGGTGTTTGAGCCACTGTTTAATGAGCAGGACGCCATTATTTCGGACGCCCTCAACCACGCCAGCATCATCGACGGGGTGCGCCTGTGCAAGGCCCAGCGCTACCGCTATCAGCACAACGACATGGCCGACCTGGAAAAGCAGCTTCAGGATGCCCAGGCCAAGGGCACGCGCCACCGCATCATCGTCACGGACGGCTCGTTTTCGATGGATGGCACTATTGCGCAGCTCGATAAGATATGCGACCTGGCTGATAAATACGATGCCCTGGTGATGGTTGACGAGTGCCACTCGACGGGATTCCTGGGCAAAACCGGCCGCGGCACCCACGAACATCGCGACGTAATGGGCCGCGTCGACATCATTACCGGCACGCTGGGCAAGGCACTGGGCGGGGCCATGGGCGGCTTCACCACCGGCCGCAAGGAAATTATCGAAATGCTGCGCCAGCGCTCGCGCCCCTACCTGTTTTCCAACACGTTGGCCCCGGCCATTGTGGGGGCTTCGCTGCGCGTGCTAGAGCTACTCACCCAGAGCACCCAGCTGCGCGACCAACTCGAAGAGAACACCGCCTATTTCCGCGCGCAGATGACGGCCGCGGGCTTCGACATTCCGGCCGGCGTGCACCCCATTGTGCCCGTTATGCTCTACGACGCCAAGCTGGCCCAGGAGTTTGCCGCCAACATGCTGAAAGAAGGCATCTACGTGATTGGTTTTTACTACCCCGTGGTGCCGCAGGGTAAGGCCCGCATTCGGGTGCAACTGAGCGCCGCCCACACGCGCGCGCAGCTCGACGAAGCCATCGCGGCCTTTACTAAAGTAGGCCGGGAACTGAGTGTACTGAAGTAACTACTAGCCGGCCCTGAATGAAAAAAGGCGGCGCTACTCAGTTGAGTAGCACCGCCTTTTTGGGTAGTTGGCTTTCAGTAGCTCGGGTGCTTACGCGGCCCGGAAGCCCGTGGCCTGGCGCACGCTACGCTCGTTGCCGCTGGCGGCATCGGTGTAGTGGTGGTCACTCACTTCCACCGACAAGTGCTTGCCAATCAGCTCTTTGGTATCCAGGTCTTTGCCGTCGTGGGGCTTAATGCCCACGGCCGCGTACAGGGACAAAATGATGGGGTGGCCGGCGGGCGAGTTGTAGAAGCGCTGGTCTACGTAGCCATCCTCGCTTTCCATGTGGGCCGCAAAAAATGGCACGCCCTGGTGTTCGCTGGTGCCTTCCTCAATGTGGGTGATGGTGACCACGTGGCGGCCGTCGGGCAGGAAACCTTTGTCCTGGCCTTTGTCAACTGCAATTTTCATAACGAAGTAAGTTTACTAACTTTAGTAGTACTAACGTAGTTGACGGCCTAGGGTTGCCCGGAGACCCTAGGCATTTCTAATTTTTAGAATTTTCGCCTAAAAAACAGACCTTTACCCATCCTGTTCCCAGCGAGCTGGCGGCTCCCCACAATAAGAGGCTATCCAAATAGGGATTAATTTGGGGTATGGCTACTACTCAAGAGTTCATCATTTCCGATACGTTATGGG
>NZ_BAAGXF010000022.1:0-57538 GCF_054779975.1 Hymenobacter arcticus
TCTGGGATTTTAAGGTACGACAAGTGCCTGATTTCTCTACTTTAGATTGGCCTAGTTTACTGGGAGGAGGTCAACTCCCAAACGCACCCGCCGTCGCTACACGGCCGAGTTCAAAGCCGAAGTAGCCCTGGCCGCGCTCACCGAGCGCCAGCCTCTGGCCGAGTTGGCCGCCCACTACCAACTGGCTGTGGCCAAATCAGTCGCTGGGAGCTGCAGTTGCGCCAGCAGGCTGCCAAGGTCTTTGTCGAAGCGTCCGCGCCCGTCGCGGCAGCGCCGGATGTGGAGCCCCTGTACGCCGCCATCGGCCGGCTGCAGATGGAGAACGCGCTGCTAAAAAAAACGCTGGGGCCATGTCAGTAGCCCAGCAACGCGCCCTGGTTGCCTAGCCCGACCCCGGTCATTCGGTGCTGGCCCGCTGCCAAGCCCTGGGCTTGGCGCGCAGCAGTTTCTACTACCAGCCCTGCGGGGAGAGTGCGTATAACCTAGAGCTGATGCGCCTGCTCGACGAGGAGTTTACGCAGCACAATTTCAAAGGTGTGCTCGGCTTGCGCGACCATTTGCGCCTGGCGGGCCACGCCGTCAACGCCAAGCGTGTGCGCCGGCTCGTCCGCTTGATAGGCCACGAACCGGTCTATCCCAAACCGCGTTTAACTATTGCTGGTCAAGGTGTTATCCCCTATCCATGCCTGTTGCGGGACCGCCCGGCCACGGCCCCTAACGAGGTGTGGAGCACCGACATTACCTACGTGCCCATGGCCAAGGGCTTTCTTTACCTAGCCGCCGTGCTCGACTGGCACTCGCGCTACGTACTGAGCTGGCAGCTCTCTAACTCGCTTGACGTGTGCTTCTGCCTCCAGACCCAGACCCTGACCGAGGCCTTGCGCGTGGCCCCGGCTCCGCATATCTTTAATTCCAACCAGGGCAGCCAGTTTACCAGCCTGGCCTACGAACAGGCCCTGCTAGCCGCCGGCTGCCGCATTAGCCGCGATGGCCGGGGCCGCGCCACCGATAACGCCTTTATCGAACGCCTGTGGCGCACCGTCAAATGGGAGCTTACTTAACCCCGCCAACGATGGTCACCACCTGCACCACCAATTGCGGGCTTATTTTACCTACTACAATCACCGCCGACCCCACCAAAGCCTGGGAGGCCAAACGCCCGCCCAGGTCTTCGCACAACCCTCATTCACCCAAGCATAACCATATTACTTAACAAACCCCGCTAAACTGTCCAGTTTTTGGGGAGTAGTACAGCCTACCATTTGATATCAATAGGAGACCCAGGCTATAGACCTAGCGAGTGCGCCGCATTATAGGCGATAATATCATCAAGCCGGGAGTAGCGGCTAATCATGGCATCAGTCTTCTGCTTCGTCTGATTTTTGATAAACTCATTGGACTGTCCGTTGAGCTTGGCCGTGGTGATGAAGGAAGCCCGCAACGAGTGGGCCGAATACTTCTCGCCCAAATGCTCCTTTACAAGCAGATTCACGCGGCGGTCGGATAGCCGGCGGCGCGAGGGCGTGCCCGCTTCGCCGGTTTTGCCCCGCGCCAGCGACACGAATACTGGCCCTGCAGTGCGCCCGCCCAGCAATTCTACCCACGCCTTATAGGCCCGAATGGGGCAGAAAAGCGGATTGGAGGCGTAAAAAACGGCTTTTTGCTCCAACTCCCCGGCCTGATTGGTCTTGCTTTTGGGCAAACTCAGAATCAGCGCCGCATCGGTCAGCTCAATGTGCTCCAAATTTAGGCCCACCAGCTCGGAGCGGCGGAAGGCGCCGGTGAAGCCTATTAAAAGGAGTGCGCGCGCGCGTACACCCTCGGGCCTATTCAAGTCAAGCTCGGCAATGCATTTTTTTAAGTGGGCCACCGAAAACGCCGGCGCCTGCTTCTGCTTTTTACCCACCACGCGGGCCACACCCTTGCGCAGCACGTCTAGGGCCGGCGCGCTGATGGCCGAAGGCAGCCCGAGCAGCTGATGGTTTTTTTCGATGGCAGCCAGGTGCCGGTTGATGGTGGCCAGCTTACGCGGGATGTCAGCCAGGTGCGCCACGTAGCTGGCGAGCGTGGCTACGGCCGCGGGCCAGGGTGTGAACTCATGCTCGGCACAGAACGCTTCGTAACTCCGCAAGTCGGCCGAGTATGCGAGCCGAGTATTTTCTGCACCTTCGAGGCCAAGGGTCAGGTAGCGCCCGACGTTCGGCGCGACTTGGCCGGCCAGGTCGTTGGCCAGCGCCAGCGCCGGTAGGTCGCCGGTCACGGCCGGTAGGTTCTTTTTTCCTGTCGGGGCCATCTGTTTTTTGCAATTGCAAAATCTACTGGTTGCAAATGCGCTCTAAAGGTACAAAAAACTTAGGTCCGATAATGAACAGTTATGGTACCTAAGTTTGAAAACGAAAAGTTGCGATAAGTTAGTTCGGCTCGTCCCTTCTTAAGCCTAGTCACAGTAGGTCTATCAATTTGTCGGCGCTGGCTTTTAGGCTAAACTGTCGCTGTTGTCTCAGGATTTGAATAGTAGTTCTAGCAAGCTTCGTAAAAAAGTAAGCTTGCCGCAGGAAAGCCACTTAGTACTTGCGCTGAACGCCCACCGCTTTAGCTGCCGATAGCCAACTCCCGCAGCCGCTGGTGAAGCGCCGCCTGGTAGGTGTAATCCGCCCCATAGGGCACTGTTCAGGATAGGGCTTCGGCAAAAGCGGGGTGAGCCAGTAGTTCTTGCAACTGCTGCTGGGCATAGCCCCGCGCGCTGGGGTCTGCCTGGCTTAGCTCGGCTTGTAGCTCTAGTCGGTTAGCAACCAGGTGCACGATGTCTTCTAAATCCTGGCTCAGGCGTAGCTTACCCCAGCCGCGGTCCCGCAAGGCAACTAGCTTGGTGCACAGGAAATACACCGCAGCAGCCGAATGGTCGAGTTATCTGGCAGCGTATAGGGCATCGCCTGGGCAAAGCCGACTGCGTACCACGGGTTGCCGAAGCCCAGGATAGCGGGGTCGGTGGGCATCATATCGACGGTTAGCCCCTGGTGGGTCCAGCGACAAATCACGCCCGAGGCCACATCGTTGACGAAGCGCAGGGTGCGCAACTCTTCCTCCAACTGGTAAAAGGCTGGGCGCGGGGCGACTTCGACAAGGCAATCCACGTCCTCCGTGACGCGGGGCTCCGGCGGGCTAGCCGGCGTGGTGCTGTAGAGGTTAACCACGGCCCCACCCACTAAGACGACGCGCTCGCGCAAGGGCCCGAGTGCGTAAGCCACGGCCATGAGCCGGGGTAAGTTGAGGGAGTCGCTAGGCATTGGGAACTGGGGCTAAAGAATCGGCCATAATCTGCTGCTCCAGTAGTTGGCGCGCGAGGTTCACCTCCTGCGGCCGCCCCAGGCGCAGGGCATCGGTGAGGGCGAGCAGGCCGTAGAGTTGCGCATCCTGTTGCGCCGCGGCGGGGGCTTGGGCATAGAGCGGCTCGACGGCTACGCCCCACTGACTGCCAGCGGCCCCCGGCCACACGTAAGCCGGTTCGGGGCCGAACGTCTGACGCAGCGGCGGGGCACTGGCTCCCGTGGCTAGCCCCCGGGCCGGCGCGCCCAGCTGGACGGCAAACGCATAGGGCAAACCGTAAAAAAGAAAGTCGAGTAGGGCGTGGCGCTGCACAACCAGCGCGTGCGGGTCCGCCGCCAGTAGCCGACTAAAGCGGCAACGGGCGAGGGCTTCCGACACTTCCGAGGCACTTAGGTGCAATGCTCGAGCTAAGTCCTTGCCTAGCCAAGCCCGTTGGAGGTTGGCAATCAGCTTGAGCAGCAGTACCACATCCTGGGGGCGGAGACCATTGAATTTGCGCATGATTTTCAATTCGCGTATTGCGAATATAGCACCCAGTAGCTGAAGAAGCCGAGACCGTCGGCTTGTGGCCCCGCGCTTCTACTTTGAGGCTTCTGGATTTATGGTAGCCTTTGCCGAGCACACGTCGGCTTACTGGTAACAGCAGGGCGTGCTCCCGGACCTGGTGCCAGTGCTACTATCACGCTGGTTGGCACGGCGGCAAACTCCATTGTGCAACAGCAGCAGGGCTAAGCATGCTTACGGCCACGCGTTAATTAGGCGAGTTAGCGCGGGGTGGCTACCGGCGGAAAACCGGGACTCGCGAGGCTAGGACGGAGTACCGGTTAATGGGCTCATGATGGGCTCACCAAGAGCCGTTGCCCAACGATAATTCGCTGAATGAGCGCTGTATAAGCACTTTTTGCACTAACTGAATTGGCTCACGATTGGCTCATGCAGTGGGGTTCTGCCAGCCCGGCTTTCGAGGCCACTGCTCGCATTACTAGTAGAAGATACCCTCCGTACATGCGCCAGGAGTTGGGAACTAACATCATCTGTGCTAAACTGGAACCTGCGTTGTCCAAAACTGCTCAGACGAGTAGGCATACCGACTTCGCGATGACCTCGGTTTAGTCAATGGCTTTTTAGTGCGCTCCGCGCGCTGGAAGGTAAGCCCACAAGGGCGCTGGCTAGCGGTGCTGGGTAATTTCCTGGCTCATAAATTCTACCAGCTTTTCCTTGTCACCGGGGTCTCACTAGAGTTCGAGCAGAAACCCCCGCTAAGCTGCTTGCATTAGCAGAAGCCACTCGCATGAAGGCTGCGGAGCCTTCCCAAAATCAGCCAGCGCTTAAGGCTCGCAAAAGATTATAGGAAATAGGACAGCTAGCAACTCCTGCCCTTTCCTCATAAACTTAATACTCTGTGGCTGTTAGGTCTTTACAGTTGACTGTATTTCTTTAGCGGGGTTTTCTGCTCAAACGCTCATGCGACCTCTATTAAAGGTGTTCGGCGAGTCAGGCTACGCCTACGGCCGATGCAAGGTGAGCACGTAGGGCAGCAGCGCGTAGGGCGCGAAGCCTGGCTTGTTGCCCACGGCGAGCAGCCGGCCCACCAGCTTGCCCTCATGAGGAATTACTTTAATTTTCAAGGTGGTCGCCGCATGGCGTAGCGCATCCGGGGCCTCAATCAGCCCGGTGGTGGTCCCCGTAAAGGCGAGGCCTTCTTGCTGCATGTCCGTAATCGGTGCGGCGGGGTGACTGCCCAGCGCCAGCGTGGCCGACTGGCTCGCCGCCAGGTGCAGCCGCACCGGCATGGCGGCCCCGCCATCCGTGAGCGTGCCCTGCCACGGCCCCCCAAAGTCGCTGGTCAGCACAAACGGTGTGGGCGGCAGGTCGGCCGTTTCCGGCAGCGGCTGCCAGTCGGGCAGGTAGCTGGCCAGCACTTGGTTGCACACCTGCTCGGCGAGGGCGCGGCCGTTCGAGCGATTGGTGAGGACCAGGCACGCGAGCTGGCGTGAAGGGACCAGGTACATCAGCGCCGCTACGCCCGGTTGGCCGCCGTTTTTGAGGAGCACGGGCGTGCCCGACGGCAGGTGCCCGACGTTCCAGCCGAAGGTCGGAGCCACGTCGGCGCGCCCCTTCAGCACCGGCTGGAGGAGCTCGTCGAGCCAGCGGTCCGCCAGAATACGGGCTTGGCCCGGGGCCGGGCACTTCATCGTAAACTGCGCAAACCGGGCCAGGTCGTGCACGCTGGCGTACAGCTCGCCCGAACTGGGCGTGGCCGTGGTATAGAACGGAATCGGCTGGCCCCGCTCGTCGTAGCCCACCGCCCGGGCGGGCAATGGGGTAGTTTGAGGCCCAAAAAAACTGTCGTGCATCCCCAGCGGCTGCAGCACGCGGCGCGTCAGCAGCGTCCCGAAATCCGTGCCTGTCACGCGGGCCGCAATGGCCTCCAGGGCGGCAAAACCCAGGTTGCTGTACTCGTAGCACAGGCCGGGTGGAAAGGCTAACTCGCCATAGGCGTGCAACAGCGCCTCCGGGGTGGGTGCCAGGGCCGCTTCCGTCTGAAAGTATTGCTGGAACATCGGCGGCAGCCCGCTGGCGTGGCCCCCCAGGCGGCGCACAGTGGCCCCTGCCACCGGCCCGTTGGTGCCCACCAGCGGACTCTGCCGCAGGTACGTGTTGGCGGGCTCGTCCAGGGCCAGTTTTCCTTCCGCCACCAAGGTCATCAGCAATGTGGTGGTAAACGGCTTGGTGAGCGAAGCCAGGCAAAAGGGGGTACGCGGCGTTGCCTTCACGCCCTTGGACCGATTGGCCCAACCGAAGCCCTCCTGCCACACACTGCGTCCGCCATCGATAACCGCCACCGCCACGCCCGTCGCTTCTTCTTGCGCAATCGCGTGCTGAATGTGGGCGCGTATCGGCCCAAAATCAGGTTGTTTGCCGCCCGGCTTAAAAGCAAAAGAACGGTGCCCGGGTGCACCAACAGCGGGTAGCACGCCGCCAATCGAGGCGGAAAGGAGGGTGCGCAGGACATCCCGCCGGGTGGGAGAAGGAAGCATATCGTTGACGCTCATAGAAAAGCACCGCTAATGTCGAGCCAATAAATACAGCCAGCTCTTCCAGTAGTGGCTCCCTAGCAGATAGATAATGGCTGAGTCGGCTAGGTCCACAATGAATAACTAGACAAAGAAGCTTCTAAGAGCCTATCCGAATAGGTCGTCAGCATGACTGTTCTTTTCCAACCTATTTGGATAGCTTCTAAGTGTTCAGCCGGGCCGGCTACATAATGAAAGTCACGCTGGGCGCATGACATTGCGCATGTCGGGTGCTGCTCGTCACCCAGTCCTTTGTGGAAGAGCCTGCTGCTAAGTTACGTGCTGCCTTGTGTCCATCTCGCCGCTTCTGCTCACTGACTTTTCGGGCCGCGAGGCCCTCGACTACGCTACCACTCTGGCCCAACCGTTTGGGGCGCGGCTGGTGCTGCTGCACGTTCGCCGCGATTCGCTACTTGAACCGCAAGTATTCACTGGCTAAGCAACTGCCAACTCAGTAGTTGCTGTCTGCTCATCGTCCGACGCCGCCCTGCCGCCGCAGCTTGGCCGCCGGCTAAGGAAGCAAGCGTAAGGGTCCTCCTTGCCGCTGCGCTAACAGGAATTTATGCTGAACGGCAAGCAACGCTTCATCTGCCAATCCTGCGGCCGTACGAGCCGCAGGGAACTGCTAAAACAACCAAACGATAACAAAACCTGGCAAAAACTGCCGGCTCGGGCTTTACGGCCACCTCAACCGCAAGTGAGGTAATCAAAGGAGATGCTTAAGACTACCCTACTTGCTTGCAAAACCAATGTTCAAGTTAACCAGTCCGTTAAATCATGAAACGTATTTATATTCTATCAGTCATGTTACTGCTGTTCAATGGAATTGTAACCAATGGCTTTGCGCAAAGCAAAACTGATGCGGTCATCATGCTGAACGGAACAAAAAAAGAGGGAAAAGTAATTGTAGTTCAAGCAACTACCGTCAAGTTCAAGCATGCCGGGGAGGAGCTCGAGTACGAGCTGAAAAAAGAAGAAATCAGCAAAATTCAATTTGCTACCGGGCGCTTTGAGGTAATCAATGAGGCCCCACCAACTGCCGCATCTCAAGCCGCACAGCCTGCCCGGTCTGCTGCAAGTGCGACGGACCATAAAAACAAGCTAGCGGTATTGCCTTTCCAGTTTGTCACCAATGATTCCGGGTTTGAATCCGGCCAGATGGGCAAGCAATTGCAAGCTGATTGTGCCAGCTCTTTTCGTAAAAACACGTCCAGCGTACTCGTTCAGGACCCGCTAACTACGAATAGGCTGTTAGCAAAAAGCAAAATCGACATGAATGACCCCGCCGTCGTCGACCCTGAGGAGTTGGCTGCCGTGCTCGGGGTGGAGTATGTCGTATTTAGCAAAGCGGATATA
Organism: Hymenobacter arcticus; assembly: GCF_054779975.1. Classification (NCBI taxonomy): domain Bacteria; kingdom Pseudomonadati; phylum Bacteroidota; class Cytophagia; order Cytophagales; family Hymenobacteraceae; genus Hymenobacter; species Hymenobacter arcticus. The sequence continues at coordinate 7,761 of NZ_BAAGXF010000022.1, forward strand.
ATGAACAAAGGCACTAGTAGTACCGGGAGCGCCGTAACCACTTACAAGGATAAAGAGAAACAAAACCGGGATAAAAATAACCGGGACAAAAAAGCGACGGGCACGGCTGTAACGAGTACTAGTGCCATCACCTCCATAAATTACGAGACCAAGGTTGCCCTAACTATCTATACCGACCAAGGAAGCTCGTATTACGCCAAGTCTAAAAACGCGTTTGGCAACGAAGCAGATTCGTATTCAGGTTCCTTGGATTACCTGATTAAGCGTACCCCTTTCGGTAAAAAAGGCCGGTAATTCAGCCAATCCAACAAGTTAGTGAGGGCCTAGGCGCTGTCGTAGCAACTGCCACGCCGGCTCATTCTTTGCCGCGCGCCGTGAATTTGGTGCTCCCGCTACACCGGAGCGGCTACCATGTGCTTTTTTATTCACTTCACAACAAATTTCATGAAAAATCTCAAATTGTTTGCAGCAGTTGCTGCTTTCTCTTCGATTCTGTTTCTCAGTTGTGAAAAAGAAATGGATGGTCCGACTAGCCCGATTAACCCGATTTTAGATAAAGTGGAGCCAACTCCCTGCAATGTTGTCACGCCTGTCAATCTCTGGCTTGGTAAGCAATTTGCTGGTTGGAGTCCAGCGGCCAATAAAATTCTTACTAGTGAGGAGGTGGCCAAGATGGCTATTTTTCTTTCCGTGTTTTTTGAAAACAGTTCTGCAAACCAATATTATGGGGTTAAGGGGGAATACACCGTCCAGTTAACTAAAGGCTTTGAAGACCTGAAGCGTTTTTGGGACACTAAGTCGGACAACATCATTCTAGTCGCAGCGCATAGTGCCGCGCTGCAGGACCGGAATAAAATTTTTATAATGTATAAGGCCGAATATCGATACAGTGATGTAAAGGCTAATTACTACGCTGACTCGATAACCACTTTACTGAAAACCTATCCGGAGTACCTTAATGGGAATCATCCTTTTTTTACTTTCAATGGCTATGCCCACCAGGAAAAAAACTATCCTGTTGTTGGTCAAATTCAGGATAAAATTGTTTTTGGTGATGGCCTTTTGCAGGCTTTTGATGCGATTGGGTACGGCGATATTGCTCCGCAAGCTATTCTGGCCCATGAGTTTGCGCACCACATTCAGTACAATTTAGGTATAAAAGATTATGCTATCCCACTAGCCCCGGAAGGTAGCCGCCGCACCGAGCTAATGGCCGATGCGTACGCCGCGTACTTCCTCACGCACGCCCGGGGAGCAGTTCTGCCGTTGCAGCGTGTGCAACGAGCCGGGGAGGTGTTTTCTAATCTTGGTGATTGCGTGTTTGCGCTTAAAGAGCACCATGGTACTCCTACCCAAAGAAAGGCAGCCACCGCGTGGGGGTATAAACTGGCTGCCGACGCACAGGACCAAAGTTCTATTTTACCCAGCAGAGAATTTGCGAGACTATTTGATGCAGAATTGAAAAATATTGTTAAAAATTAGGCAGTGGTCTAAAATAATGTGATTGACGCGTTATGCTGGTCAATGACGATTTTGATGCGGGCGTGGTGCATGCTCAATGACTTGCTGAACGAATCAGAATTTGCGCACGAGTACACCGTAGCGCTGGCGCAAGGAGCAGTTGAGGGCTTCGACCACGTTAGTTTGGCCGGCCTCGTCACGCCGGTACGCGTACAGCGGTAGCACGGCGGCGTAGGCCGGCCACTCGTCGGTATGGTACCAGCAGTGGCAACGGTAGCGGGCCGGCAACGCGGCCCAGAGCCGGCGGCAGGTGGCCGTGCCGGGGGTGCCCAGCACCCAGGCCACGATGCGCCGGCTGGCCCTCTCCAAGGCCAGCCACAGCCACACTTTTCGCCGTTTGCGGCCCATAAACGTCCACATTTCATCAAGTTCAAGCACTTCCCAGCGCTTGCGTTGGGCTTTTTTGGGTCGCAGGCGCGGTAGGGCCGGGGACGCTTGCGCAGCTTTTTTTTGCCAGTTTAGCCACGGTCATGCGCGAAACGCCGGTGGCTCGCACGGTACTGCGCTGCGAGTTGCGCTCAGCCAGCAGCTTTTCCACTTGCGCGTAGCTGGCCGCCCGTGCCGGGGCTGCCGGCTGCAAGTAGCCCTGGTAGCCGCAAGCGGTGCATTGGTATTTGGCTCGTCCGCTATTGCTGCCATTTTTGCGAACATGCTCACTTGAACAGCGCCCGCACAAGTGAACCGTGATTATCATATCGCCAATACGCTATGCACATGAGGCTAGACCACCGCCAAAAATTTGTCCTCGGCACCGGGCAGCTTGGTTGTGGTAAAGACGCTTGATACGGTGTCGTTGAAGGAATGCAGGAGCTGGGCATCGGCCTGGAGGGCCGGAATGAGGGCCGCTTGGTTGGGGTTAGCCTGGTTTAGTCGAAGCTGGTATAGGATGTACTGGTCGGGTTTGGCTCGCAAATTCTGCGCCCCGATATTGCTATTGGGCGTGGGTACCGAGCTTAGATGTAAGGGAGCGGGCGGAGTGGGTACTTCTTCGTCTTGCGCGGCCATCGGGAGGGGATTAAGGGTTAGCAGAAAGCCGAAACTAACGGGGGCTCTTCACCGGAGCCACGTCCCTCCCGATGCTACCAGGCCATTGCCGGAACAGCGTCAGCTAGGGGTTCGACGCGACGAAACTAGCGGCCCCTCCCAAACGCCTGGCGAATACTTGACCAATGGTCAGAAATAGGGTCTGAGGTGCCGCTCCGGTACACGAACGGCGCCTAAAAAGGGCCCCTCGAACCCATGGAGCCTGCTCAGGTTTCTAGAAAAGACGCAAGTGGATTGGCCGCATTCTCCACTCAACCGCAAGCTTGCCCAGGCTTACCACATAGCTTGGTTATTGAAGTAGACAAACTAAACCGGACAGCAAGGGTCCAGAAAGTCCGCCTGGGCAAACCACCAGCCCCACGTTGCCGGGCTTAGGTGCCGAGCCATGTAATGATGCACGGAGTGACCATGCCGCTCCAGCAGATAGCGGGCGAACAAAGAGGAATCGTAGCGGCCAGGAAAGGCCTTCTTGGACGACAGTGCCTCGTAGAGCACTTGTTTGCGCTGCCAGAGCAGTTGGTCAGCAAACGTCACTGCGCACTGGTCCGCTTGGCGATAATAATTCAACTCGGCAGTTACGTCTTGCTCCGGCAGCGTTGGCCGGCTAGGCCGAGGTACCGCGAAGAGACTACGCTTGGGAGTATTCGTAGTAGCCATATGGGGGTTGCTCAAGAGTCAAAGGCAGGCTTGTTGGCTGGGCGCAGTTCCTACCAGTGCGCCCGGCGCAGCTTCTCGGGCTGCAACACCCGGATGTTCTTGGGCGTCAGTTCAATCAAACCGTTTTGGTTGAACTCGCTCAGGGTGCGGATGAGCGATTCGGGGGCCGTGCCCACCATGGCGGCCATGTCATCGCGCGTGAGCTGGATGCTAGCGGCCGGGTCGTCGCTGGTTTGGGCGTGCAGGTGCAGCAGGGTGTCGGCCACGCGGCGGCGGATGGAGTCGTAGGCCATGGCCAATAACTGCTGCTCGCGCTCGCGCACGCGGCCCGCCAGCAGGCGGATAAACTGCTGGCCCACAGCCGCATTGCGCAGCAATAATTGCCGAAAGTCATCGGCCGGAATGTAGACCAGCTCGGCATCGTCTAGGGCCACGGCCGAATCGCCGTGGGCGGTGTGCTCCAGCAGGGCCAGGTAGCCGAAAAACTCGCCGGGGCCGTAGAGGCCGGTTATCAGCTCCTTGCCGCCGTCAGTGGTTTTCACGGTTTTTACCCGGCCGGCTTGCACGAAGTAGACGCGCGCCGGCTCGTCGCCCTCGTGGTAGATGTCCTGCTTGCGGCGCACGGCGTGGGCGCGGCGGTCGGCCGAGAGGCCTTCGAGCTGGCCCACGGCGCGGGCATCGTCCAAGAACTCCCCTAGGCCGCTGGCGCGCAGGTCGTAGTCGGGCTTGAGGTGCTGGAAGCGGGCCAGCCGGCCGCTAATGGCGCTCAGCAGCTCCGTCTCGCTGAAGGGCTTGGTGAGGTAGTCGTCGGCCCCCAGCTCCATGCCGCGGCGCTGGTCGGTGCGCTCGGTTTTGGCGGTGAGAAAGATGAACGGCACGCCCGCGAGCTGCGGGTTTTGGTTGAAAATGTGCAGCACCCCGTAGCCGTCGAGCACCGGCATCATAATGTCGCAGATAACCAAGTCGGGCTTTTCGGCCAGCGCGTGTTCGACCCCGAGCTTGCCGTTTTCGGCGGCTTGCACGGCGTAGCCGGCCAGGGTGAGCAGCTCGGCGGTGTTTTCGCGGATAAACGCATCGTCCTCAATCAGCAGAATCGATTTCATAGGGAATGGTGACGGTGACGGTAGTACCCTGGCTCAGCGTGCTTTGCAAATCAATCGTGCCGCCCATTAGCTCCAGATAGCGGGCGATGATGTAGAGCCCCAGTCCAGTGCCGGGCACGGTGCTGACGTTGCGCGCCCGAAAAAAGCGCTCGAACAGGTGGGCCTGGTCTTCGGGCGAAATGCCCACGCCCTGGTCGGCCACACTGACCACTAGCTGGCTATCACGGCAAGCGGCCTGCACGGTCACCACCGAGTTTTCGCCCGAATACTTGAGGGCATTCGAGAGCAAATTCACCAAAATCTTGCGCAGCAGTGACGAGTCGAGCCGAAACGGGTCGGGGCAGGCCACTTGGCGCACGATGGTTTGGCCGGGCTTGCGCAGGCTCTGCACATCGGCTAGGGTTTCGGTCAGCAGCGTGTTCAGGTCAAAGGTGGCGGAGTGAGTTTCAACCTTACCCTCCTCGATGCGGCCCACGGAGAGAAACTCTTCCAGAATGGCATTCAGGTGGTTGACGGAGGTGTGGATGCGGTCGAGGTGCCGCAGGCGCTGAGGCTGCTGGTCGCCGCCGGGGTACTTGCCGATGAGCGTGGCCGAGGTGAGCACCGCCGTGAGCGGGGTGCGAAACTCGTGCGAGGCCATGCTCACGAAGCGCGACTTGAGCTCGCCCAGCTCCTGCTCGGCGGCCAGAGCCAGGGTCAGTTCCTGGCCGCGCTTTTCGAGTTGCTCCAGGGTGCTGAGCAGGGCGTGGGTGCGGTCGGCCACTTTCTGCTCCAGGTCGGCGTTGAGGCGAATAACGTGCTGCTGCTGGGTAAGCAGTTCCTGCTCAGCGGCGTGCTTCACCGTCGTATCCAGGATGTAGGCCACCACGTAGAGCTCTTCATCGAGGTAGAAGTAGCTCAGGCTCACCTCGACCGGAAAGACTGAGCCGTCCTGGCGTTGGCCATCCAAGGCGCGGTGCGCGCCCATGCTGCGCACCTGCGGGTCGTGGTTGAAGGAGGCGCGCAGCTGCTCGTGGTGGAGACCAGCGGCATCGGGCACCAGCATCTCGATGCGCTGGCCCAGCAGCGTGGCCTGCGAGTAACCAAACAGTTCGCCGGCTAAGCCATTGGCCGACACCATGATGCCACTCCTGTCGCAGACGATGATGCCGATGGTGGCGTTGGTAAACACGGCCTCAAAGCGGCGCACGCTGTGGGCCAGCGCCCGCTCGGCCCGCTGGATGGGGCTCTGCGCGGCCATGCACACCAGCAGCGCGGGCTGGCCCTCTGCCTCAAAATAGGTGAGCCGCAGGTAGGCCTGCACTGGCTCGCCGGTGTGGCGCCGGATGGCGGCCTCCTGCTCGTGGTGTCCCTCACGCTGGGTCAGTTCGCAGAGGGTACGCCACTCGTCGGTGGTCCAGGGTGGGGAGCGCAGCGAGTGGTCGGGGTCGGCCAGAAACTCGGTTTCCGAGGTGTAGCCCAGCAGCTGCACCGCCGCCGGATTCACCTGCGTAAACCACCCGAGGGCCACATCATAGATGCCCACAAACTCGCGCGAGTGCGTGTAGAGCAGGTTGGCGAGCGCGGGGGTGTAGGGAACGGGCAGCATGGGTAGGCGGGGCGGGCTAGGGCAGGATATCCGACAAAGGTCGACCTTAATGAGGCAGCAAAACCTGATAAAAATCAGGTGGTTGGGGTACCAAACGTCATGCCGGCCGGGTAGCTGGGGCCAATACTTTTGCGTCCTCCTCTATTCCCTAGCCGTGTCCGTTACCTCCCTGCTTGCCGAAACCGGCACCATCGCCCGGTTTGCGGGGCGGTTTTTCCGCGAGGGATTTCGGCCGCGCTACGAGGTGCAGGAGTTTCTGTATCAGTGCTATGCCATCGGCTACCAGTCGCTGCCGCTGGTGGGTATTACGGGCTTCATCATGGGGCTGGTGCTCACGCTGCGGCTGCGGCCCACCATGGTGCAGTTCGGGGCCGAGTCGTGGATTCCGGTTATGGTGGGCCTCACCATCATTCAGGAGCTGAGCCCCATCATCACGGGCCTGATGGTGGCCGGCAAGGTGGGCTCCAACATCGGGGCCGAGCTTAGCTCGATGCGCGTGACCGAGCAGATTGACGCCATGGACGTGTCGGGCACCAACCCCTTTAAGTACCTGGTGGTCACGCGGGTGCTGGCGGCCACGCTCATGGTGCCGGTGCTCACGCTGCTCTCCGATGCCATCGGGCTGTTTTCGGCCTTTGTGGGGGTCAATATGCAGGGCTCGACTACGCTCATGCTGTTTATCAACCACATAGTGGGCCGGCTCACCTTCGGCCAGGTGCTGCCGGCGGTGATAAAAACCTTCTTTTTCGGCTTCGCCATCGGTCTCATTAGCTGCTACAAAGGCTACTACGCCAGCAACGACACGGCCGGCGTGGGCCGCGCCGCCAATTCGGCCGTGGTGGCTGGCTCGCTGGCCGTGTTCCTGCTCGACCTGGTGGCCGTGTTGGTGAGCACGGCGCTGGGGCTTATTTAACTATCAACCAGGTAATTGCCTTGTTTTTTATGCTCCCCACCCCTGCTCCCGCTGCTGCCGTTGCCACCCCGCCCGCCCCGGCCGGGGCCGTGCTCACGGTGGCCGGTGTGAGCCTGACCTTCGGCGAAAACCACGTGCTGCAAGACTTTTCGCTGACGCTCAACCGGGGCGAAAACATCGTGGTCATGGGCAAGTCGGGCGCGGGTAAGTCGGTGCTTATCAAGTGCATTATCGGCCTGCTGCGGCCCGATGCGGGCACCATCACGGTGCTGGGCCAGGACGTGGGGTCCCTCGACCACGCCGGCCTCGACCGGCTGCGTACTAAGCTGGGCTTCCTCTTCCAGAGCAACGCCCTCTACGACTCCATGACGGTGCGCGAAAACTTGCTTTTCCCGCTGCGCCGCCAGTGGCTGGCCCACACCCCGGCCCAGGAAACCGAACTGGTGAAGCAAGCGCTGGAAGACGTGGGCCTGGCCGACACGGCCGAACTGCTGCCCGCCGCCCTCTCGGGCGGGATGCGCAAGCGCATCGCGCTGGCCCGCACCCTCATCCTGCGGCCCGACATCATTCTCTACGACGAGCCCACCACCGGCCTCGACCCCATCACGGGCCGCGAAATTGACCACCTCATCCGGGCCGTGCAAACCAAGTACAACACCTCGGCCCTCATCATCTCGCACGACCTGGCCTGCGTGCGCCTCACCGCCGACCGCGTGGCCCTGCTCGCCGAGGGCCGCTGCTACGCCGAGGGCACCTACGCTGAGGTGAGCGCGAATGCCGACCCGCAGGTACACGACTTTTTTGTCTGATTGTCAAAGAATTATAAAAAACAAAAGCCGTCATACTCATCTGGTGGCCACGCAGTGAAGCATCTCTATCGCTTGTTCCAAGCCATTCAACGAAGCGGTAGAGATGCTTCACTGCGTGGCCGCCAGATGAGCATGACCCGTATTTTTTAATCGGAATATACATTCCTCTCCCCAATTATGCCCCAAAACTCCCCCGGTAATACCGTGCGCCTTGGCCTGTTTATGGTGCTAGGCGTCGGCTTTTTGCTGGCGCTGCTGTACCTGATGGGCCGCCAGCAGAATCTGTTCGGCCGCAGCGTGGTGGTGCGGGCCGATTTTCGCAACGTGTCGGGCCTGCTCACGGGCAACAGCGTGCGCCTGGGCGGCATCAACGTGGGCAGCGTCAAAGCCATTGACCTGCTGAATGATAGCACCGTGCGCGTATCCATGAGCCTGAGCAAAGATGCCGAGGGCTTCGTGCGCCAAAATGCGGTGGCCACCATCGGCACCGACGGGCTGGTGGGCAACACCATCATCAACCTCACGGCCCAGGCCGCCCCCGCCCCGGCCGTGCAGGCGGGCGACGTGCTGCGCACCAAAACCCCGGCCAGCATCGACGCCATGCTCGGCACGCTCGACATCTCGAATAAGAACCTGGTGGTCATCACCCAAAGCCTGCGTCGGATGACTACCAAGCTCGACACCAGCGCCCTCTGGCAATTGCTGAATGATAAGCAATTACCCGCTAATGTGCGCCAAAGCCTGGGCCACATCGTGGCCGCCAGTGCCCAATTGCAGCACGCCGCCACCGATGCCGCGCAACTCACGCAAGGTGTGCGCCAGGGCCGGGGGCCTCTGGGCTACCTCGTGACGGACACCAAATTGCCTGCCCAGCTCGGGCACGCCGGCCGGCAGCTGGCCAGCACCACCGACACGCTGGCCGCCACCGTGGCCGGCCTGCGGCACCAACTACTGGCCGGCCGCGGCCCCGTCCACACGCTACTGGCCGACACGGCCGCCGCCCGGCAGGTGCGTCAGAGCCTACGCAACGTGCAGCAGAGCACCCAGAAGCTCGACCAGAGCATGACGGCCTTGCAGCACAACTTCCTGCTGCGCGGCTATTTTAAGAAGCAGGCCAAGCAAAAAGCCCGGGCGGCCGCCGACTCAGCGGCTCACCTAGGGCGGTAGCAGGAAGCTGATTAAACGAAAGCTACCGTTAACCTTAAGTCGATTAGTATGATACATATCAACTACTTGCGCCTGAATAGTCATACCGGGGGGCACGGAAAAATGGTAGTTTTACCGCTAGCTACTTTTTCTGCTGTAAGCCGCTCGACCGCCATGCCTTTAGCTACCGCTTTGCCTAATTCTTCCCCGGCCGCCGAGGCCACGGTGCTGCTGGTGCTGCTGCCGCCCGTGGGCACGGCCCAGCCGGTACGGGCAGCCACGCTGGCGGCGCTCCAGGCCTTGCAGCAGCGGCTGGGGAGCGTCATCCGGGTGCTGACCGTGGACGAGGGCAGCTACCCGGTGGTGGTGCACAGCTTTGCGCCCGTCGATTTGCCGGCCTTTGTGCTGGTGCGGCGCGGCGTGGAGCTGTGGCGCCGGCAGGGCCTGCCCGAAGGCGAGTTTATCGTGGCGGAGCTACTGAGCAAGCTCGCGCCGCCCGGCGCGGTGGAGCCAGCGGCCGGCTAGGCGCAATCGGGTGTTTTTTTGCACTCAAAATCAGCTGATAATCATGCTTAGTAGTGCAGTTTGCCTACTGCTACGTATGACGGGGACGGGGAAATTACCCGGCTGTTTCGGGTGGGCGCTACTTCACGCTGCTACTATGGGCCTCTACCACCTTCTTTACCAGAGCCAGGCGCTACGGCCCTTCGATACGGCGGCGCTCACCGCCCTGCTGCACCAGGCCCGCACTTTCAACCGCGCGCATCACCTTTCGGGCCTGCTGCTGCACACGCCCGATGGGCGGTTTTTGCAGATTCTGGAGGGCGAGGAGGAGGTGGTGCGAACCTTATACTACGGCCACATTGTGGCCGACCCGCGCCACCACCGCTGCCGTTTGCTGGGGGCCGGGGCCTGCGCCGAGCGCAGCTTTGCCGACTGGAACATGGGCTTCCGCATCGCCAACGCCACGGAGCTGCACGCGCTGCTGGCGGCCGCTACTCCCGCCGAACTCGTGTTATTCGCCCCGCAGCCCCGCGTGCGCCCCGAACTGCTTCAGGTGCTGCTGAACTTCGTGGCCAACCACGAATTCGAGCCTAACGGCTACTTATAGCCGTCAACCGACGGGTCATAAACAACAGGCAGCTAGCCAACTAACCCGAAGCTGCAAATTGTCACCTCCGGGCCTGATTTCCGTCATGCTACCCGCTTTGGAGGGGGCGTAATCTTGTCTGGCTACTCCCGCACCGCGCTCGCCGGCCCGGGCGGGCAGCACTCACTAAGTATTACCCCCTCCCTGATGAAGAACGAACCTCTCTTATCCAACCTTTACGACACGCACGAGCAAGCCGAGCAGGCCGTGGAGGAGTTGCAAGCCAGCGGCTACAACTTAAAGCAGCTCTCCATCGTGGGCCAAGGCGCGCACACCGAGGAGAAAGTGGTAGGCTACTACAACCTCGGCGACCGGATGCTGAACTGGGGCGGCACCGGGGCCTTTTGGGGCAGTATCTGGAGCCTATTGTTCGGCTCCGCTTTCTTCTTGGTGCCGGGGGTAGGGCCCCTGTTGCTGGCCGGGCCGATAGTGGCCGCCTTGGTCGCCGCCCTCGAAGGCGCGGTGGTGGGCGGCACCATCAGCGCGCTGGCCGGAGCGCTGGCCAGCATCGGCATCCCCGAAAACAGCGTGCTAGACTACGAGACGGAAATCAAGGCCGGCAAATACCTGCTCGTGGCCCACGGCACGGCCGCCGAGGTGGCCCGCGCCCGCGAAATCCTGGGCGTAGGCGAGCTGGCGGCGGCGTAGCCCGATAACCCAACCCATTGGCAGGCGCGGGCCAGGTGAACTTCACCTGGCCCGCGCTTTTACGGTCCGGTCGCCACGTTGTGGCTAATCATCAATGCGTTATGCGTCAGAAAATCATTGTCGGCAACTGGAAGATGAACACCACGCTGCCGGAAGCCACGGCCCTGCTGGCGGCCATCGCTCAGAGCCTGCAAGCGGACGCGGCCCCGCAAGTAACGGTGGTGGTGTGCCCGCCGGCACTGTACCTAACTACGGCGCGGGCCTACCTGCTGCCCGGCAGTGGGGCGTGGGTGGGGGCGCAAAACTGCGCCGCGCAGGCGGCGGGGGCCTACACGGGCGAGATTTCGGCTTCGATGCTGCACTCCGCCGGGGTAGCGTACGTGGTGGTGGGGCACAGCGAGCGGCGGCACTACTTCGGGGAAACCAATGAGGTAGTGGCAGCCAAGGTAACCAGCGCCCTCGCCAGCGGCCTGCGCGCCATTTTCTGCTGCGGCGAATCGGCTGAGCTGCGCGCCGGGGGCGATTACCTCGGCTTTGTTAAAAACCAGCTGAGCGAGAGTCTTTTTCAGTTACCGGCCGAGGCGTTTAGCCGCCTACTCATCGCCTACGAGCCGCTGTGGGCCATCGGCACGGGGGTGGCGGCCTCGGCGGCGCAGGCCCAGGCCATGCACGCCGCCTTGCGCCAACATATTGCTGGCCAGTATAGTATGCGTATCGCGCAGGGTATTCCGCTGCTGTACGGCGGGAGCGTCAGGCCCCAAAACGCGGCGGCGCTTTTCCGCAAACCTGATATAGATGGCGGTCTGATTGGCGGTGCTTCGCTGCACGCGCCCGAATTCCTGGCCCTAGTGCGGGCGGCGCAGCGGGCGGCGGCCCAGGCCGATGCCGTCGGGGCCACCCGCTAGCCGTAGAATGCGGGTAAAATCACCTGTCACCCCCATGAAAATCAGTCCTTTGGCCGGCAAGCCGGCCCCGCCCGAAATCCTGGTCAACGTGCCCCAGCTCGTCGCGGCCTACTACACCGACGCGCCCGACCCCGCCGTGGCAACCACGCGCCCATTGGCGGGCTGAAAGTAACGACGCAGAACGGCTGGTTTGCCGCCCGCCCCTCTGGCACGGAAGCCATCTACAAGATTTACGCCGAGAGCTTTTTGGGGCAGGAACACCTAACCTCAATTCTGACGCAGGCCCAAGCCATGGTCGATACCGCCCTGGCCACTTCTACCTCTCCCCAATCCCCGGCAGCATGAACGCGGATAACCTGAATTTCAGCCGCTACCACGGGTTTTTGCCTGCCGAAACGGCTGGCCTCGACACGCTGGTAGCGTTGGCCCTAGACCTGCAATGGTCGTGGAACCACGCGGCCGATACGCTCTGGCGGCAGCTCGACGCCGAGCTGTGGGAGCGCACCCACAACCCCTGGGTAGTGCTGCAAACCGCCTCGCGCGAGGCCCTGCAACAGTGCCTCGCCGCCCCCGCTTTTCAGGCGCAAATGGCCGCGCTGCTGGCCCACAAGGAGCAGGTTGCCGCTAGCCCCAAGTGGTTTCAGGCCCAGCACCCGGACTCGCCGCTCACCTGCGTGGCGTATTTCAGCATGGAGTACATGCTGAGCGAGGCGCTACCCATTTACGTAGGCGGGCTGGGCAACGTGGCCGGCGACCAGCTCAAAGCGGCCAGCGACCTGGGCGTGCCCGTGGTGGCGGTGGGCCTACTCTACCAGCAGGGGTATTTCCGGCAGGAAATTGACCGCCAGGGCGCCCAGCAGGCCCTGTTTCCCTACAACGACCCCGGCCAGTTGCCCATTACCCCGCTGCGGCTGCCCAGCGGCGAGTGGCTGCGGCTGCCGATTACGCTCTCGGGCTTCCCGGTGTGGCTGCGCACCTGGCAGGTGCGGGTGGGCAGTATTATGCTCTACCTGCTCGACAGCAACGACGCGGCCAACCTGCCGGTGCACCGCGGCCTCACGGCCGAGCTGTACGGCGGGGGCATGGAGCTGCGCATTCAGCAGGAAATCATCTTGGGTATTGGCGGCTGGCAGCTGCTTCAGGCGCTGAATATTAAGCCCGAAGTGTGTCACCTCAACGAGGGCCACGCGGCCTTTGTGGTGCTGGAGCGCGCCCGCACGCTGATGCAGGCCACCGGCCTGTCATTCGAGGCGGCGCTGGCCGTGACGCGCCCCGGCAACCTGTTTACCACCCACACGGCCGTGGCGGCGGGCTTCGACCACTTCAGCCCGGCGCTGATGAGCCAGTTTCTGGGCGATTACGCCCGGCAGGAATTAGGCCTTGATTTCGACGCGCTCATGGCCCTGGGCCGACTCAGCCCGACCAATCCGGACGAGAGCTTCAACATGGCGTTTCTGGCCATTCGGGGCGCCGGGGCCGTGAACGGCGTGAGCCGCCTGCACGGCGCGGTGAGCCGGCAGCTGTTCGGGGCGCTATTTCCGCGCTGGCCCACCGGGGAGGTGCCCGTGGGCCACGTCACCAACGGCGTGCACATGCCCAGCTGGGACGCCGAAGCCGCCGATGCCCTCTGGACCACCGCCTGCGGCAAGGACCGGTGGCGCGGCGACCTCGACGCCTTAGCCGCGCACCTCGGCCAGGTGCCCGACGAGCCCCTGTGGCAACTGCGCACCAGCTGCCGCCAGAACCTGGTGGCCTACACCCGCGCGCGGCTGACCCGGCAGTTCACCGTGTCGGGCCAGCCGCCGGAGCTGGTCGATATCGCCAGCAAAGTATTCGATGGGAATACCTTAACCATCGGCTTTGCCCGCCGCTTCGTGGCCTACAAGCGGCCTAACCTGCTGCTGCACGACCCCGAGCGGTTCATTCGGCTGCTGACCAACCGTGAGCGGCCCGTGCAGCTGGTACTGGCCGGCAAGGCCCCACCCTTCGACGAGGGCGGCAAGGCCCTGATTCAGCAGTGGATGCAGTTCATTGCGCAGCACAACCTGTACCAGCACGTAGTCTTTCTGAGTGACTATGACCTGCTGCTAGCCGAGCACCTGGTGCAGGGCGTCGATGTGTGGCTGAACACGCCCCGCCGGCCCTGGGAGGCCTGCGGCACCAGCGGCATGAAGGTGCTCGTGAACGGCGGCCTCAACCTCTCGGAGCTCGACGGCTGGTGGGCCGAGGCCTACACCCCCGCCGTGGGCTGGGCGCTGGGCGACGAGCAGGAGCACGGAGACGACCCCGCCTGGGATGCCGCCGAAGCCACCGCGCTCTACACCCTGCTCGAAACCCAGGTAGTGCCCGAATTTTACCAGCGCGACGCGCGCGGTATCCCCGCCCGCTGGGTCGAGCGGATGCGCCAGAGCATGGCCACCCTTACCCCGCAGTTCTCGGCCAACCGCACCGTGCGCGAGTACACGGAAGGCTACTACCTGCCCGCCGCCACCCGCTACGCCCAACGGGCTGCCAATAAGGGCGCGGCCGGTGCGGCCATCGTGCAGCTACGCCAGAAAATTGATAATGAGTGGGATAAGCTAGCCTTTGGTGTGGTGCAAACGGAGGCCGTCGCCAATGGCTACCTGTTTCACGTGCCCGTGAGGCTGGGCGTACTACCCCCCGACCAGGTGCTGGTGGAGCTGTACGCGAACGCCCTTCCCGGCGAGGCACCCCTGCGCATTCCACTGGTGCCGGACGCGGCCCGCAGCGCCGACGGTACTTACCACTACCAGGCTTTGGTCACAACCACCCGGCCCGCTGGTGATTTCACGGCCCGCATGCTGCCCACCTACGAGGGCATCGCGGTGCCGCTGGAAGACGGCCGGATTCTATGGCAGCACTGAGGGGCCCCGGCGAGCGTCGTTTTCCGCTCCTTTAACAATTGATTTTTCACGGGCCGCTACGCGGCGCTTATTTTCCACTTCCTCATGCAAGCCCCTACCCCTCCTTCCACGCCAGTAACCACTGGCCAAACCTTCAAACAGTTAAAAATCAAAGGACTGGCTATCAGCGCAACGGCCCTAGGAGCTCTCGCGGTCGGGGCCCTGGCCATCGGCGCGCTGGCCGTGGGCACCCTGGCCATCGGGCAGCTGCGTCTGAACCGGGGCACCATTCGTCGGCTGCGTATTGGCCGGCTGGAAGTAGACGAATTAATCGTGCATCAGCCATCACCACCCACGCGCGGGTAGACGCGGCAAGCCTCGCCTTATCACGCGCAACGAAGCGGTTTACTTACTGCCCCGGTGGTTTTACCCTATTTATTTAACAACACCCAACTTTTTTCTCCTATGACTACTCCCGCATCTTTGGCCGCCACCCCGGCCGCTGGCATCGCGTCGGCTCTGCTTATTACCGGCGCTACAGGCAACATCGGCACTGAACTCACCAAGCAGCTCGCCGCCCAGGGCGTGTCCTTCCGGGCGATGGTGCGCACCCCGGACGCACCGTCGGCGCAGGCGCTGCGGGCCTTGCCGGGGGCGGAGGTCGTGGCCGGCGACTTCGACGACCCGGCCAGCCTGGGGCGGGCGTTGGCCGGCATCGAGCGGGCGTTTCTGCTCACGCCCTCTTCGGCGCAGGCCGAAGCCCAGCAGCTGGGATTTGTCGAGCAGGCCCGGCAAGCCGGGGTTCGCCACCTGGTCAAGCAGTCGCAGTGGGCCGCTGCCGCCGACTCGCCGGTGCGGTTTTTGCGCTACCACGCCGCGGTCGAACAAGCCATCCGGGCCAGCGGCCTGGCGTACACCTTCCTGCGGCCCAATCTGTTTATGCAGGGCTTGCTGGCGTTTAAGGCCGCCATCCAGCAGCAGGGCCAGTTTTTTGCCCCTATCGGCGAGGCCCGCGTCAGCGTCGTGGACGTGCGTGATATCGCTGCTGCCGCCGCCGCCCTGACCGCGCCCGGCCACGCCAACAAAACCTACGACCTGACCGGCCCGCAGGCGCTCACCCACGCCGAGATGGCCGCCGGGCTGAGCGCAGCCCTGCACCGCCCCATCACGTTTGTGGACGTGAGCCCGGAAAATCTACGGCAGTTTCTGCTCAAGATGGGCATGAACGCCTGGATGGCGGACGGGCTGGTGGAGGATTACGCCCACTACCACCGCGGCGAAGCCGCCACCCTGGCCGGGGGCGTGCAGGAGGCAACCGGCCAGCCCCCGCGCACTTTCGCCGCGTTTGCCCGCGACTACGCGCCGGCGTTTGGCTAGGTGTATGGTCCCGGAGGATGGCGGGTTCTCGTTACGACGGTATACTGTTGTCGAATTGGTTTTGAGGTAAAATGCTATTTTCGGAGGCATCGCCAGTAAACCGGCTACGACAGTCGTGGCCTCGTAAAACCGGCTACCAGGGAAGTACGCCCCCCGGCTCCGTGAAGGTGCCGGTAGGCCCGTCCACGTCAAGGGCCATGCGCACGATGTCGCGCGCACCCTGCTCGACGGTCTCGGTGCCAGTGAAGTTATATCAGAGCCGTTTTTGTGTGGCCCGGGCTCACCACGTTGACGCTGATGTTGGTCTGCTCCAGCTCAATGGCGAAGGCCAAGGTCACGGCGTTGAGCGCAGTTTTGGAGGCGGCATACCCCACGCTGAACAATGGCCGGTACGCCCCACTGGGGTCGGCGGCGAGCGTAAGCGAGCCGAGCCCGCTCCCGACGTTGATGATAGGGGTAGCGCAAGAGTAAGAACAGAAATTCCCGTTATGGAAATATGATGGGTGTTAGTGCCTCAGAAAACGTCCGTTTTTCGAGACGACCGCCCACGCAGATTTTTCCTGCCGATGTTTTCTGTTCCAACTCTTATACTACCCCCGGCAGTGCGTCTCAGCCACGATAGCCGTGCGGGCCTTCTTAATAGCATTATGAACTCAAACATAGAAGCTTCTAAGCGTAGTATTATTCCCCTGCTGCTATAAAAAGACCAAGTGGTACAACTGTCTCATTTTTGAGTCATGCTGACTTCGGCTCTCTGATAGGGTAATAAGCTAAGAAGGCAGGCAACTGAGTCCGAAGTTTTGCCCTATTCGTTTAACAACACCCGTTATTCATCGTAGGAGCAGCCCACCGTCTACTGCGTATTGACTTCCCGTCACATATGCCGAGTCGGAAGAAAGTAAGAACAGGGCTACAGCAGCTGCTTCTTCAGCCGTGCCGGCGCGCCCCAGTGGTACTTGTCCAACGATAAACTGCTCAAAATTCGTGCGGGCTTCTGGCGAGAGAAAGTCCCGGAAGTTCGTGTCAATTGGGCCCGGTATGAGCACATTGACCCGGATACCACGCGGCGCAAGCGCCACGGCCCACGAACGGGCTAAGGCCACCAATGCTCCTTTTGTAGCGGCGTACAGACTTGTCAGCGCGGCCCCTTCATAAGTGGAGCTAGATGAAGTGAGGACGATAGAAGCGCCTGACTTAAGTAGGGGGGATAGCTGAACCAACTGCAAGACTGGCCCGCGAACGTTAGTGGCCATCATCTGGTCGAATGCTTCGACAGTTACTGATTCTGGTGTCCCTAGCGCCGCGTAGCCCGCATTGAGCCATACGCCGTCCAACGGCCTAAGAGCGCGCACGGCAACAGCTAGTGCTTCTGCATCCAACGGTCGCGCCGCGTCATTAGCCAAGAAGTCAATATCCTTCGGCAACTCTTCTCGGAGCGCGGTAAGTCGCTCTGGGTGGCGGCCTGTAATGAGCACTTGGCCTCCCTCCGCGACAATCCGGCGGGCTCCGGCCAGGCCCATACCGCTGGTACCACCCGTAATCAAAACAAACTTATTTTGAAACCGATTCATGTTCAAAAGGAGAGAATAGTTGGCGTTCGGGTTGGAGGTTCTACCCTGTTTGTTTAACAACACCCCATTTACGGCAGTACCACGGCCGTGCGCAACTGGCGCGGCAAGCTGGTGCTGGGCACGCCCGGCGGCGAGGCTCACTTGGTGGTGCATCGTTTGGGAGTGTACGTGAAAAAAGGGGCTCAGTGGTGCTTCGTAGCGGGCCAGGACACGGGGGTAGCCCCGCCCGGCCCGCTCCGTGGCGAGCAGAAATAAGCCGGCAGCAGTTCCGGCGCAATGACGACCAGACGCTACTTTAGCCGCACCTCATACGGCACGGCCATGCCCAGCAGGGCCGCGTGCACCTGCGCCTCCGTGGCCGGGCCGGTGATGCTGAGCTCCGCCACCAGGCCGCGCTGCTTGTCGTCGCGCACCGCGATGGTGTGCCCCGTGAGGCCGGGGATGGTGGCCAGCTGGCGGCCGTAGCTGCGCGTAATTTCCTGCTTGACCAGGGCCGGCTTGAAGATTTTGCCGATGGCGGTGAGGGGCAGCTCGGCGGCGATGTAGATGTTTTTGGGCACGGCGGCCCGCTCCGGGATGCGCGCCTCGGCGAAGGCCAGCAGCTCGGCTTCCGTCACCTGCTGGCCGGCCACGAGCGTGACATAGGCCACGGGCAGCTCGCCGGCGTGGACGTCGGGGCTGCCGATGGCGGCGGCCAGGGCCACGGCCGGGTGAGCCGCTAGGGCTTCCTCAATCACCTTGGGGTCGATGTTGTGGCCGCCGCGGATGATGAGCTCCTTCTTGCGGCCGGTGATGTAGAAGCTGCCCTGAGCATCGACCCGGCCCAGGTCGCCGGTGTTGTAGAACGGGCCCTGGCCGTCGCCGGTGTCCACCCAAAGGCCCTGGTTGTGCTCGGGTTGCAGGTAGCCGCCGAAGATGTTGCTGCCGCGTACCACGATAACGCCGCTCTCGTCGGGGGCGGCCTCGCGCTGGTACTGGCCGGTTTGCTCATCCAAGATGAGCACGCGCACGTCCTGGAAGGGCACGCGCAGGCCGATGCTGCCGGGCATGGGCGGCCCCGCCACCGGCCCCACCGTGCTGATGCAGCTGCCCTCGGTGAAGCCGTAGCCCTCGACCAGCCGCAGTTGGGTGCGCGCCTCGAAGGCCCGAATCAACTCGACGGGCAGGGGCGCGGCCCCGCAGATGGCGTAGCGCAGCGAGCTGAGGTCGTGCCCGGCCACCGGCAAATCGAGCAAACGGCTGAAAATAGTGGGCACGCCGCTGAACAGCGACAGGCGGTAGTGCGCCACCAGGTGCCAGAAATTGTTGAGAATGCCCGGCCCCCGGTAGCCCTGCGGGCTGCCCAGCACCACGGTGTGGCCCAGCAGCCACGGCACGCTGCCCGTCACCACCACGCCATTGACGTGGAACAGCGGCAGGCCGCAGAAGAACACCAGCCGCTCGGCCGTCGCCTCGCCGCCCAGCAGCTGCGCGGCCGAGTAGCTCACGCTGGTGAGGTTGTAGTGGGTGAGGGGCGCGATTTTGGGTTGGCCCGTGGTACCCCCGGTGTGGAAGTAGCAGGCCACGTCGGTGGGCCGCAGGCGGCGGCCCGACACGAGGCGGTCGGCGGGCTGGCGGCGGCGGGCGGTGGCAAAATCGACCACCCGCCGGCCGGCCAGCGCGGGGCGGCCCTGGGCCAGGCGCAGCGCCCCCACGGCCAGGCGCTGGGCCAGGGGCAGGTAGGGCAGCATATCAACCGTGACGATGGTGTGCAGCGTGGGCACCAGGGCCGCCACGGCCTGCGCTTTCTGCCAGAGGTCGGTTTGGGGGAAGGCCCGCAGCGTGACCAGCACCTTGGTGCCCGACGCATTCAGGATGTCGGCGATGTGGGCCGGCTCCAGCAGCGGGTTGATGGGGTTCACGATGCCCGCCGCCTGCCCGCCCCAGAGCGTAAAGTGCGTTTCGGGCAGGTTGGGCAGCAGGTACGACACCACGTCGGTGGGGCCCACGCCCAGCTCGTGCAGCAGGTTGGCCGTCTGGTAGCAGTGCGCCAGCAGCTGCTGGTAGGTGAAATCGACCGATTCGGTGGGGCGCTCGCCGCTGAACACGAAGCGCAGCGCCAGGGCCTGCGGGTTGCGGGCGGCCCCGCGCTCCAGCAGGGCCAGGGTGTGGGCGGGCACCGGGCGGGCGGCCAGCGGCGTTGCTTCCAGGGCCAGAATATCGGCCAGGTTCTGATAACCAGACATGAGTGGGTGGGATTGGGATTGAATGGGAACGCCGCGCCGCCGGCGCGGGCTACGCGGCGGGCGTGGGCGGCGCGGGCTCCGGGGGCACGGCCGACGCGGGCAGCGAGGCAAAGGCCTGTTGCAGGGCGGCGGTGCCTTTCTCGGTCAGGCCCATGCCAATCAGGGTGAAGTAGAGCTGCGTGAAATGCTCTACCTGCTGCGCCTCGGTGCGGTCTTCGGACAGGATTTCGGCGTACACCACCCAGAAGTTTTCCAGGATGAACGTGGCATCCACCAGCATGAGCAGCTGCTGCGGGTGGGCCGGGGGGCGGTAGTAGCCATCGGCCACGAGCTGCGAGAACAGCGCCATCAGCTCCTGCCGCCGCCGGGCAATGTGCTGGCGGTAGTGCTGCCGCACGGGCTCCACGGTGCGCATGATGCCGGCCCAGTCGAGCATCAGAAACTTATAGCGGTATATGATGCGCGTGGCTTCGCGCACGCTGCCCAGCAGGTGGGCAAACTGCACCTCCACCGTGCCGCTGGTGAAGGGCGTGACGTGGGCCTCCAATTCGTCAATCCAGCGCAGGTAAAGGGCATTAATCAGGTCGTCTTTCTTGCGGAAATAATAGCTGAAATGCCCCAGGCCAATGCCCAGCTCCGTGGTGATGTGCCGCACGGTGGTCTGGCTCACGCCCTGGCTGTTGAAGCGGGCCAGGCCGGCCGTCAAAATCTGCTCTTTAATGTCCATTCGTCGAAAAGAAAGCCGCCGCCAAAAAGTTGGCCGCCGTTCCAGACCGAAAACTACGAACAAAAATTATGACTTTGTCATAATCCGTGTATATTTGTCCTATGACAACGCAAAAGAAAGTCTGTGCCGCGTTTACCGAATCCTACTTAACGCATTTAAAATCAATAGCTTATTTGGAGATTACCGCCGCGATTCGCGCAGCGTCCGGCGCGGTTATTTGCCCGCCCCAGGAGGTCTTGCAAGGGTAGTAACTAGCGGGGTCGCTCTTTTTTTGTCCGCGTACTATGACTTTGTCCTAAATTTTTCAATTTCCCTCGTTTCGTCATGGCTGCTTCCTCTCTTATTTCGACGGCGGGCCCGGTGCGGGCGGCCCGGCTCCAGCACACCGTTTTCTACGTGCGGGATATGGACGAATCGCGCGAGTTCTACGAGTCGGTGTTCGACCTCCAGTTTTCGGCCAAGAACCACCCCGACAGCAGCGCGGCCATGCGCCTGTCGGCCAACACGATGAATTTTTTCAGCTTCGGGCATTACCACCACGATATCTGCCTGGTAACCAACCCGAACGTGCAGCTCGACCACGACGAGTTTCTGTATTTCTCGATGCAGCTGAACCCCGACACGCTCCCGCTGGCCGAGCTGCGGACGCGGCTACAGCGGCGCGGGGTGGCCGTGCGCGAAGGCAGCGTGCTGAAATCGCGCACGCTGATGCCGGGCCAGGCCGCCATTCACTTCCCCGACCCCAACGGCCACTGGCTGGAAGTGCTGGGCTAGCGCCTGCTCCCGGCTTTCCCATCCCTTTACTGCCCCTCGTCATGGCCCGTATTCACCCCAACCCGCCCCACCTGAGCAAGTTCAAAACCCGCATCAGCCCGCTGCTGCGGCTGCCGCTGGTGCGGGAGCTGATTTTGCTGCCCGCCACCCTCACCGGGAAGCGCCGCTCCAATAAAACGTTCGATTATGGCGTGTTTCAGCCCTCGGGGGTGCGGCAGCTGGGGCAGCACTCGCTCTACGTGGAAAACCTGGACCGGGCCATTGCCTGGTACGAGCGGGCGGCGGGCCTGGTCCTGGCCCGCCGCGCCGCGCCCGAGCCGCACCCGTTTGCGCCCGGCACCGTGCTGCACTGCGCCTACCTGAGCGCCAGTGACCAACCCGAATGCCTGGTGCTCATCGAGCGGCGCAACGCCCGCAACCAGGTGGTGGAAACCTCCGACCGGGGCTTCTTCCACATTGCCTTCGAGCTGGCAGCGGGCCAGACCACGTTTGCGCTGGCCCAGCAGCTGCGGGCCCAGGGCTACTTCGTGAGCTACGGGCCGGTGAAGCATAACAACGCCCCCGGCGGCGACGGCGAAACGGGCGGCAACGTGGCCCTCTACGTGTACGACGCGGACGGCCACAACATCGAGTTTTTCTACGACATGGACACCATCGAGAACTACCGCCAGCGCTACGGCACCCGCAAGGGCACCGAACGCTCGGGCTGGACCAGCGCCACCCCCCAGGCGTGACGCAAGCCCCGGTCCGCCGGCTTTTTCAGCCGGCCGACCGGTTTTCGTTGCTAAGCCAGGAGATACCAACGACAACCGGTCGGCCGGCGAAAAAGCCGGCGGACCGGACCGGCTCCGCACCAGCCCTTAAACACAAATAACTCGCTTTCAAATGCTTAACGCTGCGTCATCTTATCTGATTCCGGGCCTGGCGGCGGTGCTGACGCTGGTGTTTGTGGGCGCGGCGGTTTCCAAATTGGCCGGGAAGCAGGTGGCTTCCTACCGCCGGTGGGGCCTGCCGCTCGCCTTCATGTACGCGCTGGCCGTGGTGGAGCTGGCCGGCGCGGCGCTGCTCTGGGTGCCGCGCTTCCGGCTGCTGGCCGTGGGCGGGCTGGCCCTGCTGATGGTGGGCGCGGTGCTGGTGCTGCTACGGCACCGGATGCCCGCCGCCCACGTGCGCGTGCCGCTGCTGGTGCTCGCGCTGCTGCTGGGCCTGGGCTACCTGGTGTGGCCGCCGGCCAGCCCGCTTCTTTTTTCGATTTCACGCTAAGCTTTTCCCGCCTCATGGGTTACTCCCTCGTTCATTATCAGGTGGCTACGGCCGCGCCCCGGTGGGGCGTATTGCACCAGCGGCGCATTGCGCCCCTGCCCACGGCCCATGCCTCGCTGCGGGCGCTGCTGCTCGGCGGCGGGCTGGCCGAAGCCGCGGCGCTGGCCCGGCAGCCCGGCGCGGCCACGGTGCCGCTGGCCAGCGTGCGGCTGCTTTCGCCCCTCACGCGGCCCACGCGCCTGCTCTGCCAGGGCCTCAACTACGCCGACCACCGCGCCGAGTCGGGCCACGCCCGCGAATCGAGCCACAACCTGTTTTTTCGCAAGGACGAAAGCGCCCTGACCGGGCCGCTCGACGCGGTGGTGATTCCCGCGGGTTGTCAGCTCTTTGACTACGAGATTGAGCTGGGGCTGGTGCTGGGGCAGGACATCGATGCGCCGCGCACCATCACCGAGGCCGAGCTGCCGCAGGTGGTGGCGGGCTGGCTGGTGGCCAACGACTACTCGCCGCGCGACCTCATGTTTCGGGCCACGTTCCGGCAGTGGTACCGGGGCAAAAGCTACCGCACGCTGTGCCCGGTGGGCCCCTACCTGTTCATCCCCGACGCGGCCGACTGGCAGCGCCTCTACGAGCTGGAGCTAACGCTGACCGTGAATGGGCAAGTGCGCCAGCAGGCCCGCACCAGCCAGCTCATTTTCAAGCCCGCTGAAACCCTCAGCGAAGCGTCCACTTTCACCGACCTGGCGGCCGGCGACTGCCTGCTCACCGGCACGCCGGGTGGGGTGGCCATTGTGGCCCCCAGCGCTTTCAAGCAGAAAATGGCCGGCCTGTTTTTCAACAACGACCAGCAGGTGGACAAGCTCGTGGCCCTGCAAGCCGGCAACGGCCGCTTCCTCCAGCCCGGCGATGAGGTGAACTGCCGCATTCGCACCGCCGACGGCCAGCTGGATTTGGGCGAATTGAACAACCGCATCGTGGCCGCATCCGCCTCACCCCCTAGCCCCCTAGCCCCCTCTCCGAAAAGGAGAGGGGGAACTAGCCTCTAGTTGTAGTCGGACGAAGACTAGATTTTTAGAACTAGCACTAGTTCCCCCTCTCCTTTTCGGAGAGGGGGCTAGGGGGTGAGGCGAACGCCAGCACGACGACGCTACGCAACACCAGCCAGAAGTTAAGAACCTGTTTATCTGCTCCCCAAATCCCACCCCACTGCACATGGCGCAACCTGCTGAAATTTACGACGTGCTCATCGTTGGCCTGGGGCCTACGGGGGCGGTGCTGGCCAATATTCTGGGCCAGTACGGCTGGTCAGTGGCCGGCATCGAGCGCGAGGAAGACCTGTACTACGCGCCCCGCGCCGTGCACTTCGACGACGAGATTCTGCGCGTGTTTCAGTCCATCGGGCTGGCCGGGGAAATCGAGCGCACCAGCGAGGCGTTCTGGGGCATCGAAATGCCGCTCACGCCCACCGGCAAACCCATGTACCGCACTCCTATCGGCACGCAGGATTATCGCTACGGCTACCGCGGGGCCTACTGGTTTCACCAGCCTACGCTTGAGCAGCACTTCCACGACGGGATGAAGCGGTATGCCAACGTGGTGACCTACCTGGGCGCGGAGGTAACGGCCATCGCGCAGGATACCAGCGGGGTAACGGTGACGGTGCGCCACCCGGACGGGCGCACCGGCCCGCTGCGCGCCCGCTACCTGGTGGGCTGCGACGGGGGCAAGAGCCTGGTGCGCAAGGCGGCCGGCCTCACGCTCACCTCGGCCGATTTTGAGGAGCCCTGGGTGGTGGTGGATACCAAAACGATTTCGGGCAAGAAAGACCCCAACCTGCCCAAAGAGCACCGCCAGTACTGCAACCCCCACCAGCCCGTGACCTACGTGCCAATGGCCGGCAACTACTACGAATGGCAGTTTATGGTGACCGGCGGCAAAACCGAGCAGCAGGCCACCGACCCCTACCTGGTGCGCCAGCAGCTCAAGCCGTTCGTGGACCTGCGCACGATTGAAATCACGCGCATTGCCTACTACAAATTTCACGCGCTGTGGGCCGAAAAGTGGCGCAACGGCCGCCTGCTGCTGGCCGGCGACGCGGCCCACCAGATGCCGCCCTTCCTGGGCCAGGGCATGTGCGCGGGCGTGCGCGACGCGAACGTGCTGGGCTGGCGGCTCGACCTGGTCCTGCGGGGCCAGGCCACGGAGCAGCTGCTCGATACCTACGAGTCGGAGCGCAGGGCGCACGTCCGGCACATCATAAACGGGGCCATGTTTCTGGGCAGCCTCATCCAGACCAAGAAGCCCTGGGTGGCCTTTTTGCGCAACAACCTGATGTTTCGGCCGGCCCAGGCGCTGCCGGCGTTGCGTAAGTTCATTTATGAGCAGGCCAACCGCAAGCGGCCAATCAGCCACGGCCTGCTGGGGCAGCGGCGGCCCCAGCTGGTGGGGCACCTGGCCATTCAGCCCAAGGTCAGCCCCGCCACCGGCACGCCCGTGCTGCTGGATGAAGTGCTGGGGCCGGGCTTTGCCGTGCTGGCGCGGGCCAGCGCCGCGCCCGCGCTGCGGGCGCAGCTGGCCCGGCAGCCCCTGCCGGTGGCCTGCCGCCTGGTGGCCTTCGCCCCCACGAGTGCCCCGGCGGCCGAAGCCATGGGCGACACCGACGGCCGGCTAATGGACTGGTTCGCGGAGCACGGCGTGGATTTCGTGCTCATCCGGCCCGACCGCTACGTGTACGACGGCGGAAAAGTGACTGATTTTGCTACCATCGCGGCGGACTTTACCCGGCAGTTTCCCGCGGTGGCCCACCTCCAACCCGCCGTTGCCTGATGCTGACCACCGACGTACTGATAATCGGCGGGGGCCCGGTGGGCCTCACGCTGGCCCTGGCCCTGAGCCGCTTGGGCGTGCAAGCCACCCTCGTGAACGAGCGCCCGGACACGACCAGCCAGCCCTGGCCGGAGGCGGTGAACTGCCGCTCGATGGAAATATTCCGCCAGCTGGGGCTGGCTGAGGCCATCCGGGCCCAGGGCAACCCGCGGGCGGCCAGCCAAGCCGTGGCCTACGCCCCGGCGGCCAGCGAGGGCCAATATGGCCCCTACGGCTTGCTCGACGGCCGCCGGCACCTGGCGTACCAGTCCGTGGCCGAAGCCACCGCCACCATCCGGGCCGGCACCGATGGCAGCCTGCCGCTGGAGCCCATGCAGCGCATCGCGCAAGCGCAGCTGGAGCCGGTGCTGCTGGACCGCGCCCGCGCCGAGGCCGCTATCGACCTGCGCTTTGGCTGGAAACTCTTTGGCTTTGAGCAGGACAATGACGGGGTTACGGCCCTGATTCAGCACGTAGAAACCTGGAAAAACCAGCACGTCCGGGCCCGCTACCTCATCGGCTGCGACGGGGCCGACAGCCGGGTGCGCAACTTCCTCAACATCGACTACGACGGCCTGCGCGACGTGACGAGCGAGGCGTTCCGCATCCACCTGCGGTCGAGTGAAATCAGGGAATTATTTCCCCAGCGGGAAGCCTACTGGCACACCTGGCTGTGCCGGCCGGGCTTCGCGGGCCTGCTCGTGGCCCCCGACGCGCACCGCGACGACTACGTGCTGCACCGGGCCACTGGCCCCGGCCCCGGCGAAACCGTGGAGCAGCTGGTGGACGCGGCCCTGGGCCGGCAAGTGCGCTACAAAATCGTGCAAAGCGGCCCCTGGAGCCCGCAGTCGCGGGTGGCCGAGTCGTTTGGGCGCGGGCGCGTGTTCATTGCCGGCGAGGCCACCCACCAGTACCTGCCCCCCGGCGGCCTGGGCCTGGACACCGGCCTGGCCGAAGCCCACAACCTGGCCTGGAAGCTGGCCGCGCTCGTGCAGGGCTGGGGCGGCGACCACCTGCTGGCCAGCTACGAGGCCGAGCGCCGGCCCGTGGCCGGCCGCAACCGCGACCACGCGCAGCAGTGCGCCGCCGCCGCCGCCGCCATCCTGACACCCCTGAGCCCGCACCTGCTCGATAACTCCGTAGCCGGGCAGGAGGCCCGGCGGCAGGCCCAGGCGCTGTTCGAGGCCGAAATGCCCCGGCTTTATGAGTCGCTGGGCATTGAAATCGGCTACCGCTACCTGGCCTCGCCCGTGGTGTGCCCCGATACCGAAGTGGAGCCGGCCGGCCCGGCGCGCCAGTACCTGCCCACCACCCACAGCGGAGCACGCTTGCCCAGCGCCTTCCGCGAAGACGGCACGGCGGTGTTCGACCTGCTGGGGGCGGGCTTCACGCTCCTCATCCTGGGCGGGTCGGCGGCCCAGGGCATGCCGCTGCGGGCCGCCGCCGAAGCCGTGGGCGTGCCCCTGCAAATCCGGGTGTTTCACGAGCCGCAGCTGGCCCGCATCTACGAGAAAAAATTTGTGCTCGTGCGCCCCGACCAGCACGTCGCCTGGCGCGGCAACACCCTGCCCGACAATTGCTTGCCCCTTTTGCACCGGGTGCGCGGCGCGGGCTGATAACCTTCCTCATAGCAACTTATTATATGAAAAAAACACTGCCCCGGCCCGCGCTGCTGTTTGCGCTGGCCGCGCTGGCCGCCCTGGCCGGCTGCCAGAGCAAGCCCGACGCCACCCAGCAGGCCCCGCCCGAAACCGCCGTAACGGTGCTCACGCAGCCGGTGCGCAGCATCAGCCAGAACCAGGCGGTGCCGGTGAGCGGCGCGCTCGAAGCCGACCAGACCGTGAACCTGGGCTTCGTGCTGGCCGGGCAGGTGCGGGAAGTGCGGGTGCGCGAGGGGGGCGCGGTGCGCAAGGGCCAAGTGCTGGCCACCCTCGACGGGGCCAGCTACCAGTTTGCCCTGGACGCGGCCAACGCCGCGCTGGCCCGCGCCCAGGACCAGTACGGCCGCCTCAAAATCATGTTTGACCGGGGCAGCCTCACGGCCAGCGACTTCAACCAGGCCCAGACCGCCGTGGCCCAGGCCCGCGCCCAGCAAGACCAGGCGGCCAAGAACGTGCGCGACACCCGCCTGCTGTCGCCCCTCACCGGCCACCTGGCCCGGCGCGGCACCGAGCCCGGCCAGGTGGTGGGCCAGGGCACGCCGGTGTTCACCATCGTGAGCGACGGCCGGCTGGTGATGCGGGCCGCCGTGCCCGAGTCCGAAGTGGGCGAAACCCGCGTGGGCCTGCCGGCGCGGGTTCGCATTCCGGCCCTCGACTCCACCTTCACGGGCCGCATCGAGGCGGTGGGCCCGGTGGCCGACCCGGCCTCGCGCACCTACTCGGTCAAAATTGCCCTGCCCAACGCGGGTGGCCTGCTTCGGCCCGGCATGGTGGCCGAGGCGGCGCTGCGCTCGACGCGGCAAGTGCAGGCCCTCACCGTGCCCGGCGAGGCCGTGGTGCGCGACGCCGACCAGCTGACCTACGTGTTCGTGGCCGACGCGCAGCGCCGGCGGGCCTTCCGCCGCCGCGTGGCGGTGGGCAGCGTGCTCGACCAGGGCGTGGAAATTACCAGCGGCCTGCGCGCTGGCGAGCAAGTGGTGGTAGGCGGGCAGCAGCGGCTGCGCGACGGGGCCGCCATCCAACTTTCTACCCCCCCTTCCTCCGCGCTATGAACGTCGTAAAATCATCGCTGCGCAACCCGCAGGTGACGCTGGCCGTGCTGCTGCTGGCCTTTCTGGCCGGGGCGTACTCGCTGCTGACCATGCCCCGGCGCGAAGACCCCAAAATCACCGTGCGGCAGGGGCTGGTGATAGCCTACTTTCCGGGGGCCAACGCCGTGCAGGTGGAGGAGCAGGTGACCCAGAAGCTGGAGGAATACCTGTTTCGCTTTGCCGAGGTGCGCAAGGCCAAAACTTACTCGACCACCCGTGATGGCCAGGTGATTATCAACGTGGAGCTGAACGAGAGCGTGAAGGAGCCCGACGTGTTCTGGTCGAAGCTGCGCCACGAGCTGAACACGGCCAAGGCCGTGGACCTACCCCAGGGCGTGCGCGGGCCGCTGGTGAACACCGATTTTGGCGACACCGTGGCCATGCTCGTGGCCGTGGAGTCGGAGCGGCTCAGCTACGAGGAGCTGAAGCAGTATTTGCAGACCATCGAGGCCGGGCTGCGGCGGGTGAAGGGCGTGTCGAAAATAAAGCGCTACGGCGAGCAGCCCGAGCAGCTGGCCCTCACGGCCAGCTCCGAAAAGCTGGCCCAGTACAACCTCAACCTGCAACAGGTGGCCCAGGTGGTGCAGTCGCAAAACAACATCAGCCCCAGCGGCGACGTGAAGGTGGGCACCGCCGACGTGCCGCTGCACACGGCCGGCCCCTTCACGTCGGAGCAGCAGATTGCCGACCAGATTGTGGGGGCCTCGCAAACTGGCCAGGTCATCCGCATCCGCGACGTGGCCGCCGTGCAGCGCCGCTACGCCGAGCCCACTTCCCTGATTCGGGTGGACGGGCGGCGGGCCCTGCTGCTGTCGGTGGAGATGCTGGAGGGCAACAACATCGTGGATTTTGGCAAGGCCGTGCGCGCCCAGCTCGCCGAAACGCGTCCGCTGCTGCCCGCCGATTTGGCCGTGAGCACCATCGTGGACCAGCCGGAAGTGGTGCAAACCAGCATCAGCCACTTCGTGCGCGAGTTTTTCCTGGCCATCTTGTCGGTGGTGCTGGTGTGCATGCTGCTGCTGCCGTTCAGCATTGCCTCGGTGGCGGCAATGGCCATTCCGGTGACGGTGGCCGTGACGTTTGCCGTGATGAATGCGCTCGGCATCGAGCTGCACCAGGTGTCGCTGGCGGCGCTCATCGTGGTGCTGGGCATGGTGGTGGACGACGCCATCGTGATTGCCGACAACTACGTGGAGCTGCTCGACGAGGGCCTCGACCGCTGGGAGGCGGCCTGGCGCAGCGCCACTAACCTGGTCATTCCGGTGCTTACGGCCACGCTCACCATCATCGCCTCGTTCCTGCCGATGGTCATCCTCACCGGCTCGGTGGGCGAGTTCATCCGCAGCCTGCCCATCACCATTGCCGTGGCGCTGGCCTCGTCGTTCGTGGTGGCCATGGTGCTCACGCCGCTGCTCTGCTACACCTTCATTAAGAAGGGTTTGCACGCGGTGGCCGGCCCCAAGCCGGAGGCCGCCCCCGAGGCCCCCGCGAAGAAAAAGTTCTCGCTGCTCGACCGGATGCAGACCGGCTACGAGCGGCTCCTGGGCGTGTGCATGCGGGCCCCGGTGCTCACCATCGGCCTGGGCTTTGCTTCGATAATCGCGGGCGGGCTGCTGTTTCGCACCGTGAAGCAGCGCTTTTTCCCGGCGGCCGAGCGCAGCCAGTTCGTGGTCGAAATCTGGATGCCCACCGGCACCCGCCTCGAAACCACCCGGCAGGCCGTGGCCCGCGTGGAGCAGGTGCTCAAGCAGGACAAGCGCGTGGTGGACTACGCCAGCTTCGTGGGCACGGCCGCGCCGCGCTTCTACTACAATTTCAGCCCCGAGCCGCCCACCCCCAACTACGGGCAGCTGCTCGTGAACACCCACACCGAGGAGCAAACCAACGAGCTGGCCGCCGACCTCACCCGCCGCGTGGCCGACCTCGTGCCCAACGGCCGGCCGCAGGTGCGCCTCATGCAGCAGGGGGCCCCCACCAAAGCGCCCATCGAGGTGCGCATCATCGGCGACGACGTGGTGCAGCTCAAGCAGCTGGGCCAGCGGGTGCAGCGCCTGCTGGAGGGCGAAAAAGGCCACTACCTGGTGCGTACCGACTTCATGAACGACTACTACGGCCTCACCGTGCGCCTCAAGCCGGAGGCCAGCCGCCTGGGCTTCACCACCAGCAGCGTGGCCCAGACCATCGGCACGGGCTTCGCGGGCGCGCCGGTGGCCACCTGGTACGAGGGCGACAACCCGCTGAGCATCGTGATGCAGCTCGACTCGGCCCAGCGCAGCAACTACAACGGCCTCGAAAACCTGTACCTGGCCTCGCCCGCCACCGGGGCGCGGGTGCCCCTGCGCCAGGTGGCCGACCTGGTGCCCGAGTGGCAAACCGGCCGCCTCATGCACCGCAACGGCGTGCGCACCCTCACGGTGCAGAGCGAAACCACGGGCGGCGTGCTGCCCTCGCAGCTGCTGAAGGTGGTGCAGCCCAAAATCGCGCAGCTGCGCCTGCCGCCCGGCTACCGCATCGAGTACGGCGGCGAGGTCGAAAACCAGAAGGAAACCTTCGGGCAGATGGTCATGGCCCTGGGCATCAGCCTGGTGCTCATCTTCCTCATCCTGCTCTTCCAGTTCCGCAACCTCAAGGAAACGTTTTTGGTAATGAGCAGCATTCCGCTCAGCTTGTTCGGGGCCATTATGGGGCTGGTGCTCACGGGCAATCCGTTCGGCTTCACGGCTTTTCTGGGGCTGATTAGCCTTTCGGGCATCGTGGTGCGCAACGCCATCATCCTGGTCGATTTTGCCAACGAGCTCATCGTGCACCACGGCCTGGACGTGCGCACGGCGGCCATCGAGGCCGGCAAGCGGCGGCTGCGGCCCATTTTCCTCACCACCATGGCGGCGGCCATCGGCGTGCTGCCCATGATTTTGTCGGGCTCGCCGATGTGGAGCCCCCTGGCCAGCGTCATCGCCGTGGGCCTGGTGTTTTCCATGTTCATGGCCCTGCTCGTCATCCCGGTGCTGTTTTCGCGCGTGGTGAAGCTCGAAGACAAGCTCTCGACGGTGGCCGGCGAAGACGATGCCGACGTTGCCCCATCCGTTACGGCCGCTCCGGCCCCAGCCCATTAGCCTCATGCCTACGTACTTGCCCACTCCCGGCGGGCGGCGGGCCCTGCTGGCCGCCGCCCTGCTGCTGGCCGGCGGCCCGGCCCTGGCGCAGCAGCCGGCCCCCGCTGCTCCCGCCCCCGCACTCCCCACCGAAACCACCGCCGAAGCCCGCGCCCTCACGCTCGACCAGGCCCTCGACCTGGCCCTGACGCAAAACCGCCGCCTGGCCATTGCCCGCGAAAAGGTGCAGGAAAACCGCTTCAAGGTGGCCGAGGCCCACGCCAAATACTTCCCGCAGCTCACCGCCACCGCCCTGGGCAGCTACGGTAGCAACAAGCTGAACATCAGCATACCGCGCGGGGCGCTGGGCGTGTACCCCAGCACCGGGCCCATTCCGGGGGCCGACGTGCCCCTGGTGGAAGGCAGCCACACCGTGGTGGCCGCCAACGCCCAGCTGGCCCAGCCCCTCACGCAGCTCGTGAAGGTGCGCACGGGCGTGCAGGTGGCCCGCGCCGACCAAGCCCTGGCCCAAACCCAGGTGCGCCAGGCCGAATGGCAGGTGCGCCAGGGCGTCGAAAAGCTCTACTACGGCCTGCTCATTGCCGGCCAGCAGCAGCGTCAGGCCGAGCTAAGCCTGCAAGCCGCCCAAAAGCAGCGCTACGACGCCGAAAGCGCCCGCCTCGCCGGCAAGGCCCTGCCCGCCCAGCTGCTGGGGGCCGATGCCAACGTGGCCGACCAGGAGCAGCAGCTCCTCAAGCTGCAAAACCAGGCCGCCGACTACGCCGCCGACCTCAACCAGGCCCTTGGCCTGCCCGCCGATGCCCGCCTGGCGCTGGCCCTGCCCGCGCCGCCGGCCACCGCCCCGGACCCGCTCGAAACCTACCTCGCCCACGCCGACACCGCCAGCCTCGACAACCGCCTCGCGGCCCAGAACCAGGCCAAGGCCGTGCTCGGCGTGCGGGCGGCCCGCCAGCAGTACATCCCCGATTTATCGCTGACGGCCAACTACGTGCGCCTCAACGGCATCCCGCTGCTGCCCCCCAGCAGCTTCCGGGCCGGGGCCCAGCTCACCTGGAACATCTACGACTTCGGGGGCCGCCAGGCCGTGCTGAACCAGCGCCTCTCGCAGCAGCGCCAGGCCGAGGAAAACCAGCGCTACACCCAGCAGCAGGTAACCGGCGAAGTGCAAAAAGCCTACCGCCAGCTGCGCCAGGCCACCGCCCTCACCGCCGCCGCCCAAAAGGCCACCGACCTGCGCACCGCCGAGCTAAAAATCAAGCAGGACCAGGTGGCCACCGGCCTGCTGCTGCCCGCCGAGGCCCTCACCACCCAGGCCACCCTCGCCAAGGCCCAGGCCGACCTGCTAGCCGCCCAGCTCAACTACCGCCTGGCCCTCAGCGAGCTGCACCGCGCCGCCGGCGAGGCCCGCTGAGGGACTTGGGTCCGTTTGGCTTTCTCGTGTACAAAAAGACGGTTTTGTTTTCACGGTTGCTGTTCGCTGTTCATTGGCCCTCGGCCCAAATACTTGCAAATTAGGCACTTGTCTCAAACGCAACAAGGCTACCAGACAGGTGTAGGCCTGTGCTGAATGGGTAGCAGCGGGACGTGTATTGCTACTGTTGAGGCAATAAAGCCAATCGGTTCTTCGCCCGATAGGTTAAGAAAAGCCTTGGTCCTCTTTGGCCAGCCGACCCGGTGGGCGCCTGCCGGCGCATTGCTCAGCGGCAGGTCTGGGGGCCCTTGCGCCGGCTTCAAAAGTTTGGTCCAAAAGTTTATTGTCTCTACCAGCATGCGCTCTTGCTTTGGACACAGTTTTCCAAGTGGTCAGCCAGCCCCCACCAGGGCACGGTGGGGGCTGGCTGACCTTAGCGCGACTGCACTAACCCCCTGACATAGTCTTGCAAGGTAGTGGTGCCGCGTAGCGGAGCGGTAGGCAATTCAGCTTGTTGTTCTAGGGTAAGGGCTGTCATCGCGGCCATTGAGTTAGCCGCCTTTTCCGAAAAACCTTGTTTGGTTAGGGAGGGTAGCCATTGGTCACGCGGTATCTCCACGGCCTGCACTGGCTTTGCCAACGCGGTAGCGAAAGCGGCCGCTACGTCGGCCGAAGAATAAGCAGCAGGCCCTTCGACGTAGTGTAAGCCCGTGCGGTCGAGCGGGTCGCGCAGCAAGCGGGTCGCGACCTGCCCAATGTCGTCGGGCGCGACCATTGGCAGCGTAAAGTCGGGCGGATAGAGCGTGAGCACCTGCCCTTGCTGTCGCGCAATGGGGAAGGACATGTCCCAGTTGCTCATGTAGTAGGCTGCCCGGATGATGGTGGTCGGGATGCCAGTGGCCACTAGCCCCTGTTCCAATTCGTAAAGTACCCCCAAATCACCAATCTGGTCTCCCGGCTGTGCGCCGTAGGTCGATTCAGCCACGATTTTCTCGATGCCTGAGCCGGCCAGGGCCGCCAGAATAGCGGCCACACTGCGGCGCTCCTCCGTGGCTGTATCGGTCGCGGGCGGGGCGGGTGGGTTGAGCACAAACAGCCGTTTGCCTCGCTGCAAGACGTGGCGCAGCTGGTCTACCTCGTGCACATCCACGACCGCCACCGTGGCTCCCTGCTGCTGCCACTCGGCTGCTTTATTGGGGTCACGGGTTACAACCGTCACCGCTTCGCCCGCGGCCAACAGGCCCCGCGCCACCGCCGACCCGACATGGCCCGTAGCTCCTAATACAATGTACATCGTGCTGATTAGTAAGAAAGTAAAAAGAACAACCGCCCGTGAGCCGGAGTAGCAGCGCAAACGTACCGGCTGCTTGTGACAAGGGTTTGTCAGGGAGCATCTACTTAGCTGCGCAACGAGGCAAAATAATGAGGGAGCGTGAGCGTATGGGGAGCAAACGCTTCCGTTAGCGGCAGTGGCCGGCCATGGCGGCGGTGAGGCCGGGCGCGGGAATAGCTACTGCTTCGGGCAAAGGGGTTGGGGCGAGTAAGGCACTGGTAGGCAAGGGCGGTAGGAAAAGAAAAGCAGCGGGCGGCGTAGTCTGTCGCTTCACATTAAATAGAAAGTCTCGGCCGCGAGCGGCGTGGGCACCTGCACCTCGCCCAACAGTTGCCGTAGGTTGATTTCAACGGTGCGGGCCAGGGCCGTGACCGGGGTATCGGTGGGCGCGTTGCGGAAGGGGTCCTGCAGCTCGCGGGCGGTGCGCTCGAGTAGGAAAAAGGTAGAGGCCGTAGTCAGCAGCACCGGGATTTCCCAGAGGCCAATGGTCTGGACCAAACCCAGCGAGAGCGTGAGCAGAAACAGGTAGATGAAGAAGTGCACCAGCCGCCGGTAGCTGGCCGGAAACACCGTATTCTTGAGTCGCTCGGCTTGGCCCAGGGCGTCGCAGAGCCGCACCAGCGTGGCATCCAGCTGCACTTGCTGGAAGGCATTCAGGGCACCCTGTTGGTACAATTCTTTGAGCTGGGCAGTGTGCAGGGCCAGCAGGGCCAGCGGCTTATTGGCTTGCAGATGGGTGTAAGCCAGTTCCTTCGTTGGCAGGTAACGGGTAAGTGTAGCAGTGGGGTCGAGGCCGCGCAGCGTTTCCCCCAGGCAGTAGCACCACGCTATCTGGCGGTGAGCTAGTGCCCGCAGCGGGGCCGCCAATAGCTCCTCCGGCACGAAGCCACTGGCTTGGAGCACCAGCGTGCGCGAATCGTTGACGATGGCCCCCCAGATTTTGCGGGCCTCCCACCAACGCTCGTAGGATTGGTTGGTTTTGAAGGCCAGCAGCAGCGAAATCAGGCTGCCCAGGATGGTGGGCAGCTGCAACGGCACGGGCGGCAGGTAGGCCCCCAGGGCCAGCTTCAGAAAGTGAAAGAAGCTGGAAATCAGCAGCACCCGCACCACATCGGGCCAGATGCCCCGAAAGATATAGTGGGCGGGCAGCTTGGTATCGAGCAGCATGGCGGGAATGAGCAGGAACGGCGAACGCTGGCCTACGCGGCCAGCAGCATGTGGCGGGCGGCGGCCTCCGAGTCGAAGCCCGCCAGCTGGCCGTCGGCGACCCGCGCCAGCACCAACTCGGTGGCCAGGTGCCCAAAAAAGTTTTCCGCGAACACCACGGCGTGTCGCCGCAGCCCGGCCTGTTGGGCGCGCGGGTACCAGTCGGTAGCCATCCAGTCGGCCAGCTCTTCCCACATCAGGTGCGATTCGCTGCGGTCGTCGAGGAGCAAGTGGCAGTGGAGGGGCGGCAATTCGTGCAATATCTGTTCGTAGCCGGCCTGGGTCGTGGCGGGGGTTTGCGCTGGGCCCCAACGCGCGTGCAGAAAGTTGTCAACCAAATCGTATTCTAGGACGAGCGCGGGAGATTCGGACAAAAGCCAGTAGCGCATAAGGAAAAACGGGGAAACCGGCCAGCCAAATGGCTGACCGGTAACTGATTAGTAGTGTATTATTTCGAACGTCGGGGGTAGGCGCACCGGCTAAAACGGGTCGGTAACGGCGCTCACGCGGATGAGCTTTTTATTGACAAACTCCTCGATGCCCAGCGCCGCCAGCTCGCGGCCGTAGCCCGAGCCCTTAGTGCCACCAAACGGCAGGTCGGCCTGCGTCCAGGTGGGGTGGTTGATGAAGACCATGCCCGTGTCGAGCTGGTCGGCCACGCGCTGGCCGCGCGCCACGTCCTGCGTGAAGACCGAGCCGCCCAACCCAAACGGCGAGTCGTTGGCCAGTACGATGGCCGCCGCCTCGTCGGCCACCCGGTAAAAAGCCGCCACCGGCCCAAATAGCTCCTCGTAGTACACGGGCATGGCCGGCGTGAGCCCGCCCAGAATGGTGGGCTCCATAAAGGCGCCCGGCCCGGCCACCCGGTGGCCGCCCAGCAGCACCTGCGCGCCATCGTGCACCGCGCGCTGCACCTGCTCGGCCAGCTGCGCGGCGGCGGCTTCGCTGCTCATTGGCCCCAGCTCGGTGGCCGGGTCCATGGGGTCGCCCACCTTCAGCTGGCCGAGTCGGGTTCTGAACTTTTCCAGGAACTCATCGGCTACTTCTTCCACCACGATGAAGCGCTTGGCGGCCACGCAGCACTCGCCGTTGTTGTTGATGCGGCCCACCACGGCCCAGCGCACCGCCTGGTCAATATCGGCATCTTCGAGCACGATAAACGCGTCGCTACCGCCCAGCTCCAGCACCGATTTTTTCAGGTTTTTACCGGCCTCGGCGGCCACGCTGGCCCCGGCCGCCTCACTGCCCGTGAGCGAAACGCCTTTGATGCGCGGGTCGCCGACCAGCGCCGAGGCCCGCGCCCCGCTCAGCAGCAGGTTGGTGTAGAGGCCCGCCGCGGCCCCGGCTTCGTGGAATAGCCGCTCGATGGCGATGGCGCACTGCGGCACGTTGGAAGCGTGCTTTACCAGCACCACGTTGCCAATCATCAGGTTGGGCGCGGCGAAGCGGGCCACCTGGTAAAAGGGAAAATTCCAGGGCTCAACGCCCAGCAGCACGCCCACCGGGCTGGGCCGCACTACGGCCGAGCCCAGCGCCGGGCTCAGTGTTTCGTCGGCCAGAAACTCGGCCCCGTGGCTGGCATAGTAGTCGAAAATATCGGCGCTCAGGCTGATTTCGCCTTCCGCCTGCGCCAGCAGCTTGCCCATTTCCAGGGTGATGAGGGTGGCCAAGGCCCGCTTTTGCGCCCGCAGCCCATCGGCTACGCGGTGCAGCAGCGCGGCCCGGTGGGAGTAGGTCGTGGTTTTCCAGGCCGCGAAGGCCGTGGCCGCCTGGGCTACGGCCGCCTCGATGGCCAGGTCCGTCATTTCCTCAAAGGAGCAGACGACCTGGTTGGTGGCGGGGTTGATGGTTTGAATGGCCATAAAGAGGTAAGGGTAGTTGGCAGCGGCTTACGAGGCGGTTTTTTCCTGCAAGGCTTTCACCAGCTCATCCGAGGCGGCGTCGCTGTAAATGCTGTAGGCGTTGACCAGGGTGCCTTTCAGGTTGAATTTGGGCGATGAGATGGCGTACACTACGGCCTCGTCGTCGGGGTCCGAAGCGCCTTCGAAGCGGTAGTGCCGGTCCACCACAAACTCGTGGGGCGAGAGCAGAATGGCCGAGCGCCGGCCGGCCAGGTACTGGTTGCTCAGGTTAAAATCCTCGGTGTAGCCCTCTTTCTGGAGTTGGGCGAGCACGGCCGAAAGGGTGGTCATCGGTTCCATACGGAGTGGGGGTAAGCGAGCCAACGACGGCGGTTTAACTGCGTAGCCCACGCTGCTTAAAACGCGTGGCCGAAGCAGCATTAGTTGTTGGCGATGGTGACGGCTTGGTGGAGGTGCTCGTCCGTGGTCAGTTGGGCCACCATAAAGGCCGCCAGGTCCGCGCGGGTAATCTGGTGGGCGTTCTCGCCCGTCTCAGCCTCAAAGACACGCACTTGGCCCGTGGCGGGGGCGTCGGTGAGGATGGCGGGGCGCAGAATCACCCAGTCCAACTCGCTCGCCTCGACCGCGCCTTCCATCGCCGTTTTATCCTGGTCGGCGCCGCGCAAAAAAGTCGCGACCAGCAAACGCTCATAAAAGGGCGCATTCGCGATGCTCTCCCCCACGCCCAGCATGGACGTGACCACGAGCCGGCGCACACCGTGGTGCTGCATGGCCGCGATGATGGCGTGGGCGGCGCTCGGTTCGAGGGTCGTGACTTTATAAGGCGTTTTGCCGCCAATCGTGTCCAGCACCGCCTCCTGGCCGAGGACGGCGGCGTCCATTGCGGCGCTATCGGCCGCGTCCCCTTCGACGACGCGCACGTTTGCCGGGGCGGTGTACTCGGTGGCGTGGTGCACGAAGGCGGTGACGTGGTGGCCCGCAGCCACTGCTTGCTCTACTACTGCGCGCCCGGTTTTGCCGGCGGCTCCGATGACTAGCACGTTCATAGTTTCACCCTGATTGGTAAGTTGTCCGGGTAGATTATTCCGCCCGAAGCATTGCCTGACTACCCGCCTACCGCCCGTGGTCGAAATCGATGAGTAGGTCGTTGTCCACGAAGCGTGCGCCCGCATCGTAGGCGTCGTAGGCGGCCGTGTCGCGGTCGAGCCAGGTAGCCACGGTGCCGGTGAGGGTGGCGCGGCCTTTTTCGACCAGCACTTCAATGGCCTGGTTGTGCAGGCTGGCCGACCAGAAATAGCGGTTGCGGATGCGCTCGGCCAGGGCGAAATCGGGGTTAGGGCGCGGCCGAGCGGAGGTCTGGTAGCCGTCAAAATCAGGGCTACCGGGCACAGTAACCCAGTTGTCTAGTTCAGCCACGCCGTTCACGCCCGAAGCCACCGCCCCGGCCTGGACCTGCTCAAAGTGGCTGGTTACCTGCCCGTAGAGGTGGGCCTTGCCGTTGCGCACGTACACGCTGAAGTCATTTAGGCCCACGTAGGGGTCGCGGGCCAGCGCTTCGCGGATGGTCTGGCCGATGTGCAGGTCGGGAATAAAGCGGTTGGTGCGCACTTTCAGCAGGTTATGCACGTCCCACACGCCCACGATGTGACGGGCGTCGCGCTCGGCCTCCTGCTTAGCGCGCAGGTTGGATACCGCGCCGCTCAGCGTGACCACGCCGTTGCGGACCGCCACCAGCGGCTGGTACGACAGCACCCGCGGGTCGTAGCGGAAGGCATCGCGCACGGCCTGCGCAATGTCGGCATCGGAGCGGGCGGCCAGCTTATCGCGCCGCAACTCGGGGCCCAGGGCCCAATAGGCTACCTCTAGGTCGCGGGCCTCCACGCGGGTGGCGCCGGCTTGGTAGGCCGTGGCTTCTACATGAGTTTTTTCGGCCGCCGTGCCCACCGTGCCGCTCAGGTGTACTACCCGGTCAGTGGTGCGCACTTCTACCAGGGCGCTGTTCACCCGAATGTCCCAGGCTAGCAGCTCGCGGATTTGGGTGCTGATTTCGTCGTCCGAATTCTCAATTTTACCCCACTGCACCAGTAAGTTGTCGAATACGAGGCGGCGCACGCCCCGCACACCCCGCCCCACGCGCAGCACCAGCTCTTTCTCGGCCCACGTTTGCACGGTGCCGGTGAGGGTGAGCACCCCATCCGCGGCGGCGGCCTGCACCGGGTAGTTGGTGGTGGCGGGGTCGTCGGCCAGTGCCTGGGTCACTAAGCGCCGCAGCTCCTCGTCGGGCACATCAGGGGTGCTGATGAGCAGCTCGTTGACGACCCCGCGCACGCCGCGCAGGTTCAGGGCAATTTCCTCGGCCCGCTCCCGCGAGAGCAGGTTGTCGGTGATGCCGGTCAGCAGCACGATGCCCTCGTGGGTCACCACGCCAATCAGGTGCGCGGCTACCCCTTTTTTGGTCAGGAAGAACAGCTCGATGGCGGCCGTGATGTCGGCATCGGCCACGTGCTCAAGGGTCTGTTCAAAAGTTTCGAGGGTCTGCATGGTGCGAACTGGAAGGGAAGAGAAATGCAGGGACTTGGCGCCGCCCGCAGCGAGTGGGGCGGCGCCAGCAAAATTCGCCGTTCCCTCCCGCCCTTATCCTGACGATAATCCTTGGAAAGGATGACGTTTGTCAAGCAGGCCCCCACCCCCACCCTAGGCCCGCACAAACCACTCGACCGGCCGGCGCGGGGTCACGGGCGCGGCGTAGCTTTCGACGTAGCCCAGGCGCAGCACGAACTGCACGGGCGCGCCCAGGCCCAGGCGCTGGCCCAGGCCAGCGGGGCCGGGGGCTTCCTCCAGCACCTGCGTCATAGGGTGGATGGCGATGTTCAAGGCCTTCGCCCGCAGCCAGATGCGGGCCAGCCGCCGGCCGGTAGCCAGCAGCGCGGGCACCGACTCGTCGGGGCTGGTGAGCACGAGCCAGCCGCCGTGCGTGGCCAGCTGGTCGGCCACTTGCGCGAGCCCGCGCCGCCGAAAATCGGGCGTGAGCACGCGGGCGCTGTCGTAGAAATGCCGCACCAGCCAGCCAGCGGGGCCACTGATGCCCATGCCGCTGGCGGTGAGGCCGTCGCGGTGGCGCTGCACGGCGGCGGGCCCCCAGCGCACCCAGTGGGCCAGTTCGCGCTGGGCCGGGTCGTGGGCGGTTTGGCGCTGGTTGGCCGTCAGCGTGGCGGTGGTGAGGTAAGTGCCCAACTCGGAGGTGGGGGGCAGGAAGTGGCAGTGCGCGGCCTCATTGGCGACCAGCCGCTGCACATCAGCGGGCTGAATGGGCACGGCCGAAAACCCCGTGCGCAGGGTGCGCCGGCCCAGCAGCGCCGTGAGGTCGGGGTAGGCGGGGCCGGGGCGGCGTTCGAGTTGCACTGCCAGCACGTCGGCGGCCTGGCAGGTAGTGGCCAGCACCCGCCAGCGGCACTGGTAGCCGAAGTGGGCGGCGGCGTATTCCATGCTTTGGGCAAAAGCGCCCAGCGAGAGCATGGTTTCGCGCTGGGTAGGGTCTACCATCGGCAGCCAGCCGCGCGGGTCGTTGCCGATAACCCAGTGGTAGGGCCCCCGCAGGCGCACCGTCCAGGGCTGGGTATTGTGGCCGCTGGGCGCCAGCGAAGCCAGGTATAACATCCGGCGCGCATCGGCGGGCAGCTGGGCCGGGGAGAGCGGACTAGCGGGCGCATCTGCCTGACGCTGGGCCGTGCGGGCGGCGGCTTGGTCCCAGGCGTAGTATCC
The DNA here is from genome assembly GCF_054779975.1 of Hymenobacter arcticus. Classification (NCBI taxonomy): domain Bacteria; kingdom Pseudomonadati; phylum Bacteroidota; class Cytophagia; order Cytophagales; family Hymenobacteraceae; genus Hymenobacter; species Hymenobacter arcticus. The sequence goes on from NZ_BAAGXF010000022.1 coordinate 48,350, forward strand.
CAGCAGGCCGGTGCCAGCAGCTGCCGCAGCGGCTACCGGCAAGAAGTGGCGACGGTTCATTTTCAGGCGGTGGCTTACAGCGCGGTTTGCTCGTGGCTCAGGTCGTAGACATTGCCGCCGTCGGTGCGATGGTCGGGCGCGGGCGGCGTGGGGGCGGCGGACGGGTGGCCGTAGTCGCCGTAGCGAGGCGTGCCCGCGTGAGCTGTGGCGGCCAGCTCAGGGGTAGCAGACTGTCTGGCACCGGGCACAGGAGCGGGCATGGGCAATGGTTTCTTTTTCATGACGAAAGGGGAAAATGGCAAGTGAATAATCGGAGAGATAGGCAAAACGCTGGCTCCTTTAAGAAGCCGGGCTGAGCCCAGTGAGCACTACGCTGGCGTACTCGGCCGCAGTGGCAGGGCTGGCCGGCGCGGCCACGGGCACCGGCACGGCCGCCGTGGGCAGCACCAGTACCGGCACGGGGCAGTCGGCCAGTAGCCGCGCCGTCACGCTGCGGTGAAACAGCTCGCCCAGGTAGCTGCGCTGGCGGGCAAACACCACCACTAGGTCGGCCTGAGTATCGCGCACGGCGGCCAGCACGCCCTCCGCGTAATTGTCTTCTACATAACCTCTTACCTCGGGGGTAGGCAGCCCATCCACCAAGCCGCTATCCTGCACGGCGCGCAGGGCCGCCGCGCAGCCCAAGTCATCCTCCACGCCGCCCGAAACGTGGGCCACCACCAGCTCGGTACCAGGCAGGGCCAGCAGCGCGTGCAGGGAGCGGGCGGCCGGCGCCAGGGCGAAAGCTTCGCGGTCGGCGGCCAGCAGGATGCGGCGCGGGGCCTGGTCGGCCGGGGCGTGGGCGGGCACTATCAATAGCGCGTGCTGGCCGGCGCGCAGCAGCTCGGCGCAGTCGGCCAGCACGCTAGCGGCCGGAAGCTCCGGGTTGGGCTGGCTGAGCACGAACAAGGCCGGGTGGTAGCCGGTGGCCAGGTCGCGGGCAATGGCGGGCAGCAGGTCGGTGGTGACGACCACGGTGGCGGGCGTGCGCAGCTCGGCGGCCTGCCGGTGCAGGGCGGCCGTGGTGTCGGCTTCGGTGGCCAGCTCGGCCTGGCGGAAGCGCTGGCCCACTATTTTATACGGGTCGAACAGCGCGGCGCGGTTGACGTGCAGCAGCACGAGTTTGCCACCTAGGGCTTGGCCCAGCGTATCGGCGTAGCGCTCGGCGTGGCGGGCGGCGGCGTAGAAGCCGGCAAAAACAACGAGGGTAAGGGCCATGGTGGGAAAAATTGACGAAGGAATGGGAGTAGAAAAAGTATCATTCCGCCACGGGGCTTAGCTGGGCCGCGAGCAGCAGCACGGGCACCTGCGAGTAGCGAATAACATCGGCGATAACGCTGCTATTGAACACTTTATGCGCCCAACCGTGACCCTGGTCGAGCAGTGCCACCAGGTCGGCTTCCAGCTCATCGGCGGCCAGCCAGATGCCCGACGCCGGGCGCGCGTCCACCACCTTGCGCAGCTCGGCCTGGGCCAGCGCCGAGGCCAGGCCGCACTGCCGGGCCGCGCGCAGCCCGGCCTGACCATCGGTGGGCTCGTCGGGCGACACGACGGTAGCCACGAACGCCTGGCACCCCAAAATGTCAAACTGTGGCCCCAGCCGCCGCGCCTCGGGCGAGAGCTGAAAGGACCGGTCCTCCACGGCCAGCAGCAGGCGGCGCGGCGGGTGCAGGTCGGCCGGGGGCAGGTTTTCGGGCACTAGCAGCAGGGGGTAGCCCGTCTGGTGGGCCAGGGGCAAGGGGCGGTTACTAATCCACTCGTTGAAGGGGCCATCCGTGGCGGTGAGGCCCGCAACTAGCAGCAGGGGCTGGTACTCGGCCAGCACCTGCGCCACGGCACCCGCCCAGTCGGCCTCCACTACCTGCGTGGTGGCTGGCAGGGGCAGCTCGCTGGCTTTTTGCTGAAGCAGCCAGCTGTCTTCCTGCACGAGCCCTCGCATGGCGGCGTGCATGGCCACCGCCATGCGGGGGCTGGTGAAAGGCATCGAAAACACGTGCACCAGGTGCAGCGCAGCCCCCAGCGGGGCGGCCAGCGCGGCGGCGTAGGCGCAGGCCCGGTCACCGGCGGGCGAAAAATCGGTGAGCACAACGAGGGTGGGCTGCATAACCAAGGGGGTAAGGCAGTAGCACCAGCCGGCACAGGCGGATGCTGCTCAAATAATTGATTAGGCCGGCATGAGCGCGGCGGGTTTCGGCAGCGACGGGGCCACCGGCGCGGGCCGGGGGACAGCCATAGAAGTAGCACGCCGACGCAGGATGAGCTTCTGCAGCTCGACCGCCCAGAACACCAGGCTGGACACGGCCAGCGTAATGCCCAGTTCGGCCACCGTGAGGCGCTGGGTGCTAAACAGGCGGTTGCCGAACGGCACGTAGAGGATGAGCAGGTGCAGTACTACCGTGACGGCCACCGCCCCCAGCATGGGCTTGTTGGAAAGCAGCCCGATGCTGAAAATGGACTCGCGCCGCGAGCGGATGGCCAGTGCCAGCCCCAACTGGCTGAAGCAGAGCACGGTGAAGGCCATCGTCTGCCAGTGGGGCAGGCCCTGCTGGATGGACCAGGCCTGCATAGCGATAGTGAGGCCACCCACCAGCAGCCCCACGCCCATAATGAACCAGCCCAGGCCATCGGCGAAAATGGTCTGGCGTGGGTCCACGGGCGGGCGCTGCATGCTGTTTTTCTCCGAGGGCTCGTAGGCTAACGCCAGGCCGGGCAGCCCGTCGGTTATCAGGTTAATCCACAGAATGTGAATGGCCAGCAGCGTAATGGGCAAGCCCAGCAGCGGGGCAAAAAACAGGGTCGTGATTTCGCCTACGCTACCGGCCAGGATGTAGCGGATGAACTTGAGGATGTTATCGTAAATCCGCCGGCCGTGCTTCACCGCCTCCACGATGGTGGCAAAGTCGTCATCGAGCAAAATCATGGCCGCCGCCTCCTTGGCCACCTCCGTGCCGTTGATGCCCATGGCAATGCCGATATCGGCGTTTTTGAGGGCCGGCGCGTCGTTCACCCCGTCGCCGGTCATGGCCACAAACTGGTGCTTGGCTTGCAACGCACTGATAATGCGCAGTTTCTGGGCCGGGTCTACGCGGGCGTACACCCGCACCTTTTCCACCACGGCGGCGAAGGCGGGCTCATCCAGCGCCGTCAACTCCGGGCCGGTCAGTACTAATTCTTCTTGGGAAGAAATAATGCCGAGCTTCTCGGCAATGGCTTTGGCGGTGAGCTTGTGGTCGCCGGTAATCATGACGGGGATGATGCCGGCCGCCTTGCACTCGGCCACCGCCTGCCGGGCTTCCTCCCTAGGTGGGTCAATGAGGCTGGCGAAACCCAGGAAGGTGAGGTCGTTTTCGATGGCGGCCGGGGTGAGGTCGGTGGGCAGTTCGGGCAGCATTTTGGCCCCGTAGGCCAGCACGCGGTAGCCCTGCGTGGCCTGCGCATCCACGCGCCGGGTGAGGTCGGCCACACTACCCTGCTGACTGTCGGTAAGCTGCTGATAGAGCGAGCCGGCGGCCCCTTTGGTGAGCACCAGCACGCCGTCCGGGGTTTGGTGCAGGGTCGTCATGCACTTGCGTTCGGAGTCGAACGGCAGCTCGGCCAGGCGCGGGAACTGCGCTTCCAGGGCGGGGCGGGCGTAGTCTTTCTCCGCCGCGTACCGCGCCAGCGCTACCTCGGTCGAGTCGCCCACCCACTTATCGTCGGGGCCATTGCTGGCGTCGGTGTTCAGGGCCAGGGCCGTTAGCAGCGCGTTGCGGTCGGCCAGCCCGGCGAGCTGCACGGCTGGCACTTCGTAGAGGTCCTCCACCGTCATCTGGTTGAGGGTGAGCGTGCCCGTCTTGTCGGTGCAGATGTAGGTGACCGAGCCCAGCGTTTCCACGGCCGGCAGCTTGCGCATCAGGGCGTGGCTTTTCATGAGCCGGCCGGCCCCCAGTGCCAGCGAGATGGTGACCAGCGCGGGCAGGGCCTCGGGCAGCGCCGCAATGGCCAGCGAAATGGCCACCAGCAGCAGGTTTTCCCAGGGCTCGCCCCGCAGGCAGCCGATTCCAAAAAAAAGGGCTCCCACCGCCAGCGCGGCCACCGACAGGCGCTTGCCCAGCGTGCCCAGCCGCTTTTGCAGCGGCGTGATGACTTCGGCCGTTTGGATGAGAGCGGCGATTTTGCCCAGCTCGGTGCGCATGCCGGTGGCCACCACGTAGGCCGTGGCCCGGCCGTTGGTCACGGACGTGCCCTTGTAGCCCAGGTTCAGGCGGTCGCCGAGCGGGTACTCGCCGGGGGGCAGGGCGTCCACGGTTTTCTCCACGTTGCTGGATTCGCCGGTCAGCGACGACTCGTCCACTTTCAGGGCGTGGGTTTCCAGGAAGCGCACGTCGGCGGGAATCACGTTGCCGGCTTCGAGCAGCACCACGTCGCCGGGCACTAGCTCGGAGGTGGGCACCTGCTGGGCCTGGCCATTGCGCAGTACTTGGGCGTGGCTGGCCGCCATCTTTTGCAGGGCTTCGAGGGCCTTGTCGGCCCGGAACTCCTGCACGAAGCCAATCACGGCATTCAGCACCACGATGGCCAGGATGACGTAGGCCGACTTGGCCTCGCCGATGAGCACCGACACCCCGGCGGCAGCCAGTAGTACCAGAATCATCACGTCGGCCAGCTGGTGCAACAGCAGCTGCCAGATGGTTTTCTGGTGCGTGTCAGCCAGCTGGTTGGGGCCGTGCTCGGCCAGCCGCTGCCGGGCGGTGGCGGCGTCGAGGCCGGTGGGGGCAGTGGCCAGCTCGCGGGCCACGTCGGCCACTGGGGCAAGGTAATAGTCCATAAATTGAGGGGGCGGGTGGCCGGGGAAGGGCAGCGGGGAGCAGCTCGCTCGCTTCGTCCGCACGATGGAGGTGTACTGCGCCACGCGAACTGTTTCCTTCGTCCGCCTGACCTTTCCTGGGCCAGCGCAAGCCTCCTAAGTTGTTACGCTGCAAGGTTCCGGCAAGTACCCGCTCCGGCCCATGACAAAAATCAGGAGCCGGCCTGACGATAGTCAGGACCGTGCAGCGGGCGCTGGCGGAACCTTTGCTAAACCCCGCCGGCCAGCTCCCATGCTGGCCGGCGGGGTTTCTCCCCCACTTTTTAGTTTACCGACTATGACACCCGAAACCCCCAAAAACAAAACTGGTAAAGTATTGCTCACCGCCCTCGCCGGAGCTGGCCTAGGGGCCTTTGCCGGAGTCCTGCTCTACTCCCAAAAAGGCATCGAGCGCCGCCGCAAATTCCGCAACCTGCGCGTGGACCACCGCCTGCGCCTGCGCGGCGACTGGAACCAGCTCAAGGGCAAACTCAAACACACCTACACCCAGCTCACCGACGAAGACCTGACCTACGTGGAGGGCCAGGGCCACGAGCTGGTGGCCCGCCTGCAAGCCAAGCTGGGCAAGCGCAAGCGCCAGATTGTGAAGATGCTGAACGCCTTGTAACCTACCCGCCCCGAGCCAGGGCCGGCCTGCTGGCCCTACCTTACGGCCAGTAAAAATGCCCTCAACGCAAGGTGAGGGCATTTTTCATGTTCTGAGCTGGCACTTCGGGCTCGCTACCTATCACCTCAGCGAGCGGCGCAGCAATTGCGCGTTTAGGGCCACGATGACGGTGCTCGCGCTCATGAGCACCGCGCCCATGGCGGGGCTTAGCACGAAGTGCGGGTAGAGCACTCCGGCCGCCAGCGGCAGGGCAATGACGTTGTAGCCCGTGGCCCAGAACAGGTTCTGGCGCATCTTACTATAAGTGGCTTTGCCGAACTCCACGAGGTTGGTGATGTCGGTGGGCCGGCTGTTGACCAGGATGATGTCGGCGGTTTCGGCCGCGATGTCGGTGCCCGAGCCCACGGCGATGCCTACGTTGGCCTGCGCCAGGGCCGGGGCGTCGTTCACCCCGTCGCCGGTCATGGCCACGAACTGGCCCTGGGCCTGCAAGTCTTTGACGATTTTGACTTTCTGGTCGGGCAGCACCTGGGCGTACACGCCGTCGAGGTCCAGCTCTTTCGCCACCGCATCGGCCACTTGCTGGTTGTCGCCGGTCGCCATGTACACCTTGATGCCCTGGGCCTTGAGGCGCTGCACGGCCTCTTTCGAGTCGGGGCGGAGGCGGTCGGCCAGGGCCACGTAGCCAGCCAGCTGGCCATCGAGCAGCACAAAAACTACCGTTTCGGCCGCGTTGCCGCTGGCGTCCGGGGGTAGGGCAATGTGCTGCGCTTCGACGTAGCCGGGGCTGGCCACCACCACCGCCTGGCCGGCCACCGTGGCCGTTATACCCTTGCCTGGCAGCGAGTTGAAGTCCTGCACGACGGGCAGGATAAGGCCCCGCGTGTGGGCTTCGCGCACGATGCCCTGGGCAATGGGGTGCTGCGACTGCTGCTCCAGGGCGGCGGCCAGACCCAGCAGGCTGGCTTCGTCGAGGCCGGCGGCCAGTGCTTTTACACGGGTCACGCCAAAATTGCCTTCGGTCAACGTGCCGGTTTTATCGAATACCAGGGCCGTGATGTTGCGGGCTTCCTCGAAGGCCGTGCGGTTGCGAACCAGCAAACCCTTGCGGGCCGAGATGGACGTGGAAATGGCCACCACTAGCGGAATGGCCACGCCCAGCGCGTGGGGGCAGGCCGTGACCATCACCGTGACCATGCGCTCGATGGCAAACGCCGCGCCCTTGCCCAGCCACAGCCAGACGGCCAGCGTGCCCAGGCCCCCCAGCAGCGACACGGCCGTGAGCCAGCCGGCGGCGCGGTCGGCCAGGGTTTGGGTCTGCGACTTGGTTTGCTGGGCCTCGGATACCATCTTCACTACTTTGCTCAGGTAGCTGTCCGCGCCCTGGTGCGTGACCCGGATGGTGAGCGCGCCTTCGCCGTTCACGGACCCGGCGATGACCTTAGCGGCGGTCTCCTTCGGTACCGGCACACTCTCGCCCGTGAGCATACTTTCGTTCACGGCACTGCGGCCGGCCGTCACTTCGCCGTCAGTGGGAATTCGCTCACCGGGCCGCACCAGCACTAGGTCCCCGACGACCAGGGCCGCGACTTTCACCTCGTTAATTTTATCGCCCTGCTTTTGATGGGCCTCGGCCGGGAGTAGTTGCACCAGCAGCTCCAGCGCGCGCGAGGCCCCGGCCACGGACCGCATTTCCAGGTAGTGGCCCAGCAGCATAATGTCAATGAGGGTAGCCAGCTCCAGAAACAGGTCCATGCCCCGCAGCCAGCCCACGGCCACGGCCACGCTGTAGCCGTAGGCCACGCTGATGGCCACCGCCACCAGCGTCATCATGCCCGGCTGCCGGCTGCGCAGCTCCCCCACCGTGCCGCTGAGAAACGGCCAGCCGCCGTAGCCATAAATGGCCGTGGCTAGCCCCAGCAGCACCGGCGTGCTGTAGGGGAAAGTGATGTGGTAGCCCACCAGCTGCTGCAACATCGTCGACCCGGCGACAAGGGGCACCGATAGCGCCAGGCACACCCAGAACCGGCGCAGGAAGTCGGCAATCATGGCCCCGTGGTCGTGCCCGGCCATTTTGCTGTGGTCCATCGGGCCGTGGTCCATCGGCATGGGGATAGTGCTTGCCAACGCCGCGCGTAACCCGTGGCCGGCTTGGGCATTCCCTTTGGTAATTTCCATGATGAGCAGCGAGTAGGAGGTAGAGAAAGGCGCAGTTATTCCGCGCGGGCCGGTGGCGAGCGCCACTCACGTGGCCAGGCGGTAGGCCATCAGCCCCACACCCACAGCGTAGAGCCAGGTAAAAATTAGTTTGTTATGCCGCGCCAAGCCATTAGGCAGGAAAATATCAAAGTTGTCTTTCTGAGAATCAGAATACTGCCGGGCCAGCACCGTCAAGGGGCAATGCCGGTCAAAGAGCATTAAGCCGGTCAAAGAGCATTAATACGAGACCCTCCCCTACGACCAGTTCGATAGCAACCCAGGTGTACCTAGTCAGTCGGTCGGCCAAGCCGCTGTGCAGGATGTAAAAAACAGCGACCACAAAAAAGGCCTATACTAACGTGTGCAGTAGCTTGATTAGCAACAGCTCTCAGTCACTGCTCATACGTGCGCCGCCAGCGCCTCCCCTGCCCCCACCGCCGCCCGATTGCTCGCCACCCGGTCGAGCAACGCTTGCTGGGCGGCAGTCACGTTGGCTGCCTGGCCACCCCAGGCCTCCAGCGCCGGCTGGTGCAGCGCCCGGCCAAAGGAGAACGTGAGCGCCCACGGTAGCCGCTCACCGCACGCGTGCATGGACGCCAGGTGACGCGTCGCCTGCTCGGGCGACTGCCCGCCCGACAAAAACGCCACGCCCGGCACGGCCGCTGGCACCGTGCGCCGTAAGCAGGCCAGGGTTGCCTCGGCTACCTGCGCAGTGGTGGGCTGCTTGGGGCAATCGACGCCCGCCAGTACCATACTGGGCTTCAGTAATATTCCTTCCAGGGCCACACCCTGGGTGCGCAGCTGGGCGAATACTTCGTGCAGCACGTCCTCCGTCACGGCCGCGCACTGAGCCAGGGAGTGCGGGCCGGTGAGCAGCACTTCGGGCTCCACGATGGGCACCAGGCCGGCCGCCTGGCACAGGGCGGCGTAGCGGGCCAGCGCGTGGGCATTGGCCGCTACACAAGCCCGGCTGGGCCGGTCGGAGCCGATGGCCAGCACCGCCCGCCACTTGGCAAAGCGCGCCCCTAGCCCCGCGTATTCGGCCAGGCGGGCGCGCAGGCCGTCGAGGCCGTCGGTCACCAGCTCGCCCGGAAAGCCAGCCAGCTCATGCGCGCCCAAGTCTACTTTGATGCCCGCAATAATGCCCGCCTGCTGCAACACTGCCACGAAGGAAACGCCCGCCAGCGTGTGCTGCCGGATGGTTTCATCAAACAGAATGGCCCCGCTGATGCCCTCACCCAGGCCCGGCGTGGTCACCAGCAGCTCGCGGTAGGCACGGCGGGCCTCCACCGTTTCGGGGATGCCCAGGGCGGCGAAGCGGGCGTTGCAGGTGCCGGTGCTTTCGTCCATCGCCAGCAGGCCTTTGCCGGGGGCTACCAGTGCCTGAGCAGTGGCAATTAAGGAATTTATATTCATTATGTTACGCTTTCCACTGCCAGTTGCGCACCTCGGGCATGTCCTCGCCGTGGGTGGTGATGTACTGGCGGTGCTCCACCAG
>NZ_BAAGXF010000023.1:0-56795 GCF_054779975.1 Hymenobacter arcticus
CGGAGCCTAGGAACTCCGCTCGCTGCTTACTGGCTCGTTTTCTTTTGGGTTAGCCCCAATTCCTAACACCCTCTAAGACTGAAAACTAGTTCCCCTTCTCCTTTTCGGAGACTCTGCGCTTCAAGCAGATGCGGCGCACGCGGAGGGCGACTCGTCCCCTCACTTCTTACCCAGCGCCAGCATCAGCAGCACCCCCAGCACCCCGCCGCCATGCAGGTTGAAGTACTTGCGCAATGTTTTGAGCGCCTGCATAATATGCGCCTCCACCGTTTTGACTGATACGCCCTGGCGCTCGGCAATTTCGGGGTAGGAGAGGCCCTGCTGCCGGCTCAGCTCGAAGGCCTCGCGCTGGCGGGGCGGCAGGCGGTTGAGGGCGGCCAGGTAAAGGGCCTCCATTTCCTGGTACTCGGCCTCGTTGGCCACGCTGGCGGGGCTGGTGGCGGCCACCTCGCCGTGCAGGCGCAGGTGGTGCTGGTCGCGCCGCAGCTCGTTGAGCACCGCGTGGTGGGCCGTAGTAAAGAGGTAGCCCTTCAGCGGCACATCGTCGCGCAACTGCTCGCGCTTTTCCCAGACTTTGATAAAGCACTCCTGCACAATCTCCTCGGCGGCCGGCCGCGACTTCAAGTAGCTGAAGGCGAAGCGGTAAACCAGCGCGCTGTAGTGCCGAAACAGCGCGTCGAACGCCCGTTCGTCGTCCAGTTTCAGGCGGCGCAGGCAGTCCGGTTCCGAAAAAGGGGTGGGAGTGGGCAAGGGGGAGTGGTTAAATTATCTCGAAAATTAATAGAAAACTTGCGGAGTATAATACAATGGTAACGCCCAGCTAATGGCCGCTAGCGGGTAGCAAGGTATTGTAACATACCCAAATACCGATACTGCCGGCCCTGGCCCCTGGGCCGTGCGCGCCGGCCAGGCATAAAAAAGAGCTTACCTGGCCTTCTCCCAAAGGAGTAAGGTCAGCATAAGCTCCTTTTCAGCGCCTGGCCGGGTATATAACGCTACGGGTCGGTCGGCTACCAGTTTCCGGTCAGGCACCGGCAACTACCTCCGCCCTAAAGCCGATTAGTTAGTTAGTTAGTTAGCATTCAGTTTTTTAATGAAGTCAACCTCGTCCTGATGATACGGGGTGCCGTCTTTCCGAAACACCTCGTGAAACCACTCACTGGGCTCCGAGCTATCGGCCAGGGGGGTGTCCCAGGCGTATTTGGTGTTGGTTTTGCCATCGACCAGGCCCCAATTGATGGCGGCCACGTGGTATTTCTTTAGCAGGGGTAAGATGTTGATAAAGCGCGAGTTGCGGGGGCGGGCCATGTACTCGGTGCACAGCACGGGCCGGCCGTGGGTCACCAGCAGCTCGATAACGCGCTGGTGGGCCGGGGCTTCGTCGTAGTCGTGGTAGGTAATCACGTCGGAGTGTAGGGCCTGGAACGTGTTGAGGGCCGCAAACCCCCAGTTCCAGAGGCCGGAGCTGAGGGGCTGCTCGGGGGCGGCGGCGCGGGCCCAGGCAAAGGTGTTGCGCAGTAGCGGCAGCGAGGCCACACCCTTGTCCGAGTTACCGGGCTCGTTATACAAGTCCCAGAGCAGCACGCGCTTATCGTGCCCAAAGCTGGTGAGTACGTCGGTGACGTAGGGCCGCAGCTGCATAAACGTGGCCGAGTCGCGCGAGGCGGGGTCGCCGGGGTCTTGCAGCCACCCCGAGTTGTGAATGCCGGGCTTGGGCGCGGGCTGCGGGCCCACCTGCCCGGTCTTGTTCCAGCAGTCGTCAAACAGCACAAAAATGGTCTGGATGTGGTGCTTGTCGGCCAAAGCCAAGTAGTCATTCACCCGCTTTTTGAAGCCCGCCGGGTCCTGCTTCCAGGCCAAATCGTGCAGGAAAACCCGCATGGTGTTGAAGCCGATGCCCGCGGCCCAGCCCAGCTCCCGGTCGATGGTGGTGGGGTCGAAGGTGGCGGCCTGCCACATTTCGAGTTGGTTGATGGCAGTGCTGGGAATGAAGTTGGCACCCGTCATCCAGGGGTGGGCGCTGTACCAGGCATTGGCCTTGGCGGCGGGCCAGCGGACGTCTGGGCTCGTGGCCAGCGCGGGCGCGCCGCCCTTGGTTTTGGTTTTTACTTTTTGGGCCTGGGTGGCCGGAGCCCCGAGCAGGGTCAGGGCCAGCAGCAGTAGCGAAAGTTTCTTCATGCAATGGGTGGGAAAGGAGATGGACGAGCGCAACCCAGCGCGGGCGGCTAGCAACCGGACTAAATGTAGCGGAGAATGCGCAATCGATTGTGCAGCTTCGGCTGGCCTTCGCCCCAGGCTGCTACGCTGGCCCGCTTTCAGCGTGGATGGCGGGCGGCCCCAGGCGCAGCGACGAGGCGCGCACGCACAGCTCGGGCTGCAACACCACGTGGCGCGGCGCGGCGGGTGGCCCCGGCGCGGCCAGCAGTTGCAGCAGCAGCCGCGTGGCCGATTGCCCCATCAGCTCGCAGTGCTGGTCGATGGACGTGAGCAGGGGCGTGGTCAGGCGCGCAAACAGCTCGTTGCTGAAGCCCACCAGGCCCACGTCTTCCGGCACGCGCAAGCCCTGCGCGCTCAACGCCTGCAAGGCTCCGGCCGCCGCAAAGTCGCTGGCCGAAAAGATGGCGTCGGGCGGCTGGGGCAGCGCCAGCAGCTGATGCATGGCGGCGCGGCCATCCGCCATTTCCATGTCGCCCACCACGGTGAGGGCAGCTTCTACGGGCAGGCCATGCTCGCGCAGGGCATCTTCGTAGCCCAGGCGGCGCAGCCGGTAAATGTTGAGGTGCTGAGGCCCGCCCAGGTGCGCAATGCGGCGGTAGCCCTGCTCCAGCAGGTGCCGGGTGGCTTGGTAGCCGCCCACGCGGTCGTCGAGCACCACCGCGTTCACGTCGAAGCCGTTGAGGATGCGGTCGAAAAAAACCAGCGGAATATCGCGCGCCCGGACTTTTTCGAAGTGCTGAAAATCGTGGGTAGTGCGCGACAGCGACACCATAATGCCCTCCACTTGCGCGTTTATCAGGGTTTCGAGGTTGTCGCGCTCGTGCACCACGTCTTCGTTCGACTGGCAGATGAGCACGTGGTAGCCCGCCTGGCTGGCGGCGGCCTCAATGCCCTTCACCACCTGCGAAAAGAAATTGCCGTCGATATGCGGTACTACCACGCCCAGCAGGTTGCTGCGGCCCCGGCGCAGGCCCGCCGCCAGGGCATTAGGTTGGTAGCCAAGCTGTTGGGCAAGTTGCCCAACTTGCTGGCGGGTGGCCTGGCTGATGGCGCGGTGCCCGCTCAGGGCCCGCGAAACCGTCGAAACCGAGAGGTTGAGCTGCCGAGCCAGGTCCTTGAGGGAAACGCGTTTGTGGGCCACGAACGGGGAGGGAATAAAGCGGGCGAGTGCTTGGGTGCGGCAAAGGTGGCACATAATAGAGGCTTGCAAACGTTTGCGCCCGGTAGGTGAGGGCCGCGCCGCGCCGTTGCCGGAGGCCACCTTTGCGGACGTGGCCCCGGCAGCGCGTTTATTTGCCAGCCTAGCCACCCACTCATGCCCACTCGTCGTCACTTTCTCACGGGCTCGGCCACAGGCCTGGCTTTGCTTGCCATGCGCGTCCCTACTGCTGCCGCGGCGGCCCGCACCTACACCAACCCCGTCGTGGCCCGCGACTTCCCCGACCCCTTTGTGCTGCGCCACGCGGGGCGCTACTACGCCTTTGGCACCACTGGCCGGGGCCGCACGCTCGACGGCCGCGTGTTTACCCTGCTCACCTCCGATAACCTGGTGAACTGGCAACCGGCGGGCGGGGCCCTCACGCCGCCGCCCGGCACCGCGGAATTCGACTTTTGGGCCCCCGAAGTGGTGCTGCACGCGGGCACCTTCTATATGTATTACTCGCGGGGCGGCGGGGCCATTGGGGCCACCGTGGGCCACCAGCTGCGCGTGGCCACCAGCGCCCGCCCCGAAGGCCCCTACACCGAGGTAGCCGCCCTGCCCGTGGCCGACAGCCAGTTTACCATCGACGCCCACGCTTTTCAAGATGTTGATGGCCAGTGGTATTTGTTTTACGCCCGCGACTTCACCGACACCGACGATGGCTATTACCCCGGCACCGGCCTGGTGGTAGATAAGCTGCTGAGCATGACCCAGCTGGCCGGCCAGCCCCGCACCGTGCTGCGCGCCCGCCACGCCTGGACGCTCTTCGAAGCCAACCGCCGCATGCCGCTCTACGGCAACCGCACCTTTGCCCAGTGGCACACCCTGGAAGGCCCCTTCGCGCGCCGCCACGCGGGTAAATACTACTGCTTTTTCAGCGGCGCTAACTTCCTCACCGACCGCTACGGCGTCGATTATTGCGTGGCCGACCATCCCCTGGGCCCCTACGCCGACTCGGGCTCCGATGCCGGGGCGCGGGTGCTGCACGCGGTGCCCGGCCACGTGCGCGGCCCCGGCCACCACTCGCATACCCTCAGCCCCGACGGCCGCACCGAGTATCTCGTTTACCATGCCTGGAACGCCGCCATGACCGAGCGCCAGCTCTGCATCGACTCCCTGGCCTGGACCGCGCAAGGCCCCCGCTGCCAGGGCCCTAGCTACACGCCCCAGCCCCGGCCGCAGTAGCCGGTCAAGGCTTTAGTCAGCTGATTTATGCAACATTGTTTCGCTTAAAATAAAAGTGAATCAGCCAGGAATCCGAGCGGGCGCAACTTGGCAAAATGCCGAAATCAGGGCTATATTAACAACGCAACAACGTTTCATAATTAATAAAAACTTGCTCTGTGCATTACTGAAGCCCTTTTGGGCCTGTGGTAGAAAGTGGTAGAAAGTGGCGGCTTTTTTGAAAGGGTCCGTACTTTTGTTACCTAGCCGCGGCTGCTGCCTAGCCTGGCCTTTTCTCCCATGCAACAGCTCCTGTCCGGCGAATACGACTGCAAGCTCGACCCGAAGGGGCGGCTGGTGCTGCCGGCCAAGGTGAAAAGCGCCCTGCCCGATGCCTTCGCCAACCAGCTAGTGCTGGTGCGCGGCTTCGAGCCCTGCCTGGTGCTGTACCCGCGCTCGGCCTGGGACCTGATTCACGCCAAAGTCACTGCCCTCGACGAGTTCAACGAGGAGTACCGGCAGTTTCAGCGCAATTTTTTGCGGGGCATGACGGAGGTGGAGCTCGATAGCATTGGCCGCTTTGGCCTGCCGGGCTCCATGCGCCGCTACGCCGGCCTCGAAAAAGACGCCGTCATCGTGGGCCTCGGCAACCGCTGCGAAGTGTGGGACCCCACCCGCTACGACGACTACCTTATCAAGGACCAGCAGGCCTTTTCCAAGCTGGCCCAGAAGTTCTTGTCGGACACCCCCGAAACGCCGGCTCTGCCCGGCCTGGCCGCATGAGCACCTACCCCAACGATACCGCCTACCACCGCCCCGTAATGCTGGCCGAATGCCTGGCCGGCCTCGACCTCGTGCCCGGCGGCCGCTACGTCGATGTGACTTTTGGCGGCGGCGGCCACTCGGCCCGCATCCTGGAACAACTGCCTGAGGGTCATTTGTATAGCTTCGACCAGGATGAGGCTGCTGAGCGCCAGTCGGTGGCCCTGGCCCGGCCGCAGTTCACCTTCATTCGGGCCAATTTTCGGCAACTCACCGCCGAGCTAGCCCAGCGCGACGCGCTACCGGTCGATGGCCTGCTGGCCGATTTGGGCGTGTCGTCGCACCAGTTCGACACCGCCGAGCGCGGCTTCAGCACCCGCTTCGACGGCCCGCTCGACATGCGCATGGACCCGCACGACAACAGCGTGGCCACCGCCGCCGACGTGCTCAACGATTACGACGAGGCCGCGCTGCACCGCATTTTCGGCATGTATGGCGAGGTCACCAACGCCCGCACGCTGGCCGCCACCGTGGTGCAGGCCCGCCGCCAGCGTCAGTTGCGTACCATTCAGGAGCTCAAGCAGGCCATTCAGCCCGTGGTAGCCCGCGGCAAGGAGAATAAATACCTGGCGCAAGTATTTCAGGCTCTGCGTATTGAAGTAAACGACGAGCTGACCGCCCTGCAGGAAATGCTGACCCAAACGGCCCAGGTGCTACGCCCCGGCGGCCGGCTGGTCGTCATGAGCTACCACTCCTTAGAAGACCGGCTGGTGAAGAATTTCCTCAGCCAGGGCAAGTTTTTCGGCCAGGCCGAGAAGGACTTGTACGGGCGCACGGCCCTGCCTTTTGAGTCGCTCACGCGCAAGCCCACCGAGGCCTCGGCCGAGGAAGTAGCCGAAAACAGCCGCGCCCGCAGTGCTAAGCTGCGCATCGGCGTTCGTACCTCTATTCCTGCGTAAGTATATGGCCGGTAATACGATACGCCCCAATACGGCTGGCCCGCCCCGTGCCAATACCCTGCGGCCCCCGCGCGTGCCCGAGCCTGCGCCCGCGGAGGTGCCCGCCGCCGTGGTGCCGCCGCTGGCGGCCGAGCCTGCGCCGCCCGCCCAGCCCCAGCCCGCCGCACCCAAAAAGGCGGCCAAGCCCGCCCCGGCCCCGGCCGTCGAATACGTCGCGCCCGCCTGGGAGCGCCACGAGGGCGTGTCGGCCACCGGCTGGAGCTTGTTTTCGCTGCTCGACCGCTTCACCGGCCTCGACGGGCTGTTTCGGGAGGGCCTGCCGGTGCGCTTTTTGCCCAAAATGCTGTTCGTGATGCTGCTCACGCTGCTCTACATCGGCAACACGCACTACGGCAACCGCATGAACCGTAACATCCAGCGGCTCAAGCTGGAAACCGAGGACTTGCGCGCCGACTACACCACGCTGTCGTCGGACTACATGGAGGCCAGCAAGCAGAGCGAGGTAGCGCGCAAGGTGGCGGCTATCGGGTTGATAGAAAGCTCGTCGCCGCCCTTCCGCATCGCCATTCCGGCCGGCCGCCTTGACCAGGCCGAGCTGGAAACCATGCCCGTGCTCACCGCCGATACGCTGGCCGCCCGCGCCGCCCGCGATTCTATCGCGTCCGTGCGCGCCGATTCTATTCAGGGTCGCGCCCGCCGCCAGGAGCTGGGCCTAACTGACGATGACACGCCGGAGCTGGGCGCGCCGCCGCCCGGCGTAGCGCCCGAGGAAGCCGGCGCAACTGGGGAGGATACTGACCTGGAAAACAACGAGATAACTGGCAAGAATAAAAAGACGCCTTCCCGCGTTACTAGCGAAAAGGGTACAAAAAAGTCTAAAACGGTCCAATCAACTATCCGAAGTGCGGCCCCTAAGAAGGCAGCTTCTGCTAAATCATCCTCCCGCAACCAGAAATCAGACTCCCAAAACCATGAAAGGCAGCGTTAAGAAATCCATCGTCACGCGGGTGCGGCTCGCGTTTCTGGGGGTGGCGCTGTTTTCGTGCGCCGTGGCCTGGAAAATCTCGCGCATTCAGTACCAGGAGGGCGCCAAGTGGCGCGCCCTGGAGCAGGAGCGCCGCATCAGTTACCAGCCGGTGCCGGCCACGCGGGGCAATATCTTTTCGGATGATGGCAAGAGCATCATGGCCACCTCGCTGCCCTTCTACCGGGTGGCTTGGGACCCCGGCGTGGTCGAGGATGGCCTGTTCAAGGCCAACGTGGATTCGCTGGCCATTCACCTGGCCCATTTCTTCCAGGACCGCAGCGTGGCGGAATACCGCCGCAAGCTGATAGAGGCCCACAACGGCCACGAGGTGCGCTACATCCGGCTGAACTCGCGGCAGATTAACTTCCAGGAAAAGAAGGAGTTCGCTACCTGGCCCATCTTCCGGGCCAAGCGCAAGGGCGGGGTTATTTTTGAGAAAGTAGACAAGCGTTTCCGGCCCTTCGGCGGGCTAGCCCAGCGTACGGTGGGCTTTGTGAACGAGGACAACAACGGCGCGGGCCTGGAATTCACGTTCCAGAAAAAGCTGTCGGGCCGGGCCGGCGAGGCGCTGTTTGAGCGCGTGCCGGGCGGCCTCAAGCCCGTGTACGACGGCACCGAAATCAAGCCCCAGCCGGGCTTCGATGTGAAAACCACGCTCGACATCAACTTGCAGGACGGGGCCGAAGACGCCCTTTACAAAGCCCTGATAGCCAACGATGCCAAGTACGGCTGCGTGATTTTGATGGAGGTTAAAACCGGCGAAATCAAGGCCGTGGCCAACCTCGGCAAAACCGCCGACGGCACCTACAAGGAGGACTACAACTACGCCTTTGCCGACCAGGGCCGCACCGAGCCGGGCTCGACCTTCAAGCTGGCCTCGCTGATGGCCGTGATGGAGGCCGACCCCAGCTTGCAGCTCGACGACATCGTGGATACCGGCCCCGGCCGCATGCTCATCGGCGGGGCCGTGAAAACGGACTCGCACGCCAACGGCCGCATCACGGTGCAGCAGGTGTTTGAGAAGTCGAGCAACATTGGGGTGGCGCGGCTGGTGCAGGAGCATTTTTCAAGCAACCCCAGCCACTACACCGACTACCTCAAGCGCTTCGGGCTCGACAAGCCGCTGGGTTTTCAGATGAACGGCGAAGCGCTGCCCTACGTGAAGGACCCGCGTGACCGCAGCTGGAGCCGCACCTCACTCTCAACCATGGCCATCGGCTACGAGCTGAAGCTGGCGCCGCTCCAAACGCTGGCCTTCTACAACGCCGTGGCCAACGGCGGCGTGAAGGTGGCGCCCATGATTGTGCGCGAAATCAAGCAGGCCGACCAGGTAATTGAGCATTTCGACACGCAGGTGCTGAACCCCAAAATCTGCTCCGATGCCACGCTACGCAAGCTGCACGCCATGCTGGAAGGCGTGGTGCTGGAAGGCACCGCCAAGGCCATTCGGCCCAAAGACTACAGCATTGCCGGCAAAACGGGCACTGCTTGGAAGTTCAAGAATGGCCAGTACACGAAGACGTATTCGACCAGCTTCTGCGGCTTTTTCCCGGCCGACAAGCCCAAGTACAGCTGCATTGTGGTGATTGACTCGCCCAGCAAGGGCCGCATCTACGGCGGCGACGTGGCCGCCCCGGTGTTCCGCGACATCGCCGACCGCTGCATGGCCCGCGACCAGGCCAGCCAGCGCCCCATGCTGGCGCGGGTGCCCGCCCGGCGCACGCCCGTGCCGCTGGTGCGAGCAGGCTTGCAGCAGGAAATCGCCCTGGTGTGCGACCGCATCGGCCTGCCCGGCCAAACGCGCGCTACCGGCGGCGAAGAGTGGGTGCGCGCCACCCGCGCCACCGACACGGCCTTCGTAGCCCGCACCGTGTCGCTGCGCCCCGATGCCAGCGTGGCCCACCCCGGCCGCATGCCCGACGTGCGCGGCCTCACCCTGCGTGACGCGCTGTTCCTGCTCGAAAATCGGGGCCTTAAAGTGCAGGCCAGCGGCACCGGCCGCGTGCGCGAGCAGTCGGTAGCGCCCGGTGATCCCGCCCGGCGCGGCCTCGTAGTGGGCCTGATGCTCACGCCCACCGCCACGGTAGCCGCCGCGCCCATCGCCCTGCCTGCCCCCGACCATACCGAGATTGCCGAGAACACGCTGCTGATTCCGGCCGAGCCGGGCATCCGCACCAAAACGACCAAACCGGCCGCCAAACCCGCCTCGGCCAAAACCGCTAAGCCGGCTGCTGCTAAGCCAGCCCCGACGGCCGCCAAGTCGGACGCCGATGATGAAGATGTTTCGGCTAAGGCAACTTCAAAAGCCTCTAAATCATCTAACAAGCCAGAAGATAAATCCAAGAAGCCGGCCTCAACTAAGAAGCCGGATATCCGCACGACTCAGCGAACCTCAGCGCCTTCCTCAGCGCCCTCTGCAAGAACCTCGTCTGCTAAGGCGAGCAAGTCGGGAGCTTCGACTGCCAAATCGGGCCCGTCAACCGCCAAGTCGGGAGCTTCGGCTACCAAAACCAAGAAATCCGCATGAGTACGCTGCCCCTCTTCGCCCTGCTAACGGACCTTGACGTGCTCGCCCAACACGGCAACCCCGACGCGCCCGTGGCCGGCCTCACCCTCGACTCGCGGCAGGCCGGGCCGGGTATGCTGTTCTGCGCCCTGCGCGGCACCGCCACCGACGGCCACAAGTTTATCGAAAAAGCGGTGCAGCAGGGCGCGGCCGTCATCATCTGCGAAGAGCTGCCCGCCGAGCTGAACCCCGCCACCACCTACGTGCAGGTGGCCAACAGCGCCGCCGCGCTCGGGCCCATTGCCAGCGCGTTCTACGGCCACCCGTCGCGCCAGCTCACGTTGGTGGGCATCACGGGCACCAATGGCAAAACTACCTGCGCCACGCTGCTGCACAAGCTGTTGCGCGAGCTAGGCTACCACGCCGGCCTACTAAGCACGGTGCAGAATCAAATTGACGAAACCGTTATTCCGAGCACGCATACCACGCCCGACGCCGTTCGGCTCAACGAGTTGCTGGCTAATATGGTAGCTGCGGGTTGCACCCACGCCTGCATGGAGGTGAGCAGCCACGCCGTGGCCCAGCATCGCATTGCGGGCCTGCGCTTTGCGGGTGGCGTGTTCACCAACCTCACCCACGACCACCTCGACTACCACGGCACCTTCGACAACTACCTGAAGGCCAAAAAAGGCTTTTTCGACGCGCTGCCCAAAACCGCCTTCGCTCTCACCAACGCCGACGACAAGCGCGGCCCGGTGATGCTGCAAAACACGGTTGCCCACCGCGCCACTTACTCGCTGCGCACGGCCGCCACCTACCGCGCCCGCCTGGTAGCCAACGAGATGCATGGCCTGCTGCTGGAACTCGATGGCCAGGAAGTCCACTTCCGCCTCATCGGCGTGTTCAACGCCTACAACCTGCTGGCTGTGTACGGCGCGGCCGTACTGCTAGGCGAAGACCCCACCGAGGCCCTCACCATCCTCTCAGGCCTCACCACCGCGCCCGGCCGCTTCGAGCCGGTAACGGTGCCGGGCCAGGCCATCACCGGCCTCGTGGACTATGCCCATACGCCCGACGCGCTCGAAAACGTGCTCCAAACCCTGCACCAAATCCGCCGCCCCGAGCAGCGCATTATTACGGTGGTGGGCTGCGGCGGCAACCGCGACGCGGCCAAGCGCCCCATCATGGCGCGGCTGGCTGCCCAGCTCTCCGACCAGGTTATCCTCACTTCCGACAACCCCCGCGACGAAGACCCGCTCGCCATTCTAGCCCAGATGCAGGCCGGCATCCTGCCGCCCGCCGATGCCCACGCCCAACTCATTGCCGACCGCCGCCAGGCCATTCGGGCCGCCGTGGCCCTGGCCCGCCCCGGCGATATGGTGCTGGTGGCCGGCAAAGGCCACGAAACTTATCAGGAAGTCAAAGGAGTGAAATCGCCCTTCGACGACCGCGAAGAACTGCGCGCCGCGTTACTGGCAATCGAAAAATAAACACCATGAACCGCTCGTCATTGCGAACCTGCGAAGCAATCGTACCCGCATGACACCCGAACGATTTCGTTCAGATGCGATTGCTTCGCAGGCTCGCAATGACGAACGGCTCATAATCTGATACCATGCTCTATTACCTCTTTCGCTACCTGCACGAACACTTTCACATCCCGGGCACGGGCGTGTTCCAATACACGACCTTCCGCGCCGGGCTGTCGGTGATTGTGTCGCTGCTCATTGCCCAGATTTTTGGCGGCCGGCTCATCAAAGTGCTGCAAAAAAAGCAGGTCGGCGAAAGCATCCGCGACCTGGGCTTGCAGGGGCAGCTCGACAAAAAAGGTACGCCTACCATGGGCGGCCTCATCATTCTGCTGGCCATTCTGGTGCCAGTATTGCTGTTTGCCCGCCTGCGTAACATCTACATTATCTTGATGTTACTAAGCACGGTGTGGCTGGGGTTAATTGGCTTCCTGGACGACTACATCAAGGTATTTCGCAAAAACAAGGAGGGCTTGAGTGGCCGCTTCAAGATACTGGGCCAGGTGGGCCTGGGCATCACGGTGGGGTGGGTGCTGTTTTTTAGCGATGAAATCACCATTCGCCAATACGTAATGCCCAACGGCACGCTCTCGGAAATCGACGCCAGCAAAGTGTACCACGACGTGCACCTGATGATTACCACCGTGCCCTTCATGAAGAATAACGAGCTGAACTACGGCGATTTATTCGCCTCGGCGGGTACCGTATTCAACGGGCTCTACAGCATTCTCTACATCCCCATTGTCATCTTTCTGGTCACGGCTATCAGCAACGGGGCCAACCTTACTGATGGCCTCGACGGGCTAGCGGCCGGTACCTCGGCCATTATTGGGGTTACGCTGGCCATTTTCGCCTTCGTGAGCGGTAATGCGTTACTAGCTGACTACCTGGATGTTATGTTTATTCCCGATTCGGGGGAGCTAGTTATTTTCTGTACGGCCTTTGTGGGGGCTTGCGTGGGCTTTTTGTGGTACAACTCGTACCCGGCGCAGGTATTTATGGGCGATACCGGCTCGCTGGCGCTGGGCGGCATCATCACGGTGCTGGCCCTCATTGTGCGTAAGGAAATCCTCATTCCTATTCTGTGCGGCGTGTTTATTATCGAAAACCTGTCGGTAGTCGTGCAGGTGGGCTGGTTT
This sequence comes from Hymenobacter arcticus, assembly GCF_054779975.1. Classification (NCBI taxonomy): domain Bacteria; kingdom Pseudomonadati; phylum Bacteroidota; class Cytophagia; order Cytophagales; family Hymenobacteraceae; genus Hymenobacter; species Hymenobacter arcticus. The sequence goes on from NZ_BAAGXF010000023.1 coordinate 12,505, forward strand.
AAATACACCAAGCGCAAGTATGGCGAAGGCCGCCGGCTGCTGCGCATGTCGCCACTGCACCACCACTACCAAAAGCTGGGCTACCACGAATCTAAAATTGTTTCCCGCTTCTGGATTGTGAGTATCATGCTGGCAATCATCACGTTGGTTACCCTGAAACTGCGCTAGCCTGTAGGGTAAGCTTTAGCTTGCCACCGTTAGCGCAAAGTAATTTATTTCCCAAAAAGGCAAGCTAAAGCTAACCCTACGCTGCAATGAATATCGTAATCCTCGGAGCCGCCGAAAGTGGCGTTGGTGCCGCCCTGCTCGCGCAAGCGAAAGGCCACACCGTGTTCGTGTCCGACCGCGGCGAAATCCAGCCCGCGTACAAGGCCAAGCTCACGCAGGCGGGCATCGAGTTTGAGGAAAATCAGCATTCGCTGCCCCGTATTCTGCAAGCTGATGAGGTAATTAAAAGCCCCGGAATCCCCGAGAAAGCGCTCGTTATCAAGGCTATTCGCGAGCAGAAAATCCCAATTCATTCCGAAATCGAGTTTGCCAGCCGCCACACCAAGGCGCGCTTTGTGGCCATTACCGGCACCAACGGCAAAACCACTACCACGCTACTCACCTACCACCTGCTGAAGGAAGCAGGCTTTAGCGTGGGCCTAGCCGGCAACATCGGCTACTCGCTGGCCGAGCAGGTGATGGCGGATAAATTTGAGTATTACGTGCTGGAGCTGAGTAGCTTCCAACTCGATGATATTCAAGATTTTCACCCCTGGATTGCGCTGCTGCTCAACATCACGCCCGACCACCTTGACCGCTACGAATATTCACTGGAGAAATACGCCGCTGCCAAGCTGCGCATTGCCGAAAACCTGGCCACCGACGACTACCTGATTTATAACGCCGACGACGAGAATATTGGGCGCTTCCTGGCCACGGCGTTTATGAGTGCCTTCACGCTGCCGTTTAGCCAGCACCACCGGCCCGATTACCACCTGGCCGCCTATTACCAGAACCAGACTACGCTGCGCATTCACCTGCCCATCGAGGACCGCCACCCCGATAAGGTGAGCATCGAAAACTCGCCGCTCATCGGCCAGCACAACCAGCAGAATATGGCGGCCGCCATCCTGGCCGCGCGCGTGGCCGGAGCCTCGCCCACCCAGATTGAGGCTGCCCTGGCTACCTTCCACAACGCCGACCACCGCCTGCAACTGGTGCGCGAGCTGAACGACGTGCAGTTTATCGACGACAGCAAGGCCACCAACGTGGAAGCCGCTTGGTACGCCCTCGACGGTATCAAGCGCTCCATCGTCTGGATTGCCGGCGGCACCGATAAGGGCAACGACTATGCCACCATTCTGCCGCTGGCCGAGCAAAAAGTGAAGGCCCTCATCTGCCTCGGCGTGGACAATACCAAGCTGCGCACCACCTTCGAAACTACGGTGCCCCACCTCGAAGAAACCCAAAGCATGGCCGACGCCGTGCAGCGCGCCGCTGCCCTCGCTACCCCCGGCGACGTGGTGCTGCTCTCGCCCTGCTGCGCCAGCTTCGACCTGTTCAAAAACTACGAAGACCGCGGCCGCCAGTTTGCCGCCGCCGTGCAGGCACTGGCCCCGGCCGAATCAGCGAAATCAGTTTAATCAGCGATAATCTGCGATTTATGGAAGCTCCTCACCGCCTCACCTGGCTCCAGCGCAACCTCAAGGGCGACCCCATTTTGTGGGCCATCGTTATTCTGTTTTCGCTCATCAGCATTGCCGTGGTTTACTCGGCCACCGGCACGCTGGCATACCGCAACGAGCTGCACGGCCGCAACGGCTCGGTCGAGATGATTGTGCTCAAGCACAGCAGCTTGATATTTATTGGTCTAGGCCTCATGTGGTTGGCTCACCGCATCGACTACCGACACTACTCGCGGTTGTCGCTCTACGCGCTGCTGTTGTCGGTGCCGCTGTTGCTTTTTACCTACCTCATGGGCGGCGAAACCAACGGGGCCTCGCGCTGGCTCACCATCCCGGTTATCAACCAAACGTTTCAGCCCTCCGACCTAGCCAAGCTGGCGCTTATCTCGCACCTGGCCAGCATGTTGAGCCGCCGCCAGCAGCACTTGCACGACTTCAAAAGCACGCTGCTGCCGGTAATGATTTGGGTAGGAGTTATTTGCGGCCTGATTGTATTGTCCAACGCCTCCACGGCGCTGCTCCTATTTTTAACCTGCCTGCTACTCATGTTCATCGGCCGCGTGCCGATGCGCCAAATGCTGGTGATGGTGGTCATTGGCGTGGTGCTGGGCGGGGCCGGCCTGGCCGCCGGGCAGCGCCTGGGCACGGTAGTATCGCGCATCACCAATTTCACCGACCACACCAAAAAAGTTGCCTTCCAGTCGGAGCACGCCTACATCGCCATTGCCACGGGTGGCCTCACCGGCAAAGGCCCCGGCAAAAGCACCGAGCGCAACATCATGCCGCACCCATACTCCGACTTTATCTACGCCATTATTATTGAAGAATACGGCATGATTGGCGGCTTGGTCGTGCTCTTCCTCTACCTCGCTTTTCTCTATCGAGGGCTCAAAACTGTGATGAATAGCCAGGGTGCATTTGGCGGCCTGCTTTCGGCCGGTCTGTGCTTTAGCCTGGTATTGCAAGCCATGGTGAATATGGGCGTGGCTGTAGGCCTGGGCCCGGTTACCGGCCTGCCGCTCCCCATGCTCAGTATGGGTGGTACTTCCTTGATATTCACCGGCTTAAGTGTCGGCATTATCCTGGCCGTAAGCCGTGGCGAGCGCGAAACCCGCCCAATGGCTGGCGAAGCCAGCGATACGCCCCGCATCCCCAGCAAGCGGGCGCAATATGCGTAAAATACATCTGTCATTGCGAGCCTGCGAAGCAGTTTTCTCTCCGTTAGGGTTGGTAATCCGCCGAAGCAAACGATAAGGAAAGATTGCTTCGCAGGCTCGCAATGACAAACGATTTTAACTGAATAAAAACATGAAATTTATCATCTCCGGTGGCGGCACGGGCGGGCACATTTTCCCGGCGGTGGCAATTGCGAATGAAATTCGGCGGCGGCAGCCCGACGCCGATATCTTGTTTGTGGGCGCCAACGGCCGCATGGAGATGACGCGCGTGCCCGAAGCTGGCTATCAGATTGTGGGCCTGGATATTACCGGCTTGCAGCGCCGCCTCACGCCCCAGAATATTCTGTTCCCGGTGCGGGTATTTCGCTCGGTGCGCCGGGCCGGTAAGTTAATTGAGCAATTTCGACCCGATGCCGTGGTGGGCGTGGGCGGCTACGCCTCTGCCCCGGTGCTGCTGGCCGCCACCTCGCGTACTATTCCGAGTCTCATTCAAGAGCAAAATTCGTACGCCGGCCTGGTTAATAAATTGCTGGGCCGCCGGGTGGGTAAAATATGCGTGGCTTACGAAGGCATGGATAAGTTTTTTCCAGCCAATAAAATCGTACTCACCGGCAACCCCGTGCGCGCCGAAATTGCCCACGGCGACCGCGCTGAAGCCCTGCATTTTTTCGGCCTCGACCCCACTAAGAAAACCTTGCTCGTAATCGGCGGCAGCCTCGGCGCCCGCACCCTCAACCTGGCTACCGCCGCCGCCCTGCCCCGCCTGCGCGAAGCCGGCGTGCAGCTGCTCTGGCAAACCGGCAAGCTCTACTTCCCCGAAGCCCAGCAGCAGGCCGCGCCCTACGCCGCCGCCCACCTGCAAGCGCTGGAATTTATCAAGCGCATGGACTTGGCTTACGCCGCCGCCGATGTAGTAGTGAGCCGCGCCGGCGCGCTCTCCGTATCAGAGCTTTGCCTCACGGGCAAGGCCAGCGTGCTAGTGCCCTCGCCCAACGTGGCCGAGGACCACCAAACCAAAAACGCCCTGGCCCTGGTGGGCAAAGGCGCGGCCGTGCTCATCATCGATGCCCACGCCGCCGCGCGCCTCTACGACGAAACCCTGCGCCTGCTCGCTGACCCCGAGCGGCAGCAGCAGCTCAGCGAGCGCGTGCGCGAATTGGCCCGCCCCGATGCCACCAAAGACATTGTGGATGAGCTGTTTAAATTAATCGGAAAATAGAATTAAATTAAAAAGAACGTCATGCAGACTGAAGGGAAGCATCTCGCTCACATCGCCGAACAATTGAGATTGCTACCCCATGCGAGATGCTTCCCTTCGGTCTGCATGACGTTCTTTTTCGGACCGGATACCACCAAATAATGCAGCAATTTCCCTACGTATTTTTCCTTGGCATCGGCGGCATTGGTATGTCGGCGCTGGCGCGTTGGTTTAAGTCCAATGGCCACCAGGTCAGTGGTTTCGATAAAACCGAAACCCCGCTCACGCTGGCTTTGCAGGCCGAAGGAATTGTCGTGCATTACGCCGATGCAGTGGAGAATATTCCGCTGGCAATTCGCGAGAATAAAGACCAGACGTTGGTGGTGCTCACGCCTGCCATTCCGGCCACCAGCTTGGAGTGGGCGTGGCTGCGCGCGCAGGGCTACGACATTCGCAAACGCAGCCAGGTGCTGGGCGTGCTCACCCAGGGCCGGCCTACCATTGCGGTAGCCGGCACCCACGGCAAAACTACTACCAGCAGCATGGTGGCGCATTTGCTGCACCACGCGGGCCTCGATGCGGGCGCATTCCTGGGCGGCATCGCCGTTAACCTGGGGTCAAATCTATTGCTGCCCCAAAGCCCCGCCGCGCCCGTGGTGGTGGAGGCCGACGAGTATGACCGCAGCTTCCTCACGCTGTACCCCGACGTGGCCATCGTTACGAGCACCGACGCCGACCACCTCGACATCTATGGCGAGCAAAGCGCCCTCATCGACTCATTTTGCCAGTTTGTGAGCCAGATAAAGCCCGGCGGCACGCTACTGCTTAACCACACCGCCGATGCCCGCGTGGCCGCCGCCGTGCCGCCTGGCACGCGGGTGCTGCGTTACGGGCTCACGGCCGCCGAAGGCCCCAATTTGTTTGCGGCGAATATTACCACCCAGGGCCATCAGTTTCACTTCGATTTGCACGGCCCCGAGGGCGTGGTAGCGGGGTTGGAACTGGCCGTACCGGGGTTTCACAACGTCGAAAATATGCTGGCGGCCGCGGCGGCCGCGCAATTATTTGGCGTCACGGCCGCGCAACTGCCTGAGGCCGTGGCTGCCTACCGGGGCGTGAAAAGACGTTTTGAATTTATCGTAACCGGGGCCGATAAAGTGTACGTAGACGACTACGCCCATCACCCCCGCGAAATAGAGGCCTTTCTGCACTCGCTGCGGGCGCTGTATCCGAATAAAAAAATCTGCGCCATTTTTCAGCCCCACCTATTTACCCGCACGCGCGATTTTGCGGAGGGCTTTTCGCAGAGCCTGAGCCTGGCCGACGAAGTCATATTACTAGACATTTATCCGGCCCGTGAGTTGCCCCTGCCGGGCATCACGGCGAGCATGTTATTACCCGCCATTACTTCAGCAGCTAAATCCTTGCAAACCAAGGCACAAGTGTTGGAATATGTGGAAAATAGACCTACTTTTGATATCCTGGCAACCGTGGGTGCTGGTGACATTGACACGCTGGTTCCGCAGCTAAAAAGAATCTTGGTTAACTAATAATTTCCTCAGATTCTCCCCAAAAAATACCCAACTATTTCGCTCCTGATTTCGGCCCCAAGAGCCAACCTCCAGCGCCATTCGAATTAGCGAAATCAGCGCAATCTGTCTAAATCTGCGATTTTTATGAATACCTCCGTCCGCAATCTGCTCGTCGCGCTTGCCTGCCTGTTGGGGCTAGGGGGCATGGCCGCGTTTGCGGCTTTTCGGCAGGCCCACCGCCCGGTGCAAGACATTGTGGTAAACGTGGCCAACGACGCCGATAATTACTTCATTAGCGAGCGCGGCGTGACGGCCCTGCTCACCAACGGCGGCAAGGAGCCGGTGATTGGTACTATGCCCGAAGGCCCCCGCCTGCGCGAGCTCGAAAATCGCCTCAAGGCGCATCCCTTCGTGCGTGATGCCCAAGTGTACCGCGACCTCTCGGGTACGCTGCACGCCGACATTCACCAGAACCGCCCCATTGCCCGCCTCGTGCACCCCGACGACCGCCTCGATGCCTACGTCGATGCCGAGGGCAAGCGCCTGCCGCTTTCGCCCCTCTACACGGCGCGGGTGGCCACGGTGAGCCGCGCCGGCGGCGGCACGCTCCCCAGTAATTTTTTTCAGGATAGCACCAGCCGCGGTTACCTAGATTTCCTGCGTTTCGTAGACGAACATCCGTTCTGGCGGGCGCAGGTGGCTGAAGTGTTTGTGGAGCCGGGCGGCAAGCTCAGCTTTACGCAGCAGGTTGGCGACCAGCGCATCGAGTTCGGCGCGCCGGACAATATTTCAGAGAAATTCGCCAAATTGATGGTATTTTACCGACAAATACCCTCGGTTTTGGGCTGGGATACGTACCATCGCGTCAACGTAGAATACCAAAACCAAATAATTTGCGAGTAGTAACTACTTGGCAATCATAAATCTATTTTTTACGTGTCTTGCTAACTAGTTTAGCTTCTGCTCTTTCACTGCCTACCTCCTTCCTATGCAACAAGATAAAATCGTCGTCGGGCTCGACATTGGTACCACGAAAATCTGCGCCCTGGTAGGCCGTAAGAATGAGTACGGCAAGCTCGAGATTTTGGGCATGGGCAAGGCCGTATCCGATGGGGTGCAGCGCGGCATTGTGCTCAATATTGACAAGACTGTTGACGCCATCAAGCGTGCCATCCGGCAGGCCGAGGAGCAGTCGGGCATTGATATTGGGGTGGTAAACGTGGGCATTGCGGGGCAGCACATCAAGTCGCTGCAACATAATGGCTCCATCACGCGCCCCAGCAGCGACAACGAGATTACCCAGGACGACGTGAACCGCCTCACCGCGGATATGTACCGGTTGGTGACCCCGCCCGGCTCGCAGATTATCCACGTGATGCCGCAGGATTACAAAGTTGACTTTGAAGGTGGCGTAACCGACCCCATTGGCATGGCCGGTGTGCGGCTGGAAGGTAACTTCCACATTATCACCGCGCAAAGCGCGGCTATCAACAACATCAACAAGTGTGTAACCAAGGCGGGGCTGGCCATTGCTGACCTCATTCTGGAGCCGCTGGCGTCGAGCGTATCGGTGCTGAGCGACGAGGAGAAGGAAGCCGGGGTGGCCCTGATTGACATTGGCGGCGGCACTACCGACCTGGCGGTGTTCAAGGATGGCATTATTCGCCACGCGGCGGTGCTGCCGTTTGGCGGCAACATCATCACCCAAGATATCAAGCAGGGCTGCAACGTGACGCCCAACCAGGCCGAGCAGCTGAAGGTGAAGTTTGGCAAAGCTATTGCCGAGGAAGCCAGCGACTACGAAATTGTGAGCATCCCGGGCCTGCCCAACCGCCCGCCCAAAGAGGTGTCGCTCAAGAACTTGGCGTATATCATCGAGGCCCGCATGTCGGAGATTATCGAGTTGGTGTATGCCGAAATATATCGCATGGGTTTGCAGGACCAGCTTTCGGCCGGCATCGTGCTGACCGGCGGCGGCTCGCAGCTCCAAAACCTGGAGCAGCTGACCGAGTACCTCACCGGCCTCGACACGCGCATCGGCTACCCCAACCAACACCTGGGCAAAAGCAAAATTGAAGCCGTGAAGTCGCCGATGCACGCCACTGGCGTGGGCCTCGTGCTAGCTGGCTACCAGGGTCAGGATGAGCGCATTGCCCGTCCTGGTTACGGTGAGGAAGAGGTTTCGGCCTATAATTACCAGCCGGTGGCCCCGGTGGCTGCGCCCGTAGTGCCCAGCTTTGCCCCGCCGGCCCCCGCCGCGGCCCCGGTAGCTCCCGCTGCTGCTACTCCCGAGCCGCCCAAGCCGGCCAAGGAGCAGAAGGGCCTCAAGTTTTTGGGTGACATCACCCGCAAGCTAAAGGGTATTCTAATTGACGATTTTGACGATAAGCAATATTAATCAATGAGCGGATGAGTGAATGAGTGACTGAGTGAATGGCCTAGCTGCCTGCTCAATCACTCATTCACTCAATCACTCAATCACTCATTGAAACTATGAATTTTACCTTCGACATTCCTGCCCAGAGCCGCTCCATCATTAAGGTGATTGGGGTAGGAGGCGGGGGCTCCAATGCCGTGAAGCACATGCATAAGCAGGGCATCAAGGACGTGGAGTTTATTATCTGCAACACTGACCGGCAGGCCCTGGAAAGCTCCACGGTGCCGAACAAGCTCCAGATTGGCGTGGACCTCACCGAGGGCCTCGGTGCGGGCGCCAAGCCCGAGCGTGGGCGCCAGGCAGCTCTAGAAAGCCGCGAGCAAATCCGCGAGTTGCTGAGCAACGGCACCAAAATGCTATTTATTACGGCGGGCATGGGCGGCGGCACGGGCACGGGCGCAGCCCCGGTTATTGCGCAAGTGGCGCAGGAGTTGAATATCTTGACGGTGGGCATCGTGACGGCTCCTTTCCTGTTTGAGGGTAAGAAGAAGCGCGACCAGGCCGAGCAGGGCATCAAGGAGCTGAGCGAGCACTGCGATACGGTGCTGGTGATTCTCAACGATAAGCTGCGTCAGCTTTACGGCAACCTCACGATGGGCCAGGCATTTGCCAAAGCCGATACGGTGTTGACGACGGCGGCCAAGTCAATTGCCGAAATCATCACGGTAACCAGCGATGTGAACGTGGACTTCGAGGACGTGAAAACGGTGATGAAGGACTCGGGGGCGGCCGTAATGGGCAGCTCCATCACGGAAGGGGAAAACCGCGCCCGCCGCGCCGCCGAGGAGGCCCTGAACTCGCCGCTGCTCAACAACACCGACATCAAGGGTGCACAGCGCATTCTGCTCAGCATTATGTCGGGCGACCAAGCCGAGCTGGAAATGGATGAGCTGTCGGAAATCACCGAGTACATTCAGGACAAGGCAGGTGAGGACGCCGAAATGATTTTTGGCCACGGCACCGACGACACGCTGGGCCAGAGCATTCGCGTGACGGTTATTGCCACCGGCTTTGCCCGCGAGGCGCACACCATTTCGACCAGTACCCGGCCCACCGAAGCAACCCCTGAGCCAGTGGCCGCGGCTCCGGCAGCAGAGGCTTACGAGAAGGACCGGCCCATGCATTCTGCCACGGCAGCACCCATGGTGCCGAAATTCACCACGCCCGAGCCCGCCCGCGTTACCTACGAGCTCAACGGCCCTAACTCGCCCAACGCCCAAACCGGGCTCTCGGGTGCGCCCATCACTGCGCCCGGCGACCCCGTGCTGTTATCGAGCCAAGGCCAGGGTCAGAATCCGGCGCAGCCGGGCCAGCCCGCTCCGCGCCCACGCCCCGCCATCTTGGAGGCCCAGGCCGAAGAGCGTCGCCGCCGCTTGCAGCAGCTCAGCCAAAACCAGGGCTTGTCGCCGGAAGCTACCACGCACCTCGATACGCCCGCTTACCTACGCCGTGGCCAAAAGCTAGAGCCAGTAACGCCCAGCAGTGCCCAAAACATCTCGCGCTTCAACCTCAGCGACGATAATGAGCTGCTGGGCGATAACCGCTTCCTACACGATAATGTCGACTAAAATCGCAGATTAAGCGGATTTCGCTGATTCGAACGTCTTTTTTACGAAAGCAAAAGGCTACTCTTCGGAGTGGCCTTTTTTATAGCTGATAATTTATCCTTCACGCAAGCAGTATTCTAGTTGGCGCATTTCGAATCAGTGAAATCCGCTCAATCTGCAAAATCTGCGATTATGGGGCGGCGAATCGTTTATCGGTGATAAAGGTGGAGTCGGTTAGGGTTTTGAGGAAGGCGAGCACTTGGCGCTTTTCGGTGGCCGTGAGGTCCATGTGGGTGCCGAAGGGCGGGTTGTTGAGGCCTTGAATAAGGTTGTTATCGAGGCCGGGGCTGGCCATCTGTACGTGCTCGGAGTAATGGTCCAGCACCTCCTCCAGGGTTTTGAAACGGCCGTCGTGCATGTAGGGGGCCGTGAGGGTGATGTTGCGCAGGGTGGGGGCGATGAACTTACCCTGGTCCACGGCCAGCTTGGTGATGCCACCCCGGCCGGGGTCGGCAAAGGTGAGGTCGAGGCCGTTGTTGAAAAACCGGCCCTCGTAGTTCGACGACATCAGCGGCTGGGTGTGGCAGTGAAAGCACTCGGCCCCGCGCACCACGCCGGGCGCAATGTGCGTGGAGTAAAGCCGTAAGCCCGTTACTTCATCGGCCGTAAAGCCCTGGCGGGTAGCCATATACTTATCGTAGCGCGAATTACCCGAAATGAGCGTGCGCTCAAACTGCGCCAGGGCCTTAAGGGTTAGCTCGTTGGTAATCGTTTTGGTACCAAACGCAGCCTGGAAGAGCGCCGGGTAGGTGCTGCTAGCCTGCAACTTAGCCACGCCTACCGTGAGCGACTGGTGCAGCTCAATGGGGTTTTCGAGGGGCTTGAGGGCCTGGGCTTCGAGGGTGGTGAAGGCGCCGTCCCAGGTGAGCTGGGTGCTCCAGAGCACGTTGGCCAGCGACATGGTGCCGCGCGGGTTGGCCACGCCATCGACGCCCACAGCCAGCGCCCGGCCGTCGGTAAATGCCTTGCTTTGCTGGTGGCACGAGCCGCAGTTCATGGTGCCGGTGCTGGACAGCGCCTTTTCGTAGAACAGCTGGCGGCCCAGCGCCACGCCTTCGTTGGTGAGCGGGTTATCGGCTGGGATAACGGGCGTGGGGAAACCCGCCGGCACCACTAGTTGGTAGGCCGTGGGCGCGGTGGGCGTGGGCTCTACCGACGGCTCACTACCCTTGCCGCAGCTGCTGAGGCCCAGCAAGGCGCTGGCTGCCAGCAGCAAAGGGGCCCAAAACCGAGTAGTAAACAGCGCCATAGTAAAGAGTTAGAAAGCGGAGTTAGCGGCCAAAAGGTACGGCGGCCACCGCAGCCCCAACGCGCGAAGCAGCCGGCTTGGTTTCCAGCTTGGGGTCGGCCAGGCGCTTATCGGTTAAAAAGATATTGTCGGTGAGCGTATTCAAAAAGGCTAGTAAATCAGCCTGTTGCGTCTTATTGAGCGCAATGCCCAGGCGGCTGCCCGGCCGGCGCAGCACCGGGTCGAGGGTGCGCGAGGGCTGCACGCCGTGGGCGTAGTGGGCCAGCACCTGGGGCAGCGTGGCAAAGCGGCCATCGTGCATGTAGGGCGCGGTGCGAGCCACGTTGCGCAGGCTGGGCACGGCAAACCGGCCCGCATCGGTGGGCCGCAGCGTGATGTGCGCCCGACCCGAATCGACGGAAAAAGCTCTATCTAACCCATTGTTGCGAAAGGAGTTGTCGCTAAATAACTCGCCGGTGTGGCAATTGCCGCACTTAGCCGTAAACAGCGCGTGGCCGCGCAGTTCGGTAGGGGTGAGCGTGCCGCCCGCCTCGTGGCGCACGTACTGGTCGTAGCGCGAGTCGGCCGACGTGAGGGCCGCCGTGAACTGCGCCAGCGCCCGCAGAAACTGCGGCGTATCAATGGTGCCGGGTCCATAAATAGCCGCGAAGCGCTGGCGGTAGGCAGGGTTAGCGTTGAGCTTGGCCAAGGCGGTGGCCAGGGGCGTGTTCATCTCGGCCGGGCTGGTGAGGGGGGCCAGGGCCTGTAATTCGAGGCCGTGCACGCCACCGTCGGCCATGAAGCTGGTGCGCCAACGTAGGTTTTGCAGGGTGGGAGCGTTGCGCGGGCTGCGGCGGCCGGCCACGCCAATGGCCAGCGCTTGGCCGTCGGTGAAGGCCCGGCTTTGCTGGTGGCACGAGCCACACGACACGGTGCCGCTGCTCGACAGGCGCGGGTCGTAGAACAGGGCCCGGCCCAGCTCGAAGGTGGCGCGGTCGGGCTGGTTCTTGGCCAGCGCGTAGGTCATGGCCGGGAAGTTGGCGGGCTGCGTGGCCCCCGGCACGGCGGTGGCCGCGGCCGACCGCGGCGCGCCATAGCTACCGGCCGCCAGCACGGCTCCCAGCCCCAGCAGCCCCAGCCAGGGCCCCGCCGATTTCCAACGCCCGGTTCGCACGGCCGCGCTAGTTGACCTGTGTTTTAGTAACAGTGAACATGCCGGCGGCGTAGTTTTTGGCTACCTGCATGGCTTCGGCGCCGGGCATCATGCCGTTCGAGAACGTGCTGAGCGTAATGTGGTTAACTCCGTCGAACATCTTCAGTACGTTGGCATTGACGAAGAGCGTGGCGGTGTGCGCACCGCTCACGGTGAGTACGTTGCTACCCAGCGCCGGCGCGGCCGTGACAATGGCATTGTTGGGCTCGGTGTAGCCGCCGATGTGGCAGGTGATGGGCCGCGCGGGGCTGGCGGAGGTCACGGTGCCCTCCATCTTCATGAAAATGTGGCCCGTGGCCCAGGCCCACCACATGCTGTTGGCGGGGTTGAGCGCGCCGGTTAGCGTGAGTGGGTCGGCCTGGGTGGTGACCGCGTCTACGCCCACCACGAAGCTCACGCCGGTGTAAGTGCCGGCGGGTACGCCCGTTACGGCCAGGTGCTGGGAGGCAGGCTGGGCCTGGTCAACGAGGAAATACGTGTTGGGCGCGGCGTATACGGTGCCGTCGCTCTTCGTGAATTTCAGGTTGGAAACGTAGTACTTGAGTGTGGTAACAGTAAACGTTTCGCCTGCTGGGGTGGTGTAGGTGGTACCGTCAAGCGCCAATGCTTTAGTGCCCACTACGTTGGCAATCTGTAAATCGACCTCGCCGGGCATGGTAGAGGGCGTGTCGCTGTCTTTTTTGCAGCCGACAAAAACGGCCGCCGAAGCCACGAACAGTAGGCTGCAAAGCATAGTAAACGAGCGGGTTCTCATCGAAATAGTAAAAAATGCCAAGAGGAGCAGGGCGAAGGAAAGTGGGCCTGCTAGCACACGCAGCGCGGCCGAAAAGTTCGGCCGCGGCGGGGCAGCTAAGTACCTACGCAGGGTAGGTTAAAGGTAGCAGATTTACAGAGGCTAAGCTAGCGCTGCCACTTGTGAAGCGCGTGAAGAAACTGCCAATAAACTGCCAAAAGAGCCGGATAATCGACAGGTGCTCGTATTTTTGCCGCCGGTTCACCCTGTTTATTTTCTGTTGAAATCCTGTTTTGCCTACTTGCTCGCGGCCCTGGTGCTGCTGCAAACCTTCAGCCGCGAGCTGCTGGTGGTGGATTTCGCGTTGAACCAAGCCACCATTACGGCGCGCTTTTGCGTGAATAAGGCCCGGCCAATGCTGCACTGCAACGGCAAATGCTACTTCGCCAAAAAGCTGAAGCAGCAGGAGGAGCGCGAAAGCCGCTCGGCCGGCCCGCTAAAGGAGCGCCTCGAAATGCTGCCACCCGCCTTCGCGGCTTGGCACCCGCAGGCTGTGCGCCCCGTGGCGCGGGTGGCGGCGCGCTACCGCCGCCTCGTGCCAGGCACCTACGCCGCCCCGCTGGGCACCGTGTTCCGCCCCCCGCTGGGCTAAAAACCAACCTTCGATTGGGGAGTTGCCGGCCGGCCGTGGCCCGGATGCCGCTTGGCGCGTATTCCGGCTTGCTGGGCCTTGCCCCCTTGGTTTGTTTATAGCCTGATTATCAAGGGAATGAAAGCTGTTTTTATGACTGCCGGGCTGGCTGTTGCCAGCCTGAGCTGCGCCGTTGCGCAGCAAACTACCTTACGCGGCACCGTGCTCGATGCGCAGTCGCAACAGCCGCTACCGGGCGTGACGGTGCTGCTGCCCGGCAGCAGCCTGGGCACCACTACCGATGCCGGCGGCCATTTTACACTGCCCGCACCGGTCGATGCGCGGGAGGTAACTATCTCATTCATTGGGTATAATGCTCAGCAGGTGCGCGTGCCTGCCCACGGCCAGGCCCTTACCGTGCGGCTTGAAGCCGCGCCGGTGAGCTTGCAAGGCGTGGTGGTGTCGGCGAGCCGCGAGCAGGAAAAGCGTACTGAAGCGCCGGTGGCCATCAGCCAGCTCTCGCCGCAGCTCCTGGCCGATACCAAGGCTACCGCGCCCTACCAGCTGCTCAACAAGGTGGCGGGCGTGTACATGGTGAACCTCGGCAATGAGCAGCATATGATGGCTATCCGCCAGCCCATTAGCACCAACTCGGTGTACCTGTACCTGGAAGATGGCCTGCCGATTCGGCCCATTGGGATTTTCAACCACAACGCGCTGTATGAGATAAACCAGGCCGGCGTGCGCAGCATAGAGGTGGTGAAAGGGCCGGCCTCGTCGCTCTACGGCTCCAATGCCATTGGCGGGGCGGTGAATTTTTTGACCCAGCGCCCCACGCCGCTGCCCACGGCGGGCGTGTCGGTGCAGGGCGACGGCTTTGGCTACCGGCGCGTGGATGCCAGCGCCAGCGGCACGGCCGGCCGGCTGGGTTTGTACGTGGGCGGCTACGCGGCCCGGCAGCGCAACAGCTGGCAAGACTACACGGATTTCGATAAGCAGTCGTGGACGGCGCGGGCCGACTACCGGTTTAGTGCTAAAACGCGGCTAGTGGGTATGGGCACCTACAACTACCTCAACACCCAAACGCCGGGCACCCTGGACAGCGCGCATTTTTATAGCCGCCGCTACCAGAGCAACAACCGCTTCACCAACCGCGTGGTCACGGCCGTGCGGGCCAGCCTGCGCCTGGAGCACGACTGGAACGCGCGCCAGCAAACGGCGTTTACGGCGTTTACGCGCTATAACTCGACCGGGCAGCTGCCGAGCTACTTCATTGCCGATGTGCGTGCCAATGGCGTATATCAAAGCTCTAATGGCCAGGTAAATAACCAGTCGTTTCATAGCTACGGAGCCCTAGCGCAGCACCGCCTCGACCTGGGCTTTCTGAACTCGCGGCTCATCGTGGGCGGGTATTTTGATTATAGCCCGAGCACGTACTACGCCCGCTACCTAACCATTGACAAGGACGTGGCCAACAACTTCTACACGGGCTACACCGATACCGGCCGCTACCTCGACGACTACCAGATTGACCTCTTTAACACGGCGGCCTACGCCCAGTATGAGGTGCAGGCTACCGAGGCGCTGCGCGTGGTAGGCGGCCTGCGCTACGACCGGGTGCAGTACAATTTCATCAACAACCTGAGCGGCGCGCAAACGTCTAAAAAAGCGGCCCAGAACAATACGTATAACATCGTGGCCCCCAAGCTGGGGCTCACCTATGCCCTGGGGCCGGCGCAGGGCCTGTACGCCAACTTCAGCACGGGTTTTCAGCCGCCCGAAACGGGTAGCCTCTATAGCTCACGCCAGACTATTGAGCTCAAGCAGGCCAACTTCAACAATTACGAGGCCGGTGGCTGGGTGGCGCTGTTTGAGCGCAAGGTGTATATCGACCTGAGTGCGTATGTGTTAGAGGGCCGCAACGAGATTGTGAGCCTCTTGCAGCCCGACAACACCACCCAGAGCGAAAACGTGGGCGCGACCCGCCACCAGGGCATCGAATATACGCTGACTTACGCGCCGGTGTCGGAGGTGAATTTTCGCTTCAGCGGTACCAACGTGCGGCATACCTACCTGGAATACAGCGAAGTAGTGCAGGGCAAAAACCGCGACTACGCCGGTAACCGCATGGTGAGCGCGCCCACCTGGATTGCCAATGCGGAGGTGTTTTACAAGCCGCGCTTCGTGCCCGGGGCCCGGCTGGGGCTGGAGTACCAGCGCATTGGCCAGTACTTCACCAACACGGCCAATACCAAGACCTATGCTGGCTACAACCTGCTGAACCTGCGCCTGGGCTACCGCCTGCCGCAGCCCGCCGTGCGCGGCCTCGAAGTGTGGATGAACGTGGTGAACCTTAGTAATGAGCTGTATGCCAGCTTGGTAACCAGCAACCAGTACGGCACCACCTACCAGGCCGCCGCGCCCCGCACCGTCACGCTAGGCTTGGGCTACACGTTTGCCGGCAAGGCCCGGGAGTAGAAGTAGCGTGGACTCTGCGAGTCCGCGCGTTGCGCCGTTGCCCTGCCTTATAACCCAATGCTCCCACGCGCGGACTCGCAGAGTCCACGCTACAATCTTTCCTTTATGCAAACCACTTCTTTGCCGCCCCGCGCGGCGGCCTCGCCCGTGCGGCGTTTTGTGGGCCGCACTATGTATCGCTGGCACCGCACGCTGGGCCTGGTCACGCTGCTGCCCGTTATCATGTGGACGCTCAGCGGGCTCTCGCACCCGTTGATGTCCAACTGGTTGCGCCCGGCCATTGCCCACGAAACCGTGCCCGCGCCGCCGCTGCTGCCCAGTGAACTGGCCGTGCCGCTGACGCAGGTGCTCACCCAGAACCACCTGGCAGCCATCCAAAACCTGCGCGTGGTGCAGCTGCACCACCAGCCCACGTACCAGCTCACCGACTTTCGGGGGCGGCTACGCTACTTCCTGGCCGCCACTGGCCAGGAAGTGCCCGGCGGCGACCGCGCCTATGCCGAAGACGTGGCCCGCTACCTGCTGGCCGATTCGACCAGCGCCGTGGCCAGCGCCGAGCGCCTGACGCACTATACCGGTGATTATAAGTTTATTAACCGCCTGCTGCCCGTCTGGAAAATCACCTTGGCCCGGCCCGACGGCATGGCCGTGTACCTCGAAACCGGGCAGAGCCGGCTGGGCACGTTCAACAACCACGCCCGCGCCCGCTTCCTGTGGGTGTTTGGCATGCTGCACAACTGGGATTTTCTGGAGGTGCTGCCCCGGCCGCTGCACCTGGGTATTATGTTGGTTTTCACCACCGTTATCTGGCTGTCGGCGCTGAGCGGGCTGGTTATCTATGGCTTCGTGCGCAAGAAGCTGCGGCAGCCCCGCTCGGCGCAGGATGAGGTGGGCTGGCTGCGGCGCCGGCACCGCACGCTGGGGCTGTGGGTGGCGTTTGTCACGTGCACGTTCGCGTTCAGCGCCTCGTATCACCTCTGGCAAAAATTTGCGCCCGACCGCCGCGACTCCGTGGCGCGGGTGAGCGCCTTCGCCGCCAGCGAATTGACTTGGCCGCTGGCCGACGCTCTGGCGGGCCCCGTGCCCCCTACTCGGCTGTCGCTGGTGCGAGTAGCCGGCCAGCCCTACTACCGCCTGGTAAGAAAGGGCGCTGATGGCCAGCCAATTGTGTATTATCGCAGCACCCGTGACGGCACCCTGCTGCCCGACGGCGAAATGAGCTACGCCGCCGAGCTGGGCCAGGAATTTATGCTGGCGCTTGATGGCCAGCCAGCCACCGCCAGCGCTACCGGCGCGGCCGAAGACGGGGCCCTGCCCGACTGTTGCACCGCACCCGCCCTCACCGCCGAAGCCCCGGCGGCCATCGGTGTGCCCGCCGCAGTGGGGGGCAGCCCCGCGCCGGCCGCAGCCAGCCTGGGCAGCCCCGAGTTGGTGACCAAGTTTGCCGGCGAGTATGGCTTCGTAAACAAGCGCCTGCCCGTAGTGAAGCTCAGCTACGCCGGGGCGAGCCATCCGGCCCTGTACGTGGAGCCCGGCACCGGCCGCCTCGCCGCCTTCGTCACGGATGGCGACCGGCGCGAGGGGCTATCTTTTGCCGTGCTCCATAAGTTCTTCCTGATGGACTGGGCCGGCAAAAACGTGCGCGACGCCGTGGCCATGCTGTCGGCGCTGGGCGTGCTGGCTGTTACGCTCTACGGCTTTGGGTTGCTGCTGCGCACCCGGCGGTAGTAGTGGGTAGGAGGTAATTAGTAATCAACAAGAACGTCATGCTGAACGCAGTGAAGCATCTCGCGTAGGGTAGTAATCAATGCCGTCAAAGAATTGAATTACTGCTGCGAGCGAGATGCTTCACTGCGTTCAGCATGACGTTCTTTTTTACCCTACCCCACTTACCCATTTACCCCACTACCAATTTAGCAGCGCCTGGGCCTGCTCGCGCAGCACTTGGCGCAGCAGCGGGTCGGTTATCTGGCCTTCTTGTGAAAGGTGCTGGCTGATGTTGGGCAGGCGCACGCGCTGGGGCAACACGTTGCTACCTAGGTAGAACAGGATATCGGTGAGGTGGCTCAGGGCCAGCAGGCCGCCCTGGCCGCCGCTGCTCAGGCTCACGAGAGCCGCTTTTTTGCCGCGCAGGCCGCCGGGGTAGGGCAGCGCATCAATAAAGGCCTTGAGCGCGCCGGGGATGGAGCAATTGTACTCGGGCGCGAAGATGACGACGCGCTCCGAGTGGTCGAGTGGGGCCGCCAACTGGTTGAAAGCCGCGTGTTTGCCCGCGTTGTGGTAAAGGGCGGCGCTGAGAAAATCGACCGGCAAATCCACCAAATCCAGAAACTGGTAGGCGGCGCCCAGCTCATCGAGCAGGCTGGCGTAGAATTCGGCCACGCGCCGGGTGCGCGACTGGGGGCGGCTAGTGCCGACAAGCAGGGTAATCAAGGTAGAGAATTCGGGAAAAATAGGTCATTGCGAGCGCAACGAATAGGAGCGCGGTAATCGCCCTAGAGCGATACTAAAACAACTCAATTAGCTTGTTCTGGTTTCGTTCTGGGGCGATTGCCGCGTTGCGCTCGCAATGACAATCAATAAGAACAAGCCTAATACAGCCCCCGCAGCCAGCCGCCATCTACGGCCGTGGAGGTGCCGGTGATGTAGCTAGCCCGCTCGGAGCACAGAAACGCGGCCAGCGCCGCAAACTCGCGGGGCTCGCCCAGGCGGCGCATGGGTATCTCGCTGGTCCAGCGCTCGGTAGCCTGCTCGGGGCTAATGTTGTCGCGGGTGGCGGCGGCGCTGGCCAGGTGCTCTACGCGCTCGGTGCGGGTGTAGCCGGGCAAAATGTTGTTGACCGTGACGCCACTGGCTGCCACTTCAGTGGCCAGCGTGCGGGCCATGCCCGTGACGGCCGCCCGCAGGCTATTGGAAAGCATGAGGCCCGCTACGGGCTGCTTCACGGCGATGGAGGTGATGTTGAGGATGCGGCCCCAGCCACGCGCTTGCATGTCGGGTAGCACGGCCCGCGTCAGCTCCACTACGCTGCTGAGCAGCAGGCGGGTAGCGGCATCCCAGGCAGCGGCATCATGCTGCTCGAAGGTGCCGGCGGGCGGTCCCCCAGCATTGGTCACCAGGATATCGACCTGCCCAAATTCAGTCTGCGCGGCTTGCACCAGCCGGGCCACGTCGGCGGGGTTGGCCACGTCGGCGGCTACGCCCAGCACCCGTGCCCCGGTAGCCGCCCGAATGGCGGCGCAGGTTGCCTGCAAGGTTTCGTCGGTGCGGGCGCACAGCACTAGGCTGGCGCCTTCAGCGGCTAGCTCTTCGGCCACGGCGCGGCCCAGGCCTTTGCTGGCGGCCGTTACGAGGGCTACTTTTCCGGTTATTCCGAGGTCCATGGGTGGGGTTATTTGGGAGTGTTGCGTAGGTAGCTGTCGCTGCCATCGAGCCAATCTTGGCGGGGCGGGCTAAAAACGTCCACGTCGAGGGTGTCTTCCAGCGCCTCGGCTTTGTGCGGCAGGTTTGAGGGGATGGTCAGCACTTCACCGGCCCGCACGATTACTTCCTGGCTTTCGTCTTCGCCGAGGTGAAAGCGCAGGGCACCTTCTAAGATGTAGGTAATCTGCTCGTTATGATGCGAGTGCTTGGGTACGATGGCGCCTTTTTTGAGGTACACGTGGGCCAGCATCATCTGGTCGCCGGTGATGAGGCGGCGCGCAATGGTGTCCGACAGCTCGTCCTTGGGCATATCGTCCCAGCGGTAGTGGGTGGCGGGGGGAATCTGGTTCATGGAAAATGGGGTGGGGTGTGAGAGTGCAAAAGAACGCCCTGCTCACGCTTCCACTACGAGGCCGTACTTGTCGAGCAGGCCCGGCAGGCCGGCCAGCGCAAAGCGGGCTCCCGTCAGATTGTTGTTCTCGGGGTCGAGGCTGAAGCCGGTGGCCGTAGTGAAGTCGGCCCCGGCCAGCAGGGTGTTGTGGAAGTTGGTGCGCGTGAGGTCGCAGCCCGGGAAAGCGGCGTTGCTCAGGTCGGCATTCGTGAAATCGGCCTCGTCGAGGCTGCACTGCCCGAAGCGGGTGCCCGGCATTTTTTTGCCCCCGAAGGAGGCGTAGCGCAGCTGGCAGCCATCGAAATGCACCCCAAAGAGCATGTCGAGGCACGCCCCGAAGCTCACGCCGAGCAGCTTGCAATCGGCAAAGGCTACGTTTTGCAGGGAGGTGCCGCTGAGCTTGGTGGTGGTGAGGTTGCAGCGCTCAAACAGGCAATCCTCGAAGCGCAGGCCGGCCAGGCTGGCCTCGCTAAAGTCGCACTGCACAAAGCGAAACTGCTCAAAATCAGTACCTAAGGCTAGCAAACGAGGCGCATCGAGGCCGGTGAGTACGTGGTCGACTGGGAAATAATCGGGCTTGCGGAGGGCAGCGGGCTTGCGGCGGGGCTTCATAGGCCGCAAAGTAAACGGCGCACCGCCCTAACCCAAGGCGGCCGTTCGCAGTTTAAGGCAAGTTACCCCGGCTTCGCCCCACCCACCGGCATATTTCGGTTGGGCACGAGCTGGGCGTTTTGCTTGCGCGTTATGTCCGCTGATTCTCGCACTATCTACTTCAAAAACAGCATTGGCTGCATTTGGGAAGAGCCCCAGGCCTACCTGCGGCTCGACTACTACCCCGGCCCCCGCGAGGAGGTGCAATTCCGGTCGTTACTGACGCACGCGCGGCAGGCCATGCAGCGCCGTCGCTGGGACCGCCTGCTCATCAACCAGCACGAAATGAGCGCCTTCACGGCCGCCGAAGAAACCTGGATGACCACAGAATGGCTGCCTAAGGCTGTGCACGAAAACGGCTATCGCTACGGAGCCGTGCTGGTAGCGCACGACGTATTTGCCCGTCTCGCCATGAATAGCCTGCTGACCACCAGCCGCAAGCTGGGTCACCTCTACCGTAATTTTGAAGAGGAAACCGAAGCGGTAAGCTGGTTGCTGCAACAGGCGTAAGTTGCCTGCGTTTATAAAGTGAAAGAGGTGCTGTTCAATAAATTTAGAACAGCACCTCTTCCTTTTTGCAGCAAACCAACGGGTGGCTACACTTGCCCGGCCAGCAGGTCCTCAAAGGTTTGGCGGCGGCGGATGAGGCGGGGGGCGGCGTCGCCGTCGAGCAGCACCTCGGCGGGGCGCAGGCGCGAGTTGAACGAGCTGCTCATTTCGAAGCCATAAGCGCCGGCATTGTGGAAGGCAAGTACGTCATCCTCACGTACTTCAGGCAACAGTCGGTCCCAGGCAAAGGTGTCGGTTTCGCAGATGTTGCCCACTACCGTGTAGAGGCGCTCGGGGCCGCTGGGGTGCGAGAGGTTGCTGATGTAGTGGTACGCATCGTACATCATGGGTCGGATGAGGTGGTTGAAGCCCGAGTTGACGCCCGCAAACACCGTGGCCGTGGTGTGCTTCACCGTCGAAACTTCGACTAGCAGAAAGCCCGCCTCGCTCACCAGGTACTTGCCGGGCTCAAACCAGGCTTCGAGCGGCCGGCCGTATTCCTGCTCAAACTCGGCGAAGGCGGCCGTTACCTGCTGGCCCAGGCTGGTCATGTCGGTTTCGTAGTCGCCGGGCTTGTAGGGCACTTTGAAGCCCGAGCCCAAATCCAGAAACTCCAGCTGCGGGAAGCGCCGGGCGGCGTCGAACAGCACTTCGAGGGCCCGCAGAAATACCGCCACATCCTTTATTTCGGAGCCCGTGTGCATGTGCAGGCCGCGCACGTGCAGGCCGGTGCCCTTCACCACGCGCTCCAGGTGGCGCATTTGGTGAATGCTGATGCCAAACTTGCTGTCGATGTGGCCGGTCGAGATTTTGTAGTTGCCGCCCGCCTCAATGTGCGGGTTCAGGCGCACGCACACCGGGTAGCTGCCGCCGTACGTGGCCCCAAACTGCTCCAGCAGCGACAAGTTGTCGATGTTGAGGTTCACGCCCAACTCCTTGGCCTCAACCAACTCGCTGAACGCCACGCTATTGGGCGTAAATAGAATGTTCTCAGGCAGAAAGCCCACGTGCAAACCTAGCCGCACTTCGTTGAGGCTCACGCAGTCGAGGCCCGCGCCCTCAGCTAGCACTACCTTCAGGATGGCGACGTTGGTAAGCGCCTTGCAGGCGTAGAAAAACCGCGTGGGGTGGCCCGTAAAAGCGGTGGTAAGCTTCTGGTACTGCGCACGAATAGTATCGGCCTGGTACACGTAAAGCGGGGTGCCAAACTGCGCGGCGGCGGCCAGCAGGGCCGTAGTTGGAAGTGCAGACATAAGTACCCGCAAAAATACGTTGGCCGGCCCCGCTAGTAGCGCGGGTGCCCGAACTTTGTCCGCCGCCCTGGCCCGCGTGAGTAGTGAACGCGACTGTTTGCAACGCTCGGTGGCGCGTTACGCGTTAATTAATAATCGCTTATGTCTCAAAACTTGCCCGAAGTCTGGCTGCGTGGCCCGCTGCCCGCCGTGCCGCCGCTGCTTCAGCCGGTGGCCCACGCCCTGCTGCAAGCCCGCGAAGAAGTAACCGAGCTGCTGCACGGTTTTCCGGCGGCGCGCCTGGCCGAGCGCCCGTTGGGTTTGGCTTCGGTGGGCTTTCACCTGCGCCACCTGGCGGGCGTGCTCGACCGCACCTTCACCTACGCCCGCGGCGAGGCTCTTAGCGAAGCGCAACTCGCTTACCTGGCCGCCGAGGGCCAGCCGCCTACACATGCCGGGGCCGCGCAAGAGCTGGTGCAACTATTTGGTGAGCAAGTAGCTAAGGCTTTAGCGCAATTGGAAGCTACCCCCGAAGCCAGCCTGCCCGAGTGGCGCGGCGTGGGCCGGGCGCAGCTGCCGAGCACCGTTATGGGCCTGCTGGTGCACGCCGCCGAGCACACCACCCGCCACGTGGGGCAGCTGCTAGTAACGGTTAGACTAGTGGGCAATGAGGCCGGTGCATAGTTTTCAGGATGAATATAATTTACTGATTTGGAAGCCGGCCGTCCTTGCGAGCGCAACGCAGTGGAGCGCGGCAATCGCACCTGAACGACGATGGGCGGGTATCGTTTAGGTGCGATTGCCGCGCTCCACTGCGTTGCGCTCGCAAGGACAGGCGGGTTGCGCGAGTCCTACGAGTAAACCCAATTATGGCGACCTGGCCCACCGGCCGCCCGGGCCGGGATTCTACCTGGCAAGGCGTTATTTGGGACCTGATTTACTGACTTCACGTTTCCTTTTATATTCCTGACCATGACCACTCGTCGGAAATTTGTGACTTCCTCGGCGGCGGGGCTGGCCCTGCTGGCCGCCGGCCCGGCGAGCGCCGTAGCTACCTCGCCCCCGCCCAATGTGCGCGGCAAAGCCCTGGTTATTTCCACTTGGGATGAGGGCCTGGCCGCTAACCAAGGTGCCTGGGAAATCCTGAAAAAAGGCGGCGCGGCCCTCGACGCCGCCGAAGCCGGCGTGATGATTACCGAGTCGTCGCAAAACTGCTGCGTGGGCCTGGGCGGCAATCCCGACCGCGAGGGCATCGTCACGCTCGACGCCTGCATCATGGACCATCAGTTCAACTGCGGCAGCGTGGCGGCGCTCGAGCGCATCAAGCACCCCATTAGCGTGGCGCGGCGCATTATGGAAAAAACGCCCCACGTGATGCTCGTGGGCGAGGGTGCCCAGCAGTTTGCCGTGGCGCAGGGCTTCCCACTGGAGCCCAATCAGCTGAGCCCCGACGCCGAAAAAGCGTACCGTGAGTGGCTGAAAACCAGCACCTACAAGCCCGTCATCAATGTCGAAAACACAGGTAATAAAAAGGTAGGCCCGGTGGGCGGCCCCCAAAACCACGATACCATTGCCATGCTCGCTTTCGACGCGGCCGGCAATCTCAGCGGCAGCTGCACCACCAGCGGCATGGGCTTCAAAATGCGGGGCCGCCTGGGCGACTCGCCCATTATTGGGGCGGGCTTGTTCGTTGATAATGAAGTAGGTGCGGCCGCCGCCACCGGCCAGGGCGAAGACGTGATTCGCATGGCCGGCGCGCATACCGTGGTGGAACTTATGCGCCAGGGCTTATCGCCCACCGCCGCCTGCCGCGCCGCCGTGGAGCGGGTAGCGAAAATAAAGGGGGCCAGCGCCAAAGACATTCAGGTGTGCTTTATTGCCGTGAACAACCAGGGCCAGCACGGCGCCTTTGCTTTGCAAAAGGGATTCAGTTACGCCGTGTGCAACGCCGCCAATCAGAAGCAGCTGGTGACCAGCGAGTATTTGCTGAAGTAGCAAACAATAAGTCAGTCGGATAAAAAAGAACGTCATGCTGAACGCAGTGAAGCATCTCTACCACGCCGCTGGGGTTACTAACCTGTTGGCGTGGTAGAGATGCTTCGGCAAGCGGACGCCAGATGAGCATGACGTTCTTTTTTATCAATCCTTGCGGGCTACTTGCGCGGCTTGGCGCGCTCGTATTGCACGGGCCAGGTTACCTCGGCACCCAGCTCGTGAGCGGCGTGCAGCGCGAAATAGGGGTCGCGCAGCTCTTCGCGGGCCAGCAGCACGAGGTCGGCCTGGCCGCTGGCCACGATTTTCTCGGCCTCGGCGGGCGTGGTGATGAGGCCCACAGCGCCGGTGGGTACGTTGGCTTCGCGCTTGATGCGCTCGGCAAACTCGACTTGGTAGCCAGGGCCAACCGGGATTTTGGCGTCGCCGATGTTGCCGCCCGTCGAGCAGTCGATGAGGTCCACGCCGCGGTCGCGCAGCCAGGCGCTGAGCTGCACCGACTCGTCGGCCGACCAGCCGCCCTCGGTCCAGTCGGTGGCCGAAATGCGCACCAGTAGCGGAAAGTCGTCGGGCAGCACCTGGCGCACGGCGGCCACTACCTCCAGCAGAAGCCGGATACGGTTTTCAAACGAGCCGCCGTAGGTGTCGGTGCGCTGGTTGCTGAGCGGCGACAGAAACTCGTGCAGCAGGTAGCCGTGGGCCGCGTGCAGCTCAATTACCTTAAAGCCAGCCGCTAACGACCGCTCAGTGGCACTGCGAAAATCGGCAATTACCTTTTTGATGCCGGCCGCATCGAGCGCCACCGGCTGGGGGTAGTCGGCCGAAAACGGGAGGGCGCTGGGCGCCACTACCTGCCAGCCGCCCTCGGCCTCGGGCACCGCGCCGTGGCCTTTGCCCAGCCAGCTGGTGTAGGTGCTGGCTTTGCGGCCGGCGTGGGCCAGCTGCACGCCCGGTACGCTGCCCTGGGCTTCGATAAACTGGTTGATACGGCGCTGAAAATCAATGTGCTCGTCTTTCCAGATGCCGAGGTCTTCGGGCGTAATGCGGCCCTCGGGCGATACGGCCGTGGCTTCCTGAATGAGCAGCGCGGCCCCGCCCACGGCGCGGCTGCCCAGGTGCACCAGGTGCCAGTCGTTGGCAAAGCCGTCAACCGCGCTGTACTGGCACATGGGTGAAACAACAATACGATTTTTGAGCGTGAGGCCGCGCAGGGTAAGCGGCTCGAAAAGTGCGGACATGCGAAAGGAAATGAGCGTCGGAAAAAGAAAAATTAGCTTGCTACTGCTTGTCTATCAAGAAGTTGGTAAAACAGGTAAGCGGCTGGTAGCCAGCAATTGACTTGTGCTAAACCAGCTTATGCAGGAGAGGTTATCACCGCCGAGCTTACCCGCTACGGGGGCAACGCTAGGCCCCCCGTGGTACGTAAAGCCAGCTTTCTATCCCCCGCTACTATGTTCCACGAGATTTCCACTGCCGAAACCCTCGACCGGGTTGCGGTCGATACTGCCTGCGATGCCTCGCGCCGCCAGTTTATCAACCACGCCGGGCGTGGCCTGCTGGCCGCCGGCCTGGCCACCGCCCTGCCGCTGGCCGCCGCCGAAGCCGCCGACCTCGGCGGCTTCGATACGCCGCTCGTCACCGGCCCGCTCGACATTAAGCTGCCGCCCCTCGAAGCGCCCACCGACCCCAAGGCTGGCCCCTTCCCCAACCCCGATGCGCCCGACCAGCGCGTGGGCTACGCCATCGTAGGCCTGGGCCACCTCACGCTGGCCGAAATTCTGCCCGCGTTTGGCCAGTGCAAGCACGCCAAGGCCGTGGCCCTGGTGAGCGGCGATGCCGACAAAATGGCCAAGGCCGCCAAGCAGTACGGCATCAAAGCCAGCAGTTGCTACTCGTACCAAACCTACGATAAGCTCAAGGATAACCCGGAGGTGGAGGTGATTTACATTGTGTTGCCCAATTCGCAGCACCACGAGTTCACGCTGCGGGGCGCGAAGGCTGGTAAGCATATCCTTTGCGAAAAGCCAATGGCTAACTCGGTGAAGGAGTGCGAGGAAATGATTGCCGCCTGCAACAAGGCCGGTAAGAAGCTCATGATTGCCTATCGCATTCAGTACGAGCCGCTTAACCGCGCCGCCATGAAAATGGTGCGCGAAAAGAAATACGGCACCACCAAGCTCATCCAGATGATGAACTGCCAAAACCAGGCTCACGACCAGCAGTGGCGCCACAAAAAGGCCTTGGCCGGCGGTGGCTCGCTACCCGATGTGGGTTTGTACTGCCTCAATACCACGCGCTTTCTGCTAGGGGAGGAGCCGACCGAGGTTTCGGCCCAAATCTATAGCACGCCCGGCGACGACCGCTTCAAGGAAATCGAAGAGAATGTGAGCTTTACGCTGCGCTTCCCGAGCGGCGTTATCTCGCAGTGCATGACGGGTTACGGCTCATTCAACGCCAAGAGCTACGCCGTGCACGCCGAAGCCGGCACCATCAAAATGGACCCGGCTTTCCCCTACAAAGGCCTCAAGCAGGAACTGGTGCACGCCCCCAACGGTAAGCAAGTAACCGAAATTCCGAGCAACCCCGCCAAGCAGCATTTCGCCCTCGAAATGGACCACATGGCCGAGTGCGTGCGCGGCAACAAAACGCCCTACACGCCCGGCGAAGAAGGCTTGCAGGACCAGCGTATTATGGAGGCTATCTATCAGTCGGCCAAGGAGAACCGGCCCGTGAAGCTGACCGCCGGAGTAGGCAAAACCGACGCCTTCCGCGGCACGCCGCCCACGGAGGAAGAAGCGTAGCACCCGATTGCCTTCATCTAAAAGAACGTCATGCTCATCTGGCGTCCACGCAGTGAAGTATCTCGCTCGCATCGTTGGATTGATACCCCAGCAATGCGAGCGAGATGCTTCACTGCGTGGACGCCAGATGAGCATGACGTTCGTGTTTTAGAGGAGGAGTGAAAGCAAGTAACACTTCTACTTTTGCCCATTCTATCTCGCCCCACCCCATGCAAAACCCTTTTCCGTACTTCGTACTGCCGCTGTCCCTGGCCGTGCTCACCAGCACGCTAGCCGTGGCTAGCCCACCTGCCGGCTCCATTAAAGTGACTGTGCACCAGGCGAATGGCAGCTACGAGCTGCAGCGCGGCGGGCAGCCGTACTTTGTAAAAGGCGCGGGCGGCAGCCAGTATCCCGAGCGCATTGCGGCCTACGGCGGCAACTCCATCCGCACCTGGAGCACCAATGAGGCAGCAAGCGTATTGGCGGCTGCCAACAAGAACCACCTTACCGTGATGATGGGCCTCGACGTGGCCCGCGAGCGCCATGGCTTCGACTACAACGACCCTGTGGCCGTGGCCGCGCAGCTGCAAATAATTAAGCAAGAAGTACTGAAGTATAAAGGCGACCCGGCCGTGCTGCTCTGGGGCATCGGCAACGAATTGAACCTCGACTACACCAACCCCAAGGTGTGGGATGCCGTGAACGACATCGCCAAGATGATTCACGAAACTGACCCCGACCACCCAACTTCGACCGTGCTGGCCGGGGCCAATAAAAAGGAGGTTGAGTACGTGAAAACCCGCTGCCCGGCCGTAGATATCCTGAGTATCAACACGTATGCCGGGTTAACCACCCTGCCCCAGCAGGTGGCCGAAGCTGGCTGGACCGGCCCCTACCTCGTAGCCGAGTGGGGACCCACCGGCCACTGGGAAGGCCCCCAAACGGCCTGGAAAGCCTCCGTGGAGGAAACCAGCAGCCAGAAAGCCGCCGTGTACAAGAGCCGCTACGAGGCTTCTATCGAGAAGGACCGGGCGCACTGCCTGGGCAGCTACGTTTTTCTATGGGGTCAGAAGCAGGAGCGTACGCCCACCTGGTACGGCCTCTTCACTGAGAAAGGGGAAGAAACGGAGGTAGTGGACGTGATTCAGTATCTCTGGACCGGCCGCTATCCCCAGAATCGCGCCCCGCACATTGCCTCCTTAACCCTTGATAACAAGTCTGCTACGGTCAGCGTCACGTTGCGCCTCGGTCAGCCCTACCCGCTGGCTGCCGCCGTCACCGACCCCGAGCATGGTGCCCTCACCTACCAGTGGGAGTTGCTGCCCGAGAGCACCTACCTGAAGCAGGGTGGCGACCGCGAAAGCCGCCCCGCGCCCGTAGCCGGCAGCGTGCCGGCCGGCGCCACGGGCCAAACCACCTTCACCGCGCCCACCACGCCGGGCGCCTACCGCCTGTTTGTGTACGCCCACGATGACCACGGCAACGTAGCCACCGGCAACGTGCCGTTTCTGGTGCCGAACTAACGTCTTTCTAGTAGGTTTAAACGGTCTATGCGCACTGTCATTCAAAAGCACCGGGCCGTGAATGCCCCCATTGCCGACCTCGTTACGTACCGGGCAATCCCCACGCAATCAGTCGAGTACATCGACCCCTTTCTGTTTCTGAACCACCACGGGCCGCAGGTGTACCGGGCCAATAACCGGGGCCTGCCCTTCGGCCCGCACCCGCACCGGGGCTTCGAAACGGTCACGTTTATTCTGGAAGGCGACATCCTGCACAAGGACAGCAGCGGCCACGAGAGCGTGATAAAAGCCGGCGGCATCCAGTGGATGACGGCCGGCGCGGGCCTCATCCACGCCGAAGTGTCGTCCAACGAGTTCAAGAAAACAGGCGGCCCGCTCGAAATTCTCCAACTGTGGGTGAATTTGCCGGCGAAGTTTAAGATGACGGAGCCACGTTACATTGGCCTACAAACCAATGAGATACCCGTAGTAGAGTTAGCCGCCGGCATTACGGCGCACGCCGTATCGGGCGACTGGTCAGGTACTGCCGGGGCCATGCAGCCGCTGGCCGATGTGGCCCTGGCCTGGCTCGACCTGGCAGAGGGCGCGGTGGCCACGCTGCCCATTGCGGCCAGCCGCAGCATTCTTTTCTACGTGGTGAGCGGCAGCGTGCGCGTCAACGGCACCGAGGCCTTCGCCCGCGAGCTGGTCGAGTTCGACTATGACGGCAACGAGCTGGCTATTGAAGCCCTGACTGACAGCGTATTGTTGCTTGGTCACGCCGAGCCGTTCGGCGAGTCGGTGGTGTCGGGTGGGCCGTTTGTGATGAATACCGAAGCCGAAATTGAGCAGGCGTATGCTGACTACCAGCAGGGTAAATTTGGCACTTGGAAGGGGTAATAAAAATTGCCAGTTTAAAATTCCTGCCTACCTTGCCAGCCAATTCGACAGATACCATGTTCACCGCCCGCTACTTTTTTGGCTTCTATTATTTTACGCCTCCCGCGTAGAACGAGTCGCCATGTAGCTAAGCCACTGAGATTTAGCAGCGCCACTCGTTCTTCGGGTGGCGCTTTTTTTGTGTTTTTTTGGCGGTGCGCCCGCCAGTATTACCGCCTAGTTTTCCAATCCCATGCCCCAGCACGTCGCCATCCAAGGGTTCCAAGGCAGTTTTCACGAAGTAGCGGCCCGCCAGTATTTCGGGGCCGCCCCGGCGCTTAATTTCTGCGCCACCTTTGGCGAAGTAGTGGCCCAGGTAGCCGACGGCCGCGCCGATGCCGCGCTCATGGCAATGGAGAACTCGCTGGCTGGCAGTATCTTACCCAATTATCTATTGCTGGAGCGCAATCACCTCACCATCACGGGCGAGGTGTACCTGCCCATCCATCAGCACCTGTTGGTGCTGCCCGGCACCACGCTGGCTGACGTCAGCGCCGTGCACTCGCACCCCATGGCCCTGCGCCAGTGCGGCGATTTCCTGAGCCAGTACCCCCACTGGCAGCTAGTCGAAACGGAAGACACCGGCCTCAGCGCCCAGCTGCTGGCCGAGCGCCGCCCGGCGGGCGTGGCCGTAGTAGCCGGCGCGCAGGCCGCCGAGGCGTTCGGCCTGCATATTCTGGCCCCCGCCATCAACGACGACCCTAGCAACTACACCCGCTTCCTGGTGCTGGAGCGCGCCGCTGAGGCCCACTTGGTGGCTCAGCCCGATAAGGCGTCGCTGTATTTCTACACCTCGCACGCGCCCGGCATGTTGGCGCGGGTGCTCACGCTGGTAGCCAGCCACGGCCTGAACCTGAGTAAGTTGCAGTCGTGCCCGCGGCCCAGCCAACCCTGGCACTACGGCTTCCACGCCGATGTAGAGTTTGCTACACCAGCCCAGCTGGCAGCCCTGCTGGCCGAACTGCCCACCGTGACGGAGGAGTTGCGCGTGCTGGGCGCGTACCAACGCGGGAGCATGGATTTTGGGCAGGAACCGGCTGCCGAAACCGACCCAAAAGAACGTCATGCTGAGCTTGCCGAAGCATCTCGCATGCAGCAGTAACTCAATCGTTGAACGATACCCGAACGGTGCGAGCGAGATGCTTCACTGCATTCAGCACGACCGAAAAATTTGATTTTATGCAAGTTTCCACTGCCAGCCGCCTTGCTCACACCGGCGAATACTACTTCTCACGCAAGCTGCGCGAGCTGGCTGCCCTCAACGCGGCCGGGGCCAATATCATCAGCCTGGGCATCGGCAGCCCCGATTTGCCGCCGCACCCGAGCGTGGTGGCCGCGCTGGCGGCCACCGCCGCCCAGCCCAACGCCCACGGCTACCAGAGCTACCAGGGCACGCCGGCTTTGCGCCAGGCCATGGCCGGCTTCTACCAAAAAAGCTACGGCGTGGCCCTCGACTCCGTCACCGAAGTGCTGCCCCTAGCTGGTTCCAAAGAAGGCCTGATGCACATCGGCATGACGTTTTTGGAAGCTGGCGACGCGGTGCTCATCCCCAACCCCGGCTACCCCACTTACCGCGCCGTGGCCGAAATCTGCGGGGCCGAGGTGCGCGAGTACGACCTGACCGCCGCTACCGGCTGGCTACCTAACCTAGGCGCGCTGGCCCAGAGTGACTTGAGCCGCGTAAAGCTGATGCTCGTCAACTACCCGCACATGCCCACCGGTACGCCGGCCAGCCCCGAATTTCTGCAAAAGCTGGTCGAATTTGCCACGGAGCACGATATTATGCTGGTGCACGACAACCCCTACGGCTTCGTGCTGAATGAGACGCCGCCCACCAGCCTGCTCAGTATCCCGGGCGCGAAGGAAGTGGCGCTGGAACTCAACTCACTGAGTAAGAGCCATAACCTGGCTGGCTGGCGCGTGGGCATGCTGGTGGGCCGCGCCGATTGGCTGACTGAAGTGCTGCGCTTCAAGAGCAACATGGATTCGGGCGTGTTCCTGGGCATTCAGCAGGCCGCCGTGGCCGCGCTGGCGCTGGGCGAGGAGTGGTTTGCAGAATTGAATGCCACCTACCGCGCCCGCCGGGCGCTGGTGCGCGAGCTGCTGGCGGCGCTCGGCTGCGAGGCCGCGCCGGGCCAAACGGGCTTGTTCGTCTGGGCCGCCGTGCCGCAGCAGTACGCCGATGGCTACGCCCTGAGCGACGCCGTGCTGGCCGAGGCGCGCGTGTTTCTCACGCCCGGCGGCATATTTGGCAGCAACGGGCTCGGCTACATCCGGGCTAGTCTGTGCCAGCCTGAAAGCGTGCTGCGCGAGGCCCTGGAACGGGTGAAGAATATGCCTGTTATTGCGAGCAACGCGAAGCAATCGCATCAGAACGAAGACGTTCGCGCAGTTGCACCCCGCTAGCTCGTGTTAGTGCGATTGCTTCGCGTTGCTCGCAATGACAAACGGTTTATATCTCATTTAATCAAATGACTATCACCATTATCGGCCTGGGCCTCATCGGCGGCTCGCTGGCCCTCAGCCTGCGGCAGCACGGCCTGGCCACTCGGCTTATCGGCCTGGAGGCCAACCCTGCCTACGCCCGCCGGGCACTGGAGCTGGACTTGGTCGATTTAATCGCCGCTAACCTGGCGGCGGCCGTGGCGCCGGCCGACCTCGTCATTGTAGCGGTGCCCATGGATGCCATGCTCACGGTGTTGCCCCAGGTGCTTAACTTGGTGACTGATAAGCAGCTGGTTATCGACGTGGGCTCGACCAAAGGCAACCTGCTGGCGGCCGTGGCCGGGCACCCCCGCCGGGGCCGCTTCGTGGCGGTTCACCCCATGGCGGGCACCGAATACTCGGGGCCGGATGCGGCGGTGAGCGGCTTATTCGAGGGCAAAACGCTGGTAGTCTGCGATGCCGAGGCCAGCGACCCCGATGCCGTGGCCACAGTAGAGGCGCTGTTTCGGGCGCTGCCTATGCGGGTGCTGCACCTCGGCGCGGCCGACCACGACCTGCACACAGCATACGTATCGCATATTTCCCACCTCACCTCGTTTGCACTGGCACTCACGGTGTTAGAGAAAGAACAGCGCGGCGAGCAGCGCATTTTTGACCTGGCGGGCGGCGGCTTTGCCTCCACCGTGCGGCTGGCCAAAAGCGCGCCGGCCACCTGGGTACCCATCTTCCGCCAAAACCGGCTCAACGTGCTCGACGTGCTCGATGAGCACTTGGTGCAGCTACAAAAGCTGCGCGAAATGCTGGCCACTGAGGACTACGTGGGCCTTACTGAGCAATTGGAACACGCCAATGAAATCCGCAAGATTATTCCTTGAAAACCCCTTCTATCATTGCGAGCCTGCGAAGCAATCGCACCAGAACGGAATCGTTCAGTCATCGTGCCCGTGCGATTGCTTCGTTGTGCTCGCAATGACAACTGATTAATTATCAACAACTAATAAAATCCCTAATCCCCATGTTCAACGACCTCTTCAACCGTAAACCCGAGGATAAGCCCTTCCTCATCTCTGGCCCATGCTCGGCCGAAACCGAGGAGCAGGTGCTCGAAACCTGCCAGCGCCTGGCGGCCACCGGCAAGGTGCAGGCCCTGCGCGCTGGCATCTGGAAGCCCCGCACCAAGCCCGGCGGGTTTGAGGGCGTGGGCGCCAAGGGCCTGCCGTGGCTCAAAAAAGCTAGCGAGCTTACCGGCCTGCCGGTGGCCGTGGAAGTAGCCACCGCCAAGCACGTGGAAGACTGCCTGGCTTTCGGCGTGGACTTGGTGTGGGTGGGCGCGCGCACCACCGGCAACCCGTTTTCGGTGCAGGAAATTGCTAATGCCCTGCGTGGCGTGGACATTCCGGTACTGGTAAAAAACCCCATTCACCCCGAGCTGGAGCTGTGGGTGGGCGCCATCGAGCGCTTGCAAAAGGCTGGTTTGAAGCAGGTTGGCATGATTCACCGCGGCTTTTCGAGCTACGGTAATACCGACTTCCGCAACGCGCCGATGTGGCACCTGCCCATCGAGATGAAGCGCCGGATGCCCGAGCTGCCCATCCTCAACGACCCCAGCCACATCTGCGGCCGGCGCGACACGCTGTTTGCCGTGGCCCAGCAGGCGCTCGACCTCGACTTCGACGGGACGATGATTGAGAGCCACATCGACCCCGACAATGCCTGGAGCGATGCCAAGCAGCAAATTACGCCCGAGGTGCTGGGCCAGCTCATCACCGACTTGGTGTGGCGCCACGAAACCACCGATAAGGCCGAGTACCTGAATGCGCTGGCCGGCCTGCGCGAGCAAATCAACAACCTCGACGCCGAGGTGATGCAGCTGCTGGGCCGCCGCATGGCCGTGGCCGAAAAAATCGGTCAGTACAAGAAAGAGAACGACATCACCATCCTGCAAACCGCCCGCCTCAACGAGATTCTGGAGCGCAGCAAGCGCCAGGGTGCCCAGGTGGGCCTCACCGAGGACTTTGTGGAGCGCTACATGGAAGCGGTTCACTTAGAGTCGGTTATGCGCCAGGAGCGGGTAATGAACGGATAGGTAGTACTGGCATAAGCTGCCAGAACAACCAGACCAACAGAACGTCATGCTGAGCTTGTCGAAGCATCTCGCTCGCGCCGCTGGGTGGCTAACCTAACGGCGCGAGCGAGATGCTTCGACAAGCTCAGCATGACGTTCTTTTTTAATGGGATTTAATAATCACAGGGCGTATTTTTCAGCAATGAAAAAAAATACCCGATTCCTCCTCCTGGCTGCCGGCCTACTACTCGGCCTCAGCGCCCAGGCGCAGCGCCTGCCCAAGGCCCAGCACGAGTTGCTGGCCACGCCCACCACCGTGGCCTGGGGCTACTACTCGGCCGATGCGCCGCCGGTGCTGCGCATCAAATCGGGCGAAACGGTGCAGGTGCACACGCTTCTCACCTCCAGCCCCACGCGGCTCGAAGGCGCGGGCGTGGCCCCAGCCCAAGTAGAGCAGTCGCTGCGCGATATTTATGAGAAAGTGACCAACAAAGGGCCGGGCGGGCACATTCTCACCGGGCCCATTTTTGTGGAAGGGGCCGAGCCGGGCGACGTGCTGGAAGTGCGCATCAAGGCGATTGAGCTGGCCATTCCGTACGCATACAACGGGTTTGGGCCGAAGAGCGGGTTTATTCCCGAAGACTTTGGCTACGCCAAGATGAAAATTATTCCGCTCGATAAAAAGCGGATGGTGGCCGACTTTGCGCCGGGCATTGAACTGCCGCTGCACCCGTTTTTTGGGAGCATGGGCGTGGCCCCGCCGCCCGCCATGGGCCGGGTAAACAGCGCCCCGCCCGGCATTTTCGGTGGCAACCTCGACAACAAAGACCTGGTGGTGGGCACCACGCTCTACCTGCCGGTGCACGTGCCGGGCGCGCTCTTTTTTGTGGGCGACGGCCACGCCGGCCAGGGCAACGGCGAGGTAGATATCACCGCGCTCGAAACCTCGCTGACCGGCAACCTGGAGTTTATCGTGCATAAAGACATGCACTTAGCCATGCCCCGCGCCGAAACGCCGACCCACTACATCAGCATGGGCCTCAACGAAGACCTGACGTTGGCCGGCAAGCAGGCCGTGCGCGAAATGATTGATTTCCTAATGAAAACGAAGGGCCTGACCAAAGACGACGCCTACATGCTGTGCAGCGTGGCCGCCGACCTCAACGTGACGCAGGTGGTAGACGGCACCCGCGGCGCGCACATGCTGCTGCCCAAAAGCATTTTCGGGAAAAAGAAGTAGCCCCTAATGGGTTAAACAAGAACGTCATGCTGAACGCAGTGAAGCATCTCTACCGCA
Organism: Hymenobacter arcticus; assembly: GCF_054779975.1. Classification (NCBI taxonomy): domain Bacteria; kingdom Pseudomonadati; phylum Bacteroidota; class Cytophagia; order Cytophagales; family Hymenobacteraceae; genus Hymenobacter; species Hymenobacter arcticus. The sequence continues at coordinate 47,682 of NZ_BAAGXF010000023.1, forward strand.
TCGTCAGTGTTTATTCAACGATGCGGTAGAGATGCTTCACTGCGTTCAGCATGACGTTCTATTAGGGAATGATACGCTATTATTTACCAGCTAAAAACCTGCTGATGTTCTCGTTTAGAAACTTCGCGTCGGCGGGGTTGCTGGCGGCCCCGGCGGTGTGGCCCCATAGCGACGGGATGGGCAGTAGCTGCACGCCCGGAATGAATGCCGCCTCGTAGCGCGCGTCGCCCACCGGGAAGTACAAATCCGTTTCCGACGGCATGTATAAAATGGGCACTTTAATGCTGCGCAGGGCTTTTTCGATGTCGCCGCTCAGGCCGGGGGTGGTGCCCACGTTGTGGTATTCCCAGGTGCGCATCTGGGCGATGAGGTCGTTGGCGTCGGCCCCCGGGATGAAGTGCGTGCGATAGTTATTGAGCACCTGCTCGAAGGTGACGCCGGGCTTTTCCTCGTTGCGCCACAGCTCTTTACGCCACCACTCCTGCGAGAAAAGCCAGCCCGTCCAGACGGTGGCGAAGGCCTCGATGCCCTTGGTGGGCGGCGCGGTGTAGTCGCCGTTTTGGAAGGCGGCGTCGGCGGTGAGGGCCGCAATCTGGCCTTCGAGGCGCACCACGCCGTGCGGATAATTCTTGGCCGTGCCCGAGGTGGCCACAATGCGGTCGGCAAAGCTGGGGTAGCTCACGGCCCACTGGAACGCCTGCTGCGCGCCCATCGAAAAGCCAATAATGGCGCGCAAATGCGTTATTTTCAAGTCTTTAGCCAGCAACTCGTGCACCGCCTGCACGTTGTCGCGGATGGTCATCACTGGGAAGCGCGGCCCATGAAACGGCTCGGGCGTGTTGCTGGGCGACGACGACTTGCCATTGCCAAACAGCTCTGTCGTAACTAAAAATAACTTGGTGGTATCCAGGCACTTGCCGGGGCCAATGAGCCACTCGTAGCCCCGGTGGCCGGCCATGTAGTGCGAGGGCAGCAGCACGGCATTATCACGCTTGGCGTTGAGGTGGCCGTAGGTGCCGTAGCCCACCCGCGCCTGGGGCAGCACCGCGCCGCCCTCGGTTTTGAAGTTGGTGAGGGTGAAAAAATGGTGCGGTACTGGGGCCGCGGCCGGCTTGGTTTGGGCCCGGGCGGCGAGGGTGACGAGTAGGGTAAGGAGGAGGAGACGCATAGCGGAGAGTAAGTGAAGATGTAGCGTAAGCTTCAGCTTGCGAGCGAGCGCCAGTGAGCAGGCGGTACCGCACAGCACGAACGCCCCTGCTCGCTGCGCTCGCTCGCAAGCTGAAGCTTACGCTACGGGGCTATCGCTCGTGCCAAAGGAATTCAAAGCCTGAATTATAAATACTTATATTACAATTAGTTGTGTACCAGGGCGGGCTAGTGAAAGAGTAAGTACTGACCGCCGATTTAGGCAACGGCCTGCTTTACCTACGCGTAGGTTTTGGTGGGAAACTTCAGTTGCCACGCCTTTTTGACTTCAGCGAGGAGCGCTAGCAAGTGCGCTGTATCCATGATAGCCAACTGGTTTTTCAGTTCCAGCTTAGCCGGGGCTGCTAGCTCTAGGTTATCAATAATCTGCGCTAACTGCCAATCAGAAAGGTGTTTATAGTCTCGACGAAACTCAATGAATTTGGCCACGACTATAATTGCTTCTCTCGCAAAGCCCAGGTCGGTGGCGCTTTCGTGGGTAGCTGTTAAAACCAAATTTTCCAGGTAGCTGGCACACGCATTTTGCTCAGCAAACGCGTCGCCGGCAAACTGCTGATACAGCTCAGCGTATTCGTGGCTCAACGCTAGAAGCTGCGCTTCTAGCTGACCCAGCTTAGCCAGAAAGGAATCCAGATTAGACATTGCTGCTTGGTTGTTAAATAGTGAGCCATTAGCCTTTAGTTGCTAGCTTTTATTCTGATTAACAATTAATTGTAGTAAGAATGCTGGTAGCGCGCATACATAAGCGCGGCGTCCGGTACCGCCTGCTCGCTGCGCTCGCTCGCAAGCTGAAGCTTACGCTACAATGCCAGTATCTGCTTCAACTCGGCCGGGCTCACGGTGAGCAGGCCTACTTTGGGCAGGCGCTCAGTCAGTACGCGCCAGTTGGGCTCTTGCTGAAAAATAGGTTTCAGCAGGGCCAGCGCGGCGGGCACTTGCTGCTTGTTGGCCAGCGTGATGGCGTGCCAGTACTTCATTTCCAGGTTTTGGGGAAACATCTTTTCGGCCGCCTGGTACTGCGCAATCGCCGTCGGCATGTCGTTTTTCTCCACCGCCAGGTCGCCGGCATTCATGTGGTCGTAGGCGCGGTGCAGCTTGAGGAGGCGGCGCAGCTCGGGCAGCGGCGCGGCGCTATCGTCCACGCGCAGGTCCACGAGGCGGTCGGCCCAGGGGCCTTCGGTGGTGGTGCCGCGCACCACGAGTAGCGCGGCCGACTGCCGGCCCCGGATGTCGCCGCCGGCAGCCTGGGCTGCATCGAGGGCGGCGAGCACGCGCTCGGCCAGCGGCAGGATGGTGGCGGCTTCGTAGGCCTTGGCCATGGCCCCCCACACGGTGGCATTCAGCATCATATTGGCCTGCACCGAGAACTGCGCGCCCTGCTGGTGGCCGGCCATATCCACGCATTTTTTGCCGGTGTGGGTGGCCACGCGGCCCTGGTTGTCCAGAATGGCCACCTGGCGCACTTCGCGGGCATCGTCGGCAGCTAGTAGCTCGTCGAGCGCCTGCTGGGCGGTTTTGCCGCTTTTCAGCAGGGCCAGGCCGCGTACGCCAAACGACTTATTGGTAAACGATTGCGTGGCTACCACACCCACGCCGGCCTCGGCCCAGCTCACGCTGGTGCCCACCGAAAACCAGTGGCTTTGCACGGCCACGGCCATCTCGCCGGTCTTGGGGTCGCGGGCCACAATGCTGAAGGTGTGGGCCAGTGGGTCGGTGGCCGAGTAGATGGATTGCGCCTGAGCGGCCGGGCGCGCCAGCAGCAGCAGCGCCGCGAAGAAAGGTAGGAGTTTGCGAAGCATAAGTTGGAAGAAAAGCGAATGTAGCCCCCCGCCGGCCTAGCCCTGGCTACGGGCTGACTACTAATGCCAACAGCCTCCCGGCAAAAGTGCCAGGAGGCTGCATAGTAAGTAGTTAGGCAAAAGCTAAGTTTAGTGCCGGAGCTTTACTCCACCGTCAGGCGCTGGCTGAGGGCCCCGGCGCTGGTTTGCAGGCGCACGGTGTAGAGGCCACGGGCCACGCCAGGCAGCGCCAGGGCGCGGCTGGCTTCGGTAGAAGGAGCGAGGGTTTGCTTGAACACCGTCTGGCCCAGCGCATTGAGCAGCGACACGCCGATGGCTTGCTGGCCCAGGCTGGCCGGTAAGTTCAGCGACACGCGGCCGCCCACTGCGGGATTGGGGTAGAGAAACACGCCCGCCGCCGTGGCCGCCGTGGCCTTGGTGCCCAGCACGGTGCTCTGCACGTAGCCGCGCAGCCACCCCAGCGCGGCGCGCTCGCTGTTGTCGTCATTCACCAGGGGCGCGCCCTGGGCAGTGCGCCAGTGACCGGGGCGGTAGCCCCACAGGGTGATGCCCTTCACGCTGGGGTTTTCCCAAAACAGCGGGAAAACGCGCTGGTATTCAGCTAGCTGCACGGCATCGGTGAGGCCGTCGGAGTCGTACTCCGTGATGTAGAGCGGCAGGCCGGGGGCGCTCAGCAGGGCCAGGTTGCCGTTGATGGTAGCCGCCGACTGGCCCGCCGTAGAAAAGGCGTGGCCCTGAATCCCCACCCCATCAAGCAGATTGAGCGCCTTGAGCTGGTTGATGATGGCGGCGTAGGCCGTGGCCCGCGTGGTCGAGTTCTCGACGCTGTACTCGTTAATCATGAGCTTGGCCGCCGGAAAATACTGGCGGGCCAGCTGGAACGACTTGATTATCCAGGCGTTGCCCACCGCGCCGCCCAGCGCATTAATGTAGCCGCCGCCGGTGGGGTCGGGCGTGCCGGTGGGCGTAGTGGGCGAGCCGATGGTGACGAGGCCCGTGGGCGGCGTGTTAATCGGCTCATTCACCACGTCGATAAAATCAATCTTGGGGTAGCGCGCCGCCACGGCGGCCATCCAGGCGTTGATGGCCGCCAACTGGTCGGCATCCGAGAGGCCCTTGAGCCAGGCGGGTTGCTGTGCGCCCCAGATGAGGGTGTGCATGCGGAAGATGGTCTGGGGGCCGGTGGCGGGCTTGGCCTGGGCGTAGGCCTTGTCGAGGTCGGCCCAGTTATAGGTGCCGCGGGTGCTTTCTACGCTGCCCCACTTGCCACCGTTTTCGGGCGTCACGGCGTTCCAGTAGGCGCCGAAGTTGGGGGCTTGCGCGTCGCTGTAGGCGCAGCCCAGGTACTTGGTTTTGCCGGTGGCCAGCGGCGGGCCGGTGGGCACAAAGAGAGTGGGCGCGGTGGGGCTGCCCTGCGCGCCGGCGTTGAGGTTGGCCACGGTGAAGTACAGGCCCGACTGCCCAAACACGAACTTATCAAAGTCCAGCCCGTCTTCGCGCGCCCCAATCTGGAAGGTTTGGGTGAGCGCGCCGGCCGGCACGGTAAAAGTGGTAGCGGCGCTGCCGTTGACCGTAAATTTGGACAGGTCTACCCATTTCCACACGCCAGTGGCGCCGCTGCCGGCACCATCTACGGCCAGCGGGCTGCCGTTGACGTAGCCCACGTTGAAGAGGCCGTTGGCGTTCACCCAATCCGCGCTGGTGGTAGCGAAGTCTTTGCTGCCGAAGGTTTTACCATAAAAATAACTGTCGTCGTTGGCCCCGCCGCTGCCCACCCGCAGGCGGGCGTAGAGGTCGTAGGTGCCCGCCGCCGGAAACGTGACCGTGTAGCTGAGCACCCGCGCCGCCGTGCCGGGGGCCGAGCCACCGCCCGGCACCGACGCCACGTCGCTGAGCGAGGTCACGTACGTAATGGCTGGCGTGGTGCCCGAAGCATCGATGGTGCGGGCGGCCCAGTCGCCGGTGGTGGTGTTTGGCAGGGGCGTGGCCGGGTTGGTGGAGGTGCCGGTTTCGGCCTCGACCACCACGGGGGTAGTTTGGGCTAGTAAGGGAGCGTAGCTGCCAAGCGCAGCTACCAGCGCAAGCGCCAGGAGTTGAGGTTTCTTCATGTGGAAGAAGGAGTGGGTGGGAAAAAGGAAGGCCGGCCGGTGGCTCGCAAGCGCGCCTCAACCTGGCCAGTTGGCTAAAGGTAGGCTAGCTGGTTAGCTAAATAAAAGTCTGAAAATCAAATAAATAACCTCGTCAACTGGCGGAAACGATTGCGGTAGCTGCAACATCGATTGCGATAGGTTAAAAAATAGTGCTTACTCAACTGCCCTTGGTGCGGCCGGCGTCAGGGAGAGTTGCGGCGCGCCCGGCTTGCCTTGAGTACTGGTGGCACAAGGCCGCTCATGCCCCGCGAAATGCCGCTCGGCCGCGCTAGGCTTGCCTGTTCGCGCCAGTTACAATTTTTCAAGCCCCTTAAAATGAGGAGGCTGAAAAAGCTGGCTACATTTACGCGGCCCCCGCGCCCGTATTCGCCCTTTGTGCGCTCAGGCTGCTGCCCCATGACGAAGCCCGCCTTTTTAAGCCGTTTCCTGGCCCTGCCGTCAGCCCAGCGTAGCAGCCAGCTGCGGGTGCGGCTGGCCCAAGTGCTTAACAAGCTGATTTTGGGGCCCTTAGTGAGTGAGCTGCCCAGCAGTGCCCTGCGCTCGGTAGAAGAGCATTCGCTGCGCGATGAGCTGCGTCCCCACGTGGTGGCCACCCACACGCTGCTGCCGCCCCTGGCCCTCACGTATGCGCTGCTCCCCGAGCTGCCCGCCGCCTTTCGCCGTACCAAGGCTTTCGAAGCGCGGCGGGCCTACGTGCTGCGCGATGTGTGCGTGTCGGCCGCCAGCGGCCTCACCTGGCTGCCCGACGCCCCATTGGCCCTGGCCGAAAGCGTAGGCTGCGTGCACCGCCTCATGGGCTGGGCCGCGCTCACCCCCGAGCTACTGCTGCCCACCCCGCCCCTGGCCGAAACCGGGCTGCTGGTAGCCTGCCCGCCCGCCCCGTTCTTCCACTGGCTGTTCGAAACCCTGCCCAACCTGCTACTGGCCCTGGACCGCTGGCCCGAGGTACGCATCCTGCTGCCCCCTACGGTGCCCGCCTTCGTAGAGCAGGCGCTGCAACACCTGCTAGGCCCGGCCGACTACGCCGCGCGCACCCGGCGGGTGGCGGGCCCCCGGCGGGTGGCCGAGCTACTGCTAATCAGCAAGGACGAGATGGCGGGCTTTGTGCATCCAGCTGATATTAAGAACCTTAGAAAGGCATTTTTGCCCGCGGGGCGGGGCGGGGCTGGCCACCGCCGGCTCTACATATCGCGGGTGCGCACCGCCAACCGCTCGGCCCCCGGCGAGCCCGCGCTGGAAGCCGCGCTGCGGCAACAGGGCTTCGAGATAGTGTATTGCGAGGCGCTGCCCCTGCTGGCGCAAGTGGCGCTGTTTGCTGAGGCGCGCCTGCTAGTGGGTTTGCACGGGGCTGGGCTGAGCCATCTGGTGTGGGCCACCGGGGCCGTGCAGGTAGCCGAAATCTTCCCCGAAGGCTGCTTCAACGACTGCTACGCTCGCCTGGCTAGCAGCATGGGGTTCGAGTACGCGCCGTTTTTGTGCGGTAGTTCGCGGTCGGTGCCTTCGGCGGCGGCCCACCTGCCGGTGGCTGATATCGTAGCTTGGCTGGCCACATTGGCCAGCACAAAAAACGGGTACCAGCCAGCGCTGATACCCGTGAATCAGTAAGCCAAAGCAGCTTCTGCATGAGTCCTTTTAAGTTGAGAACTGCGCCGCCTGGCCGGTCCGCCGGCGCAAGCCGGCCGACCGGTTGACTCTGTTAAGTGTGTCAACGACAACCGGTCGGCCGGCTAAGCGGCGCGCCTACCAGATAACGGCCCGGTCGGCGGCCGTGCGCGTCATCTTGTCGCCTTCCTTGCAGCCAAAGGCTTCCTGAAACTGTGGCATGTTCATAATCGGCCCGATGGTGCGGTATTGGCCGGGCGAGTGCGGGTCGGTCTGGATTTGCTGGCGCAGGGCTTCGGGCCGAATGTTGGTGCGGCGTAGCTGGGCCCAGCTCAGAAAGAAGCGCTGCTCGGGCGAAAAGCCGTCGTACTGCGGGCGCGGGCCGTTGCCGTAGCGCTGCTGCAACTGCTTTTCGAGGGCGCCGTGCACGATGGTGAGGCCGGCAAAATCGGCCAGGTTTTCGCCCATGGTCAGCTTGCCGTTCACGTGCACCGAGTCGAGCGGCGAAAAGGCGTCGTACTGGCGGCCCACCACGGCGGCGCGCTTCGTAAACTCGGCCGCATCGGCCGGCGTCCACCAGTCGCGCAGGTTGCCCTGGCTGTCGTACTGCCGGCCCTGGTCGTCGAAGCCGTGGGTCATTTCGTGGCCCATCACACCGCCAATGGCCCCGTAGTTCACGGCATCATCGGCCTTGGGGTCGAAGAAGGGCGGCTGCAAGTAGCCGGCCGGAAACACAATCTCGTTGAGCGGCGGGTTGTAGTAGGCGTTGATGGTGGGCGGCGTCATGCCCCACTCGGTATGGTCCACGGGGCCGCCAAAGCGGGCGGCCTCGCGCTTGCTCTCCCACAGGTGGGCGTTGAGGATGTTGGTGGTGTAGCTGGCCCGCGTGATGGGCAGCGCCGAATAGTCCTTCCACTTGTCGGGGTAGCCGATTTTTACGCGCAGGGCGTTCAGCTTTTTCAGGGCCTCGGCCTTGGTGGGCGCGCTCATCCAGGTGTTGGTTTGGATGTGCTCGGCCAGGCTAGCCTTGATGTTGGCCACCATCGCCAGCGCCTTTTGCTTGGCCTCGGGCGAGAAAGATTTATCCACGTACAGCTGCCCGAAGGCCTCCCCAATGGTCGCGTCGGTGGAGGCCTGCACGCGCTTCCAGCGCACGGTTTGCTGCTTAGCCCCGGTCAGGGCCTGGTTGTAGCGAAAGCTGGCATCGACGTAAGCCGCCGGCAGCGTGCCGGCCACCGAGCGCACCAAGTGCCAGCGCAGATACGTCTGAATATCCGCGAGCGGCTCGGTTTTAAGCAAGCTGTTCAGCTCGTCAAAAAACGCCGGCTGGCCCACAATAACTTCTTGGGCTTTAGATAATTGCATAGCGGCCAGCAGCTGCGGCAGCTGCACGGCCGGATAGCGTTTGGCGGCGGCGGCCAGGGGCATCTGGTTGTAGTTGGCCTGCGGGTCGCGCAGCTCCACGCGGCTGCGTGAGGCGGTGGCCAAGCGCTTTTCGAGGCGCTCCACGGTGGCGGCGTTGCGCTGGGCCGTGGCCGCGTTATCGCCCAGCAAGCCAAATACTTGCTGCATATAAGCCTGGTACGCGGCCCGGATTTTCTGGGTGCGGGCGTCGTCCTTGAGGTAGTAGTCGCGGTCGCCCATCGTCAGGCCGCCCTGGTCGAGGCCGATAACGTAGCGCGTGGTATTCTTCTCATCAACCTGCACGCCGCCGCGGAAAAACGCGCCAGTGCCCAAGTCCTGCTCGTGGGCAATGAGCGCCGGCAGCCCGGCGCGGGTTTTGAGGGCCGCAATGCGGGCCAGCTCGGGCTTGAGCGGCGCGATGCCGGCCTGCTCAATGGCCGCCGTGTCCATGGCGGCGGCGTAGAAGTCGCCCACTTTCTGGGCGTTGGAGCCGGGTGTAGCATTGCGGTTGGCCGCGGCCTCTTCCAGTATTTGCTTGAGCGTGGCCTGGGTACGCAGTCCCAGTAGGTTACGCGGCCCCCAACTGGTAGCATAGCTCGGAATGGGGTTGGCTTTGAGCCAGTTGCCACCCGAAAACTCGAAGAAATCCTGGCACGGCGACACCGCGCGGTCGAGGTCAGCCACATCGAGGCCCACGCCCGGCGGGGCGGGCGCAACGGCGGGCGGAGTAGGGGCGGTGCCGGTGGCCACGGGTGCGGCCGGGCCACTGCTGGCGCAGCCCGCCAGGCCGAGCAGGCCGGCGCTGATTAGAAAGAAACGTTTAGCCATAGGGGAGCGGGGAGGAGGAAGCGTGAAAGTAAAATGCTACGGTAAATAAACTAAGAGGCTATCCAAATAGGCAATTATACCAAGTGATTCGAGCGCAGGCAAAATGGAGCATGGCGAGGTAGTTT
>NZ_BAAGXF010000024.1:0-50948 GCF_054779975.1 Hymenobacter arcticus
GCCTGGCTGCTCATTGCCAACATGACCATGTGCCTCAACCGCTTAGCGCCTGCTTAATTCCCTAACACCCTCTTAGGTAGGGGCCCGGCGGTGGTACCTCCCCACCTTTAAGGGCTCAGGACACTGAAAACGTAGTCGTTGGTGGGCGGCTAACCGGGGGCGGGCACTAGCCTGGGCGCGCTATCACATTAAAGCTGAGTTTAACCAGCCGGGCCAACCGCCGTATTACCTTCGGCTAATTCCATCTTGCTTTCTTCATGCGCCACGTTGCCGACATTCCGTATCCGCAAGTCAAAATCACCCTGCTGGCCTGGAACGGCAAATACCTGCTCAAGCTGGAGCAAGGCCCCCTGGAGCAAACCTACAAGGTGGCCGACCTCGACCTGAGCGGCGTAGCTCCGCCCGACGTGGAGATTCGCCAGCTCCTCGACGATGAGTTTCTGGCCGCCGCCGTGGCCCGCTTCCAGCTTATGCAGCAGGATATGCGCGCCGCCTTTGCCCGCCACGACTTGCGCTAGCTCCACCATTACCTTTGCCAACATGCTTAATTTGCGATTATTACTCCTCGGGGGTGCCTTATGCGCCAGCGCACCAGCCTGGGCCCAAAGCTACCAGGTGCGCCAGGGCCAGCTGCCTTACGCGGGCCACACCCAGGCCAGCGTCAACGTAGTAGTGGACGGTAACGAGGACGACACGCGCGAATTCTTGCAATCCTACATGAAGAGCAGCCAGCGCCTTTCTCTGAAGGGCGGCCTGGCGGGCTTGCTGGGCAAGAAACCCGTGCTCTCGGCCAAGCAGGTGAGCGGCACGGCTATTTCGAGCCGCCCCATCGACGTGTACGCCGCCACCACAGCCCTCACCGACTCGACTACTGAGGTGGCGCTGTTCGGCGCGTTTGGCGATAAAACCTACTTCTCGCCCGACCTCACGCCCGCGCCATTCAAGCAGCTGGAAGCGGTGCTGACCAAGTACGCGCCCGCCGCGCGCACTAATTTCTACCGCCAGCAGGTAGCCGAGGCCGAGGCTAAAATCGCGGCCATTGACAAGGAAAAGGAGAAGCTCAACCGCCACGCCGATGCCACCCGCGCCAACACGGCCGCCAACCTCAAGCGCATCGACGAGCTGCTGCGTCAAAACGAAGCTAACGCCAAAACCCTCAGCCAGGACAGTGTGCAACTCGTCAACAACGGGTTGCTGCGCGAAGCTGGCGTGAAGGTGCTGGAGCGCCGCCGCACGCGCCTTACCATTGTAACGCCTTAACTACTAGTCGCTTTCGCCTTTCGCTATGAATCCGTCCGATGCCCATTCATCGCTCGCCGCCCTGCGGCAGCTCAAAGACATGCTGGACGCGGGCACCATCACCCCGCAGGAGTTCGAAACCCTCAAGCGCCAGCTCATTTTTGGCCTAGAGCCCGCCCTGCCGCTCTCCCCGGCCGATGGCAGTTCAGTTACGGCAACGTTGCCGGCTAATGATTTGGGTAACAAGGTGTTGCCCGAGGCGCCCGCGCCCATCCCCGAAGCTACGATAGCCGCCTACGACACGGTAGCCCCCAACCCCGCCGAGCTGGCCCCGCCGCCCCCCGCTGCCACGTCCGACTGGCTAGCTGCATCCGCCGGGAGTACTCCGGATACTGAACCCGACCTCCGCCTTGCCGAAGAGGGCCGCAACCCGCTGAATCTTGTCTTTATTATCGGCGGGGCCCTGGTAGTACTGGGCCTCGTGCTCTACCTATTCATGGGCCGTCCCGCTGCGCCCGATGAGCACTTGACTAGCAGTAGCCAAACCTCTGCTGATTCTACCACCGTGGCCCCCGAAGTGGGCCCCCAGGCCGAGCAAATAACCCTGCCGCCCACCACCGTCCCCGAAACCATTCGCGTAGCTCCCATGGCCCGCCCAGTAGTTACTGCCGCAGCCAGCCAGTTCAAAGCCGATTCGGTGGCTGCCCCGGCAGCAGCCATGCCGCCCGCTAAAGCGCCGGCTTCTACGCCCGCTGCTACCACGCCTACCACCACGATGTCTACCGATTCTGCTTTTAAAATACCCTAACTGTGTCGGTTATTCGCTGGGCTTTGCTGGGGGCTAGCTTCTGCGCCTTAGGTGCGCTCAGTAGTTGCCTCACGCTATTGCGGCCTGTACACCAGTTTTCGGTCAAGGCGGCCGGGCCCGCCCCCGATTATGCCGATTCGGTTAATTGGGCGGCGCTGCCCGGCTACCGTAGTGCCGCCCGGCAGCGCCCGCCCGGCCTGCCCGCCACCGCGCCCGATACGGTAGCTGACGTGTTCTACGTGCATCCCACCACCTATTTCTGGCGGTTGGGCTACTGGAATGCCCCGCTCCGCCTGCGCCGGTTGCAGCGCTTCACAGCCCGCACCTCCCTGCGCAACCAGGCCAGCTTGTTTTATGACGTAGGCCGGCTGTACGCCCCGCGCTACCGGCAGGCCACGCTCTACACATTCTTCGCCACCGAAGACCCCAATGCCCAGCCCGCCCTCGACCTGGCTTATGCCGACGTCAAGGCGGCCTTTCAGTACTACCTTGCGCACTACAACCACGGCCGGCCCTTTATTCTGGCCAGCCATAGTCAGGGTACTACCCACCTCACACGGCTCCTGCACGAGCTAGTCGATGATAACCCACAGCTACGTAAGCAGTTAGTAGCGGCGTACCTGATTGGCCGCCTGGTAAAGCCCAACGAGTACCAGCACCTGCCCGCCCTGCGCGATTCGCTCCAAACCGGCGGCATCATCGGCTGGAACACTGCCGTGCGCGGCACCGACTACCAGCCCTACCACGGCCTGCTCGTCACCAACCCCCTCACCTGGACGCTCGACTCCGCCAACGCGCCCGCCACGCTGAATAGGGGAGGCGTGCCGCTCAATTTCCGGCGCATCGACCCCCACCTCACTACTGCCCAGCCCCACCGCGGCGTGCTCTGGGTCGATGACCCGCACCGCGCTGGCTACCGCCGCCTGCACATTCCAGGCCGCCGAGAGTTGCGCGTTTCTTTCCACATTGTCGATTATAACTTGTTCTACCTCAACGTGCGCGCGAATGCGCGGGCCCGAGTACGGGCGTGGATGCGGCAACGTTAATCAACGCTTGCTAGCAACTCTTTAATGACCGTTTCAGTGAGTCCAGCCCACCTATCAGCAGGAAAATCGTGTCTAAATCGTCTATAATCTTCCCAGAACAATTCTTCTTTGAAGCCCTCAAAATCAACAGCAGAATATAAAGCAGTGTTATGCAGCCAGTTATTCATAGCGTGAATGAATTGAATCACTTTAAGGCGGCCAGGCCTACGGTTCGTAAATAACCGTAGCAAGCCGGTAGTTGCCGATGCGCTATGCATCCGCATGTCTACCATCGCCCACCTCAGCAAATCACGGTAAAGAGCCTTCTTTTTCTGGGTCATAACCAAAAATAGAAAGCCCGCTGGCAATGCGCCAGCGGGCTTTCTATTTAAAGCGAATCAGGCTAAAAACTAAGCGCCGATTGCTACGCGCTTGAAGTCCGATACCGTCATGCCTTTCGACATTTTGTCGAGCAATTGGGCGATGGTCAGCGAGTTATCTTTTACGAACTCCTGGTTCAGCAAGGTGTTCTCCTTGTAGAACTTGTTGAGTTTGCCCTGGGCGATTTTCTCCAGCATCGCTTCGGGCTTGCCTTCGGCACGCGCCTGCTCTTTGCCGATTTCGATTTCGCGCTCTACCGTGCCAGCGTCCACGCCGTCTTTGTCAACGGCAACGGGCTTCATAGCTACGATTTGCATAGCAACGTCGCGGCCGATGGCAGCAACGTCGGCATCGCCTACGTTCTTCAGGCCCACGAGTACGCCCTTCTTGTTATCCGAGTGGATGTACGAAGCCACTTTCTCAGCGGTGATGGTGGTGTAGATGAGGTCGAGTTTCTCGCCGATTTTGCCGGTCAGCTCGGTGATATGCTCCTGCACGGTGCGGCCGTCGGCCTCCGTAGCGGCCAGCAAGTCTTCCTTGGTGCCCACGTTGGTTTTCACCGCCGTGTCCAAAATTTGCTGCACCAGCGTGCGGAAGTCAGCTACTTTCGCTACCGACTCCGTTTCGCAAGCTAGGGCCACCAGCTTGCCGGTAGTGCCATCAGCGCTCACGTTTACCAGTACCAGGCCTTCCGACGTAGCATTGTCGGCGCGCTTATCGGCAATTTTCTGACCCTGCTTACGCAGAATGTCGCGGGCGGCTTCGAAATCGCCATCGGCTTCGGTCAAAGCTTTTTTGCAATCCATCATGCCTGCACCGGTCATGGTGCGAAGCTTGTTTACATCTGCGGCGGTGATAGCGGCCATAGTAGTAGCGTGGACTCTGCGAGTCCGCGAGTTGGTGGGTGAATGGAATCTTTGAACTACGCAAGCGCGGACTGCAAAGTCCGCACTATTCTTAAAATTGAAAAAGGGAACCGCCAAGCATTTGCCTCGACCGTTCCCTTCTTCGTCAAGCTTTGACAGCGAGCGGCTTAGGCTTCTTTGTCAGCCTCAGTCTTCTCCGCTACGGCAGCCTCATCGGCTTCCTTGCGGTCGGCATCTTCTTTGTCAACTTTACGCTCCGACAGGCCATCTTCGATAGCCTTACCGATTACGTTGATGATGAGCTGAATAGACTTCGAAGCGTCATCGTTGGCCGGAATCGGGAACTGCACCAAGTCGGGGTTCGAGTTGGTATCCACGATAGCAAACACCGGAATGCCCAATTTCTGAGCTTCTTTCACGGCAATGTGCTCGCGCTTCACATCTACTACGAACAGGGCAGCGGGGAGGCGGCTTAATTCCGATATACCACCCATTACGCGTTCTAATTTGTCACGCTCGCGCGACATCATCAGCTTCTCACGCTTAGCCAGGGCGGCGTAGGCGGTGTTTTCTTTCACCATCTTGTCGATGGTGCTCATCTTCTTCAAGCTCTTGCGGATGGTGGCGAAGTTCGTCAGCATCCCGCCCAGCCAGCGGTCCGTCACGAAAGGCATCTTGAGGCGAACTGCCTCCGTCTGCACAATCTCCTGGGCCTGCTTTTTGGTGGCAACGAACATGATTTTGCGGCCGCTTTTCGCAATGTTGCGAATAGCGTTCGACGCGTAATCCAGCGAAGCCAGCGTCTTGTTGAGGTCGATGATATGGATGCCGTTCTTCTCCATGAAGATGTACGGCGCCATTTTCGGGTCCCACTTGCGCGTAAGGTGACCAAAGTGGGCACCCGCGTCAAGCAGCTCTTTGTAGGTGGTGGACTGAGCCATAATAGTCTGCTTCGAATATTAGCGTTTGGAGAACTGGAACGAGCGACGTGCCTTGCGCTTGCCGAACTTCTTGCGTTCAACCATGCGGGGGTCGCGGGTCATGAATCCTTCCTTGCGGAGAGCCGACTTCACTTCCTCGTTATCGCTTACCAAAGCTTTCGAGATGGCAAGGCGGATAGCCTCGGCCTGGCCGGCGATGCCGCCGCCCTTCACGTTCACTTTGATATCGTACTGGCCCACCTGCTCGAGGGTAGCCAGGGGCTGGTTCACGATGTTCTCCAACAGTTCGTTGGCGAAGTAGGACTTCATGTCCCGGTCGTTGATAGTGATATTCCCTTGCCCGGCCTGCATGTAAATGCGGGCCACCGAGGTTTTTCTTCTACCAGAGGTGTTAGTAGCTGCCATTTAGTGGGAAAAATATGCGGCCAAAAGTGGCCGTAAAGCAATGATTTACAGGTTCTTCAGCTCGTAAGGCTGGGGCTGCTGAGCTTCGTGCGGATGCTCGGTGCCGGCGTATACGTACATGTTGCGGTACTGGGCAGCGCCGAGGCGGTTGCCTTGCAGCATACCTTTCACGGCGTGCTCAATAGCCTTGCGCGAATCGCGGTTCATCTGCTCGCGCAGGGTGCGCTGCTTCTGGCCGCCGGGGTAGCCCGAGTGGCTGATGTACAGCTTCTCGTTCATTTTCTTGCCCGTCACGTGCAGCTTGTCGGCGTTGATAACGATTACGTTATCGCCGCAGTCGGAGTTGGGGGTGAACGAAGGCTTATGCTTGCCGCGCAACAGGTTGGCGATTTGGCTGCACACGCGGCCCAGCGGGGCCACGCTGGCGTCTACGATAACCCAGTTTTTCTGGGCGTTGGCCTTGTTGACGTGGGTCGTCTTGAAGCTCAGGTGGTCCATAGGGATGGTAAATATTTACCGGCTAAACAATTGACAATAAACCCCAAGCCGTATGGGGCTGGGGAAAAACGGACACAAAGGTACCATTTTTCTACTACATTACCAAATGCGACCGACTGATTTCTAGGGAATCAGCCGGCGGCACGAGGAATTACTCATCCAAGTCATCGACTAATACGATGCCGTTGTAGTCCTCACTAAACACGTATTCACCGGCTTCCAGGGCTGTTACGTACCGCGTAATCCACTCGGTAAAGGAGGAGGCAAGCAGCGTGCGCTCGTCAGCGTCGTGCCACATCCGAATTATTTGGCCGCATGCGCCGCCCGGCGCAGGCGATAGGTCGAGGCAGCAGTGGTTGCCCGCGCCGTCATGGGTGAGGGGCAGCCAGAGCGGATTCCACCAGTCGGCGCGCACGCCAGCGTCGGGCATGGAAGCGGCCCCCTCAAAATCGCCGCCCTTGAGCAGGTCGTTCCAGATGGTCCACTCGTCTAGCATCCGCGGTACAGATAACAATTCTTCCCCGTCGAACAGGCCACTAGCTTCGGTTTTTTGCCCGTTGTGAATGCGGTAGAAAGCCAGAAAATCGGCCGGTAGCTCGGTGCCGAGTGTCGTAGCCAGTTCGCCTAGCTCTGCGTCGGTTGCGCCAGCGTTTAGCTCAGTTAACAGCTGCGGCGCGCTCACTGCCAACCAAGCCTCGAAGCGCTTCCAAATACTTAGCATACTGTGAGTTGATTCAAATGGATTTACCGGTATTGCGCCAGCGTTTCCACCAGTACCCGGAAGTCTTTGGGGTACGGGGCATCTACTTTAATTAATACCCCATCAAGTCCCGTAAACTCCAGCTCCTTAGCGTGCAGCGCAAAGCGCTTGATGAAGGGCTGCTCGGTTTCGCCGTCCTTGAGGTTGAATTTCTTCTTGATGGTGGACAAGAAAAAGTCTTCGCCGCCGTAGAGGTGGTCGCCCACGATGGGCGCTTGCACATAGGCTAGGTGCAGGCGAATCTGGTGCATGCGGCCAGTCACGGGTTCGCACTGCACCAGCGAGTGGCGGGCGTAGGTGTCGAGGGTGGTGAAGCGTGTTTCGGCGGGCTTGCCTTTGAAGGCCAGGCGGGCCTTGCCGCTCTTGGTGGTTTCGATATTGCGCTCTACCACAAACTGTTCCAGCGGCGGGGCACCCCAGGTTACGGCGTGGTACACCTTACGCACCTCGCGGTTTTCGAACTGCATCGAGACGTGGCGGTAGGCCTCCGGGTTTTTGGCTATCACCAGCGCGCCGCTGGTGTCACGGTCGAGGCGGTGGCCCACTTGAGCGTCGTCGGCGTATTCGCGGGCCATGCGCAACAGGCTGGCGGCCACGCCAATGCGCTCGTCGAGCGTGGAGAGGAACGGGGGTTTGTTGACGACGATATAATCGTCGTTCTCAAACAGGATAAGGTCTTTGAACTTAGGTGGCTTCATGCGGACCGCAAAGGTAGCGGGTAGCGGGGGGTAGCGTAAGCTTTAGCTAGCGAGGGGGCGGGGGCATCGTGGGCCGGGCTATGCATGATTCACAGAGCGGCGCGGTGCCGGCTGCTCGCTGGCGCTCGCTCGCAAGCTGAAGCTTACGCTACTTCACTTCCTTGGGGCGGGGCAGCTTGAATTCCATCGTGGTGCCTTCATCCAATACGCTCTTAATGTGGATATTCGACTTGTGCGCCTCCACAATATGCTTGCTGATGGCTAAGCCCAGCCCCGAGCCGCCGGCCGAGCGCGAGCGGCTTTTATCGACCCGGTAGAAGCGCTCGAAGATGCGCGCCTGGTGCTCGGGCGCAATGCCGGGGCCGTTGTCACGCACGGCCACGCGCAGGCCGCTGCGGCCCGGCGTGAGGGTTACCACCACGTGGCCATTTTTTTCGCGGCCATACTTTATCGCGTTATCAATCAAATTGATAAGTACCTGGCGAATGCGGTTGCGGTCGGCCACTACGAGTACTTCCTCCTCGGCCAGGTGCGGCGGAAATAGCTCCAGCGTGGTGCCGCGCCGCTGGGCTTGCTGCTCCAGCAGCTCAAATAGCTCCTGCACCAGGGCTACGAGGTCGAAGCGCTGGCGGCGCATGCGGATAACGCCTTTTTCAAGCTGCGAAATGGTGACCAGGTCTTGCACCAGGGCGTCGAGGGCATCGAGGCTGGCGGCGGCGCGCTGCAAAAACTTGCGGCGGGTGGCCGGGTCCATGCCGTGCTCCTCGTTGTCCTCCTCCTCGTCCAGAATGGTATGCACGAAGCCTTGCGCGGCGAAAAGCGGCGTTTTGAGCTCGTGCGACACATCGGCCAGGAACTCGCGGCGCAGGGCTTGCAGGCGCTTGAGCTCGTCAAGCTCCTGCTGGCGGCGCTCGGCCATTTCGACTATCTCATCGCCGATTCGGCGCAGGGGTTCGGGCCGAAATAAAAACTTGTTGCTCAGACGCTTAAACTCTTTGCGCTTGATGTGCTCCAGGCGTGAATAGATGCCGTTTATCTCCCGAAAAATCAGGGCTTCAAACGATAAGTACACCAGTAAAAAGCACGCCGCCACCGTGATACCAGCCGCTAGAAAAGCCTGGTGCGAGGGTAGCGTGGGGGCCACGTAGGCGAATGTGGTGAGCACCCCCGCCACCAGCAGCGCGATGAGAACGGCAATGGTGCGCGAGGAGAAATTCATTTAACAATTAGCAGTTATCATTTAACAAGTTGCGAATAAAGAACGTCATGCTGACGAAGGAAGCATCTCCACCGCGTAACCAACTTTAAACGTTAGGATTACTTACGCGGTAGAGATGCTTCCTTCGTCAGCATGACGTTCTTCTTTTTTACTACGGCAGCTGGCTAGTCGGCGTTAAACTTATAGCCCACGCCCTTAATGGTTTGGATGTGGTGGTCGCCCACTTTTTCGCGCACTTTGCGCACGTGCACGTCCACGGTGCGGGCCAGCACGAATACGTCGTTGCCCCAGATATTTTGTAGCAGCTCGTCGCGGCTGAAAACCTTGTGTGGGGCGGCGGCCAGGAAGGCCAGCAGCTCAAACTCTTTCTTGGGCAGCGTGATTTTGCGGCCTTCCTGGTACACGGCGAAGGCGGTGCGGTCGATGCGCAGGCCGTTGATATCGATGGCCTCCACGCCGGCGTGGGGGTCTTGGTCGCGGCGCACAATGGCGGCTAAGCGGCTCAGTAAGGCCCTGGGCTTGATGGGCTTAGCCAGAAAGTCATCGGCACCGGCCTCGAAGGCGGCTACTTCCGAAAACTCTTCGGCGCGGGCCGTGAGGAAGAGGATGTAGGTATCCTTGAACTTGGGTTGCTCGCGCAGCAGGCGGCAGGTGGCAATGCCGTCGAGGTGGGGCATCATCACATCGAGCAGGATGATGTCGGGGTTGAATTCCTGGGCGACGGCCAAGGCCTGGCGGCCGTCGCCGGCGGAGGCGGTGAAGTAGCCTTCTTTCTTGAGATTGAACTCCAGCAGCTCCACGATGTCAGGGTCGTCGTCGACGACCATAATCTTGTAGGCAGCGGACTTCGCTGGCGCTGACCGTTGGTTGGCGGGGGTTGCCACGGCGGGTAGGGCGGAAGGGGTAAGAACTTTCGCGGTGCAAAATTACCAGCTTCGGCGCGGCGGCCATGTTACGTTTGTGTGACGCGCTGGTTACTAGCCGGCTAAATAAAGGTAGTAAGTGGTTAACTATCTGTTGGGTAATGGGTTATTTGGCTAAGCTGAGCCGGTATTTCAACCCCTCATACTTATACATATCCACCTTCACCGAGCCTACGAACAGCTCGGCCTGGAAGAGCACCGGAATCTTATTACGGTCGTCGGAGAGGTAAATCTTGATGGCTTCTTCGCCCTGGAAAATGCGGTTGGGCGGCATTTTGGGTATCAGCTTCAGCACGCGGATAACGCCGGCTTTGGTTTGGACCACCTCGCGGCCCCGGAAGGTAACGTCCAGGTTAAAAGTGGCTTCGTCGAAGAAGCCGCCCATGTGAATGACTTCGCCCACCTTCATGTGGTCGTAGTTGAGGGTGCGCAGGTAGTAGAAGCCGCTCACCAGCTCCTGCACGTTGTTGGGCACCTTGAAGGTGTAGCGGATGGGCTCTTTGGTGTGTGTTTGCAGCACGTTGACCATATCGTGCTCTTGGTCGAAATCCACGACTTCCTTCTTGCGGTAGGTGGCTTCCTCAATGTCGCGCGAGGAGCGCAGGGGCAGGATGCTGGCGGTGTCGATGTAGGAGCGCCACTGGTCCTTCACGTGCAGAAAGAAATCGACCGAGCCGGTGGTGCGGCCGCTCACGGTGGCTTTGTAGCAGGGGCGGTCGGCGATGCGCTCCAGGTTGCCGGAGGTTTCGACGACGGCCTCGGCGGCATTCAGCACGCCGTAGTGCACCTTGTAGCGGATGGTTTCGCCGGCCCGGAAGCTGGCGTTGGGCCAAAAGCGCACCGGCTCGGCCAGGCCGCGGGGTTGCGTCCAGGCGGCACTCAGAAGGAGAAGCGGAACAAGTAGCCAGCGGCGCATACGCTAAAACAACGAAAGAGAAGCCGAAACAGATTTACAAACAAAGTGCCAGCCCGTAAAACTACGGGGCAATTTCGCCGCCCGCCGTACCGGCCCGCTACAAAAAATGCCCCGCTACCGGGCGGTAGCGGGGCATTCATTTTACGAAGCAGCCGGAAGGCTTACAGCGTGTCGTCGCCGTCCTCGGGGCCGCTCATATCCACGGGGATAACGTCGGTATCGCCCTTGGCCATGTTGCGGATTTTGGCTTCGATTTCGTCGGCCAGCTCGGGGTTGTCGAGCAGCAGGGTTTTCACAGCCTCGCGGCCCTGGCCAATCTTATTGGCGCCGTAGTTGAACCACGAGCCCGACTTGCCGATGATGCCCATGTCAACACCAAGGTCCACGATTTCGCCGACTTTGCTGATGCCCTGGCCGTAGATGATGTCAAACTCGACCACCTTGAAGGGCGGCGCTACTTTGTTTTTCACCACCTTCACCTTGGTGCGGTTGCCGGTTACGTTATCCTTGTCTTCCTTGATTTGGCCGATACGACGGATGTCGAGGCGTACCGAAGCGTAGAATTTCAGGGCGTTACCGCCGGTCGTGGTTTCGGGCGAGCCGAACATCACGCCGATTTTCTCCCGCAGCTGGTTGATGAAGATGCACAGGCAGTTGGTCTTGTTAATCGTGCCGGTGAGCTTGCGCAGGGCCTGGCTCATGAGGCGGGCGTGCAGGCCCACTTTCGAGTCGCCCATGTCGCCTTCGAGCTCGCCTTTGGGCACGAGGGCCGCCACGGAGTCAATTACGATAATGTCGATAGCGCCCGAGCTGATGAGCTGGTCGGCAATTTCGAGGGCCTGCTCGCCGTTGTCGGGCTGCGCGATGAGGAGGTTGTCCACATCAATGCCCAGCTTTTTGGCGTAGGCGGGGTCGAAGGCGTGCTCGGCGTCGATGAAGGCCGCCGTGCCGCCCGCCTTTTGGGCTTCGGCAATGGCGTGCATCGTGAGCGTCGTCTTGCCACTCGACTCGGGGCCGTAGATTTCGACCACGCGGCCGCGGGGCAGGCCGCCGATGCCGAGGGCGATATCGAGCGAAAGCGAGCCGGTGCTGATGGCCGGAATGTCGTTCACTTTCTGGTCCGAGAGCTTCATCACGGTACCTTTGCCGAAGGCTTTATCCAGCTTCTCTAGCGTGAGCATGAGCGCCTTTTTCTTCTCGGCGATGGGGTCGCCGCCAGTGGTTTTTTCGGCTTTCTCGGCCTTTTCTGGTTTTTCGGCTTTGGTTGCAAAGGCCATAGACGGGGGAGGGGGTTTGAAAAGAAACTTAGGTTTGTAAAACTACGGTATTTTGATTTATCGCACCGGAGCACGGTAGCAGCAGACTAGGCCAGCTACCGTTCTGTTTTTCGGTGGCCATTTGTAACGCATCTGCTCCCGGTTTTGTGCCGGATGATGCGCAAATTTATGAGGAAATTTCTAAAAATTTTAGTTAGCATTGGTGCTGTGTTGTTTACGGCTGCGCCAGCGTGGGCGCAGTTGAACAATCAGGCGTTTGTCTCACCATACCCAGGTTTTCCGAGGGGGTTAAGTTCATGGAAGATGACGACTATAAGTGGCTCGATGGACAATCAGCCCCCAATAATGGAAGTAACAAAGGACTCCTTATCGGTAGCTGCTGAAAATGCTTGGGCGAGACTTGAATCGGCTGGTAAGGTTCAAACAGGTGACCTGCGTATTTCACTAAACGCCTTCACGTTCTTCAAAGACAACGAGTATTTCAACGATATCGTCCAAGGCTACACGCTATTCGGCACGCAGCTGAACCCGCAACTCGTCTATTATCCTACTAAGGAGTTGCGCCTGGAAGCCGGCGTTTTTCTGTGGAAAGACTTTGGCACTCCGCAGCTGCGGCAGGTGCGCCCCACCTACCGCGCCACCTGGACGCATGGCAGCAGCCAGTTCATTTTTGGCAATATCAAGGCCAATCTCAACCACGGCTACATCGAGCCGCTGTTCGATTTTGAGCGCGTAATGCTAAAGCCGTTGGAGGAAGGCTTGCAGTACCGGCTGAACACCAAGCGCGTGGTGCTCGACGTGTGGGTAGACTGGCTGCGGCAGGAATACGCGGGGGTAAACTACCAGGAGCAGATTGCCGGCGGCCTCAGCAGCAGCTTCCGCCTCACGGGTGATAACAGCCCGGTGCAAGTATCTATCCCGCTGCAATTTACCGCCCGGCACGAGGGGGGGCAGATTGATACACTGCACGCGCCTATCCAAACTTTGCTGAACTATGCCACTGGGATAGTAGCCCGCAAGACGTTTAATAATCCCACCTTTCACGCGGTGCGGCTCAACGCCTACGGCCTGCTCTTCGACGACCATTCGTTTGCTAATTATCGGCTGCCTTTTCAGAATGGTAACGCGCTGTACATCAATGGTACGCTCGAAACCCGCTACCTGGATGTGATGCTGAGCTACTGGCAGGGCAACAAATTCTTTGCGCCGCTGGGGGGTAATTACTACCAGTCCATCGCCTCGCGCTACGGCACGCCCGGCTTCACCGATGCCGAGCGCCGGCTGCTGTTGGTGCGCTTAATGCGCGACTTCCGCATTTCCGACGCGGCGGCCGTGACCGTGCGTGTGGAGCCCGTGTATGACTTTAATAAGCAGCTGCTTGACTTCTCCTTTGGCGTTTACCTCAACTTTCGGCAGGAGTGGCTGCTGGGCAATGTGGGCCGGCGCGTGCGCGTGGGGCAATAGGCTGGGGTAGGGTAATCTTTAGCTTGCCAATCGTTGCTCGTCGTTCTTAGTAAGCACCGATTGGCAAGTTGAAGCTTACCCTACGTTCTAATCACCGGCTGACCAGTGCCGTACGAAATGCAGAATGGTCGGAGCGGGTGGCTTGCTGTCCCAGAAATTGAACCGAAACCACGCCGGAGCCTCCGGCTGCTCAGGCTCTTGCAAGGCAAAGCCTAGGGCCCGCGCCACTGCTTGAGCCCGCGCGTTGTCGGCAAAGCAGCGGATGAGTAGCCGCTGCGCCTCCACTTGCCGCCCAAAGCCAAAGTGGCACACGGCGGCCAGCGCCTCGCGGGCGTAGCCCTGGCCTTCGGCTTCGGCCGCCAGGTAGTAGCCGATTTCGGCCTGCCCACGCCGTTGGGGCATCAAGCAGATATCACCCAGGTAATCAAGGCTTTCGCGTAGCCAGATTCCCAATACGTAGAAGCGGCCAGTGCGCCAGTCGTCGGCAAAGGCGGCGAGCTGGGCGGGGGCCTCCGCCAGCGTGGGCACGGCCCGCAGGCGGTCCGGAAACGACGCCTTCAACCGCTCCCGGCTCTGGTCGAGCACCCCAAAAAAGGCCGCCGCATCGGCGGGCTCATAGGGGCGCAAGAGTAAGCGGGGGGTTTCAAGCACCATAAGTAGCTGCTGATAAAGTAGTTATACTAAAAGACTATGTTGTTAAAAGCTTTTGCTATAACTGCCTAATTACTAACTAGCTGTGCTAGCTATACGTATTGCCGCGGGCTGCCCAGGGCTTGCTGCGTACGCATTACATTCACTTGCCGAGCGGCCTCGTTGAAGAACTCCAAGCGGCGAATCAGCATTTCCTTGGTGAACACGCGGCCCTCGGGCGTACGCATGATGGACTGCTTATCGGCCAGCACGCGCTGCATGGCGGCCAGCGTTTGGTCCTCGTGCTTCATAAACTGCTGCTGAAACTCGGCCAGGCGGGCCACGCCGGTGGCGTTGAGCGTGAAGTGCTCGCCAGCGCCCTGGTTCAGCACTTCGCACAGCACGTAGACCTCAATGGGCAGGCTGGTTTCGAGGGCAGTGGTGCGCAGGTCGAGGCCGGCGGCCAGGGCGTCGAGGATGATGCGCACGTTGCGCTCAAATTGCTGGTAGTATGCTTGGGCTTCCATGCTTTTCATTTAACATTTAACAATTAACAGTGAACATTCAGGTGGCGGGACCTACCGAATGGCGGACTATTAACTGTTAAATGATAATTGTTAAATGACTTAAAGTAGTTCTTTAATAATCTGTTCCACCGTCATGCCTTCGGCTTCGGCTTTGAAGTTGCGCACGAGGCGGTGGCGCAGGATGGGCAAAGCTACGGCGCGCACGTCCTCGATATCGGGCGAATACTTACCGGTGAGCAAGGCGTTGCATTTGGCGGCCACAATGAGGTACTGGCTGGCGCGGGGGCCGGCGCCCCACTCCAGCAATTGCTGGGCGCGGGGGGCAGTGCGGGCGGTATTGGGCCGGGTTTTGTGCACGAGGCCCACGGCGTATTCCACCACGTTGTCGGCCACGGGTACGCGGCGTACCAGGGCCTGATAGGCCTGTATATCAGCCGAATGTAATATCTTGCTCACCACTGGCTTGCGGTCGGAAGTCGTGTTCTTGACGATGTTCAATTCTTCCTCGTAGCTGGGGTAACCGAGCTGGATGTTGAACATGAAGCGGTCGAGCTGCGCCTCGGGCAGGGGGTAGGTACCTTCCTGCTCGATGGGGTTTTGGGTGGCCAGCACGAAAAACGGGCGCGCCAGCGGGTAGCGCTGCCCGGCCACCGTCACGGCGTATTCCTGCATGCTTTCGAGCAGGGCGGCCTGGGTTTTGGGCGGCGTGCGGTTGATTTCGTCGGCCAGGATGATGTTGGCGAAAATCGGGCCCTTCACGAACTGAAACTCGCGCTGCTGGGTCAGCGTCTCCGAGCCCACAATGTCGCTGGGCATCAGGTCGGGGGTGAACTGAATGCGGTTGAACGACAGGTCGAGCGAGTCGGCAATAGTTTGGATGAGCAGCGTTTTGGCCAGGCCGGGCACGCCCACCAGCAGGCAGTGTCCCTGCGCAAACACGGCCGTGAGCACCAGCCGCACCACCTCGTCCTGCCCCACGATGACCTTGCCAATTTCCTGGCGTAGCTGCTGGTAGGCTTGTTTCAGCGCGTCGGCCGCTTCTTTATCGTTTTGAAATGGAGTCATTGGTTGAATAAGCGCGCTAACAAGACGATGATAATAATGCTATAAAGAACGTCATGCTCATCTAGCGTCCGCTTGTCGAAGCCTCTCTACCGCTTCGTTGGGCTAGTAACCCCGGCGGCGTGGTAGAAATGCTTCGACAAGCGGACGCCAGATGAGCATGACGTTCTTTTGGTCAAACAATAGCTATTCCGTGCTGGCCGTGAGTACTTTACACTGCGTATATTCGGGGGCTACCTCCAGGTATACCGTGCCACGGTTCTTTTCGTACCACGCATCGAGTGCCTGATTTTTCTTCTGTGTAAGAGCAGCCTGCGATATTTTCTGGTAGTCGTCGAGCAGGTTGGCCTGGTGGGGCGGAATGTTGCTCTTGAGGTAGAGAATGCGCATGGCCTCCTTACCGTCGTCGGTGCGGTAGGGCAGGGGCGGGGTGATGTGGCCCACCTTCATAGTGTCGATGATGAAGAAGATGGCCGGGTCAAGCTTGTCGAGGGGCATACGCGAGCCGCCGTCCTGGCGGTTGGCGAGCAGGCCGCCGTTGCCGCTGGTACCCTTGTCGGTGCTGAAATCCTTGGCCGCTTTAGCAAAGGAAATGCTGTCCTTCAGAATCTGGGTGCGCAGGCGGGTGAGTTTGGTGGCGGCCACGCTGGCATCGGCGGTGCCGGTGGCGGGCTTCAGCAAAATGTGGCGTGTGGAGTACGAATCCCCCTTACGCTCAATGAATTGAATAAGGTGAAAGCCGAACTGCGACTCTACCACCGGCGACATCTGGCCGGGCTCCAGCTTGCGCGAAGCAGCTTCGTACTCGGGTACCAGCTCGCCCTTTTTGAAGAAGCCCAGGTAACCACCTTGTGCGCCCGAGCCGGGGTCCTGTGAAAACTGCTTGGCCAGGGTTTCGAAGCTTTCGCCAGCCAGGATGCGGCCGCGCAAGTCGTTGAGCTGGGCAATGGCGGCCTGCTTGGCTTGGTCGTTGACCTGCGCCGGAATCACAATCTGGCCCACTTCCACCTCGGTGGAGAAGTAGGGAATGCTGTCCTTGGGCACTTTGTCGAAGTAGTCCTTTACCTCGCGGGGCGTCACGGCTACCTTGCCCGAAATCTGCTCCTGCATTTTTTGCTGCACCAACTGGTCGTGCACCTGGCCGCGCAGGTCCTCTTTGAGGGCGCGCACGGGCTTATTGTACATTTCCTCCAGCTTCTTTTCGGAGCCTACCTGCTGCACGAAGTAGTTCATGCGGCGGTCGAGCTCGCTGCCCACCTGGGCATCGGTCACGGTCACGGAGTCAACCTCGGCACGGGCAATCATCAACTTGTTGAGTACCAGGCTCTGCAATATTTTGCAGCGCAGGTCGGGCGGCAAGGGCTTACCCTGGGCCCGCGACTGTTCCTGGGCCATGATACTCTCGACATCGGAGCGCAGGATAATCTGGTTATCCACCTTTACGATGATGCCGTCGAGTATCTGCTGGCCCGTGGCGCGGCTGATGCCGAGCTGGGCGTGGCTGGCCTGCGGCAGCGCCAAGATGGCGCCGAGCACGAATAAGGAAAGGGAGGCTAGGCGCCGGGAGATACGTTGCATAAAATAGAGAGGCACGAAGACGGTAGAGGGTTGCCGCCCGCCCGGCAATAACGTGAAGTGGCGGGTAGAAAATTCGGCTCGAAGCCAGGTATAAGCACTTATTTGGTAATGAGCTTGCTCACCTCGGCGTCGTTGACCTTCACCGGGTACTGCTGGCGTAGTTGCTCAATCCACTGCTTTTCGAGGTAGTTCTGGTAGTCGCTGGTGGCCTGGCCGCGGGCATCGCCGAGGGCCTTGGGGCCGGCGGGTAGGTTTTGCTGCACCACCACGGCGTAGTAACGCCCGTCGCGCTTCATTTTGTACGTGCCCACGGGCTGAGTGAGGTAATCGTCCATCACCTTGTTGTCGCCCTTCTGAAAAATGCGCTGCTGAATCTGCACCGCCAGGGGATTTTGCTGGTTGAGGTTGGCTTCCAGCGCGCTGGCTGAGTTGCTGGCGAAGGTCAGGCGCGTATCACCAGTAGCCGTAGTGGCCGCGCCGGTGGTAGCCGCCATGAGGCGGCGACGCTCCACTTTGCCGGTTTTGGCTAAGTAGTCAATGGCGGCGTCGGTGCGCTGGCGGGCGAGTGCTTTGCTTTCGCCCCGGCGAATGTGGCCGGCTACGGTTACCGAGAGGGCCGTGTCCTGGGCCATGCGTCGGGCTACGTCGTCAAGCACAGCCGAGCCGCCGGTGTTAGCTGGCGTGGCGGTGCCCAGCTGGAAGTGCACGAGCGCCGAACCGGCCTTGCCCGCCACAGAGTAGCGGCCGGCTGGCAACGCACGCTGGGCCTTAGCTAGCAGCTGCGGCGAAGCAGCTGAGATAACCGTGCCGCGCACCCGCTGCCCAAACTGGTAGTTGGCCTGATTAGCCATGAAGTACTTCTTGAGGCCGGCGGTGTCCTCAATTGCCTTGCTCCATACCTTGCTGTCCATCAGCTGAAAGAGGAGGATACCGTCGCGGTATTCCTGCACCAGCATGCGGTAGTCTTCATACTTGGTGGGCAGGCTGGCTTTCTCGAACTCGGTCAGGCTCTGGTCCACGTACTGGTCGTAGAGCTGCTGCATGGCAAAGGCGGGCTGCGCGGTGGGGCGCGGGCGCTGGTTTTGCTGCGCAAAGGTCAGGAAATCGGCCACCGGGTAGGGCTTGCCCATGATGGTGAAGAGCGGCAGCTTGTCGCCGCCAGCCTTTTTGGTGGCTTTCGAGGCCTTGGCCCCGCTGGCCGTCATAGTGGCGGGGTTGAACTTGTAGCGGCCTTTCAGTAGGGCGGTATCGGCCTGGGCAAATGCCAGGGTCTTAGCCGCCGGAATCTCCACAAACTGGTCTTCCTGGCGCACGCGCTTGAGGAAGGCGGCGCGGTTAAGCTCCGAGCGCGAGTCTTTGGCCACCTTGCTTTTCAGCGTGGGCTCCATAGCAGCGAAGGCGGCCAGGGGCTGCTTCTCCACTAGCTTGATGATGTGCCAGCCGTAGGGCGTTTGCACTGGGGGCGCAATTTCGCCGGGCTTTTGCAGCTTAAAGGCCACTTCCTCAAACGAGGGAATCATGCGGCCGGTGCCGAACGCGGGCAGCTCGCCGCCGTTGGGGGCCGAGCCGGCGTCTTCCGAAAACTGGGCCACGAGCTTGTTCCAGTTTTCGCCCTTGCGCAGGCGGGCGTACAGCTCGTTGATTTTCTTGTGGGCGGCCGCCGAGTCGGCCTTGGGGGCCTGGGGCGTCACGCGCACCATGAGGTGGGCCACCTTGATTTCGCCCTGCGCCGCGCGGCGGTCATTCACCTTGATAATGTGGTAGCCGAAGCGCGTGCGAATGGGCTGGCTCACCTGCCCCACCGGCGTGCGGTAGGCGGCCGACTCAAACGGGTACACCATCTGCATGGAGGTAAAATAGCCGAGCTTGCCGCCGTTTTCGGCCGCCGAAGGGTCTTCGCTGGTGGCGCGGGCCACGGTGCCAAAGTCCTCACCGCCGGTTACGCGCTGGCGCAGGGCCACCACTTTTTGGTAGGCAGCCAGGGTATCGGCCGGGGCGGCGTCGGGCGCCACCCGAATGAGGATGTGCGAGGCGTTGACCTCCTGGCTCATGCGGTCGTAGGCTTCGTGCACCAGCTGGTCGGTCACGCTCTTCTCGGTGAGGTAGGGCTGGGCCAACTGCTGCCGGTAGCCATCGAGCTCGCGCCGGAAGGCCTGGGTGGTATCGAGGCCCTGCTTCTCGGCGTCGAGCACCTTGAGGCGGAAGTTGGTGTAGAGCGTGAGGTAGTCCGTCACGCCGGCGCGGGTGCCATAGTCGGGCGCGGTGCTGTTGTTCTTTTTATAAACGTAGGCAAACTCGCGGGCCGACACCGGGTAGGTGCCCAGCGTTTCGATGGCGGGCCCGGTAGCCACTGGCGCGGCCCCGGTGGCCGTGGCCAGCGCCGAGCTGGCGGAGGTAGTCGAGGCAGTAGTCGGCTTGCTGGTTTGGCAGGCGGCCAGCTGGAGCAGCGTGGCAGCAGCGGCACCGGCCAACGGGAGGCGGGAGTGCATAGAGAAAAGAAGGGAACCGGCCCAGTTAAGGTTGCAAGGCAAAACGCAACGCTTCAGGCACAATGCTGGTGCAATTTTACGAAGAAAAGACTGGTTGAGCGCCGAAGCCAGCGGGCGCTACCGACCAGCCAACGGCTAAGCTCCGCATTGGAGCCAGCCTTGTGAGCGGAGCAAGCCCCAAAAAACACGGGCGGACGACCGTGGGGCCGTCCGCCCGCGGCGGATGCAAGAGAAGTGTAAAGACTCAGGAAGCAAGCGTTTTGCTCAAGTGGCACACCGTGTGCGAATTGCGCTCAAAAAACTCTACCTGGTCCATAATGCGCGATACCAGCGCCATGCCCATGCCGCCCTTGCGGCCCTGCTGGATGTAGGCTCGCAGGTCGGGATTAGCCACTTTTCCCAAGGGCAGGAACAGCGTGCTGCCGTGGTCCTCAATCTCGATGTCGAGGTGGTGGTCGGCTAGTACCAGTAGCAGGTCCAGGAACTGGCTGGCGTCTTCCCCATTGGCGTGAATGATGAAGTTGGCTACTACCTCATCCACGGCCAACACTACCTGATTCACTACCAAGTCACTACGATGAGCCGCCAGCAAAAAGCTACGCACGAAGTCGCGCACCTGCTGGAGGTTCTGGCGCGAGCAGCTGATGCGTATGCGGTCTTGCATGGGAGAGGGGAAAGTGAGTAAGTGAATAAACGAGTAAGTCTGGCGGTTGCCAATTTACCCACCTACTCATTTACTCACTTACTGAATTAAGCAGTTTGGGCTTCTTGTTCGGTAGGTACGATGGTCATCAACGAGTCAAGGCCCAGAATTTCGAATACGTTGAATACTTTTTCTTGCATATTAAAGAAAATCATCTTTACTCTGGCATCCTGCAAGCGTTGCAGATGCGAGATAAATACGCCCAGGCCAGCCGAAGAGATATAGCTAAGCTTCTGGCAATCAATCAGTACTTTTTTGTAGTTGAGCAGCTCGGGTTTGTTGAGTTCAGTATCGAGTACAACGGCCGAGGAGGCGTCCAGCTCCCCATCGAGGAGCAGGGTGAGGGTGGTGTCAGCTGGTTGAGCGGTTACTTTCATAATAGGCCCCATACGGGGTAGCTAGGCCTGGGGTTGGGAGGCTTTGAACTTGATAACGAGCAGCGTCTGGTCGTCGTGCAGGGGCAGGCCCTTGCTGAATTCCTGCACGTCGCGGCGAATGTGCTGATTTATTTCCTCGGCCGATTGGTAAAACGACTCGCCCAGCATGCGGGCCAGGCGGTCTTCGCCGTACTCGTTGCCGTCGCCGTCGCGCGCCTCCGGAATGCCGTCAGTGTAAATCACCATCACGTCACCGGGGTTGTAATCCCAAAACTGGTTTTTCACGTGGCGGCCATAGCTGGCATTGCGCAAAATGCCCAGCCCCAGGCCCTCGCTCTGGAAGTAGCTAACCTCCTCTTTAATAGAGTGATAGTAAAGCGTGTGGCAGTGCCCGGCGCGGGCAAAGCTGAAGCCACCCGCCTCATAATCAATGAGATAAAAAGAGGCTGTGATGAACGACGAGCGCTCCAGGCAGTGCGTGAGGGCCTCGTTGGCCAGCACCATAAAGCGGTGGGGGTCGGGGTAGCGGTCGCGGTCCTTTTTGGCCAGTGGGTTGGGCTGCATGAGGGCGTGAAAAATACCCTTCATCTGGGCCGTGTGGAAGGCCGCCGTCACGCCCTTGCCCGACACGTCGCCGATGAGCACGGCCAGCTGCTGGCCCGGCAGGTGCAGGAAGTCGTAGAAGTCGCCGCCCACCTCCTTGGCCGCCTGAGCGTAGGTGGCAATCTCAAACCAGTTGTCGGTAGGCAAGTGCTTGGGGATGAGGCGCTCCTGCACGAGTGCCGCAATGCGTAGCTCATCCTGCGCACTCTGGCTGACGCGCGCCTCCTGGGCCAGCTGGAGGTTTTCGAGGCTGAGTACAGTTTGGGTAGTGAAGGTGTGCAGAATGCTCAGGTCCTCGGGGTCGAAGCCGGCCTGCTCCTTTTTGAGCAGTACCAGCACCCCGTAGTCGTGCGTGAGGCTGCGCAGGGGCAGCATAGCCATGGAGCCGTAGGGCTGGCTGAGGCCGGGCAGGCGCTGCGAGTGTGCCACATCGTTGTCGATGAGCTCGGTTTGGTTCTCGGCCAGTAGCGTTACCAATTGTGCCTTCATGGCAGCCCGGTCGGCGGTCGTCAGCTCATATAGCAGCGGGGCGGGCAGCGGGCTCACGTGCTCAGTGGGTTGCAGCTGGGCATCGAGGAAGCCGGCGTCGGCCCGGATGGTTTGCACGGCCGAGGTAAAGAGCGCTTGGTAGATTTCGGGGGCCGTTTGGCCGCGCTGGATAATCTGGCTGAGCTGCTGCAAGCTCAAAATCTCGGCCCGGCGCTGCTCATACACATCCGCAATGGGCAGGTTGAAAAGCGTGACCAGCAAGCCCGCCACGGCATAAAAAACCGCAAAAAAAGAAGTCAGTACTAAAAAGGCCTGCTGCGTAGGCGGTACCACAATAATGGGGTTGGCCTGGGCCCCACGCAGATAAAACAGAAAGGCCGAGAGGAAAGCTAAAATGCCCAGTTGCAGCATAATAGCTTGGGCTTTCTGGCCTTGGCTGAGGTAAGCTACCCAGCGCTGGTGGCCACTCAGGTACACTCCAAACAAGCCCAATCCGGTAACTATGCCAACTCGTAGAAAATCAGGTGCTTGCCACACAAATAGCTGCACTAGCAACATCGCGCCCAGCAGCAGCTCAAACGCTAGCCACTCGCGTTGGAGCCGCGCGCCCCCTCTAAAGCTCACCAGCGCCCGCCAGATGTAGAGCGTTTGGGCGAGGAGCACAATAAACAGCGCTAGGCTAACAGTGTAGCCCACCGCGGCCGTGGCATCGCCAGGCAACGGTAGCTTGCGCGCGGCCGCCAGCTGCACCAGCGTTTGCACGCTCACCAGTAAAATGGTGAGCACCAGCCCGCGCCAGAACAAGCGCTTGAGCAGGGGTAAAAAGCCGTGCCCCACCAGCGGATTGGGCTGCACGCGAGCGTACATAAACACGCTGGCCGCAAAGCCGCCCTGCGCCAGCAGCAGCAGCCACCGGGGCCAGTCGGCCGGCAGGCCAAGGATGGAGTGGCCCTGGCTGAGCGTGCCGAGTAGCAGCACCAGCCAGCAGCCAACCGCCAGGATAATCAGCCAAGCTGCGTGGCGAAATATGGGCATAGTGTGGTAATCGAAGGCAAGAACAATGCGAAGCGGCCCATCCTCCCAACGCCTGCCAGCTGGCCAGCCAACGCAAAGCACAAAACTACGCAGAAGCGTGCCAGGTCCGGCCCGCCTACTATTGTTTGCTCCTAAATAGTTGTCCCTCAGTCATAAGTAGCATCCTGGTGCTGCTTATGACTGAGGGACAACTGCTTACTGCTCAGGTTAGCGGCTCGAGTAATTGGGCGCTTCGCGGGTAATCTGCACGTCGTGGGGGTGGCTTTCGCGCAGGCCGGCCCCGGTGATGCGCACAAACTGCGCAGCTTGCAGCGCGGCCAGGTCGGCGGCACCCACGTAGCCCATGCCGGCGCGCAGGCCGCCCGCCAGTTGGTAGAGCACCTCGCTCACGCTGCCTTTGAAGGGCACGCGGCCCACAATGCCCTCGGGCACGAGC
The DNA here is from genome assembly GCF_054779975.1 of Hymenobacter arcticus. Classification (NCBI taxonomy): domain Bacteria; kingdom Pseudomonadati; phylum Bacteroidota; class Cytophagia; order Cytophagales; family Hymenobacteraceae; genus Hymenobacter; species Hymenobacter arcticus. The sequence goes on from NZ_BAAGXF010000024.1 coordinate 23,350, forward strand.
TTCTTCACATCGTCCTCGGCATCCTGGAAGTAGCGGTCCTTCGAGCCGTCCTCCATGGCCTCCAGCGAACCCATGCCGCGGTAGGACTTGTACTTGCGGCCTTCGTAAATGATGAGCTCACCCGGCGATTCCTCTGTGCCGGCCAGCAGCGAGCCCACCATCACGGCGGCGGCCCCGCCGGCCAGCGCCTTCACAATGTCACCCGAAAACTTGATGCCGCCGTCGGACACCAGCGTTACGCCGGTGCCGGCCAACCCGCGGGTAGCTTCGAGCACGGCTGAGAACTGCGGCATGCCAATGCCGGCGATGATGCGCGTGGTGCAGATACTGCCCGAGCCCATGCCCACCTTCACGCAGTCGGCCCCGGCGTCGGCCAAGGCTTTGGCCCCGGCGGCGGTGGCCACGTTGCCGGCCATCACATCCAGGTTGGAGTGCGCGGCTTTGATGGCGCGCACGGCGTCGAGCACGCCTTTCGAGTGGCCGTGGGCCGTGTCGAGGCTCACCAGGTCTACGCCGGCCTCCACGAGGGCGGCCACGCGCTGGAGCAGGTCGGCGGTAACGCCCACGGCGGCCCCCACGCGCAAGCGGCCCTGGCCGTCCTTGCTGGCGTGCGGCGTGCGGCGGCGCTTGCGGATATCTTTGTAGGTCATCAGGCCGGTGAGGCGACCTTCGGCGTCCACGAGGGGCAGCTTATCCACCTTGCGGTCTTGCAGCATGTCTTCGGCGGCCCGCTGGTCGATGCCGGCGGGGGCGGTTACGAGGCGGTCGAGGGGTACCATCGCGGTGGTGACGAGGGCGTTGAAATCCTTCTCGAAGCGCAGGTCGCGACTGGTGAGAATGCCCACCAGGCGGCGGTCGGCTTCCACTACCGGAATGCCCCCGATGTTGTGCTTGCGCATCAGCTGGCGGGCATCGGCCAGGGTGGCGGTGGGCGGCAGCGTAAACGGGTCCTGAATGAGGGCCGACTCGCTACGCTTCACGCGGCGCACCTGCTCGGCCTGCCTGTGAATGCTCATGTTCTTGTGCACAATGCCGAGGCCGCCGGCCTGGGCCAGCGCAATAGCCATGTCGGCCTCGGTCACGGTGTCCATGGCGGCCGAGATGAGGGGCAGGTGCAGCCGGATGCGGGGGGTGAGCTGGGTGCCGGGGTCGCAGTCGCGGGGTAGCACCTCCGAGTAAGCGGGCAGCAGTAGTACGTCGTCGTAGGTCAGGGCCTCGAAGGCGATTTTGGGGGTGGCGTGGTCGGCCATAGCAACAGGGGGTTTGAGTAGAAAACCTTATTGCCAGGCAAATATACGGCGCAAAACCACGATGGAGAACGGCAACACCTCGACTAACTGGCTAACGATACCCGTGGCAACCACGTTTAAGAACCATACGAGTACTGTCTCTCTTCTTTCACCTTCCCAATTACTGTTATGATTAAGGTATTGCTTCAGCGCGTCCTGCCGCTTGTTTTGCTCGGCTCCCTCACGCTTAGCTCGTGCGTGGTGCACGACCACGACCGCGGCCCCCGGGGGCCAAGAGGCCCGCGCGGCTACCATGGCCGCGGCCCCGGCCCTGGGCGCTACTAGTGCCCTGCCAAGCTACCGAGCCACATAAAACCTAAGCGCCGCTGCCTGTATCAGGCAGCGGCGCTTGCACGTTGGGCCAAAAAAAAGACTCGTCCCAAGCGGGGCGAGCCTTTCCAACAGGTTCCTTTTCCACAAGAAAACCAAACTTTTTGCCCAGGTAAGCCCGGTGCGATGCTGGTAGCCCGAGCGCGGCACTAAGTGCCGCTGCCTGAGCCAGTTAAGAAGCGCTTTTCTGCGTGCTGGGTAAGCAGCTTCTTAACATTTACAATACAAAATTAACATTAAACTCCTGTAGCAACACCAAAAGAATCGCTCAGTGCACAAGTATTCTCGCTGAATGCACGCCCCCACCTACCGAATGGCGGAAACTAGCCAGGCAGCTCGGCACCTTCGCCGGTGGCCGGGCGGCCCTGCGCCGATGAGTAGTGCCGGTGCAGCCAGCTGCTGAGGCCGCCTAGCCCCGGCATGAGCACCCGCTCCGTGATATTGGCCTGGTCGAGCTTGTCGCGCACCTCCCATTTGAGGCGGGCCGGCAGGCGAATGCGGAAATAGAGCTCGGGGCGCTGGGCCAGCCAGGTGTGCAGCGTGGCCTCGGGGGTGCTCATGAGCGAGAATAGCGCGTACTGGTGCACAATGCGCGCATCAAGCGAGGGCGGCTCCAGGAAGAGCACAAACGGCTCGGGCTGCAAGCTACCCAGGCTGCCCAGGCTAGGCACAGTAGGTGCTAACAGCTCGGTAGTGAACACGTTGGAGCCTTCGGTGGCCAGCGCGTCGCGCAGGGCGGGCGGCAGGTGCTCGGCGGCCTTCACGTAATTGAGGGCCCAGATGATACCGTCCTGGTGGTAAGCGTGCAGGTCGTCGGTGGCAAAGTGCAGCGCCACGTAGGGCGAGTACGTCCAGTCGAGCAGGCGGGTGGGCAGGCCGTGGTGCTGGGCCAGGGCCAGCCAGTCCCACACGGTAGCGCTGGGCGGGGTGGTAGTGTCGCGGGCATACTTGCGGAAGTTGCGCAGCAAGTGGTGCTCCAAAGCTGCGTAGTTGCCGCCCAGCCGCTGCAAGCTGGTGCTGAGCGTGTAGCCAAAGCTGCGCATGCCGCGGTACACAAACGGCGAGCGGTAACGTCCCAGGCGGGCATCCCAGGTGTCGTGGAAAAGCAAGTCTTGCAGGTGCTGCCAGCTCTGGGCTTCGAAGTCGTTGGCGGCGGGCGGGGTAGCAGTGGGCATAGAGTGAAGGTACGGCTAGGGGCTGGGGTGGCTTGGGCTATTCGAATGAAAAAAGAACGTCAGGCTGAGCTTGCCGAAGCATCTCGCTCGCTTCGTTGGATTACTTCCCCCAACGGCGCGAGCGAGATGCTTCGGCAAGCTCAGCCTGACGTTCTTTAGGTGCGGCTGAATTACTTACTGCGAAGCGTTAGGTCGGAAAATCGGCCCCGTTGCCGATGTGGGCGTACTGCTCGATTTCCTTTTTAATCTCCGTAAACTTGTCGAGCGCACCCTTCACGGCCGCTTTGCCCAGGGGCAGGTGCACGGGCGGGTTTTCCATGCGCACGAGGTCAAACATGGCCTGGGCGGCGCGCTCGGGGTCGCCGGGCTGCTTGCCGCTGTAGTCTTGGATTGCAGCCATATTCTTGCCAGCCGTGTCGTTGTAGTCAGCTATTTTGGGCTGGGCAAACGTGGCCGAGCGGCCGGCCCAGTCGGTGCGGAAGCCGCTGGGCTCCACATTGGTCACGTGAATGCCCAGCGGGCCTACCTGCTGCGCCAGGCTCTCGCCAATGCCTTCGAGGGCAAACTTGGAGCCGTGGTAAATGCCCACGCCGGGAAACGTTTTAAGCCCCCCGATGCTGGTAATATTGAGAATGTGCCCGCTCTTGCGCGCGCGCAAGTGTGGCAGCACCGCCCGGATAACCCGCAGCGGCCCAAACACATTGACGTCGAACTGGCGCTGCACCTCTGCATCGTCAATCTCCTCTATGGGGCCCATCGAGCCGTAGCCGGCGTTGTTCACCACCACGTCGAGGTGGCCCAGCTTGTCGATGGCCGTGGCCACGGCCTGCTTCACGGCGGCTTCGTCGGCCACATCAGCCACCAGGCCGATGCCGTTAGCGCCGGCTTTTTGGGTGAATTCGTCGGCTTGCGCTTGCTTGCGGAACGTGGCGGCTACTTTATCGCCCTGGGCGAGGGCCAGGTCGGCGAGGTGCTTGCCAAAGCCGGTGCTGACGCCGGTAATAAACCAATGCTTGGTCATGGGAAAGTCAAATTAAAAACAAGAAAACAGTGGCGCTAAGACGTTGGAGCCGCCGCTAATGTTTGCCGCCGCCCGAAAGGCGGGTGAGTTTTCTGAAGCTGCGGCGGCTTTCGAGGAGGCGGGGCCGCTGGGACCTGCCTGGCACTAGGCGCTACATTTGAATAGAGCGCCCGGTGAATTGGGTAGGTAAAATCAACTAAATCAGTATGTTAACTAAGAAGAGCGTGCGCTATGGCCTGCTGCTGGTGACCGGCGGCCTGTTGCTGGCCTGTGCCCCCGCCCGCGTGGCCACCCAAAGCACTGATACTTTACCAGCAAATGCTTTGCAGCCGCTGGGCCGCTCGCTGCTCAACCGCGCCCAGCAGCTCGAATTGATAAGCTCGGCGGCGCACGTTGGCTTCAGCTTTGAGGGCCGGGAGTGCCGCATTTTTGCCGCGCTGCCCTCGGGCCAGGGGCACAACTACTTGCAGTACGAGCTAGATGGCGTGTACCAAAAGCGCCTGCGCGTGGAGGGCACTTCGGCCGCGCCGCTGGTGCTCACGGCCCCCACAGCGGGCCGGCATACCGTGTGGATTTACAAAGCCACCGAGGCGCACACCGGCCCCATTGCCATCCAAAAAATCAGCGCCAATAACATCAAAGCGCTCCGTCCGCCCACGGCTCCACTCATCGAGTTTATTGGCAACAGCATCACGTGCGGGGCGGCCGCCGACCCCTCAGAAGTGCCCTGCGGCACCGGCGACTACCACGACCAGCACAACGCCTACCAAGCCTACGGCCCCCGGGTGGCCCGGGCGCTGCACGCCAATTTTTTGCTGAGCAGCGTGAGCGGCATTGGGGCCTACCGCAACTGGAACAGCGACGGCCCTACCATGCCGCAGGTGTACGAGAAGGTCGATTTTCAGGCGGCCAATTCGCAGCGCTGGAACTTCGCCACCTACACGCCGGCCGTGGTCAGCATTGCGCTGGGCACCAACGATTTCAGCAACGGCGACGGCAAAACTACCCGCCTGCCCTTCGACAGCGTCCGGTTTGTAACGAGCTACGCGCAGTTTGTGCAGCTCGTAAAAGCGAAATACCCCCAGGCGCGCATCGCGCTGCTGAGCAGTCCCATGATTTCGGGCAAGAGCCGCGCCACCCTGCAAAACTGCCTGACCGCCATTAAAAGCAAGACTGACGCCGCCTACCCAGCGGCTAAACCCGTGGCCGTTTATTTCTTCCAGCCCATGACTGCCCACGGATGCAGCGGCCACCCCAATGTAGAGGACCACGCCATTCTGGCTAAAGAATTAGCCCCTTTCTTCGAAAAGCTGTTGAAGTAAGTTGCTATATAAAAGCAAGTTGCGTTTATAACGAATGACTTATTTTTAATACTAGCACAACTATTTTTGTACTAGTTTCTGAACTTCTTGTGCCAGCATAAGAAGTTCTAGGACGTTCCGAGCCGCTTTTTAGTGAGCTTAGTTGGAATGTGTTTCATGGGTTCGTCGGGCCAGGGATGGCGAGGATACTTGCCTTTCAGGTCTTTGCGCACCTCAAAATACCCCTTTTCCCAGAAGCTGCGCAGGTCACGCGTTACCTGCGCCGGCCGCCCGCCCGGCGACAGCAGGTGCAGCAGCAGCGGCACTCGGCCGCCGGCCACGGTGGGCGTTTCGGTGAGGCCAAATAATTCTTGCAGCTTCACGGCCAGCACCGGCGCGGCAGGGTCGGCATAATCGAGGGTGACGTGCGAGCCGCTAGGCACTTCGAGGGTGGCGGGGGCGAGGCGGTCCAGCTCCTGGCGCTGGGCCCAGCCGCCGGGCAGCCGCGCCAGTAGCGGCTCGTAGAGGTCGAGACGCTGCACCTGGTCGAGGCTTTTGAGGCCAGCCAGGTGCGGGCCTAGCCAGGTGGGTAGGTCGGCGAGCAAGGTAGCTTCATCGAAAGCTGGCCACTCGATGGCGGCTGAGTCGGTGGCAGCAGGCGGCGCGAGCAACTGCCGCAAAAACTCCAGCCGTTGTTGCAGCTGGCGGGCAGCAGGTGTCCAGTGCAGCTTGTCGAGCCCCGCTTCCTGCAAGTAACCTAGCAGGGCTTGGGTTACCAGCTCAGCATTGGGCTGGCCCATGGCGTTGTCGGCTAGCAGCAGCGCGCCCAAGCGGCGCACCCGGCGGCCCGTTACGCGCTGGGTGGCGGGGTCAAAGCGCACTTCCTCCGTAGTGGTAATCTGCTCGCCGAAAGCCAACTCCAGCTCCTCGCGGTCGAGGGGTGCGGCCAGGGTAGCGCGGGGCGCGCCGGCCGCGCCCGCCAGGTGGGCCACGGCAAAAAAATCGGCCTGCGGGTCCACGTCCTCGGTGCGCAGGCTCACGCGCTGGCCGGTTACCAGGCGCAGGCGGTCGGGGGCCTCGCGTTGGGCCAGCCGGTCGGGGTAAGCGAGCGCGGTGAGCAGGCCTACGGGTGCATTGGTGAAGGAGTGAATGGGGGAAGTCTCTTGCTTAGAGCCCAAGCGGCTTTGCAGGTGGCGGGCCACGTCGCGCACGCGTTGGAGGGTGGCGTGGTGCAAGGCCAAGCCAGGCAGCGGGGCGCGGCCGGTGGCGAAGGCTTCGAGGCGCAGGCGCAGGTCGGGTGGCAGGGGGCGCGGGTCGGTGGGGGTGGCCCAGCGCAGCAGGTCGCGCTCGGCCAGCAAGGCGGCCAGTGCGGCGGCGGCCGGGCCGTGGCCCAGCGCCGCGCCGCGCACCACTAGGTGGCCCAGGCGCGGCGGCAACCCCAACTTGGCCAGTTGGCGGCCGTGGGCGGTGGGCTTAGTTGTTGGGCTAGGAGGGTGGGAGGGTAAGGGGGTAGAAGGAAGTTGGGTAATTATTCCGGCTTGCACTCCCTTTTCCTCATCCTCTTCTACCCCTTTACCCTCTTGCCTTAAAATTCCACCCTGCTCTGTCAACGCCCCCAGCCGCACCAATAGCTCCCGGGCCTGGGCTACAGCAGCGGCGGGCGGCACATCGAGCCAGCGTAGGCTGGTGGGGTCCGTGGCGCCCCACAGGGCCAACTCCAGCACGAGGCCGCTGAGGTCGGCGGTGTGGATTTCGGGGGGGCGGTGAGCGGGTAGGTTGTGGTGCTCGGCTTCCGTCCAGAGGCGGTAGCAGGTGCCGGGAGCGAGGCGGCCGGCGCGGCCCCGGCGCTGGTCGGCGGCGGCGCGGGCTACGGGAACAGTTTCGAGCGAGGTGAAGCCGGTGCGCGGCGCAAAGCGCGGCACGCGCGCAAAGCCACCGTCAATTACCACCCGCACGCCCTCGATGGTGAGGCTGGTTTCGGCAATGCTGGTGGCTAGGATAACCTTGCGCCGGCCGGCTGGGGCGGGGCGCAGGGTGGCGTCCTGGGCGTCGAGTGGCAGTTCGCCGTGCAGCAGGTGCAGGTCGGTATCGGCCGGCAGGCTGTTGCCCAATTTTCTATCGACGCGCTGCAAGTCGGCCACGCCGGGCAGGAACACGAGCACGTCGCCGGCGTGGGCGACCAGGGCGGCGCGTACCTGCGCGGGTACCAGCTCGGCCAGGCGCTCGCCGGGCTTGTTGGGCAGGGCGGCGGCCCGGCGCGGGTCGAGGTAAATTGTCTCCACCGGAAACAGGAAGCCCGCCGACGACACCACCGGCGCGGGTAGCCACTGCCCCAGCCGCTGCGCCTCTAAGGTGGCCGACATTAATAGGATGCGCAGCTCGGGGCGCAGCACGGCCTGGGCATCGAGGGTCAGGGCCAGGCCGAGGTCGGCATTGAGGCTGCGTTCGTGAAATTCGTCAAACACCACGCAGGCCACGTCTTCCAGGGCCGGGTCGTCTTGCAGCATCCGGGTCAGAATGCCCTCCGTAATTACCTCAATGCGCGTGGCCTGCGATACCTTGTTGTCGAGCCGAACGCGGTAGCCCACGGTGCGGCCCACGGGCTCGCCCAGTAGCTGGGCCAGGCGGGCGGCAGCGGCGCGGGCGGCCAGCTGGCGCGGCTCCAGTACCAGTACTTTCTGGTGGGCGGGGCGCCACGCGGCCGCCAGCAGGGCCAGCGGTACTACGGTGGTTTTACCCGCGCCGGGCGGCGCTTCGAGCACGGCGCGCGGGTGGTTTTCCAGGGCCGCCAGCAGCTCGGGCAGCGCAGCTACGACGGGTAAATTGGGGAAAGGTGGAAGCATTAGCTCATAAAGGTCGCCGATATTATTCCTTCCATAAAGTAGATTGATTGAGTAGCAGACGTACGAAAGTGAGCTATTGGTAATATTCTACCCAGCCTTGTAGACTCTGTAGCAGTAAATGAACGCGGGTGCTGGGGTTAGTTTCTAGCAAAGGCTTTTCGCCGTGAGCCGCTAGCAACGCCTCAGCACGGAAATGGGCTTGAGCCTTGTCGCCTAATTCAGATACTGCTTTCAACACAGCAGCCCCTTTGCTCTTTTTGTGGTCGTAACCAGTGGTGGTAAATGAAGAATGTGGACTTAGAGCTTTCGCAAACTGTTTATATATCTCTGCGCGGGTTAGCGGCACAGTGGCATCTACTTCTACGAAATGTAATAGCAGCCACAACTCAAATACTTCGTTGCTGAAGGCCAAGTACATATTTTCTTTCTCCGCCAACTGTAGGGCCTGTGCGAAACGTTCTAGCTTGCCCGGTTCGCGGTCAGCGTCGTCTTTGTCGAAAACAAGCCATACTTCATCTACCTCCTTCTTGGCTTTTAGGCGAAGTGCTGCACGTTCAATAAGAGCCTGCTCTGCCACGCCCATGGGGTCGCGGCCTGTGCCGATAGACTGCACGAAGACCGTATTCTCGGGCAGGTCGGGAAATGCTGTTTCAAAATAAAGCTTTTCAGTAGCCTCGTCTTCACACACAATCAGCACTATGTGTTGATACTGACGCCAGCGCACGGGACGCTTATCCTCTGCAGGAGTACGGCCGCGCCGACTTTTTACTTTACCGGCGTTGGCCATGCAGTGTGTTGTGCTACAAAACGTTGAAAATCAGCGCTGGCCGGAATGGCTCCATAGCGGCCTTCAAGATAACGTTTTTCTTTATCAGTGTCAGGGCGTTCTAAGCCAGCAGCCTTATCATTCCGCTTACCGTTACCAGTCAGAGGTAGGTATTGAAAATCTGATAAAGCGTAGGTCTCGGTACCTTCCCAATTATTTTTCTCCGCAAAGCAAATCTGGTCACGTCGTAATTCAAGATAAGTCAGTAGGTTAGTGTCATGCGTGGCAAAGAGTAATTGGGCCCCCTGAGTATTGGTGGCCGGATTAAGAAATAGATTGACCGTATTCTGGGTGAGTTGTGTGTGCAGGGAAGCCTCAATCTCATCAATTACTAGCACGCCGCCATAAGCCAGCGTCCATATGATAGGGCCGCTTAGTTCAAGTGCTTTCTTGGCTCCAGCCGATTCACGGTCCTCCCATTCCCAACTGCGAGTATGGGTAGTAGGCAGCCCCTTTATATCGTACACTTGATGCGTGGCCATTACTACCGATTTGGTGGCACCTTGTAAAGTTTTCAGCATTTCTCGCCGCATAGCTTTCGGCAGATTAATGGGAAGAAGCTTCTCCTCAAATTGAATACGTTCTACCTCCACACCAAGCACCTGTAGTCCCAATGAGGTTAGATACTCCTGTATAGGTTTAGCCAGGGTGGAATCATGTAGCATCTCGGCAGTAGCCATGCCCTCAAAGTGGGTGTCCAGCCCATCTACTGAACGCAGGCGGGTAAACCACTGCCTCAGTTGTTTCACTTCGGCCACATTATAGCTGTCGCACCACGATAGAAACAGTGAGTTAGGTCGGGTTGACTCAATAGCACCTGATAGCACAGCGGGTTTAGCTTCTAGCCCTGGCTTGGTTTCGATAGTATCTCCTGCGCGTTCGAATAGTGGTACCTCACGACCTATGCTTTTACGGTAGAGCCACTCGCTCACAACCTCAGTGGCATTATAGGCCAGCCCATAACGGTAACGATTATCGTTAACAATAAAAGTTATTTCGAATTCAGTCGGTTTTTTCTCCCAGCCTTGGCGCAACAAAAAAGGGTCGTAAGGTAGCAGGTCTGTTGAAGAGCCTTTAGTCGAACTGCTTATCAAGGCATCTAGTTGACTAATGGCGGCCAATAGGTTGCTTTTGCCACTATCATTAGGTCCGTAAAGCGCTAAAGCATTGAGTGCATTGTGTTTGCCACGCGTTAGTACGTTAGTGGGTATATCTTTATGTTTGGGTTCAGGACGCAAGCTTAGTATTTGCTCTTCGCAAACCGACCGAAAGTTGGTGACTTTAAATTCGAGCAACATGGCGCTTGTTGTTGGTTTTTGTTCAAAACTACACTAGTTCGTGTTAAAAACTGCGTTTATCGCCAGTTGGTCTCAGTGTTCTTGCGCCTAGTGTTAGCTGTTGGCTTCTACACCCGCTGCAAGCGCCACAAGTCCACGCTGAGCGGGCCGCCGGCGTGCAGAATGGGTGGGCTCACTGGCGTGGGCAGGCCGTGGCCCTCGATGAGGTCGGAGTCGTAGTGCAGCAGCTCGGCGGCGCGCAGGGGCCAGGGCTGGTGCGCAATGCGGCCGCGATACAGCTTTTCGCCGCGGCCCGGGCCCTGGCCGCCGGCCGCGTACAGGGCGTAGCGCTCGGTAAGGAAAAACGCCAGCGAGCCCGGCTCGGCGGGCGGCAGGGCCGCGCCCAGTTGCCAGGTGGCGTCAAAGTGGCCGGCGGGCGCACCGTTGTGCACGCGGTCGCCGGTGTAGTGCAGCTGGTCGGCAGCGGGGCGGGCTAGGCTGAGCCGCGCCCGGAAATAGGGCAGGTGAAAAAACGTGCGCGCCGCCCACACCGCCAGCGGATTGCTGGCATCGAGCGAAAAAAACCACACGCCCGGCACGCCATCCAGGTGCACGTAGGTGCGCACGTTGAGCTCCAAAAATTCGCGCACGCCGGGCACGGGAGGCGTCACGCGGCTGCGCACGTCCCACATCCGAAACGGCACCACGGCCAGCCAGGCCGTGCCATCGTGGATATCCACTTGCAGGCGCGCCGGCAGGTGCGGCTGAATGAGCTCGGCCGGCACGGGCCAGTGCATAAACAGCAGGTCGCCCCACTCCTGGTGCATGAGGGGCCGGTCGGCGGGGCGGTCGCGCAGGGCCAGGCGGCCCGGGAGGGTGGGGGAGGACATAGGCAGGGAAGCTAGAGCGAAGGCAGGATGCGCCAAAGGGTACGCCGCCAACCCAGTGGCCGCGGCAGCTGACCTATTAACATAGCCGGGCAAAAAACCGCACCATTACCAACGTAAAAGATACTATCTAGGCCGCCGCCGCGGTAAGCCCCGCGCAAAAATCGGCGAAGGAATCGGCCAGGAAATAGGTGTCGCCTTCTTCCTCCGACGACTCGGGGAACTGCTGGTTGCAGTCCCAGAAATAAACGCCCTGGTCCTCGCCAGTGACAATGTACAGGAGTAGCCCGTTGCTGGTAGCCTTGCCAATAACCAAGGTTGCGGGCTCCAACTCCTCCCGGTACTCCCGCAGCCAAAACCGGGCGTCCTGCGTGCGCTCGGGTTGATTGATACCAAACAAATACTTGATTTTAAGCTGCTTGCCTAATTGCTTGGTGGAAAAGGACCGCTTGTTTAATGCTGAGTTGTCGGCTTGCCGCAAGAAATCCTGGTAGTCGGGCGGCAGCGCGTGCCCCAGCTGTTGCGTCAATTCTTGCAGGGCGCGCTCATTTTCTTGCAGCTGCTCGGTGGCTGATACCACAGCTGGCTGCCACTTATAATCAGTCAGCAAGCCGCAAAACTCGGTGAAGGACGATGCCACCCGAAACGTGTTAGGGGACCCTTTGGCGGTATGCGGGGAGAGGAAGTTATTGTGGTCCCAGTAGTAGATGCCCTGGTCCTCGCCCGAAACGGTGTAGAGTATAAAATTTCCGCCTGGGTCACTGCCGATTAGCAGCGTTTCTTCCGCTATCTCATCCTGGTATTCTTGCAGCCAATAATCCAGCGTGAGTGATTCCGATTCGAGGTTAGTAAGCCCGAAAAAGATATGCATCAGCACATCCTGCGTCAAATCACGCACGAAAAAAACCTGGTTATTCACCTTAGCCCCATTGGTTTGCAGCAAAAACTGGCGGTAGTCGGCGGGCAGCTCAAATCCTATTTCCTCCTCGAAAGCCGCCAGTTCCGGCGCGGTTGTGGTACCCCAGGCAGTGATATTCATGCAGATTGGGTAGGTGGATTAAAGATGCTTGCTCTACTGAGTAGCAAAGATAATTATCAGTAAATGTGCAGTTTAATAAACTGCCACGCTCGGGTCTACCTGAAGGCTCCAGGCGTCGATACCGCCTCTTAAGTTAAGCAGGTTTTCACGGCCCAGGCGGTGCTGCAAGTAGCCCAGTGCCTGTGCCGAGCGCACGCCGTGGTGGCAGATGAGCACCACCGGCCCAGTGGTGCGGATTTCGGCGGCGCGGCGCGGAATTTCGCCCAGCGGAATAAGCACACTGCCCGCAATGCGGCAGTAGTCAAACTCCATTTCCTCGCGCACATCAACGAGCTGGATATCTTCGCCGGCGGCCAGGCGGGCGTGCAAATCGGCAGGGGTGAGGTCGGGCAGCATCACGCAAAAGTACCCCGGCCGGCTACCTTGCGCGGCTTTTTGTGCCTTCGTTATGCTACTGTTTACCCTTGCCAGCCTCTCGGCTGATATCGTGGCCGCCGTGCGCGCCACCACCGCGCTCGAGTGGGTGGCGGTGCTCACGGGCTTTGCCTGCGTGTGGCTGGCGGCCCGCGAGTCGCTCTGGAATTTTCCGGTGGCCATTGTCAGCTGCCTGCTCTACGTGGCTATTTACCACCGGGCGGCCCTGTATTCTGACCGCAATTTGCAGGGGCTTTTCATCGCGCTCAGCGTGTATGGCTGGTACGAGTGGCTGTTTGGGGGCCGGGGCAAAACCCCGCTGGCCGTCACGTACACCTCCCCGGCCGAGTGGGCGCTGGCGGTGGCCTTCGCCACGGCCTACACGCTGGGTTTCGGTTACTACCTGGCCCACCACACCGACTCGGCTTTCCCGTACCTCGACAGCTTTACCACGGGCGTGAGCCTGGTAGCGCAGTTTTTGCTGATGCGTAAGCGTCTGGAAAACTGGTGGTTGTGGATATTGGTAGATATTATCTACGTGCCCATCCTGTGGGTGAAGCACCTGTACCCCACCAGCTTACTCTACGCCCTGTACCTGGCGCTGGCCGCCTACGGCTACTGGCAGTGGCGCGCCGACCTGGGCAAAAAGCCCAGCGTGCCGCTGGCTACCCCAACGGGCGAAAATTAGGATGCTAAATAAGTAATTGTAAATGAGTATTTTGCGAGTTTCTATTACGGGCCCTGAGTCGGCGGGCAAAAGCACCCTGGCCGCGCAGCTGGCGGCGCATTACCACACGCTGTTCGTGCCCGAATACGCCCGCGAGTACCTCGAAGCCCACGGCCCCGCCTACACCCTGGCCGACCTGGAGCTGATTGCCCGCGCCCAACTGGCCGAGGAGGAGCTGCCGGTAGTGCCGAGCCACGGCCTGCTTTTTTGCGATACCGACTTGCTGGTGATTAAAATCTGGGCCGAGAATGCGTTTGGCACCTGCCCAGCCTGGGTGCTGGCCGAGCTGGAAAAGCCCCGCTACGCCCTCACCCTCCTGCTGGCCCCCGACCTGCCCTGGACGCCCGACCCCCTGCGCGAACACCCCGACCCGGCCCAGCGGTGGCACTTTTACGACCTTTATCGGCTCGAATTAGTCCGGCGGCAGTGGCCTTTCGTTAGCATTAGCGGGCCCCCGGCCGAGCGCCTGGCCACTGCCCAGGCGGCCGTCGATGTCCTGCTCGCCCTCTCTACTTAATCGCTGTTTTTATGCCAACGCTCACCTCCGCCACCGCCCACGTCGAAATAGCCCTGCACGGCGCCGAACTCACCAGCTTCACCGACCTGGCCAGCGGCCGCGAACACCTCTGGCAGGCCGACCCAGCGCAGTGGGCCCGCCACGCGCCGCTGCTGTTCCCCATCGTGGGCAAGCTGCCCGGCGACACGTATCTGCATGACGGCCAAGCGTATAAATTGCCGCAGCACGGCTTCGCCCGCGACCAGGAGTTTAGGCTCATCGAGCAAGACGCCCACAGCCTCACCTTGCAGCTAATGGTCAGCGCGGCCAGCAAGCAGGTGTACCCATTCGAGTTTGAGCTGCGGGTGCGCTACGAGTTGCGCGGCCGCGTGCTCACCGTGGGCTGGCACGTGCGCAACCCCGCCGCCGCCAGCCAGGATTTACTGTTCAGCATCGGCGCGCATCCGGCGTTTGTGTGCCCCTTGCAGCCCGCGGCGGGCGAGCAATTTGGCGACTACGCCTTTCACTTCGACCACCCCGTCACCTTGCAGCGCCATCTGCTAGCCAGCGGCCTGCGCAACGGCGAAACTGCACCCGTACTCACTCAGCAAGCTGCGCTACCGCTGAGTTATGAGCTGTTTGCCGACGATGCGCTGGTGTTCGACCAGTTCGATTTCACCCGCCTCACGCTGCAAAAAGCCGACAAAACCGGCCCCTTCGTGCGCATGCAGTTCGACGGCTTTCCTTACCTCGGCCTCTGGACCAAAGGCCCCGGCGCGGCGTTTGTGTGCATTGAACCCTGGCAGGGCGTGGCCAGCCCCGTGGGCCAGCCTCAGGAGTTGCGCGACAAAGAAGGCATTCTGACCCTAGCGCCCAGCCAGATGTTCGATACCAGCTATACCATTGAGATTGGGTAAGTCCTGAGTGTAGTAAAAAGCACGCCAGTCGGTGTTATCGAAACTTCGGGTTGGAGATATGCACCCGGTGGTTAATTATTTCCACGTTCTTATCCTTGGGGTAATCGACCTGGAAAGTGAAGCGCAGGCGCTGGCTGGTGCCGGGTGGCAGCGCCACCAGCCAGGTGAGCTTGCCGCTGCGCTCGTCGAGCTGCGCCCCACTCATTTCGAGCACCTTCACATTAATTTCCTTTTCCTCGGAAATGGGTACCTGGTCGAGCAGGCGCAGGCGCACGGCTTCTGGGTGGTTGTTGCGCACGTTCAGCTCGTATACCAGGCGCACGCGGCGCTTGTCGCTCAGTGGCACGTTGCCGCTAAAATCTTCGAGCTTGGCGCGGCCCACTACCAGCAAGGGGTCATGGCCCAAGGCCACTTCGAGCGAGTCGTTGTAGGCGCGCTCATCAAGGTCGGTATTTCCTACAAACACGCCATCGTGAAACACGCGGGCGTGGTCGGCCAGCTGCAAGCCCTCCCAGCCCGAGACTTTGGTTTGCAAAAACACGTTTTCCGACACGCGCGGCACCGCCAGGTATTCGGGGCGGCCGGGCAGGGCCACGGCGGGCAGTGTCAGCTCGCGGCGGCCATTTGCGGGCAGCGTCACTAGCTCGGGCACTTCGTAGCGCACGCCCTGCGTCACCACGGCCGGGCGGCCCTTGGCGGTGCCCTTCACCACAAACTCGTCTACGCGGCCCTCGCCACTATGGTCGCCACCCCTAAAGTCTAGTTCCCAGGGCTGTAGGTCGGGCCGCGATACATCGTCTACGGCGTAGCGCATCAGCACCACCCGCACGCGCTGCCAAGGCAGCCCCGAGCGGTTGGCGAGCCGCCCGTGGGTGATAAATTTCACCTCGCTGCCGCGCTCATTGGCCCGAATATCGAGCCGGGGCAGCCACGGGGAGCGCGCCGCTAAGTAATAGTGCACCGTTAGGGCTACGCTGCCGGCGCGGGCGGCCCGCACCACCAGCACCTGCCGGTCGCCATCGCCCCGCTCATTGGCCCGCGGGCCGAGCTGTGTCACCTGCGTTTTGAGCGTACTCAAGCGGCTTTGCAGGCGGTCGGTTTCCTGCTGAATGATGGGCAGGCGGGTGCGCATCAGGGCGGCCCCCTTCTGCACCTCGGCGCTCCAGTTGGCCTGGGTGCCCGAGGGCAGCGTCTGATTAGCCAGCAAAAAGGCTTTTTCCTGCTGCAAGCCTTGCAGCTCGCCTTCCAAGGTGTGTTGCTCGGCCTCGGCGCGTGCCAGGCTATCGACGGCAGTGGGGTTGAGCGCTACCGAGGCCGGGGCCTGTTCGTCGTCTTCGTCAATGGACAGTAGCTCGGCGCCGTCGCCCAGTTGCACCTCCATGGCATCGGCATCGAGGCGGGGCGAGAGGCCACTCACCAGCACCCGGTTGAGGCCAGCGGCCAGCGTCACCGGGGCTTGGTGCTCAAGCGCCGTACCGTTGAGGTACACCGTGACGCGGGTGAGCGGCGGCTTCACGGTTACGCGGGGCGTTTGGGCCGCACCCATGAGGGCCGCCAGCAGGCCCGGAAAAAGTAATAGGTAGCGATGGGGCATAAAGGGCAAACCGGCCAGAAAAGCCAGTGCCGCAAAGCTGCATCACAAAATTTAGTTAATGTAATAATTCAGCAGCCGCCAGCCAGAATGAACGGCTGAAACCTTGGTTGCTCACACCTCCACCGGGCGGCGGCGGTTGTAGTCGGGCTCCCAGTCGTTGATGGGGCGCGAGATGCCGGGCGGCAGGTCGATATCGGGCAGGCCGGGGTCGTGGGGCTCGCCGCCACCATCGTCGCCGCCCGAGGAGGGCGGCGGGGGCGGCGGCACCCGGCGGCGCCTAGGCAGCACCAGGAAAAAGGTGAACAAAGCCAGCAGGAAAACGGCGCAAAGGAGCTGGTGCATAACAAGAAAGCCGATAGCGAGTACGCGAAATAACGAGCGGGTGCTGCCCCTCCCCAACGCAAGAAATCAAGTCTGCGTTGCTGGTTGCCGCATCTGCTAAGATAACTACTAGCTAGTAAACCAACCTTGCCCGGCGGGCGGGGCGGGGCAGGCCGTATCTTTGCGTCATGTTTAGGGGTGCTGGCCAGGGAAACCCGGCCGGCTGAGATGACACCCATTGAACCTGAACCGGGTAATGCCGGCGCAGGGAACAAACAATCCGCGAACGTTTTTGCCTGCGCGCCGACCCCTGGCGGGCGGGCGCGTGGTTTTTTTCGTCGTTATTTTTTGAAAACTGTACGTATTGCGGGTACGGCGCTGCTGGCGCTGGCCGCCGCTTCGGCGTGGGCCCAAGGCCCCGTGGCCGGCACAATTACCGATGCCCAAACGGGCACGGCGCTGCCTGGCGCCACCATTTTGCTCGATGGCGCGGCCATTGGGGTCACCAGCGCCGCGGGCACTTTTAATCTATCGGCAGTGGGGGCGGGCAGCCATGAGCTGCGCATCACGTTTTTGGGCTACGAGCCACTGGTGCGGCAAGTGCAAGGACAAGTAACTGAGCAGCAAATTGTTGCCAGGCTTCGGCCGGGGGGCGTGCTCACGGGCGAGGCGCTCATTACGGCTACGCGGGCCAGCGACCGTACCGCCACGGTGTACACCAACCTCAGCAAGCAGGACCTCAACAAGCGCAACTTCGGCCAGGACCTGCCTTATCTACTTGACCAAACGCCCTCGGTAGTTGTGACGTCCGATGCCGGGGCGGGCGTGGGCTACACCGATATCCGTATTCGAGGCACGAGCAGCACGGGCATTAACACCACCATCAATGGCGTGCCCTTGAACGACCCAGAATCGCACGGCTCTTTCCTGGTGAATCTACCCGATTTAGCGTCCTCCATCAACAGCATTCAGGTGCAGCGCGGCGTGGGCACCAGCCAGAACGGGAGCGCGGCCTTCGGGGCCAGCCTCAACATCTCGACCCTCGACAACCGCCGCGAGGCCTACGCCGAAACCCAGAACAGCTACGGCTCCTTCAACACCTGGAAAAATAACGTGTCGTTTGGTACCGGGCTGGTAGGCAAGTACTTCACCGTGGATGGCCGGCTCTCGCGCATCAGCAGCGATGGCTACATGAACCGGGCGGCCTCCGATTTAAAGTCGTATTACTTCGCCGCGGGCTACCAGCAGAAGAATACGCTGATTAAGTTCATCACCTTCTCGGGCCGCGAAAAAACCTACCAGGCCTGGAACGGCGTGCCCGAGCCGGCCCTCACCGGCAACCAAGCCCAGCTTCAGACCTACCTCGACAACGGCGAGCTGAGTGCCGCCGATGCGGCGCGGGTGCTAGCCGAAGGCCGCCGCTACAGCTACTACACCTACGACAACCAGACCGACAACTACCAGCAAAACCACTACCAGTTGCACCTCTCGCAGGGCCTGGGCAGCAGCTGGAACCTGGGCGCGGCGCTGCATCTCACGCGTGGCTTTGGCTACTACGAAAGCTACCGCGCCAACCGCAAATTTGCCGATTATAACTTGCCCGACGTGGTGCTGGGCGGCGATACCCTCACCCGCACCAACCTCATCGACCGCAAGTGGCTTGATAACTACTTCTACGGCGGCACCTTCGCGCTCAATTACCAGCCCAAGGACAACGACAAGTTCCAGGCCACGCTGGGCGGCGGCTGGAACCGCTTCGACAACGACCACTACGGCGAGATAATCTGGGCCCAATACGCCAGCACCAGCTTCCCCGGCCAGCGCTACTACTTCAACACGGCCCGCAAAACCGACTTCAACGCCTACGCCCGCGCCACCTACCAGGCGCTGCCCTGGCTGGGTTTGTACGGCGACATGCAGGTGCGCCGTATCCTCTATCGTATTGACGGCGTGGAGGATAGCCAAAACGACGTAGCCACTCGCGCCAACTACACCTTCTTCAACCCCAAAGCCGGCGCCACGGCGGCCCTCGGCCACGGCCAGCAGCTCTACGCCAGCTTCGCCGTGGGCCAGCGCGAGCCCGTGCGCGCCGACTTCACCGACCGCCAGGTCGGCTACGCCCCCGCCCAGGCCGAGCGTCTGCTCGATTTTGAGGCCGGCTACCGCTTCACCCGCGCCGACCTCATCCTGCTGGGCCCGCGCACCGCCGTGCGTGTCGAGGCCAATTACTTCGACATGACCTACCGCAACCAGCTGGTAGCCACCGGCCAGCTCAACGACGTAGGCACCGCCCTGCGCACCAACGTGGCCCGCAGCTACCGCCGCGGCGTGGAGCTCACCGGCTTCATCTCGGCCAATGATAAAATCAGCCTCAGCAGCACCGTCACGCTCAGCCGCAACCGCATCCTGGACTACTACGATGTAACCTACGATGCGAATTACGCGCCCGTGGTGGCCGCCGAAGGCCGCACCACCACCATCTCCTACTCGCCCTCGGCCATCACGGCGCACACCCTGGAGGGCCAGCCGCTGAAAGGCCTGCGCCTGGCGCTGCTCTACAAAACGGTGAGCCGCCAGTACCTCGACAACTCGACCAACGAAGGCCGGAGTATCCAGCCGTACCAAGTGCTCGATTTCCGGCTACGCTACGCGCTGCACCCATCGTTTATGAAGGAAATCGAACTGGCTTTACTGGTTAGCAACGTGCTCAACCGCGAGTACGCGGCCAATGGTTACACCTACGGCTACGTGGGCGCCAGCGGCAACCAGGAAACATTCAACTGGTACTACCCCCAGGCCACCCGTAATTTCCTGGCCTCGGTGAATTTGCGGTTTTAGTGGGGGTGTTGCCAAGCTGCATTTCCCGCGAATCTCCGCGGAAAATATACAGTGCGTAAAGTGCATAAGTAAAGCCTGGGTCTGACGGCTCAGGCTTTCTTGTGCCCAAAACCTTGCGCTGGTCAGGGTTGTATATTCGCGTACCTAACGCGCTGGCCTTTGGCGGCTCTCCCATGCTTCGATTATTTCTTCTTTTACTCCTGCTGCTGAGCAGCTGGCGGCCCGCCACCGCCCAGGCCAGCAGTGCCAGCACCGCGCCCATCACCATTGCCGCCGCCGCCGACTTGAAATACGTGCTCGATTCACTGGTCACGATTTTTAATCGCCAGCACCCGCAGGGCCGCGTCACGGTCGTGTACGGCTCGTCGGGCAAGTTCTACGAGCAGCTGAGTCACGGCGCGCCGTTCGACATGTTTTTCTCGGCCGATAGCGACTACCCGCGCCGCTTGCAGCAGGCGGGTCTCACAGCCGGCACGCCGCAGCCCTACGCCCTGGGCCGCCTCGTGCTGTGGAGTAAGAAGCTGAACCCCAGCGCAAAATGCCTGAATACGTTGCTCGACCCGCAGGTGAAGCACCTTGCCATTGCCAACCCCGCCCACGCGCCCTACGGCCGCCTTGCCGAAGAAGTGCTGCGCCGCTATAAGCTCTACGACCAGGTGAAACCCAAGCTGGTGATGGGCGAAAACATCGGCCAGGCCGCCCAATACGCCGCCACCGGCGCGGCCGACGCTGGCCTGCTCGCCTACTCGCTGGCCCTTAGCCCCGAGCTACGCCGGGCCGGCAAGTTTTACCTCATTCCGGTTACCGCGCACTCGCCATTGCAGCAAAGCTTTGTAGTGCTCAAGCAGGCCAAAGGCAATGCTAGCGCCGCCGCTTTCGCCACGTTCATGGCTAGCCCGGTGGCGCGGCAGGCATTAAAAAAGTATGGGTTTGGCTTGTGAAAGCTTTGGCATTTTGACACTTAAAAACGCCTGTTATTGCGAGCGCAACGCAGTGGAGCGCGGCAATCTTTCCTGGTTGTTTGCTTCATTAGGTTAGTACCCCAGCGTGAAGGAAAGATTGCCGCGCTCCACTGCGTTGCGCTCGCAATGACAATCAATGCGTTGATAATAAAATACTTGCTTAATGCCCTCCGATTACTGGCAAACCTTACGTCTTACCCTAGCCCTGGCCGCTTGCACCACGGCGCTGCTGCTGCTGCTGGGCTTGCCGCTGGCCTACGCGCTGGCGCGGTCGCGTAGCCGCTTGCGCCCGCTGGCCGAGGCCGTGGTGAGTTTGCCGCTGGTGCTGCCGCCCACCGTGATTGGGTTTTACCTGCTACTGGCCTTCAGCGACAGCACCGCGCTGGGCCGGTTTCTGATTAACCAGCTGGGGCTTAGCCTTAACTTCACGTTTCCTGGTATTCTGGTGGGGTCGCTGGTGTATAGCCTACCGTTTATGGTGCAGCCGTTGCAGGCGGGGTTTCGACAGCTGCCGCGCTCGCTCAGCGAGGCGGCTTATACGCTGGGCAAGTCGCGCGGCACCACGCTATGGCGCGTGCTGCTGCCCAATATGAAGCCCGCCCTGCTCAACGGCGTTGTGCTCACGTTTGCCCACACGCTGGGCGAGTTTGGGGTGGTGCTGATGATTGGCGGCAGCCTGCCCGGTCGCACCCGCGTGGCCTCCATCGCCATCTACGACGAAGTGCAGAGCCTGCACTACGACCAGGCCAACGTGTACGCTATCACCTTATTAATAGTGGCATTTGTTATCTTGGTGGGTTTGTACTGGTTCACCAAGCGCGACGCGGCGCGCCTGTCGTAACTACGAAATCTGTGTTAGATTTTCACCTCCTCAAAGCCCTGCACACCGCCGCCGGCCCGCGCACCCTCGACGTGCGCCTCACCCTGGCCCCCGGCGAACTGCTGGCCATCAGCGGCCCCTCGGGCGCGGGCAAAACCACGCTGCTGCGCCTGCTCGCCGGCCTCGACTGGCCCGACGGGGGCTTCCTCACCGCCGATGGCCAGCCCTGGTACCGCCAGCAGCCCCGCCAATGGCTGCCCCCCCAGCAGCGCCCCCTGGGCTTCGTGTTTCAGGACTACGCGCTGTTTCCCAACATGACGGTGCGCGAAAACCTGGCTTTCGCCACCGCCGGCCGCGCCGAAGATAAGGTATTGATTGATAAATTATTAGAAGAATTGGAGCTGAATGAGTTGGCCCAGCGCCGGCCGGCCGTACTCTCGGGCGGGCAGCAGCAGCGGGTGGCGCTGGCCCGCGCCCTGGCCGCCCGCCCGCGCCTGCTACTGCTCGACGAGCCCCTCTCGGCCCTCGACCTACCCACCCGCCTGCGCCTCCAGCAAGTGCTGGCAAATTTGCATAAGCAGTTCAGCCTCACCACCATCCTCATCAGCCACGACCCCGCCGAAATAGCCCGCCTCGCCGACCGCGTGCTGGAGCTGGAGCTGGGTGAGGTGCGCCGCCTGGGGCCGCCCGTGGCCCCGGCCGCGCCCGCTACGGTGGCCGGCCGCGTGCTGGCCGTGCTGGCGGCCGGCCGGCTGCTGGTGCAATTGCCCGGCGGGGCCACCGTGGAGGTGAGCGGTACGGCCACGGTAAGGGAGGAAATCGCCCTGACGGTTGTTTACCAATAGGTAGCGTGGACTCTGTGAGTCCGCACGTGGGAACGTTGAATAACGACACCACGCGCGGACTTGCAAAGTCCACGCTACACGCAGCCACGCTACATTTGCTAAAACCCTAGCCCACCCCGCCCATGTCCTCCATTGCCGACGTTCTCAGCCCCGAATCCAAAGCCCACACTGCTCAAAAAGGCAGCACCAACGCCAACGGGTTCACCGATTATTTTGACCTCGACGGCCTGCTCACCGAGGAGCACATCCTCATTCGGCAGAGCATCCGCGACTTTGTTAAAAAGGAGATTTCGCCCAGCATCGAGAAGTGGGCGCAGGACGCGCATTTCCCCTCCGAAATCGTGCGCAAGTTTGGCGACGTGGGCGCGTTCGGGCCCACCATTCCGCAGGAGTACGGCGGCGGCGGCCTCGACTACATCAGCTACGGCCTGATAATGCAGGAGATTGAGCGCGGCGACTCGGGCATGCGCTCCACGGCCTCGGTGCAGGGCTCGCTGGTGATGTTCCCCATCTACGCCTACGGCTCCGAGGTGCAGCGCCAGAAGTATTTGCCCAAGCTGGCCAGCGGCGAGTGGCTGGGCTGCTTCGGCCTCACCGAGCCCGACCATGGCTCGAACCCCGGCGGCATGACCACCAATATCCACCAGGAGGGCGACCACTTCGTGCTCAACGGCGCGAAGCTTTGGATATCCAACTCGCCTGAGTGCCAGGTGGCCGTTGTCTGGGCCAAAAACGAGCAGGGCCGTATCAAAGGCGTGCTCGTCGAGCGCGGCATGGCCGGCTTCACCACCCCCGAAATTCACAACAAATGGAGCCTGCGCGCCAGCACCACCGGCGAGCTGGTGTTTGATAACGTATTGATTCCCAAGGAGAACATTCTGCCTAATATTGACGGCCTGAAAGGCCCGCTCAGCTGCCTCGACTCGGCCCGCTTCGGCATTGCCTGGGGTGCCATCGGCGCGGCCATCGACTGCTACGAGTCGGCCCTGAAGTACTCGTTGCAGCGCGAGCAGTTTGGCCAACCCATCGGCGGCTTCCAGCTCCAGCAAAAAAAGCTAGCCGAAATGATTACCGAAATCACCAAGGCCCAGCTGCTCGTCTGGCGCTTAGGGGTTTTGAAGAATGAAGGCAAAGCCACCAGCGCCCAAATTTCGATGGCCAAGCGCAACTCGGTCGAGATGGCCCTGCACGTAGCCCGCGAAGCCCGCCAGATTCACGGCGGCATGGGCATCACGGGCGAGTACCCCATCATGCGCCACATGATGAACCTGGAATCGGTGGTCACCTACGAGGGTACGCACGATATCCACCTGCTCATTACGGGTGCGGATATTACGGGTATTCAGGCGTTTAAGTAAAAAAATACTTTGTTTGAAAACAGTGGCTACTTCTACTTAGGAGTGGCCGCTGTTGCTTTAGCCAGTTTGGTTATGGGGCTTGATTCGGTAGAGTTGTTGGTGCGCTTCGAAAAGTATTTTGAGGTAGACGTGCCTGATTCGGTAGCTGAACAATTAGCCACGCCAAGCGACGTGGCTAGTTGGGTCAGTCAATTTTTAGGCATTAGCCTGGCGCATGATTCTGCTAGGCGCGCAGCTGTCGCGCAACAGTTGAAACTGCTTTTTGGCCCGTTGATGCCAGTTGCCACCACTCAACTAGCTGACCTATTACCCAACGGCGAAGCCTGGGCGCATTACGCCCAACTGCTAGTCAGCCAAACGAGCTGGCAGCTACCAGAAATTGACTGGTTACGCCCACCTCGGGCACGCGGCTGGCTTAATCAATTGTTTAATTGGGTAACGTCTGTCGAGCCACCCGAGCCAAATTCATACAGCTTCGCAGATTTAATTGACTGGACGCTGGCCCGTAATTACGAAGCTCTATTGCCGAAGCCTTGGCAAAGCTACTATGAAGTATTGCAGGCCGTTATGGGCATAACAAGCAATTCAAGTGGACTGGACATGAGCGAGATAAAGAGTAACAGTCGATTCACATCTGATTTGGGAATAGACTGACAATCAAGTAGAAGAGTAAGCTCGGCTTTAACGGATGAGTTTTAGCTACGTACAAGTTAGCTATACCCTTTCCTTTTCCACTCATGGCTACTGAACCTGAAAACCACCACGAAAACGCCGAAAGCCGCCGCGCCGAGCGCCGCGAGCATGACAACGCCGAGTACCGCGAGCAGGGCGATGACATGCGCCAGGGTGACCCCGACCCCGACCTGGCTCACCGCCTGCGCACCCGCTCGGGCGATAGTGATTTTGACCCCAACGTGCAGGCCGAAGATGGCACCAGCGATGGCGTGGCGGCCCACATCGGCAGCAGCGGCCAGGGCGCCAGCAAGCGTGGCCACGACACCGAGCAAAATAGCAACAAAGCCCCCGACCGCCTCGACCAGCACAACGTGGATGGCGGCGATTTAAAAGACTAACCGCCCCAAAGCAATTGACTAAAAGCCTATCGTGTTCAGTGCGATAGGCTTTTTTAGCGCTGGGTTTCCGGCCCTTTCCCGCGCTGGGGCGTAATTTGCCCGCATGAAGCCCGCCACGCCCCTCGTTTTGCTGGAATGCCTCGTTGCCGGCACTTCCCACCGCCCTGAACTTCCTGCCCAGGAAAAAAAGCTTAAAGTTGGCCAGGCCCTGCGCCTTGAGCGCGAAGCCGACAGCAAGTACGACGACTGGGCCGTGAAAGTGCACTCGGGCGCTGCCGATGACAAAGCCAACTACTGGCTCGGCTACCTGCCCGAAACCCGCAACGAAACCGTGGCCCGCCTGCTCGACGCTGGCTACCCTCTCACCGCCCGCCTAGCCCACAAAGCCTGGGAAGATGACTGGCTGCACCTCGAAATAGAGGTGCTGCTACCCCGCGAGTAAAGCTGCCTTTGCGTACGTAGCGGGAGCTTTTTGCTAACTAAAATGGTTAGCTAATAGTCCGTTGCCAACGGCCAGTTTTTACTCATCAACCGACCACCTATTTACCATGCGCGAAGCCTATCTTACTGGCGGCAACGAAAACTTCGATGCCACCGACAAGGACATCGACAAGGCCCTGCGCCCGCTGAGTTTCGACGACTTTACGGGCCAGGAAAAAATTCTCGAAAACCTCAAGGTGTTCGTGGCCGCCGCCAAGCAGCGCGGCGATGCCCTCGACCATGTGCTGCTGCACGGCCCCCCCGGCCTAGGCAAAACCACGCTCTCGCACATCATTGCCAACGAGCTGGCCGCAGGTATTAAAATGACCAGCGGCCCGGTGCTCGACAAGCCCAGCGACCTCGCCGGCCTGCTCACCAACCTGGAGCCGCACGACGTACTCTTCATCGATGAGATTCACCGCCTCAACCCCGTGGTGGAAGAGTACCTCTACTCGGCGATGGAGGACTACCGCATCGACATCATGCTCGACTCGGGCCCCAACGCCCGCTCGGTGCAGATTTCGCTGTCGCCCTTCACGCTCATCGGGGCTACCACGCGCTCGGGCATGCTCACGGCCCCGCTGCGCGCGCGCTTCGGCATCTCGGCCCGGTTGGAATATTATGATTCCAAGCTATTGACCACCATTGTGTTGCGCTCGGCCGAGATTCTGCAAACGCCCATTCATGAGGATGCGGCCTACGAGATAGCCCGCCGCTCGCGGGGCACGCCCCGCATCGCCAATAACCTGCTGCGCCGTACCCGCGACTTTGCCCAAATCAAGGGCAACGGCACCATCACGGTTGAAATCGCGCAGTTTGCCCTAAACGCGCTCGATGTGGATGCCCGCGGCCTCGATGACATGGACAAGCGCATTCTCACCACCATCATCGACAAGTTCAAGGGTGGCCCGGTGGGCATCAGCACCATCGCCACGGCTTGCGGCGAGGAGGGCGAAACCATTGAGGAAGTGTACGAGCCCTTCCTGATTCAGGAAGGCTATATCAAGCGCACGGCGCGGGGCCGCGAGGCTACTGAGGCCGCGTACCAGCACCTGGGCCGCCTGCTGCCCAACCACTTACGGGGTAACAACGGTGACCTGTTCGGTGAGATTACGGCGTAGTTTGTAGCGTGGACTCTGTGAGTCCGCGCGTGGGAACGTCTGATGCTACTACGCGCGGACTCACAGAGTTCACGCTACCTTCCCTAACGGAACGCGCCGCCCACAGCGGCGCGTTCTTCGTTTCTTCGTGGTTCAATTACTTCAAAAACTATGTTGCTGCACGCCGAATGGACGCCCTACATCAAGCGCCGCGCCGCCGAGCTGGGCTTCATGGCCTGTGGTATCTCCAAGGCTGAGTTTTTGGAAGAGGAGGCCCCGCGCCTCGAAAACTGGCTGAAAAAAGGCATGCACGGCCAAATGGCCTGGATGGAAAACCACTTCGACAAGCGACTAGACCCACGTCTGCTCGTGGATGGGGCCAAGTCGGTTATCTCCCTGCTGCTCAACTACTACCCGCCCGCCGAACAGCAGCAGCCCGACGACACGCTGAAAATAAGCAAGTATGCCTATGGGCGTGACTATCACTTTGTTATCAAAGACAAGCTCAAGACGCTGCTGGCCGATATGCAGGCCAACATCGGCGAGGTGGGCGGGCGCTGCTTCGTCGATTCGGCCCCGGTAATGGACAAGGCCTGGGCCAAGAAAAGCGGCCTGGGCTGGATCGGCAAAAACTCCAACCTCATCTCGCCCAAGTCGGGCTCGTTCTACTTCATCGCCGAACTGATTGTGGACGTGGAGCTGGCCTACGATGGGGCCATTCGGGACTACTGCGGCACCTGTACCAAATGCCTCGACGCTTGCCCCACCCAGGCCATTACGGAGCCCTACGTGGTGGATGGCAGCAAATGCATCAGCTACTTCACCATTGAACTGAAGGACCAGTTGATACCCCAAAGCGTGGCGGGGCAGTTCGGCAACTGGGTATTTGGTTGCGACATCTGCCAGGATGTGTGCCCATGGAATCGGTTTTCCAAACCCACGCAAGAGCCTCAGTTTCAGCCTGATGCGGAATTGAGTAAGCTATCGGTGAGCGACTGGCAAGAGATTACGCATGAAGTTTTTCAGGCGCTGTTCAAGCAGTCGCCTCTCAAGCGCACGGGTTACGAGGGGCTGAAGCGCAATATCCGGTTTGTGACCGGGCAAAGCCAGCTAGCTACCGGCAGCTAGGCGAGGCAGGGCGCTGTACTGAATAAAAACACGCTTGAGCACGCGGCGATAAAGCCGCGCAAACTTTAGGTAGCACCAGGTTTTGAAGTCGGCCAGGTCGTCGGGCAAAATCTGGTGCAGAGCCTTGCGTAACTCCTTCTCGAAGAGCGCTTTGCTGAAACTTACTTTCAGCAGTATCATTTTCGCGTAGTCTAACATAGCGGGTGGGAGGGAGAGGATAGAAAACAACTAAGACGACGGCCAACCTTTACGTGAAAAAAGCAGCCTGGGCTACTTTTTAACGCGCTTTTAACGTGGCTAGTACGCACAAATATCGGGAATAATCTGATTTCCCGGCTCTTAGCTGATTAGCTATATCCGTGCGGATTGCGTGCCGGCTGGTTGTCGCTGTTGCTGAGCTAGTGGCACATAAAAAAAGGCGACCCCTAAAGGTCGCCTTTCTGAAAAATCTGCAACAACTAGGTTGAACTAGTTGAAGTAGGTGCCGCTCACGGAGAAGAGGTTGGCGATTTTGGCCACCGTGCCTACGTCCAGGCCT
>NZ_BAAGXF010000025.1:0-49816 GCF_054779975.1 Hymenobacter arcticus
GAAAACTACCTCGCCATGCTCCATTTTGCCTGCGCTCGAATCACTTGGTATAATTGCCTATTTGGATAGCCTCTAAGAACCGAGTTACTACCGCGGGGCGCTTGCTTTGCTGACCTAGAAGGGGCGCGCCTCAAACTAGCTGAACACCTCGACTACTATCACCACACCCAGCGCTGCACTCCGCTCGAAATCGAATCCCACTACCTGTTTAATTCACCTTAGCTTCGTATCCAGCGGCACCCGACCACCTAAGGCATAGAAATTCTCATGCGCTTTGAAGTCAATGTATAAAGTGAAAAAGGCAATTCGCAAACGCGGCTAGCAACCCCAAGCTATTTTGCCAGGCAAAGGCAGAAGGGACCCCAGCCAGTAGAGGGTAGAGAATTAGGCGGCCGGTGTGTCAAAATGCGTCATCAGCGCGGCAAGTGATACAGCCGCCACCTGATTTTGATGACCTAACGCTGTTCAGCACACACAATAGCCACATAGATTTGACGTGCGGGTAAACTAGTGGCCTGGGCTTAGGCCGACCTTTGACAGGCAATGAAGGCTTTTCGCCGCCAGATACGCTATGCAGTGGTACCAAGAGGAGATTCGGCGCCTGGCGCAACTGCCCGTGGCGGGGCAAGCGCTACCCAAGGTGGTATTCTACGGCAGTTCCACGTTTACGCACTGGCTTACGCTGGCGCCAGATTTTCCGCAGGTGCAGGCTGTCAATCTAGGCTTTGGCGGCTCAACGCTGGCGGCCTGCGCCTGGTTTTTTGAGCAGGTGGTGCCCCGGCAGCAGCCGGCCGCCCTACTCGTATACGCCGGCGACAACGACCTCGGCGATGGGCGCACGCCTGAGGAGGTAGTGCTGTTTTTTGAGCAATTACTGGCCAGCAGCAAGGCGCAGCTCGGGGCGATTCCGCTGTGCTTCGTCTCGATTAAACCCAGCCCGGCGCGGCTGTACCTGCGCGATAATATTGAGTACGCCAACGCCTGCATCCGGCAGCGCATCGCGGCGCTGGGGCCACCCTACTATTTCTTGGACCTCTACCCGGCCATGCTCGATGGGCAGGGTAACCCCCAACGGGCTTTGTATGCGGCCGATGGCTTGCACTTGTCGCCGGCCGGCTATGCCTTGTGGCAGCAGGCCATCGGCCAGCAGCTCGGCACCATGGGGCTGCTCACCTCCTGAGACAAGCTAGTTGGAGGCTTTGCTCCTGCACGTATTTTCTTTCCCGTAAGCTTTATGCGCCGCGAGTATCGACAATGGTGGAGCCCGGCCCTGGGCCGGCAGATGGAGCTACTGGTATTTGGGCACGCGGGGGCACGGGTGCTGCTTTTCCCCACTCGCAAAGCGCGTTTTTTTGACTACGAAAACTGGGGCGTGGTGGAAGCGTTGCGCCCCCGGCTCGAGCGCGGCGAGTTTCAGCTCTACTGCGTCGATAGCGTCGATGCCGAGAGCCTGTACTGCCCGGCCAAGCACCCGTCCGAGCGCATTCGGCGGCACTTGCAGTACGAGCAGTACTTGCTGGAAGAGGTGCTGCCCCTGACGCGCCACCTCAACCCCAACTTGTGCCTGATGGCGGCCGGATGCAGTATGGGGGCCTTCCACGCGGTTAATTTTGCCTTTCGCTACCCGCAGCTGTTTGCCAAGGTGGTGGGCTTGAGCGGGCGCTACGACCTGACGCAGGCCATGGGCTGCTTCCGCGACTTATTTCAGGGCTACGTCGACCAGCAGGTGTACCTGAACACGCCTAACCGCTACTTGCCCAACCTGAGCGATAACTTTTACCTGGCGCACCTGCGCCGGCTCGACATCAAGCTCGTCATCGGGGAAGAAGATGCTTTTCTGGCCGACAACTGCTTTCTGGGCCAGCAGCTTTGGGCCAAAGGCATCGGGCACCAACTGCACGTATGGGCCGGCGAGGCACATACGCCGCCGGCCTGGAAGCACATGGTGCAGCTTTACTTGTAGCGCTACCAGGAGGTGGCGCTACAAGTAAAGCTGCACCATGTGCTTCATCTGATAGGCAGCCAAGCACTTTACCCCCTCTAACAAAGGCCTTCTTATAGCAGCGGGGGGATAAAATTACTCTAAGCCGTTTCGAACGGGTTTTGCAAACTGCGCAGCGAGTTGGGTGCTACTTCCACTTGGCTAGAAACGGTGTACTTACCTAATCGGTCGATGCGTAGATACCGAGCAGGAGAGAGGAGCGCCAGGTCCCCGTCTCGCACCTCCACGCCTTCGGCTCGTAGCGTTTGCACTATCTGTTGCAGCTAAATCGTGCTCCAGAGCACGACGAGGTTGATGACCAGATTTAGGAGTCGCACAACAGTTGGGAACGGAAAATAATGTTGGGAGAATTCAACCAGTTGTTTCTACTGATGGGACATGTGGCCTAGATGTATAGTCCCAGAGTGTGATGGGCCGCGTGTGCCAGTCGTTGCCCGATACCTGCAACGGGGCGGCCAGAGTACACATCACTACGGTCCGCATCTGCGTGCACGCTGGTACCTAGAAATCGGGACGTGCCAAGTTGTACGGTTCCGCCGAGTGTGCAGCTAGCGGTCGGTGGCCAGAAACTCGACAGCCGCTGAACTCAGGCAAAAAATGGGTGAATTGCCCTATACCAGGGTTAACATGGTAGTTATAGCGGGCAACTTGCCCATCGCTGAGAAGTGCAACGGGCCCTGAGAAAAAAATATTAGCCCTAGAAATGTGCATTTCTGGTTGAAAGCGCGCTTTTTAGGATAGATGCGGCCTCTGCTATCGCAAGTCACTACCCGATTGGATAAAGCCAAGCCGACTGACCAGTTCTACGCAGCAGGTCCTCTCTTGAATAGCTTAACTTAAGCATTCTTTCTTAAGCAGTGCTCAAATAGCACTTTTATTGCAGAAGGATTTTTAATATCTAAAATATTAATAATTTAAGCTATCTACTATCTTATCATTCACCCTCCGCAAAATACTCACCCATACTTTGAAATTTAATTAAAAATAATAATGCTATTAATCAGTAATTTAGCTTAAAAATGAGTAGTTGGTGAACTTTTAAATTGGTTGGTGCCACAGCGACTATATATCTTTCGGCTGTGCTAGAAATAAGGCGATGCAATTACCTTATTCAAAGAGTCTCTTCTATTCCTTTTCTACGATAGCATGCCACTAGCCGCTACTTTTTTTAGAAGTTGGCCCTCCCCAAGGCTCAGCTTTATTTTCCTTGTCTAACCTCGTCTACTTTTAACGGGGCGGTAGTTGTAATAAGTATCGTTGCGTAACCTAGAACTGCACGCAGCACAATCTCCCAGACAAGAATGGGTGCCACCCGACTTCAGTAGGTTCCGCTGCTACCGGAAAATTTGTGTCTGGTTTACTAGGAATGCGCGCCTCACTCATTGCGCTAAAAAGGTGAGTGTTAGTGAGACGCCTATAGCACAAAATCGGCAAGGTAGGGCCGTGCTACAAACAGTAGTACGTAAGCAATACCATGCCCATTCTCAGCGCTGGCAACTCCTTGTGTAGCAACTAGTGCCCAGCACGTTTAGCCTGGATTCTACTGGTTACTCTACCGCTTTGGGCTGCCCAGCCAACCAGCCTTGCCGCCCGGTGCGCCACAATGGTCCTTCTTTAACCTAATCAGCACGCCCGCAGCCCAGGTAACGCTCTTGATTTATTAACACCGCCTCAATTTAGTAACTACATGGTTACTAAACTAGTAGCTTAGAAAGGCTTGTGACTACCAGCGGCCTGTCGGCGGAAATAGGGCTTGATAAGCCGGCCTGGTAACTGTCAATGTGCCGCTCTATCTGGTTGCCGTTCCCAGGTTTTACTCCCCTTGGCGCTGGACTACTGGCCTCGGTTTAAAAGTTAAACGGGAGGGTTGCAAGCTGTTGATATGTAGTTAAAATTTATATATTAAGCTGTTAGAATTTTAATTACTCATTCTTGCGGCTCCTCCCTGTGCATGAAACAAGCCTTACTCCTCCCACTCTTAGTTCTGCTTGGCATAGTACCCCGCCCCAGTTGGGGGCAAGCCGCCGCTACTGCCTCCAATACTGGCCTAGTGGCCAGATTTGCCTTGGATGAATTACCAGGTGCTACTACTGCGAAAGATGCGACTGCCCAGCTGGCGGATGGAACCCTGGTAGATACCGGTGGGTCTTGGCAGCCAAGAGGGGGGTATGATGGGGGAGGCGCCCTCGCCCTGACGGGAAACGCCCGCCTTGACATTCCCCTGAACTGGCAGCCGGCCACCTTTTCCTTCTCTTTCTGGCTCAAGCCTACCCGCCTTTACAACTATGGGCAACTTACCGGGGCTAAAGCGAGATGGGGAGCTTTTTTATTTCACTCGGCGGACAATGGCCAGCTTTACGTCGGTACCGACGGGGATAACCGCATCGTGACCCAGGCGGGGACTGTGCAGGTAGGCGTGTGGCAGCACTTTGTATTCACCTTCGCCAATGGCGTAGGAACAATCTATAAAAACGGCAAACTGCTCAGCAGCCAATCAGGTATGGCTCCCTCCCTGCCCTGGCAGGGCCTGAGCCTGGGCTACAACGGGGGAGAAGCCGTCTACGATGAGATACGGGTATATAACCGCGTCATCTCCGCCCAGGAAACAGCGGGGTTGTTTGGCCACTATGAAGCCGAGGAGATACCCGCTGCCCAGCTTGTCAAGGCCACTATCGGCAGTAGCAACGGCGTTACCTATGCGGAGAATCTGACGCAGTCAAGTTCATCCACTCAGGTCGGTTCTACCGTCCCTTTTACTGTGTCAGTTCCGGAAGCCGGAATATATACCATAACTGCTCGCTACGCAACAACTGCTGAGTACGTGCGAACACTGAGTGTATACGTCAATGGCCTAGACGTCACGCAAGCCCAGTTTCCAGCTACGGGCTCGGCAGCTTCCTGGAGTACGCAAAATGTAAAAGTTGCCTTACAGCAAGGAAGTAATACGATTGCCTATCGGTATGATGCTGATGATAACGGGCAGGTTAACATAGATTACCTTGACGTTAACTCGTCTATTAGTCCAGGTTATATCAACGGCTCCGCCGCAACCAGCACCCTACCGGCAGAAGTAGGAGTCGATAAGTTTACTGGCACAGCAACGGTCAACGCCCCGCTGTACACGGTTACCATTCCTGGTTTTTCACTCCCGCTGGCCCTGCATTACTCCGCTGGGGGGGTGCAGGTGGACGATACCGGGGGCGAAATCGGGTTGAACTGGTCGCTGCAGGCAGGGCCCAGCATTCACCGACAGGTACGGGACCTGCCCGATGATAGCAAATTGGAGACTTCCGCCACCCCGGAACGTCGGTACGGGTGGCTCCGCTATCCCACCGGCACCCCGGCAACCCGCCTCGCCGCGGTTCCCAACGCGCCCACCACTTTCAATGCCACGTGCACTACCGGGGAGCAGACAGCCTTCACGCAGCTTAACAGCCTGGGGTCCTTAAATCATGGGGCTGGGGCAACCACCCTATATGATACCGAACCGGACATTTTCACGTACTCGATACCCGGCTACGCCGGTAAATTTATATTTGATGAAACCGGGGCGGTGCGCCTGATGCCCTATGCGCCCATTCAGATTACGCCCGTCTTTGCTACTGGTACGGCGCTCGCCGGGAGTTGCACGTACGCTGTGCCCGTTGGGGAGTTGGCAGGCTTCACTATCAGGACGGCGGAGGGTGTCCTCTATGAATTCAATGACTTAGCTCGTATTTCCCAGCAGACGCAGACGAGCGCACCTTACGGAGGAAGCAAGTATTTACTGCGTCAATTCCGTGACTTTAAAATCCGCCAGGATGAGAGTGGCTCCTACATGGGGCCCACCAATACTGATTACACTACCGGATGGCTGGCTACGCAGATTACAACTCCCGTTGCCCGTATCAATCCGACGGTTAAAGCCGCTAACAGGATTTCTTTTACCTACGACTGCTCCCCACACATCCCAGTTCCGGAAACCCAAAGCACGCTGTTTCTGGTGGGTAATTCAACTAACCTGCCCACTCCCGACCACACTTTGGTAACACGGGTGCTGACTAGTCCACAACTGACCAAAATTACTACCGCTACCACCGTCGTCACCTTCGCTCGGGAGTTGGATGTCTCGGACAATTATCACCTCACTTCCCTGGCAATTACCTCTCCGCTGGAGCAAGGGGGGCTGCTCAAGTCCTATACTTTCGAGTACCTGGGGGCAGGCCGTTACCTGCGGAAAGTATTCCTGAACCGGCCGACTTCTACGCTGCCGCTTTACGATTTTACCTATGCACCTGAAACCGGTACCACCCCACCCGCCGCGGCGAAGGTAGCCACTGGGGTCAACATCAATAAAGACTACTGGGGCTTCGCCAATAACAACAAGGTTCGCACCGGTATTCCGCAGCTCTACGTCTATCCGCAGCTGCTTAGTGGGACCGCCCTGCGGCCAGCTGCACCCTACCGGCTGTACCCAGCGGCTCCTTACCAGAACGGCGGCCTTGTGCTCGTCGGCGCAGACCGCCGCCCGGCCAGCCGCCTGGGTACCGCCGTGGCCGGTACGCTCACGCAAGTTACGTTCGCTACTGGGGGGCAGGTACAATTAGAGTACGAGCAAAACCAGTTTTACGACCCGGTGGCGCAGCAGTCGCTGCCAGCCGGGGGGCTGCGCATCCGCACCATCAAGGTCCAAGACCCCGTTACGCAGGTCGAATCACGCCGCGATTACAGCTACCAGGAAAGCGCGGGGACGAGTACCGGGATTTCCAGCGGCGTGCTGCTGCACCTCCCGCGCTTTGCGTTCGTCATGCCGCTGACCACCAGCACGCAGTGGGCTGACGTAACGGTGCGCAGTACCGAAGAGCTAGCTCCCGACCCCTTTGAGGGGCGACCCGTCGGGTACCGGCAGGTCACGGAGCTAATCCCCGGTAAGGGGCAGGTGACTACGGTGTTCTCCGTACCCGGTGGGGCCGACGAGGTCCTGAGCGCGGCCAACGCGGACAGCAACCTGCCGGAGTGGCGCCGGCCGGTGTTCGGTGTGGCCCGGCAACCAGGCTCCGGCACCTGTCCGAATCTCACCCCCCTGCAGGCGACCAGTGACCTGTACCCGTTTGCTCCGGCTCCTAACTACGACTTCTGCCGGGGACTGCCACTGACGGTCTGGTACCGGGCGGAGCCCACCAGCGGCACGGCCCCCGGCCCCGTGGTGCGGCAGGAAGACTATACCTACCAGTATGTCAACGCCCAGCCGGCTTTGCCGGCGGTGACGGGCCTGCGGTACGAGCAGCTGGGCAACCTGAGCACCCCACTGTATGCCTATGCCAAGTACAGCCTGCTAACCGATTTCTTTTACGCTACCCGGCAGCAAGTGAGTCAGCTGCCCGTCGCGGGGGGGACTACCAATCAGACCAGTATCAGCTACCGCTATACCAACCAGGGCTGGCTGGCCGCCAAGATTATCCAGGGCAGCGATAATACGCTGGGTCGGACACGCTACAAGTACCTGCGTGACTACCCCCTCCCTGCCACGGCTACCGGCAGGGCCCTGCAGGCCATGCGCACCCGACTAGTTACGGAAGGCATCAGCTCCGACCTGGTCGAAACGATTTCCGAAATCCGACCCGCGGGCAGCACTGGTCGCGTGGCCTACGCCGGGGCTACGCTGCAAACTTTCACCACCAGCACCGCCCCGGACGCAACTAACAACCTGCTCACTACGCCGACCTATCCTTATCAGCTGCGGCGCTGGCTGCCTGCCCAGCCGGTAAGCAGCTATGACTCGGTGCGCATCGTCAATAACGAGCTTTACATTCCGGCAGCCCTGCGCGAAGCGTCGACTATTCTGGCCGTTAATGCCAACCTGACGCCGCTGGCCACCCGTACCCAGGCTGGCCGGCAGGTAGCGGCAACGCACGTCGGCTACGAAGGGTCGTTACCCTTGCTGCAGATAGCCAATGCAACGGCTGCCGAAGTCGTCTTCTCGGACTTTGAGACGACTGACAACCCCTACAGCTTCAAGCTAGCTACCGGCAGTAATCCTACTTATTCCACTCCTGTCGCCGCCCGGACAGGCAAGGCGGGACTGCTATTAGGGGCTGGTAGTGCCCTGACCGCTTTTCTGCCCGTCTCCGTCGCCCCACAGTATCGGCTGATATTCTGGGCCAAGGCATCGTCAGCCACTACTATCACGGTGGCCATCAGGGCTGGTTCCAGCACGCCGTTCACACAGTCGCGCAACAGCGCTACCCAGTGGCAACGCTACGAAGTGCTGCTGCCGCTGGCCACGTTAGGGAATCGGAGTGATTATCAACTGAGTATCACGGTAAACGGCCCGCTTCAGCTGGACGATGTGCTACTATTACCGGCCGAAGCCTCAGCGGCCAGTACCACATACGGTCTTGCGGTCGGCAAAACGTCGGAAACGGATGCGCGGGGGCGCACGATGTACTATGAGTACGGTCCCACGGGAGACCTGGCGCTGGTGCGTGACCCGAACCAAGCCATCGTGCACCAGTACCAGAAAGTACTACCCGGCCGGACCGTTACGGCGGGAATTTCCTTCACCACGTCCGGTACGGGCATGGAAAATGAGCCCCTGACCTTCACTGCAGCGGCGGGACTCAATGGGCCATTGCAGTATAAATGGGATTTTGGAGATGGTACCGTTACCCCTTATTCTACTGACTCCAATCCGGGGGCTACGCACGTTTACCCGTTACTCGGGCGTACGCAAGGCTACAACGTGCGCTTATATGTCACCAGTCAGGGGATAGAGTATCTGTACGCGCAACCCCTGACCATCATGACGCCGCCGCTCACCTTAACTACCTGCACGGCTGGCGTGCTAGCGGTAGACGACTGCGTTAAAGGGAGCGCCAATGAGCAGGTTGATTACAGCTGCAACCCCTCAGCACCCCGTACGGCTGGCTACACGACGTTCCAGGTTAAGCCCAGCCTGATGGGTAACCTCACGTACGCCTGGGAGGCGTTGGATGCTACTAATCCTACCGGGCAGTGGGTACGCAGCACCACTAACACCGCCACGATAACGGTGTACAAGAGCTCAAGCCTGCGCTACCGGTGCCGGGTCACCAGGGGGGAAGAAATTGTACTATCCGAAGAGTTAGGAATCGACCATTTCCAAAGTAGCCCGGGCTGCCCATAGGCTGCGCCCCCTCTTCGCCACGCCGTCAGCCGCTACCCTGGTTTCCTCCGACTATCACGCACAGGACTATGAACAATTCTACTTTCTTTCGGGTGCTCGTGAGCTGGCTGGTGCTGGTGGGCCTGGGCAGCGGGCACTACCCGCGGGCTTGGGCCCAGAAAAAGGCCAGTACCAGCCAGCTAGTGGCCAGCCCGCAAGGGACCGGGAATCTGACCATTGGCGTGCCTAACCCCAATCCCGCGTGCCCGAACACGGACGTCACGTTTACAGCGCGGGGCGAATGCAGTTCGTGGTCGTGGGATACGGGGGGCGGTACCTGGATTTCTCAACGGGATATCCCCAACGCTTCTTCTACGGTGACTATCCGCTGGGCAACTCCCGGCACGTACACGGTGAGCGTGGACACGGACTGCGCGGGGACGAGTTATGCGGAGCGCACCATCACGGTGGTAGATACAACGCCCAGGCCAATAACGACCGACGGCCCTGCCAGTCAGCTAACGGCTACTAGTGCCACCATTTGCCAGGGCAACTCCCTGAACCTAGTGCCGCCCGCCGGCTCCAGCAACTGGGTATGGAGCGGTGCCAACGTCGCGCTGGTTTCCAGTAGTGGCGTGGCCACCGTGCAGCCCGTGGCGGAAGCCAACACCTATTCCCTGACTTACAGGCCTTCGGGGTCATCGTGCACGAGTACCAGCACGTTTGCCGTCAACGTAGCCGCAGTTCCTGGCAAGGTAGAGATGCTTAATAACGAGGTACCTGGTGCTAATTGGCGCTTCGGTCCGGGCAGCTTTACGCTTGCCGTAAAAAATCCGGAGCCCGGCTACGTTTACAACTGGTATGATGACCCGGCCAGTAAGACCAGCCTACACACGGGCCCGGACTTTACGCCATCCTTGACGCAGAGTCGCTCCTACTATGTGACGGCGACTGCGTGCCAGGAAACGGAGTATACCGCCGCAGGCGTAGTCCTGCGTACCATTCAGTTACTAGTCGCCGGCGTAGTGCCTGCCGCCCCCGTGCGCTTAGTCAACGGCACGCCAACGGTGCTGCAGGCGACCAGCAGCCTCAGCGGCCCGTTTACGTGGTTTCTGAATGGGCTGGAAATCAAGAACCAGACCGGTAGCCAGCTTTCCGTCACGCAGGCGGGCCGCTACACCGTGCGGACTCAGTACCCGGGTGACTACTACTCGTCGGAAAACGTTTCGCAGCCGGTTGACTTAGTGGAGGGCCTGGATAGCCAGACGGCCAATGGCCAGGCGCTTACGTACTTGAGCGACTTACAGGTGCTGAAAGCCGGCGTGACGACGGTTGACCAGTTGCCGCAGCTCGCTACCGCCGACCGCGTTCAGAACATCACGTACCTCACCAGCTGGGCCCAGCCGCTGCAGCAGGTAGCCGTGCAGGCAGGCCCGGCCCAGCAGGACATCGTGCAGTACTACACCTACGCTGGGAGTGCTACAGCCGCACAGACTTACCTGCCCTTTCCGGTCAACAGCCAGGCCAAAGCGGCCGGCCTCTACGAAACGGACCCGCTGAGTAAGCTTACCGCGTATTACGCCCCGCAGGACAGCCAACCCTACGCCACGACAACCGCGGAGGCTTC
Source organism: Hymenobacter arcticus (assembly GCF_054779975.1). Taxonomy (NCBI): domain Bacteria; kingdom Pseudomonadati; phylum Bacteroidota; class Cytophagia; order Cytophagales; family Hymenobacteraceae; genus Hymenobacter; species Hymenobacter arcticus. The sequence goes on from NZ_BAAGXF010000025.1 coordinate 10,753, forward strand.
GCCCCTAGGCCGACCACTCAGCCAGGTGCAGGCGGGCAGCGCCTGGGCCAGCCACGCGGCCCGCGTGAGCTACGCCACCAACACGACCCAAGACGCCGTGCGCCTGTGGCAGGGCCTCACCAGTCCCAATACTTATGCGGCGGGCCAACTCAACAAGGAAGTGCTGCTGGATGCCGATGAGCGCCGCACCGAGGTCTACAAGGACGGCCTCGGGCGAGTTGTGCTCCAGCGCAAAATAACCGGCTACGGCAGCGGCAGCGCCCAGAACTTAGATACCTACAGTATCTACGCGCCGGCTGGCTACTTACAGTACGTTATCCCGCCCGCCGCCGTCGGGGCCCTGGCGGCCGCCGGCACTTGGAACGTGAGCAGTATGCCTGCCGGCTTTGCCGGTCAGTGGCTCTACCAGTATACCTACGATGACCGCGGCCGCCTGGCCGAGCGCCAGTTTCCCGGCGCGGCCCCCGTGTACCTGGTGTACGACCAGGCTGACCGGCCCATCCTGGTGCAGGATGGCAATCACCGCAAAACGGGCGTCAGCCAGTGGCTGTTCACCAAGTTCGATGCGCAGAACCGACCGGTGGTTTCCGGGTTGTACTATTCCACGGCCTCCCGCCAGACCCTGCAGGCTCAGGCCGATGCCGCTACGTCTAGTGCCGAGTTTGAGAGCCGCACCAACGGCGGCTACACGACTGGCAATACTTTCCCGGCCGTGCAGGACGGGACCAACGGCGCGGTGGTGCTGTCGATGTCGTTTTTCGACGACTACGACCTGAACCAGGATGGCAGTCCCGATTATGCCTATGCCAGCCAGGTGCTGGGCACCGACCCACAGCCCGTGGCCACCACGCAGCTGCGCGGGCTACCCACCATCACCCGCACCCGCGTGGTGCAGCCCGGCGGGCAGTACGGCAACTGGCTGCAGGCCGTGCTCTTTTACGACGAATACGGCAACCTCATCCAGAAGCAGAGCAATAACCTGCTGCAAACTGGTAGTGGCCTGGGCGATGTCACCACGCTGGTCTACCGCCAGCAGGGCTTCGTGCCGCAGGTGCTGCGCTCGCTCAAAACGCAGCAGACGAATGGCCTGACGGGCTCCTCTTCGCCGCTGGTGAGCATCCGCAACCGCTTCAGCTACGATGCCGCTGGGCGTCTGCTTCAAACCTGGCAGCAGCACCAGTGGAAAAACACCTGGGAGCCGGAAGTGCTGGTCAGCAGCAACGGGTACACCGGCCTGGGCGAGCTGACGCAGAAAAAGCTGCACAGCCGTGATGCAGGCGCGACGTTCCTACAGAAAGTAGACCTGGCCTACAACCTACATGGGCAACTGCTAAGCATCAACAAGAGCGACCCGACCATCAATCCCGAGAACGACTTGTTTGGGTTAGAGTTGGTACGAGAGCAATCTACCATCACAGGCAACGTGCCGCGCTACGACGGGGGCATCTCGGCCGTGAGCTGGATGGCCCATAACGCGGCCCAGCAGAACCAACCCGAGCGGGAGCGCCGCTACAAATTCACTTACGATGGGCTAGGCCGCCTGACCGATGCGACCTACGCGGCCCGCAATCGTCCCTGGGAACTCTTCACGTTGGAGCAGGGAGCCTACGACGAGAAAGAGGTGAATTATGATGCCAATGGCAACATCAAAGCCCTCAAGCGCTACACTCAGGTGAGCGCGGCAGCCAGCCCCATGGTACTCGATGACCTCACCTTTACCTATACTGGCAACCAGCACAGCAAGGTGGATGACGCCGGCGACATCACCCGCGGGTTCAAGGATGTCAACACGTCGACCGAATATGACTACGATGCCAACGGCAGTATTACCCGCGACGCCAATAAGAACGTCACCTACACCTTTAATTCCCTCAACAAAGTCGAGCGGCAGGCCGTCGGGACCGGTGCGCTTATCTATACGTACGACGCAGCGGGCACCGTGTTGAAGCGGGAAGTAGTAGCCAACGGTACCACCAGCAAAACCGAGTACTACATCGACGGCAGCGTGTACCAGGCGGCTCCCGGCTTCGTGGGGCTGCTCTCGGTGCCGACCAGTGAGGGACGTGCCCTGGCTCCCGACGCCCAGGCCACTGCCCTTTCGTATGAATACCACCTGCGCGACCATCTGGGTAACCTGCGGGTGGCCTTCCGGGCCGACCGCCAGCCCGAGCTGCTGCACCTGGCCATGGAAGACCCCAGCCGGGAAGAGGGTGCCTACCCTAAATTTCAGAACGTCAGTGCCTCTCAGAGCCCAAATGGCCTGTCCTACCACGGCGGAACCGTGGCCCGCGGCTCGTACTCAGCTGCCGTATCGGCCTCTCAATCCGGACCGCTCACCCGCATTCCAGTGGTGCAGGGCGACCAGTTGAAAGTGAGTCTGTACTACGCGACGCCTAATGGAGTGCAATACGGCGAGACAACCCCTCAAACTCCCGGCCCCCAGGGTCCTGGTCAAACGGGGCTGACTGCTACTCCCCAGTGGGCAGTAGCGCCCACGCTGTTGGCCGTAAACCCAGCCGCCGGGAATCGCGAGCTACAAGCCAGCGGCTCCGCCAAGCCCGTGATGGGGGTGCAGGTGAGCGTGACGGGGCTCCTAACCCGACTCTTGCAAAAGAAGAGCGCACTGCCTGCCCGGTCTCTGGCTAACGGAAGCGGTAGCGCGAATGCTCGCACCACCAGTGACTTCGACTTGGAGCCGGGTCCCGAACAACCCCAGGCAGTTGCCTACGTGGCCCTGCGGGTGTATGACCAGCAAAACCGGCTGATTCAGGAATGGCGGCAGGAAGCGCCGGTGCAGAACACGGGCAACTCGATTATGAGTTGGAACCAGTTGCGCTTTCTGGTGACCCCCGATTTATCCAACTTGCCCAGCCGCGCGGGCTACCTGGAAGTGCAGCTGCTCAACGAGGGCAGCCAGCCCGTCTACTTTGACTCGCTCACCATTCGCCACCCGCAGGACCGGACGCTAGTCAGTCAGGAAAATCACTACTACCCATTGGGTATGGCCCTGAGTGGGGTAGCCGTCAACACGGTACCGGTGGCGACTTTGAGTAAGGAGCAGTTCAACGACGGCTCCACGTTGCAGGATGAACTACTGGGGACGGAGGGAGGCGTATATAGTACTTTCTATCGCACCTATGACCCGGCAACCGGACGCTTTACAGGGGTGGACCCGCTGGCCAACGTAACACCAGACTGGACTCCTTACCAATTTGCTCTTGGAAATCCTATTGCGATGAATGACCCCAGCGGAGCATTGTCTGAGTTTGGTTCATGGGGTGCTCTTATCAAGTCGTTCTTTGATGGAACAGCAGATGAAGGTACGTATTCACTTGGCGGTGGAGGGGGAGGAGGTAGTGGAAACACTGACAATGCATTAGGATTCCAAGCTTTAAGTTATGTAGATGTGGCTAATAGAATATTTTACACTTTGGAACAAAGGATATTTCAGCCTGTTTACTCTGATAATAATGGCAATTATTATCATTCGGACAAGAATAATTTCAATTACTTTGTTGAAATAGGCCATGCTTTACCTAACACTAGGTCGAATGATTTCTGTCCAACATGCTTGGATCCTAGCAGCCTGCATCAGAATGGCTTTGGGTTGGGGCTTGATTATACGGGCGGCAATAATCCTAAGAGCTATAATGGCAATGATAATTATGAACACAGACCGGAAAGTTTAGCTGACTATCCCTCTATTGGTCATGATAGACGCTATGATAACATAGGGGCTCGTGGCCCACATGGTGTGTTGTTTGATACTCACGCTACTGGCGCTGACCTCCGATTTGGTGCGGAGCAATATGGCACTTTCGTTGGCGCATTTTACTCTGGTAAATTTGTAGACGCATATGAAGCATTAGGTGCTGGAACAGTTATAGGTGTTATTGGAATTGCAAAAGGTTTGTACGTAATTGCAGGTGATCCAAAAAATGGGTTATTTGAATTAATTACGTGGTATAAAATCAGTAATAAAGGTGTAACTAACGACCCTTCTTATAGAGGGCATTAAGTTATTATGAAAAATTTTGCTTGGGTACTCTTCCCACTATTACAGAGCTTAACTAGTTCTTGTGACATCCGTTCCTTTTCAGCAGGGTCGTATCCTTATGCTGAAAGCGTCACTTCCAATTGTCGCCGCGACTATATCATAAGTAAGCTAACTAGTTTAAAATCAGATAGTAAGTATAATAATACTTATTCTTTTCCAGATGGCCCGAATGAGTCACCATCACCTTACTATAGTTTTTACTTTTTTTCTAGCGAAAATAACTGTATTGTACACATGGCTGTTGGGCCTGGTTTTGATAAGAATGCAGCTCTATTGATAGTTGGTATTAAGGAGGCTTATTCCAATAGTCCATGGGTAGATTTTAACCATGGATTAGTAAAAGACCGGCAAAAAAAAATAATGACTTGGTTTAATAAGGAGATTCAACCCAGCATCATTTGTGAAAAAGGGCAGGATGGAAATTTGTGATTCATATTAAATTACTTAATAACTTATTTAAGACATGATAAGATAATTGCTTTCCATTTTCTTAATAAGAATACTTCACTAAATGAAACAACTTCTATTTTCTGTACTCGGTTTATTAGTAGGCACCTCAGTTCGCGCCCACGCCCAACAAACAGGCCCCGCTATACGCCTGCAAGCTGATGCAGTAATCGCCCTGCCTCCCGGGGCCGGCTTGGCTGCTATTGCCGATGGCGATTTCAACCACGACAATCGCCGCGACTTGGCCGTGTGCGAGCGCAAGCTTGGGCAAGTCGCTCTGTACATGCGCTCGGCGGCGGGCACCTACCCTACGGCCAAGTTTACCTATGACGTTGGCCAGGGCCCCAGCGGCCTAGTCGTTTTCAACCACCTTCCTGGCCGCTACCACGCCAGCCTAATGGCTGTGAGCGGCCCCAGCAGCCAGTGGACCATGTTGCGCGACGACCAGGATACGACCGGCAACCTCGTACAAACGACCTATCCCCTGAGTTTTGGCGTGCCCGACATCAGCTCCCGGCCCGAACTAGTGCAGGCCGATGTAGACCAAGACGGTAACGCTGACTTTGCCTACACCTATCCCATTAAGGGCACCGAAAGCTTTATTCGTTACAGCCGTTACAATAGTAGTGGGGGCCCGCCCGGCCCAGCTCGCCCGTTTTACACGCGCCAACTCGACACCGACTTCAACGCGTCAAGCAGCCTAACCCTGGCCGACTTTAACCGCGATGGCTTCCTTGACCAAGCCTGGACAGACTCCACCAACAGCGCGGTGCACGTGGTGCATAGCTTCCAGCGGGAGGTGAATGTGCTGCAAACCAGCGGCCGCGGGCCCGTACACACCGCCGCGCAGGATATTGACGGCGACCAGCTACCTGACCTAGCCGTGGCCTACGCCACCAGCAAGGAAGTGATGGTGCTGCGCACCACTATCATGTCTGACTTCACCCGCTCTTATTCCTACCAGCTTGCGGCCTCCCCACGCCGGGTGCTGCTAGCCGACCTCAACGGCGATAGCCTCCCAGAATTGCTAGTTGTGACGGCCGATAATCAACTTCTTGTTTATCAGCATAATGGCAGTCAATCGGCCCTGTGCTACGCCACTATTACCCCGCAGGTGCTAGCCACGGGCGTTGACCCCTCGCTGCTGCAAATTGCCTACCTTGATGCCGATAGCTACCCCGATGTGGTGGTAGGCTGCCGCGGCGACAACACCGTGCGCACCTACCTGAACCGCAGCAGCACCGTCGTCACCGCCAGCCAGGCCAGCCAGTTGCTCGCCGGGGTAGATGTGTACCCCACTTTGGCTACTGACCAAGTGACCGTGCGTCAGGCCGCGCCGCGAGCGCTGCAAGCTACGCTGCTTGATGAGCTAGGTCGCCCCGTACGCCAGCAGCTACTCACGGAATCTACCAGCATATTGAGCACTGCCAGTCTGCCTCGCGGACTCTACTTGCTGCGCCTAGTAAGTACAGCAGGCACGCGTGTTACCCGAGTGGTACTTCAGTAATAGGTTGACACTCTAACATTAAAGGTAGCGGCTCCTATCGATAACGCACTGAAATAATAATCAGCACGTTACCGATAGGAGCCGTTAGCATGTCGTGCCACACGAGTCTGGAAGGGGAACAGAATTACTTCAAGCCATTCTGGGCCGCCTGTGTTAGTAGCTCAACGCAGCTTGCAGGTACTTACGGTAGCGTTTGACGCTGGAGAGGCTGATGCCAGTCAGCTCTACGGTTTCGGTAACGGACAAGCCTTTTTCGAGTGCCTTTTTAACTTTGCTCAGGTTTTACGCGTCGAGCCCTTTGGGCCGGCCGATGCGCTTGCCCTGCGCGGCTGCCAGTTGCTGGCCGGCCTTGGTCTTATCCAGGAGCTCTCGCGGTCGTAATCGGCCAGCGAGGCGAAGATGGAGAGCATAAACTTGCCCGCCGGCGTGGTGGTGTCGATGCCCAAGTCCAGAGCCTTGAAGTGTATGCCGCGCTGGTGAAACGAGTTGACCAGGTGAATAACGTGGTCGCGGCTGCGCTCCAGGCGGAAGAAGCGCGCCACCAGCACGGTATCTCCCGCCCGTAGCAACCCCAATAGCTCATCGAGCGCGGGCCGCTGCACACTCATGCCCGTGATTTTACCCTGGAAGATGCGGTCGCATCCAGCCTTGGTCAGGATGTCAAGTTGGGTGTCTAAGTTCTGGTCAACGGTCGAGACGCGAGCGTAGCCGAAGGTCTGGTGCATAAAGGGTCAACAAGTCAGGTTCACAAAGCTAACGTCCCGTTTATTTTTGGCCCGGCTTTCTGACCCCAGTTTTTCGGGCGGCTCGCCGCCCGGTGGGTGGGTCGGGGCCAGGGCCAGGAAGCTTGGCTTTTTGAACCTGCTCCAGACGCATGATTTCACCCTTTCTCACCGCCCCCGAACGCAAGGGCTACCAACAAGTACCCGCTGTACTCAGTGAAACCGACCTGCGCCAGCACTTTCACCTGACGGGGGCTGACTGTGAATTCATTCAGCGGCAGCGCCGCGACGGCAACCGCCTGGGCTGTGCCATGCAGCTAGGCCTGGTGCGCCTGATGGGCTACCTGCCCGAAGACTGGTTCGAGCAGGTGCCGGTGCCAGTAGCCGCCTTTGTCGGCCAGCAGCTGGGCATCGCGCCGGACGCGCTGGCCAGCTACGGCGAACGGGCGGCTACCCGTAGTGAGCACTTGCAACTGGTACTGCGGCACCTGGGCTATCGCAAATGTCAGCCCCTGGACAGCCCCGGCTTAGAATCCTGGCTACTGGAACGGGCCCTGGAGCACGACCAGCCGCGCCTGCTCTTGCAGGCCGCCTGTCAAAAGCTGCACCAGGACCGCCTACTGCGGCCCGCTATCTCGGTACTGGAGTTGCTGGTAAGCCAGGCCCTGCTGCAAACTGACGCGGTCACCTACCAGCGTCTGGCCCCGCTGCTCACGCCGGCGGTGGAAGCACAGCTCGACGCGCTGCTGGTACTGGCCCCCGCCCGGCGCGTGACCCCGCACCGCTGGCTCTGCCAGCCGGCGACGGCCAACACGCCCATGGCCATCAACCAGGCCCTAGCCAAGCTGGACTTCCTGCACCAGCTGGGGCTGGCCGACTGGGACACGAGCGGCCTGAATGCCAACCGACGCAAGCGTCTGGCCCACCGGGCGCGCCACCGCACTAGTCAAGCCATCGGCCGCTACGCGCCGGCCAAGCGCTACCCGCTGCTGGTGGCCTTCGTACTGGAAAGCTACCGCGATGTGCTCGACGCGGTGCTCACCATGTTCAGCGATTACTGGGCGCTGGCCCAGCGCAAAGCCCAGCGCGAGTACGAGGCACACCTGCTGGTCATTCGCCAGGCCCGCGAAACGGCCTTGCGCGTTTTCGCCCAGGTCGCGCGCACGGTGGTGGACGAGCAAATACCGGCCGCGCAGGTGCGGGAAGCTGTATTTGAATCGATTTCTCGGGAGCAGGTGGAGCAGGCGCTACAGGCTTACTACGCCCTGAGCGATACCCGTCTGGATTCGCCCCTAGCCTTTCTGCTGCGGCGCTACGCGCACCTGAAGCAGTTTTCGGCCAACCTGCTGCGGCACGTCTCCTTTGTCAATGCCTTTGCCGGCGACCGGTTCGGCGAAGCCCTGGCGCTGGTGGTGGAGCTGCAGACCGGGGCCCGGCGCAAGCTGCCGACCGATGCCCCGACGGACTTCATCACGCCCTCCTGGCAGGGCTTTGTGCACCCGCAACAAGCATCGGAGCGCCTGCCCTACGAGCTGTGCGTGCTGGCCACCCTGCGCGAGCGGCTGCGTTCGGGCGACGTATTCGTGCCGGGCTCGCGTAAATTCGCCGACCTGGAAAGCTACCTGATTCCGGCCGCGCAGTGGCCCGGCCGGCGCGGGGAGGTACTGCGCCAGTTGGGCCTGCCCGAAGACCCCAGCCAGCGCCTACACGCCCGCCTAGCCGAACTCGAAGCGCTGCTGCCGCAGGTAACGGCGCTGCTGGCGGAAGGCGGCGAGGTCCGCCTGGAAGACGGCGAATTGGTGCTCACCGCATTGCAAGCCGAGGAATTGCCGGCCTCCCTCCAGGCGCTGGACGAGCAGATTCGGGCGCGCATGCCGGTCGTGGAACTGACCGATATTTTAGTGGAGGTGGACGGCTGGACCGGCTTCTCTGAGTTACTACGCGAGGCGTCGGCCGGGGGCAGTGAGGCCCCGGAGCCCGTTTATGCGGCCCTGTTGGCGGCCGCCTGCAACATTCCCCTCTCCGACATGGCCCGTAGCACCGGCTTGGCGTACCAAACGGTGTGGTGAGCCACCAACCAATTCCTGCACGAGCAGCCGCTGCGGGCGGCCACGACCCGCGTGGTCAACCAGCAGCACCGCCAGTGGCTGGCCCGGCACTGGGGCGGCGGGGGCTTGTCGTCCTCGGACGGGCAGCGCTTCCCCGTCAGCGGCCAAGTGCGCAACGCCAAGGCCCTGCCACGCTACTTCGGCTACGGGCGAGGCGTCACCTTCTACACCCACACGGCCGACCACTACGCCCAGTACGGCAGCAAAGTCATCCCCGCCACTGAGCGCGACGCGACCTACGTGCTGGACGAGGTGCTGGGTAACGAAACGGACGTGGTCATCGTCGAGCACGCTACCGATACGCACGGCTACACCGACCTAGTTTTCGGCCTGTTTGACCTGCTGGGCTTGCAGTACTCGCCGCGGCTGCGCGACATCGGCGACCAGAAGCGCTGCCGCATCCGGGGCCGGGAGCTGAGCTATCCGGGCCTGCACTTTACCGGCCACGTGCAACCGGGCTACATCGCGGCTCGCCTGGACGACCTGCTGCGGGTAGCCGGCTCGTTTAAGCTGGGCTACGTCACAGCTTCCCTCTTCATCAGCAAGTTGCAAGCCTACCCGCGCCAGCACAACCTGACCTACGTGTTACAGCAGTACGGGCGACTTATCAAGACAAATTTCATCCTGCGCTACCTGCTCAGCCAGCCGCTGCGGCGCAAGATTCACGTCCAGCTCAACAAGGGTGAGCGGCTGCATGCGCTGCGGGTCTTTCTCTGGTTTGGCGGCGACGGGCTCATCCGCCGCAAACAATGAGGAAGCCCAGCAGGAAGTCGTGGGCGCGTTAAACCTGGTCACCAACCTGGTCGTGCTCTGGAACACGGTTTACCTGCAACAGGTGGTGCAAACGCTGCGGGCCGAAGGCGTGGAGGTACGCGACGAGGACCTGGCGCGCCTCTCACCCGCTCGGTACGAGCACATCAACCGCCTGGGCAAGTACACCTTTCCCCGCCAAGTGAAAGTAGAGCCCAATGGGCTGCGCAGCCTACGAAAGCCGGTGGAAACGGCTTAGAGTAATTTTATCCCCCCGCTGCTATAAGAAGGCCAGCCCGCCAGCAACCCGGTACTTGCGAGTAGTCCACCTAACACAAACGAGTATTTGAATTGCATGCTGCGGCTGATAACCTTGAATTATCCCACAAAAGACTGGCCGGCATATTTCCTGACTATTGCCCAAGGGCTACGTTTTTGATACCTTAACCCTGACAGTAGCCAGCCTGCACGCTTTTTATTTAGTCAAGTAGTAATGGGCGGAGGCTGTCCTGCGTTGCCCGGCGGCGGCGAGCAATAAAAGCTGCTTAGGTATGTGGGAAGAACTTTTCAGTTGCGGGTGGCTGGTGGAGAATTCCTCGCGACACTTTGCACTTAGTTAAGGAACTAGCCTAATTTACAGCCGTCTACCACTACCTGCTTTACCTGCCATTCAAGTGCGGGTTGACTAGGCAGGAACGGCGCAGATGACTACTTCAGTTGAGACAATGCAACAACAGGAACGCACTGGCGGCGGCGGGAGCGGTCGCCCGGTCCCCTGCTCATTTCGTACTATTGCGTCCTGAAAGCACCCCTATTACCTGCAAGCGATAATCCTAATTATCAAGTTATCCATGGCCGCAATGGTCGTGCTAGCCGGGGTGCTAGTAGTGCAGCGTTAAATTCGTTAACGCCCATGCACGCTTAATTTTTTGTTCTCATGAGCACTTCCAAAACCTCCCTCGCAGACCAGTTAGCCACCGCCATTGGGCCCCATCTTGGCAACACCTCCGCCGGCCACCCACCCAAAGCCATTGCGAAAACGCTGCGGAAACTGGCCAAGCAGCTTGCCAAGAAACAGCCTAAGCCAGAAAAGTCCGCCGCGCTGCCCACCGCCAAGCAGGCGCGCAAGTTATTGACGGGTGAGCTAGCCCAAGCCGTGCAGCCCTATCTGGCTGGTGAGGAAACGGCGCCCAAAGCGATTACTAAATCGGTAAAGCGCTTAGCGGCCCAACTAGTCAAGCAGCGCCGCAAGCAGGCCAAACGCACTGCTCAAAAGGGGCAGGGCGCAACACCTGACAGCACTGCACCTCTAAGCGCTGGCGACCAAGCTCCAAGCGCTCCAAAGGTCGTGCGCCCAGCTCCGGCCCGCCGGCCTGCCACCAACCAACCCGGCTCAAAAAAAGTCGCCCGCCCCGTGAGTACGCCAGAAGTAACCCCGCAAGCCACCGCTGAGTAGAAACGGAAGCACCATACCCTTACCTAAAAAGCCCTTGTCAGGTCTTGACAGGGGCTTTTTGCTCTACTACGCTAGCTGTTGCTGGGCAAAGCTATGAATCGTGGCTGGCGGCAATTGCAGGGGGTTTTCTGCCCTTCACCTGATGAGCCTGCGTGTACGCTAGTTGCTGGATACGGGCAGCAGGCACGTGCTTACTTACGACGGCGGCCGCCGACATTTTTAGTGGGGCGCAGTACCTCCACAATGGGCTGGCCGGTGCAGGCGCTGGGCAGCTTACTGTTTAGGAGCATGGCCGCCGTGGGGGCAATGTCGGTGATGGTGTGCGGGACGAAGCTCACGCCCGGTGCAATGCCCGCGCCAAACCAGAGCAGCGGCACGTGGCTGTCGTAGGCGTAGCCGGTGCCGTGGCTGGCGCCGGGGCCGATGTCGCCGGTCCAGCCGGGCAGCAGCTCGTAGCGCACGTCGCCGAAGCGGGGGTAGTAGAAGCCGGCTTGCAGCTTGGCTTCGAGGTAGGTGGTGTAGCTCGCGTTGAGCAGCTGGGTGGTGGTGTTGACCTGGGCTACGCCGGGCTGGTCGCGCACGAAGTCGGCCAGCAGCTGCTGGGCGCGGGCCAGGTCTACCTTGCGGCGGGCCAGCAGCGGGCGGTTGAGGTAGAGCATGTTGCCGCGCAGGGTTTCGAGCCACTGGTCGGGGCCGAGCTGCTCATTGAGGTAGGCGGCGGCCCCTTTGGCCATGGCTTCGGTGGAGAATGCGCCGGTGGGCGCCTGGTGGTCGGCGAGGTAGCGCGTTACCTCACTGGCGCCGTGGTCGGCGGTCAGGAACACGGTGTACTGGCCCTTGCCCACGGTTTTGTCGAGGGCTTGCAGCAGGCGGGCAATTTCGAGGTCCAGGCGCAGGTAGAGGTCGTTCTCTTCCTTCGACTGCGGCCCGAAGGCGTGGCCCACCGCGTCGGGGCTGGAGTAGCTGAGGGCCAGCAGGTCGGGCACGTCATCGCGGCCCAGGTCGGTGTTTTGCAACGCTGCCAAGGCAAAGTCAGTCAGCAGGTTATCGCCGTAGGTGGAGGCGTACACGGTTTCGTAGCCGGGGCCGCTGAGCGGGGCCAGCTTGGCCAGGTCGTACGGAAAAGTAGCCACCGCCTTGCCCTTAAATGGGCGCTCATAGCGGTTGGAGTCGGGCAGGCTGTTGCGGTAGGCTTCGGGGCCGCGCAGGGGCGCCCAGGTTTGCTGGCGATAGTAGTCGGGTCGCTTTTGGGCGTTGAAGGCCTGCACCCAGGCCGGCAGCGCGGGCACGTAGTAGGTGCTCGAAATGAAGTTGCCGCTGGCCACGTCAAACCAGTAGGCGCCGTCGGCCATGTGGCCGGCGGGCAGCGCCGAGGCCCGGTCTTTCAACGACAAAGCCAGCACCCGGCTGCGGCCGCTGGTCACCATCTTTAGCTCGTCGCCGAGGGTGGTACTCAGCTGGTTGCGGGCCGACACGCCCATGCCTTTGCCGCCGCCCACGAGCTGCACGGTGCTGTCGTCGGTGCAGTACACGTCGCGGCGCAGTTGGCGGCTGTACCACGAGTTGCCCACGATGCCGTGGTAGCGCGGCGTGGTGCCCGTGTACACGGAGGAGTGGCCGGGGCCCGTCACGGTGGGGATGTAGTTGTAGTGCGTATTGCGGCACTCGAAGCCTTCGCGCAGCAGCCGGTTGAAGCCATCGGGCCCAAACTGGTCGCGGAAGCGGGTGATATAGTCGGGCCGCATCTGGTCCACCATGATGCCCACCAGCAGCTTGGGTACGGGTGGCGGGGTAGGGGCGCGCTGGGCCAGTAGGGCCGACGCGGGCAGGAGCAAGCCAGCGGCGAGCAGAATGGGTCGAATCATAAATAAGGTGTGCCCCACCAGCCCGCAAAAGTCCGGGTTTGCGATGGGGTAAATGTTACCCGAATGCTATGTTATTGCCCCGGCCGGCGCGAGTTGAAGCAGTTGCGAACTGTTGCTCTTGCTGCCTGGGCTTCCCGATTTTGGGGCTAGTTGCGCTATTTGTCTGGTCTTTATCCGCGCTGCACTACTGCGCTGCTTTGGCTCACCATTAGATAAGGTAAGTACCACTAATTCTGGGCTTAATGCTAAGCTTAACGCTGAAATGACATTCTGGTAATAGGCCCACCGGTGCTTTGTGGTGCTCAAAAACAGCCTATTCAGCCTAGCATAAGCACGCATGAAAAACAAGTACTTTGCTCCCCGGGCCGGGCAGCCAGCCCACAAGCTTCGCACGGGCAGCGCCTGGCTGCTCCTGCTTCTGGCCCCCGCCGCCGCCGCCGCTCAGCAAACCATTAAGGGCACCGTGACGGACGAGAAAAACGCCGCCCTGCCCGGCGTAACGGTGCGCCTAAAGGACGGCAGCGCCGCCGTGGGCACCGCCCCCGATGGCTCGTACAGCCTCAAAACCAATGGCCCGGCCGACATCCTGGTGTTCTCGTTTGTGGGCCTGGTTTCCAAAGAAGTAATTGCCGGCACCCAAACCAGCCTCAACGTGACGCTGCAAGCCGATGCCCAGCAGCTGAAGGACGTGGTGGTAATCGGTTACGGCACGGCCAGCCGCGAGGACATTATCGGGTCGGTGACGTCGCTCAAGGCCGGCGAATTCAACCAGGGCGTGCTCACCACGCCCGCCGAGCTGCTGCAAGGCAAGGTGGCCGGCCTCAACATCACCAAGAGCGGCGACCCCAACCAGCGGCCCTCGGTAGTGCTGCGCGGCCCCAGCACCATCCGCACCCTCAACGGCGGCGTGACGGAGCCGTTCTACGTGATTGACGGCGTGCCCGGCGCGAGCATCGACCTGCTGGCCCCCGACGACATCGCCACCATCGACGTGCTCAAGGATGCCTCGTCCACGGCCATTTATGGCACGCGGGCGGCCAATGGCGTCATCATTATTACTACTAAGCGGGCTAAGGCGGGCCAAACGCGCCTCACCTACAGCGCCTACGGCGCGGTGGCCAACGTGTCGAAAAAAGTGGACATGCTGAGCGGCGACGACCTGCGCCAGTACCTGGTGGATAACAAAACCCGCCCGCTGGCCCAGCCCACCGACGACGACGGCTCGAACACCGACTGGCAAAAGCTGGTGGAGCGCACCAGCTACTCCACCAACCACAACCTCTCGTTCAACGGCTCGGCCAATGCTACGGACTACGGTGCCAGCGTCAACTACTTGAAAAACAACGGGATACTGAACCGTACTTCGCTGGAGCGCATCATTTACCGGGGCTTCATCAACCAGCGCTTCTTCAACAACCGCCTGAAGCTGGGCGTGAACATCATCAACAGCTCGACCACCCAAAACGACTTGCCGCAGACCAGCGTGCTGCAAAACATGCTGTTTTACCTGCCCACGGTGAGCCCCTTCAACGCCAACGGCAGCTACAAGGAGAACTACACCCGCACCGGCAGCGGCCCGCTGAATCCGCTGTCGCTGGTGAATAACAACACCTACGTGACCAAGGACAGCAAAACGCTGGTCAATGGCCTGGTGCAGGTGGACATCTTGACGGGCCTGAAATTCACGATTAGCGGCTCGACCCAGCGCACTCAAACCAACTTTAACAGCTACTTCAACAGCCAGTCGGGCCTGGCCGTGAACCTGGGCGGCGTGGCCCGCCGCAACGAGTACGAAACCACCAACGACGTACTCGAAGCCTACGCCAACTACGACCGCAGCTTTGGCCAGCACAACTTGCAGCTGCTCGGCGGCTACTCGTACCAGCAGGACCGCACCAACGACGGCTTCGGCATCACCACCCAGGGCTTTGCCAACGACGCGCTGGGCTACAACAACTTATACCTCTCCAACCCGTCGTCGCTGGCCCAAATTGCCTTCGACAACAACCCCATTTCGACGCTGCGCTTGCTCTCGCAGTATGGCCGGGCGCAGTACCAGTACGGCGACCGCTACCTGGCGCAGGTGTCGGTGCGGCGCGATGGCTCGTCGGCCTTCGGCGTGAACAACCGCTACGGCTACTTCCCCACGGCGGCGCTGGGCTGGCGCATTATCAATGAGGAGTTTATGCGCGGGCTGCCCGCGTTTAGCGACTTGAAATTGCGCGCCGGCTACGGCGTGTCGGGCAACAGCCAGGGCTTCGACGCTTTCTCGTCCATCCTCATCTACGGTACGCCGCCCGGCAGCAGCAAGTACTTGAACAACGGCACCATCTCGAACGTGGTGAACGCGGTGCGCAACGAAAACCCCGACCTGAAGTGGGAGAGCACCGCCACCACCAACCTGGGCCTGGACGTGGGCTTCTTCAAAAACCGCCTCACGGCCTCGGTCGATTTCTACGTCAAGAAAACCAGCGACCTCATCGACGACGTGCTGCCCGTGTCGAGCACTGAGTTTCAGTACACCACCTACATCGCCAACGTGGGCAGCATGACCAACCGCGGCGTGGAAGTGGCCCTGAACGTGGTGCCCGTGCAAACGGCCGCCTTCATCTGGCGCTCGTCGCTCAACTTTTCGCACAACACCAACCGCATCGACAACCTGAGCACCGACCGGTTCACGATTCCCTACATCCAGACCGCGCAGCTCGGCGGCAAGGGCCAGAGCGGCAATTACAGCCAGATTATCCAGCCCGGCTCGGCCGTGGGCACCTTCACGCTGTGGCACTACCTGGGCAAAAACGAGCAGGGCGTGAGCACCTTCCAGAAGGCTGACGGCAGCACCACCGCCACCCAGCCCCTCACCACCGACCAGCAAGTGGTGGGCAACGCCCAGCCCAAGCTCATCTACGGCTGGGTCAACAATTTTACCTATAAAGCTTTCGACCTCAACTTCTTGCTGCGCGGCGTGTACGGCAACAAAATCCTGAACGCCACCCTGGCCGGCCTCAACAACCCGGCCGATGCGCGCCTGCAAAACATCCCGCGCTTCACGCTGGGCGAGTCGTTCAACGACATCAACGCCTACCTCATTTCGGACCGCTTCCTGGAAAGCGGCTCCTACCTGCGCCTCGACAACGCCACGCTGGGCTACACCCTGCGGCCCAACACGCAGTACGTGAAGGCCTTGCGCTTCTACGTGAACACGAATAACCTGTTCATCATCACCAAGTACCGCGGCATCGACCCCGAAATCAACATCGGCGGCCTCACGCCGGGCATCGACAACAACAACTACTACCCCAAAACCCGGACGTTCACGCTGGGGCTAACGGCATCGTTCTAAGCTGTATCTGTTATGAAAAGCAAAGCTATTATCCTTGTCCTGAGCGTGCTAGCCACCGCCATGTACTCCTGCAAAAAGCTTGATGTGCCGGTCGAGTCGCAGTTTGTGGCGTCCAACTTTCCCAAGACCATCAGCGACTACAACGCCTCGGTGGGGGCCATGTATTCCAACCTGTCGTCGCAGTTTGCGGTGCCCTACTGGCGCATGCAAACCATGAGCACCGACGAGGCCATCATTCCGGCCCGCGACGGCAACTTCGACGACGGCGGGCAGTACCGCCAGCTGCACTACCACACCTGGACGCCCGACCACCCCAACGTGCTCACTATCTGGCAGTGGGCCTACGGCGGCATCACCACCTGCAACCGGCTGCTCAACGTCACCACCTCGTTTGGCTTCACGCCGGCCGAGCAGCAGGCGCGCCTAGCCGAAATCCGGGCCATGCGGGCGCTGTACTACTTCTTTTTGCTCGACTTGTACGGCAACGTGCCGCTGGTGACCGACTACCCGGTGGCCGCCTCACCGGCCACCAAGTCGCGCGCCGAGGTGTATAAATTCATTGAGAGTGAGCTAACTAGCCTCACCCCGCAGCTGCCCGCCAAAACCACGGCCAACGCCACGCTCCAGTACGGCCGCCCTACCAAGGGCATGGTGTACGCGCTGCTGGCCAAGCTCTACCTCAACGCCGAGGTGTACACGGGCACCGCCCGCTACCCCGACGTGGTGCGCATGGCCGACAGCGTGCAGGCCAACCCGGACTACGCCCTCGACACCCGCTACCGCGACATTTTCCTGCCCAACAACGGCCCCCAGATTCGGGAAACCATTTTTGCCGTGCCCTACGACCAGCAGATTCCGGGCAACCAGTTCACGCGCTTCGGCTTCTTCTACTACCTCACGCAGGCCTACGGCTTCAACGTGGGCCTGAGCATTGCCATGAGCACCACGCCCGAGTTCTATGCCCGCTTCAACCTGCCCGGCGACTTCCGCACCCGCACCTGGCTATCCGGCCCGCAGTACGTGCCCGATGGCAATGGCGGCTTCACCACCACGCCGGTCTACTACCCCAGCTCTACCACCCAAATCGTTATCAACCCGGTGCTGACCCTGGTGCCACCCAAACCCATGGATGTGGGCAACACCCAGGCCAGCCAGGCGCAGGGCGTGCGCTCCATCAAATATTATCCCGACCCCACCACCATCCAGGCCACCCGCCTCAACGGCAACGACGTGCCCCTGCTGCGCCTCGCCGACGTGCTCCTGATGAAGGCCGAAGCCATCCTGCGCGGTGCCCCGGCCACGGCCGTGGCCGGCGAGCTGCAAACCCCGCTGGTGCTGGTCAATAAAATCCGGGCCCGCGCCGGGGCCCAGCTCGCCACCAGCATTGCCCTCAACGGCATGCTCGACGAGCGCGCCCGCGAACTGAGCTGGGAAGCCTGGCGCCGCAACGACCTCATCCGCTTCGGCCAGTTTGAAACCGAATACCCGCTGCCGAATGACGTGCTGAAGATGGATAAAAGCCCCTCCCGCCGGCTGTACCCGGTGCCCACTATTGAGCTACGGCTCAACGCAAATCTGGTGCAGAATACGGGGTATTAGGTTCGTTCAATGAGGCGCCCTGCCCGAACGAGCCCACCCACTTCCTATCATATTCCATGAAACTCGTCCTCACTTCTGCCGCCCTCCTCGGCACCGCCTGCCTCGTCGCTTTCACCAAGCCCGCCGAGCCGCTGATGAACCAAATCCAGGTTATCGGCTCGCACAACAGCTACAAGCAAGCCATTGACCCCAAGCTGTTTGCCGTATTGCAAAAAGCTGATTCGACCAGCTTTAGCAAAATCGACTACGAGCACGCCACCCTCACCGAGCAGCTCGACCTGGGCCTTTTAGCGCTGGAAATCGACGTGTACGCCGACACGCAGGGCGGCAAATACGCCCACCCCAAGGGCCTCGACCTGGCGCCCGGCCAGCCCGCCTACGACGCGGCCGGGCTGATGAAGCAGCCGGGTTTCAAGGTGTTCCACATCCAGGACCTCGACTACCGCAGCAACGCGCCCACCTTCAAGCTAGCCTTGCAGGAGCTGAAAAAATGGTCGCTGGCCCACCCCACGCACCACCCGGTTTTCATCACCATGAATGCCAAGGCGGAAGCCTTGTCGCGGCCGGGCTTCTCGGTGCCCGAGCCCTTCACATCAGCCGTATTTGATGCGCTCGATAAGGAAATCCGCAATAACCTGGGGGCCGACCAGCTCATCACGCCCGACCAGGTGCGCGGCCAGTACGCCACCCTCGAAAGCGCCGTGCTGCACCGCCACTGGCCCACGCTGCGGGCCGCGCAGGGCAAGTTTGTGTTCGTGCTCGATGAGCTGGGCGAGAAGCGCGCCACCTACCTCCAGGGCCATCCCTCGCTGAAGGGCCGGGTACTGTTTGCCGACGCCGAGCCGGGCACGCCCGAGGCCGCCATCCACATTATGAACAACGCCAAAAAGGACCAGGCCGCTATTAAAGCGCTGGTGCAGAAGGGCTACATCATCCGCACCCGCGCCGACAGCGACACCCAGGAAGCCCGCCGCAACGACAAGAGCAGCTTCGAAGCCGCCCAGCAGTCGGGCGCCCAAATCATCAGCACCGACTACTACCGCCCGAGCACGCACTTCAAGTCGGACTACGTCATCAGCTTTCCGGATGGCAAGTACTTTCGGCCCGACCCGGTAGCGGTTAATTAACCATGCTAGCTAGTGGCCGAAAAGTGCAGCGCAAGTGGAGTAGGGGCTGCGTTCTGGCCGTGCTCGGTGGCTGGTTAGGACTGGCCGCCCCGGCGCACGCGCAGGCCCCAGTTGAGCTGACCAAAACCGGCCACGTGCCGGCCGACAGCCTGTACAAGCTGCTCTACGTGCCGATTGAGGTGCCAGCGGGCACGCGCGAAATCCGGGTGCAGGAGTCGTACACGCACCAGGGTAAGAACGTGCTGAACATGGGCATCTACGACCCCAGGGGCTACCAGCCGGGCCAGCCGCGGGGCTTTCGGGGCTGGTCGGGCGGGGCCAAAAGCGAATTTTTCCTCAATGCCCAGGCGGCCTCAATGGGCTACGTGCCCGGCCCTATCCGGCCCGGCACCTGGTACGTGCTACTCTACGCTTCCACCATCGAGGCGGCGGGACTTGACTGGCAGCTGACCGTGACGCTGGTACCGGGCGCGGCCGGGCCGGCCTTTCAGCCCACGCCCGCGCCCGCCGTCGCCAACACCCGGCCCGGCTGGTACCAGGGCGACCTGCACCTGCACACGCTGCACTCCGATGGCAAGCGAACGCCCCAGGAGCTCGTGACCGAAGCCGGCGCCCAGGGCCTGGACTTCCTGGTTTCGACCGAGCACAACACCAACAGCGCCAACCTGAGCTGGGGAAAATACGCTTCGCCCAACCTGCTCATTATCAATGGGGAGGAAGTAACCACCACCGCCTTCGGCCACTGGAACGCCCTGGGCCTTGACGCCACCACGCTGCTCGACTGGCGCTACACCCCTGCCGACAGCGCTATTGCCGGTGCCACGGCCCAGGTACACGCGCTCGGCGGGCTGGCCATCATCAACCACCCGTTCTTCCCCGATACCGTCAACCGCTTCCGGTTTGGCGTGCGGCATTTTGATGGCATCGAGGTGTGGAACGGCCGCTGGGACGCCCGCAACGAGCGCGCCCTGGCCTGGTGGGATGCCCTACTGCGCCAGGGCCGGCCCACCCTGGCCGTGGCCGCCAGCGATACCCACACCGCCGTCCCCTCGCCTAATCAGCTCGGCCGGCCCCGTACCGTGGTGCAGGCCAGCGGTTTATCGCGGGCGGGCATCATGCAGGGCCTGCGCCGGGGCCGGGCCTACCTGGTCGCCGACCGTCCCATCAGCCTGACGCTCACGGCCCGGGCCGGCGCGGCTACGGCAGGCCTCGGCGATACGCTGGTGGTGGCCGCCGGGCAGGCTATCCAGGTGGCGTTTGAGCTGCGCAACGTACCGGCCGGCACCATCACGCTGCGCGGCGACCAGGGCGTGCTGGCTACCAACCCGGTAGCGGCGACCGGCCCCACGGCGGTGCGTTGGCCGCTGCCCACCACCCGCCACCCGCGCTACCTGCGGGTGGAGGTGCGCACCCCGCAGGGCACCATGCTGGCCCTCACCAATCCCATTTGGGTGCGCAGCCCGGCCACGGGCCGCGCTGTTGCTAAGTAATTGATTGAATGAAAGTTAGTAAATTATTTTTGTTAAGTGGTAGCCTTTTGGCCGGCTCCCTGCCGGCCACCGCACAGGACTACGGCCGGTACGTAGACCCGATGATTGGCTCGCAGGGGCTGGGCCGGGTGTTTGTGGGCCCCACCGCGCCGTTCGGCATGGTGAAGCCCGGCCCCGACTGCACCAGCAGCCCCAACAGCGGCTGGCTGCCCGAGCCCACGCCCGTCACGGGCTTTACGCAGGTGCACGTGAGCGGCACCGGCGGCGGCCCCAAATACGGCAACATCCTGCTCATGCCCTTCAGCGGCCCGCTGGCCCTGGGCGACAAGTCGGCCCACCGCCAGGCCGAGCATGTGGAGCTGGGCTACTATCGCACCCAGCTCGCGCAGCCCGCTATCAAGGTGGAGATTACGGCCTCGCCGAAGGTGAGCTTCTACCGCCTAGCCTACCCGGCGGGCCAGCCCAAGGCGCTGCAACTCGACGCCGGTTTTTTCCTGGGCGAGCAGTCCGAGCCCGACGGCCGCGAAGCCCAGCAGTTTGTTGGCTCGGAGGTGGAAGTAGTGTCGCCGACCGAGGTGCGGGGCTACAGCCGCATTCGCGGCGGCTGGAACAACGGCCCGGCCTACACCGTGTATTTCGCGGCCGTGTTCGACGCGCCCGTAGCCGAGTTTGCTACCTGGAAGGGCAAGCAATTACAGCTTGGCCAAAAACTGCAAGCCGACTCAGGCGAAAAAACCGGGGCCCTGTTGCGCTTCGCCAGCGGCCCCGGCGACACGCTGAAAGTCAAGGTCGGTATCTCGTTTCTGAGCGCCGCCCGGGCCAGCGACAACGTGCGGGCCGAAATCCCCGGCTGGAATTTCGCCCAAGTGCTGGGCCAGCTCCGCACCCGCTGGAACGCCCTGCTGAGCCGCGCCGAGCTGGGCGCCGACACGCCGCTAACCCAGCAAAAGCTGTTCTACACCGGCCTCTACCACACCATGCTCATGCCCGTGGACCGCACCGGCGAGAACCCACTTTGGAACGGCTCCGCGCCGTACTACGACGATTTTTACGCCATCTGGGATACGTACCGCACGTCTAATCCGCTTATTACGCTGCTGGCGCCCGAGCGCGAGGTGGCCATCGTCAACGCCCTGCTCGACATCTACAAGCACGACGGCTACCTGCCCGAGGCCCGCAGCGGCAACGCCAACGGCCGCACCCAGGGCGGCTCCAACGCCGAGGTGCTCATCGCCGATGCCTACGTCAAAAACCTGCCCGGCATCGACTACCGCCTGGGCCTGGAGGCCATGCTGAAGGACGCCACCGTGCCGCCCGGCGGCAACGAGGAGCAGGAAGGCCGCGGCGGCCTGCTCACTTATAATAAGCTGGGTTACGTGCCCTACGGCGTGGACCGCGCCGGCAACCGCACGCTCGACTACGCCTACGATGATTACTGCATATCCTTGGTAGCTAAAGGCTTGCAGCAGCAGCCCACGTATGAGCAGTACCATCGCCAGGCTAGCAACTGGCAAAACCTGTGGCGCGATGGCTACCGCAATCACGGCGCCACGGGCTTCATCATGCCCCGCGACGCGGCCGGCAAGTGGCTCGATACCATCCCGTTTGGCAATTCGGTGCGGCAGCACCCGACGTTCGTATATACGCCGCTCACCCGCGAAAACCCCTGGTACGTGTGCCATTGGTGCGCCTATTTCTACGAGGCCACGTCCTGGGAATACTCGCTGAGCGTGCCGCACCAGGTGCCGGTGCTCATTGCCAAAGCGGGCGGGCCGGCGGCCTTCCGCGCGCGGCTCGACACGCTGTTTGAGAAGAAATATTACAACGTGGCCAACGAGCCGTCCTTCCTCACGCCCAGCCTCTACCACTGGCTGGGACGGCCCGATTTGAGCAGCCAGCGCATCCGCCAGATTATCGCCCAGAGCTTCAACACCACGCCCACCGGCCTGCCCGGCAACGACGACTCGGGCGCCATGTCGTCGTGGCTGGCCTTCCAGCTCATGGGCCTTTATCCCAACGCTGGTCAGCCCTACTACCTCCTCAACGCCCCGCTGGTGCGCCAAACCACCCTGCACCTGGCCGGCGGCCGAGACTTCCGCATCACCGCCCACCACCTATCGGCCACCAACTGCTACGTGCAGTCGGCCCGGCTCAACGGCCGCCCCCTGCGGCAGGCCTGGCTAGCCCATCAAGCCCTGGTGCAGGGCGGCGAACTGGTATTCGAGATGGCCGCGCAGCCCGGCAGCTGGGGCACGCAGATATTGCCGCCAAGCGCAGAATAATCTATTAATCAATATGATACGAATAATCCTACTGCTGTCGCTAGTCGCCCTCGCCTGGACTCCGGCGCGGGCTCAGGCGCAGAAACCCGCCGTGGGCGTTGGCACCACGTTCAGCTACGTGCTGGAGCTGCACGGCCAGCATGCGCCCTTCGAGCTGGCCATCGCCAGCGCCACCGACACGCTAAAGCTGCGCTGGCGTATCCGCAACCTGGCGGGCGGTGTTTACGCCGTGTCGCCCGCGGCCTGGCAGCGGGGCACCGCGCTGCACGTAGCCCAGCCACTGCCCGGCCCCCCGGTGCAGCTGCCCGATAATCAAACGTTTATGCTGCTCTCGAAAAGCGCCTACGCCACGCTGCTCGCCCAGCACCGTTTCGAGTACAACAACACCGTGTATGACCTGCGCGACGACATCACGGCGCACCCGCTGCTGCTCGGCGGTCAGCCGCTCGACGTGCTGCACGTAGTGGCCCAGGGCGATGCCACCGAACTGTGGATACTGCGCAATGCTACGTTCCCCATTGTCTGCCAGATGACACATAACCCTTTAGGAGTCAATTATCTACTAAGTGCCCTTCACTAATTTATTTTGTGGGAACAGGGTTTTGCCCGCGTGGTTGAGCTAAGCTCTTTTTTCCCAGAGAATTCACTGGTGAGAGTTGCTATATTCTCAACTCAAAAACGTCGCCATAAGATGGGTTCAAATCGGGGTTGCCGACGTACTGCGCGTTCAGGTCGGTGAGCTCATTGAAGGGATAGCGCATCCACAGCGCGGGCCGGTTAATGCGCTTGCTGTAGTTGAGCCGGGCCGTGGTGCCCTCGCCAAACTGGTAGCTCAGGCTGAGGGTAGGAAACAGGCGGTCGTAGTTTTTCTGGTTGTTGTAAGCGCCTTCGCGGTCCTGTATCGTGATGCGGGTCAGCTCGGTGCGCAGGCCCAGCAGGTAGGAGAACGTCTTGGTTTTGCTGCCAAACTGCGCATACGCGCTGCTGATGAGCTCCTGGTATTGTAGCTTGTTGTTGATGCCCTGGGAGATGGCCCAGTTCGCACCCAGCTGCCAGCACACGCGGGGAAAAAAAATTAGGACTCTGGTATGTACTATTAAGGTATAAGGGTGCGATAGGGAAATAAATATAAGGTTTAAAAAAGTAGAAAATATAAATTGCAGCTTTGTGCTTTCTTATACTATTACACTAAGAGAATAGGTGCTCCTCATGCCCCAAGGTAATCAGGGGAATAACAAATAGTGGGTGATTCTAAAGCTGCTACAGAAACCGTAGCAGCTTTAGAATCACCCACAGCATGCTTTCTAAGTATTATATCGGCTAAGTATTATATCGGCGTCAGTTATAAAAAGCAAGTCTTGGACATGGCAATAAACCCGAAATAAGCAGCCCGAGATACTGAGAATAGTATCTGTAGGGAAAACTAGGAGAAAGAAAGCAATTGTGAGACGAAGCAAAGGTAAAAATGCCACCAAACAACCCTTTATTTTAAACATTTTTGAAAGAAATAGTACCTAAAATCACATTTATTAAGTACAATCAAGGCACGAAAAGTCGTGGGACACTCATCAGCTTTATACTGCAAATACTCTATAAAACAGCTGATTTAGAACGACCAGACGCCGCTAATTAGCAAGGAGGTGAACCCTGACCACGTGAAGGGCAGCACCACCGGGGCCATGAACTTCCTCCCCTTTGGTTGCGCAGCAGTGCCTGCACATCGACCACCTGGTCCGGAGTCACGCGGTTGGCCAGGACTTGCAGCACGGGCACCTCGTGGCTTTCGAAGTTGCGCAGTGTGGTAAGCACCGCGCTCACGACCTGGCCGTGCTCTTGCCCTGCCCCGACACCACCAAAATGACGGGCACGCCCAGGTTTTTAGCAATCGACACGTTGGCGTCGAACTCAAGCGCGGTGCCCGGCCCCACGAAGTCGCTGCCCTCCACCACCGTAAAATCGCAGGTGTCTTCCCAGTGTTTAAACTTGCGGATGATGGTGTCAATCAGCTCGCCTTGGGGCCCGGTTTCGAGCAGGGCCAGGGCTTCGGCGCGGGTGTAGGCGTAGGTATCGGCCAGCGGCAGCGGTAGCTTGAAGTAGCTGGTAATGGTGGCCAGGTGCGGGTTGGCCTGCTGAGCGGGGTCGTAATCGATGAGCGGCTTGAAGTAGCCCACCTGCCGCGTCTGGCCCAGCAGCATGTTTACCAGCCCGAGCGTGACCAGCGATTTGCCGCTGTAGGGCTCGCACGAGAGTAAGAGCTGAAAACCCCGCTAAGGCACTTTCAGCACTGAAATCCACTAAGCAAGAAGGGTAAGCCCTTTTCTACAAGCGGCACTTACGATGCATGGGCACCAGCAAACAAGTAGACAGAAGAGAACTCGAACCTGATTCGGTAGCAAAACACATTGACTTATAATTGCTTATACTTCTAAGGCCTCCTAGCGGGGTTCTCTGTTCATACCCTCGTGCGACCCATTATATTATATTAAATTATTGCAGTAATTCGAAAATAGCCAACTACTCCGCCGGCAGCACCAGCACTGGTATCTGACTGTGCAGTAGTACGTGCGCCGTGACGCTGCGGTGAAACAGCTCGCCCAAAAAGCTGCGCGGCCGCGCCACCAGTACCACCGCATCAAACTCGCCGGTGGCGGCCACCTCCAGGATGCCACCGGCCGGCGTGGCGTGCACGAGGCAGCGGGTGGGTAGCCTGATGCCCAGGTTCAGGGCCAGCCCGGTGCGCTCAATAGCTTCGACGGCGGCGGCCGTGCCAGTGGTAGCTTCGTCCCGGTCGGAGCCCACGTGCAGCACGGTGAGCTCGGCGGGCAGTGCGTCGAAGAGGTGCCGCACCAAGCCCGTGTGGCCGCCCAGGCTGAAGGGCTCGGCGTCGAGGGCCAGCAGCAGGCGGCGCGGCACGGTGGGCGCGGCCCCCACGGGCACCACCAGCATGGGCTGCGGGGCGGTGCGCAGGATATCCAGCGCGGCGGTCGAGACCAGCTCGTCGGCCATGCCGTCGGTGTTGCGGTGGCCCAGCACTACCAGCGCGGGCTGGTGGCGGGCCAGGGCGGCGGCTACCACTTCGGCTACCCGACCGTGGCCCACTTCGGCCACGGTCGGGGCGGTTACGTCGCGGGTCAGGCTGGCCAGGGCCAGGTCTATCGCCTCCTGGCTCAGGGTATCGACCCGGCCGGTGAGGTGCTCGGGGTCGAGCAGCGCGTCGCGGCGCACGTGCAGCAGCACCAAGTGCGCGCCGATGGCCCCGGCCAGCGCGTCGGCATAGGTTAGGGCGTGGTCAGCGGGCTTAAAAAAATCGGTGAGCACGAGCAGCGAAAGCGCCATGAGACGAGGGTAGGAAAGGGGTGAAACCTGCCCGCAAAGAACCGGGTGCAGGCCGGCGCCGGGGCTACCAAACGTCAGCTCTACACCTGATTTTTATCATGGTCCTGTCCCGCCTGCGGCCGGAACCTTGCAGCTTCCTTCGCCCAAGCTGCTGGAATTGATTTTCAGCAGCTTAAGTATTCGCTTCTCTTCCCTTTATGGAAACGTTACCTTCGCCTGCCACCCGCCACGCCTACCTGGTCGGGAGTGGCATCGCCTCGCTGGCAGCGGCCGTCTTTCTCATCCGCGACGGCCAGCTGCCGGGGACTCAGATTCACCTGTTGGAAGAAGCTAGCATGCTGGGCGGCAGCCTCGACGGGACCGGCCAGGCCGACGCGGGCTACGTGCTGCGCGGCGGCCAGATGCTGAATTTTACCTACCGCTGCACCTACGAGCTGCTGGCTTCCATCCCGTCGCTGGAGCACGCAGGTCGGTCCGTGAACGACGATATTATTGCTTTCAATCAGCAGATTAAGACCCACGCCCTGGCGCGGGTGGTGGACCGCGACGGCCACATCGTGGACGTGACCTCAATGGGCTTTACCGAGCCCGACCGGCTCGACCTGGTGGAGCTGCTGGCGGTGCCCGAGGCAATGCTCGGCACCAAGCGCGTGGACGAATGGTTCAAGCCGGGCTTTTTCGAAACCAACTTCTGGTTTATGTGGGCCACCATGTTTGCCTTCCAGCCCTGGCACAGCCTGGTGGAGTTCAAGCGCTACCTGCTGCGCTTTCTGCACGAATTTCCGCGCATCGACACGCTGGCCGGCGTGGACCGCACGCCGTATAATCAGTTCGATTCCATGGTATTGCCCATCACGACGTGGTTGCAGGCGCAGGGCGTGGAGTTCCGGTTGGGCAGCCAGGTGACGGACCTGGACTTTGCGCCCCACGCCGACACCAAAACCGTGGAGCGCCTGCACTACACCCGCAATGGAGCCTCCCAGACGCAGGACGTGCAGCCCCAGGATTTGGTGCTGATGACCAATGGCTCGATGACGGCCAACTCCTCGCTCGGCACCATGACGACCGCGCCGGTGCTCAACGCCACAACCGGCGACGGGGCCTGGGCACTGTGGGAAACCGTGGCGAAGAAGTACTCCGATTTCGGCCGGCCCTACGTTTTCGATGCCCGCCTGAGCGAGTCGACCTGGGAGTCATTCACCGTCACGAGCCAGGGCACGCTGTTTTTTGATTTGATGGAGAAGTTCTCGGGCAATAAGGCGGGCACCGGAGCCCTGGTCACCCTCAAGGATTCCAACTGGCTGCTGTCCATCGTATTGGCGTATCAGCCCCACTTTCTCAACCAGCCGGCTGGCGTGACGGTTTTCTGGGGCTACGGGCTGTTTCCGGATAGAGTAGGGGACTATGTGCCCAAGAAGATGAGCGACTGCTCGGGCGCAGAAATCCTGACCGAATTGCTCAGCCACCTGCACCTGGCCGAGCACCTGCCGGCGGTGCTGGCCGAGGCCAACTGCATTCCGTCGCTGCTGCCCTACATCACCAGCCAGTTTTTGACCCGCGCCCCCGGCGACCGGCCCCAGGTGGTGCCCGCCGGCTCGACCAATTTCGCCTTTTTGGGCCAGTTCACCGAAATGCCCGATGACGTGGTATTTACCGTCGAATACTCCGTGCGCTCGGCCCAGCTGGCCGTGTATGAGCTACTGAAGCTGGATAAGCAGCCCCCGGCCCTCTACAAAGGCCAGCACGACGTGCGCGTGCTGTACCAGGCGATGCAAACCATGCACCGCTAGGTCATTGCTTTTTTGAAACAACTTATTCTGATAAGGTCATGAACGTAACTGTCTTTAGTGCGCTGGCCTTTGAGCGGCCTTTCCTGGAGCAGGCCAATGCGGGTCGGCACCAGGTGCAGTTTTACGAGCAGCGGCTCACCGACCAGACCCGGCCGCTGGCGCAGGGTGCGCTGGCCGTCAGCGTGTTTGGCAGCGACGACTTATCGGCCCCGGTGCTGGCGCAGCTTTGGGCGCACGGGGTGCGCTACGTGCTGGTGCGCGCCACCGGCACCGACAACGTGGACCTGCCCGCCGCCCACCGCCTGGGGTTGTGCGTGGCCAGCGTGCCCGACTACTCGCCCCACGCCATTGCCGAGCACACCGTAGCCCTGCTGCTAGCCCTGGCCCGCCACCTGCGCCGGGCCAACCAGCAGGTGCGGCCCAACGCCTTTTGCCTCAACCAGCTCGTCGGCTTCGAGCTGCGCGGCAAAACGGTGGGCATTGTGGGGGTAGGGCACATTGGGGCGGTGCTGGCGGGTATTCTGCACGGCTTCGGCTGCCGGCTGCTGGGCGAAGACCTCTTCCCAACAACGAGCTGCGCCAGCGCTACGGCCTCGAGTACGTGGACTTGCCCACCCTCTGCGCCCAGGCCGACATCATCAGCCTGCACACGCCGCTTATCGCCGAAACCCACCACCTGTTTGGCGATGAGATGCTGGGTAGGATGAAGCCCGGCGCGGTGCTCCTCAACACTGGCCGGGGCGGCGTGCTCGACACCGCCGCCGCCCTGCGCGCGCTGGCCAGTGGCCAGCTCGGCTACCTGGGGCTCGATGTGTACGAGGGCGAAGCGGGTCTGTTTTTCGCTGACCACACCCGCGACCCGCTGCGCGACGCCACCTTGGCCCAGCTGCTCACTTACGATAACGTGCTCATTACCGCGCACCAGGGCTTCCTCACCCACGAGGCGCTGGTCGCTATTACCACCGCCGCCGTGGCCGCCTTCGATGCCTGGGGCCAGGGCCAGCCCGCCCCGCACGAATTGTAGCCGCCCCCCTTTCTCACCTGCCTTCATTCTCTGTGAACCCGTACCAACTCATTTACCAAAGCCAGGCGATGGGCGACTTCGGCGCGCCCGAGCTGGCTGCCCTGCTGCACCGGGGCCGGACCCACAACCAGGCGCACAACATTTCGGGGGTGCTGCTGCACACGGCCGACGGGCGGTTTTTGCAGGTGTTGGAAGGGCCCAAAACAGCTGTACGGCACCTCTACTACCACGTTATCCTGTCCGATACGCGGCACTTTCACTGCCAGGTACTGGGCGAGGGGCCCTGCGCCGCCCGCAGCTTTGCCGGCTGGTCGATGGGCTGCCGAATGGCCCACCCCGACGAGCTGCGCGCCCTGCTGGGCGAGGCCCCGCCCGACGGCCTGGGCCTGGCCCACCGGCCTTACCCCCGCCCCCAGCTGATGACCCTGCTGGAAGCCTTTGTGGCCCAGGAGGCCCTCGAAACCGGCCCGGCCCATCCGCTGGACAGCCTCCCCACCCGCCACCTTTAGCCCGCTTCACCCGTGGTTTTTCTCCCTGCTATCCGGCTCCTTGGCACCGGCGTGGGCCTACTGCTGGCCGCGCAGTGCGGCTCGGCACCTACGGCGTCGCGGCCACTACCTACGCAGCCATTGGCAACTGAAAATCAGCAGATTATGCCAGTGAACTCGCTCGTCCGGGCGTTACTGGATACGACTGTGGCCGGCAGCGCTCGCCGCCTGGATGCGCAGCTGGGCTTGCAGGCCGGGGCCGAGGTGCGGGCTTTTTACGGCGCTACTCCCGCGCCCGCCTGGCTGGCCGACGATAGCCTGGGCCCCGACGCGCTGGCCGCCCTGGCGCTGTTGGCGCAGGCCCCCGCGCACGGCCTGTGCCCGGCGGACTACGGTAACGCCCGCCTGGGGGCCCTGCGCGACTCGCTCACCCAGCCTAGCATGCCGGCTCAGCGTGCGCAGCAGCTCGCCCGCTTCGACGTGTACCTTAGCGATGCGGCGCTGCGCTTCATGCGCGACCTCAGCCGCGGGCGGCTGCGGCGCTACACCGCGTCGGCGCGGGAGCGGCTGGCGGGGCCGGCCGGGCAGCCGGCGGTGCGGCTACGGGCGGGGCTGGCGAGCCACGCGGTGCCCCTGGCCCTGCTCGCCGGGCAGCCGACCAACCGCGAGTATCGCCAGTTGCAGCAGGCGCTGGCCGGCTGGCTTAGGCTGCTCCCGGCCCCGGATTCGGCGGCGCAGCACCGGGCCCGCTACGAGCAAGTGGCCGTCAACCTGGAGCGCTGGCGCTGGGAGGCCCTGCCCGCCGCTGACTCCACCTACGTGCTGGTGAACCTGCCCGCCTGCGAGCTGCTGGTGGTGGCCCGCGACTCGGTGCGGTGCCGCTACCGGGTGGTGGTGGGCAAGCCCGCTACGCCCACGCCTACGCTCAGCAGCGTTATCGACCACTTCACGCTGGCTCCCGACTGGCACGTGCCCCGCTCCATCGCGGTGAAGGAAATGCTGCCCCACCTCCAGCGCGACCCCGGCTACCTGGCACGCAACAACTACGCCCTCTACGACGGCCGGGGCCGGCTACTCGACCCGAGCGGCATCAACTGGGCGCGCGTTAGCGCCCAGCATTTCGCTTACACCGTGCGGCAGTCGGCGGGCTGTGAGAACGCGCTGGGCAACATCGTGTTCCGCTTCGCCAACCCCTACTCGGTGTACGTGCACGACACGCCGCTGCGCCAGGTTTTCGCGCAGCCTTATCGGGCGCTGAGCCACGGCTGCATCCGCCTGGAGCAGCCCCTGGCGCTGGCCGCTTACCTGCTGCTGCGCGGCGGCCAGCCGGTGCAGCTGCCCACCGAGGCCGAGTGCGCCCGCCAGCCCCGCCCCCGCGACGTGCCGTTGCGCCGGCCCATCGCGCTATTCGTGCGCTACGCGACATGCTCGGTTGAGGGCGGCCACCTGCGCTTTCTGCCCGACCTCTACCACCGCGACGAAGTAATCCGCCGGGGGTTGTTTGGCCCCAAGTCGTAGCCCGCACCCGATGAAAGCCCACAATACCCGGCTTGGTACACCTTCTCGACCAAGTGCCTGCTTACAACCGGCAAGAGTTGCAGGCTAATAACCAGCCGGCCCGCAACCTGAGCTACTGCGAAGGACCTTGATAAAGGTCACCCACCGGGGATGAGTTTTGTCATAAAAGGCGGGGGTAGGCGCGTTTACTTTTGAGGGACCGGTTTTCCCCGCCCACGATGCTTTATTTTCTTAAGATGGGCCCCACTGCGTTAGCTGTTCGGCGGCGGCCTGTCGTCGCCTCACGCCTGGGCGCAGTGCCCGCGCGCATGCTCCAGCCGTGGTAGGGCCAGTGCCGAAAGCGGTGCTACTACGCCAGCCGGCCGCTCGTCGCGCCGAAAAAACCCGTGCCTGCGTCGCTACAAAGCTCCTTTGGATGCTTTTAGTGGCCTTGCTGGCAGGCCCGGCGGCCCACGCGCAGACCATGGCGGCCGCCGACGTGCCCCCGCTGGCCTTCGGGGCGATGTTTCAGCAGTACCCGCAGGCCCGGCAAGTGACGTGGCGCCGGTTTCAGGACTGGTACCAGGCCAGCTACACCCAAAGCCAGACCCGCCGGCTGGTCAGGTTCAGCATGGACGGCGATGTGGAAGCCACGGGCCAGGACATGGCGCTCAGTGCCCTGTCAAACCCTATAAAGCACACCCTGACTGCGTACTATCCCACCCGCACGTTCTGCCGCGCCATCGAGGTGACCAATGCCCGCACTGGGGGCCTCACCTACGAAATGGCCACCTGCGAAACCGCCCTCAGCCGCACTATCACGCTCACGGCCAACGGCCGGAAAATACCCCGCCCCCAGTAGCTGTAGTGCCCCTTTTCATGAAGCGTTTTCTCGTGCGCTGGCGCGCCGCCGGCTGGGGCCTGCGGCTAAGCCAGGTACTGTAGCGGCCGGCCGGAGCCGGGTAGTGCCCCCGGCGGGGCTACCTGACAAAGGTCAGGCAACAAGGCGATAATCGTCAGGACACTGCCAGCGTGCGGGGCGGAAGTTTGTGGCCAGTTCACGGCTTCATTTTTTCCTTTTCCCACGCCCATGCAAACCCTGGAAACCTTCGCCCTACCGACCGCTACCGAGCACCTGTCGGACTCCGACATTACGGCCGCCATCGAGCTGTTTTTTCTCACCAAGAAGGGCGTGCCCGCGCACCTGATTGACGTGGCTACCCACGACGGCGTTGTGAAGCTGACCGGCATCACCGACAACCTGCTGGCCAGCGAGCGGGCCGAGGAAATTGCCCTGGCCGTGCGCGGGGTGCGGGGGGTAGTCAACGAACTTATCATCAGCACGCCCGATGTGCCCAACGACGAGCTATACCACGCCGTGACCCAAGCCCTGAGCGCCGACCCCGCCACCACCGACTACAACGTGGCCTGCACCGTGGCCGACGGCGTGGTGGCACCCACCGGCGTGGTGCAGTCGTGGGCCGAGCAGCAGCTGGTGCTGCGCGTGCTGCGGGGCGTGCGCGGCGTGCGCCGCCTCAACACTGACGAGCTGACCATCCGCTGGGGCGAAATTCAAAATTCGGATGCCGAAATCAGTACCCAAATCCGCGAGCTGCTGGCCTGGGATATTCGGGTGAATAGCGCCCTGGTAGAAGTGCGCACCAACGACCGGGTAGTGCACCTAAGCGGCACGGTGGGCACCGCCGCCGAGCGGGCGCAGGTGGTAGCCGTGGCCTACCAGGCCGGGGCCCGCCGCGTCGATGCCCGGGATTTATTCGTGGCCTACTGGGCGCTGAGTGCCGATATGCGGCGCGAAAAGTTCGCCCAGCGCAGCAACGAAGACATTGCCCAGGCCGTGCGCGATACCTTCCGCTCCGACCCGCGCGTGCTCTCGTATCAGCCGGTGGTAGCGGTCCACAATGCCGTAGTGACGCTGACCGGCGAGGTGAGCAGCCTGCGCGCCAAGCAGAGCGCCGAGTACGACGCCCGCCACGTGGTGGGCGTGTGGAATGTGCACAACCTGCTGAAGGTGCGCACCCGCTGGTTCACGCCCGATGTGGTGGTGCACCAGTCCATTCTGGACGCGCTGGCCCGTGACCCCTACGTCAGCTTTTTCGACTTCAGCCTGCGCGTGACCAACGGCAAGGTGCACCTCTACGGCCAGGTAAACAGCCACTTCGAGCAGGCGCAGGCCGCCGAGGTGGCCGCTGGCGTGAACGGCGTGGCCGAGGTCGAGAACAACGTGCGCGTGCTGGGCAGCACCGGCTTTGCCGGCCCGCCCGCCGCCTGGTATCCCGGCGCACTGCGGCCCGCCGCCCATCCGAATTCGGATTTTGCGCTGGCCGAGCGCATCCGCACGCTGTACTTCTGGTCGGCCAGCCTGCACAACCAGAACGTGGAGGTGCTGGTCGAAAAAGGCCGCGCCACCCTCACCGGCACCGTCGCTACCTGGCTCGACCGCGAGCAGGCCGCCTACGATGCCCACGAGGCCGGCGCGCAGGACGTGGACAACTACCTGCTGATTGCTGCCTCCAAACTGCTTTAAACCAAGGTTATGCGCTCGCTCCGCCGCACCGGCCCCAGCGGCCCATCGCACACGGCCAGCCGCCACGACGCGGGCTCCGTGAGCCCGACCGCGCTGCGCATTGCCCAGGAAGCCGATGCCACCATGACGCCCGATGGCTGGAAAGCGGACTATTCCGCGCCGGGCTCTGTGGCCGAGGCGCCGGTAGTTGGTCCGAGTTTTTTCCTCGCCGGGGCGTTGCCCACTGCATAGGCTACACTGAACGCAACCCACTGTTCTACTACTAGTTATTATGAACTCCTCCATTCTCCTGCTGGCTAATCTGCCCGAAGCGGCGGCCCACACGGCGCGGTACGCCGCTGCCTTGGGCCACCCGCTGGGCCTACGCTTGGTGCTGCTGCATTGCTACCTCTACCCGGTGCTGAGCGAGCCCGAACTGCTGACGGCGGCCACGGAAGAACTGGACCTCGACGAGGCCGAAACCATGACGGCGCTACGGGCCCTGGCTAGCCGCCTGCCCGTACCCGCCGAGGTGCTGGAGTCTACTGGGCTGGTGGTCGATGACGTCGCCGCCGCCATCCGCCGCTACCAGCCGCTGCTGCTGGCCATGGGCCTGGGCCCCGACCAAGGCCTGCTCGATGAGCTGCTGCGCAGCCAGGTGCTGCCCGTGCTGCGGGATACGCGCCGGCCGCTGCTGCTGGTGCCCGCTGCTGCCACCGCCGCCGGCCCGCCGCGCCGCGTGCTGGTGGCCGTTGACGGGGAGCCGTTTACGCCCAACGCGGCGGGCCTGGCCGTGGCGCCGCTGCTGGCTTCCTGGGCGGCGGCTTATTCGGTGGCCCACATTCTGCCCAATGCCGACGAGGCGGCGCGGTCGAGCCACCTGGCGCTGGCCGACGTGCAGGCTAGTGGCCTGCTACCGCCCGAGGCACCGCTCCGGCTCTACCAGCAAATCTACTCGTCGCCGGTGGCCGGCATTGCGCAGGCGCTGGCCGACACTCAAGCCGATTTGCTGGTGCTCATCGCCCGGCCGCGCAGCTTTTTGGGCGAGCTGTTTCACCGCAGCGTCACGGCCGCCGTGCTGCGCCACTGCCCGGTGCCAATACTGCTGCTGCCAGCAGAGGGATAGGGGCTAGCGCCCACATCAGTTACTTCTTTTTAGCTTTTCTCTCCTAAAAAATGGATACCAACCAACCCGCGCACTGCCCGCCCGGCATCGGGGCCCAAGCCCCCGATTTTGAGGCGCTTACTACCACCGGCCCCCTCAAGTTTGCCGATTTTGAGCCCGGCAAGTGGGTCGTGTTCTTTTCGCATCCGGCTGATTTTACGCCCGTCTGCACCACTGAGCTGATGGGCTTTGCCAAGCGCGAGGACGAGTTTACGGCCCTGAACACCGCCCTGCTGGGCCTGAGCATCGACAGCATCCACTCGCACATTGCCTGGGTCAATGATGTGCGCGAAAAAAGCGGCGTGTACTTCCGCTTTCCCATCATCGCCGACATCGACATGAAGGTGGCGCGGCTTTACGGCATGCTCCAGCCCGGCGAGAGCGACACGGCCGCCGTGCGGGCCGTGTTTTTCATCGACCCCAGCCACAAAGTGCGCCTCGTCATGTACTACCCCATGAGCGTGGGCCGCAACCTCGACGAACTGCTGCGTGCCCTCCAGGCCCTGCAATACGTGGACGAGCACCACGTGTCGCTGCCCCTCAACTGGCAGCTGGGCCAGAAGGTACTGCTGCCCGCCCCCCTGACCCTGGCCCAGCTCGATGAGCGCCTGGCCGATACCTCGGTCGAGCAACCAGAGTTTTACCTGGCCGAAACCTACGTGTAAGCACTGGCTGAAAAGCCAGCTATTGCCGCCAAAACACCTTAACCACTTTTCACGCATTCCTCCCAACGGCGGCGGCTCCAGAAGCCCCGGTTTCCTGCCCCGGAAGCCGGGGATTTTTATGGGCTAGGCGCATCGGCTCCTGAAAGCGGCTTTTGATAACCTGACAAAAATCAGGCAATCAGGCAATTATTGTCAGGATATGGAAATGGCCCGGTCCGGACCTTTATGCCCGGCTTTCTTCCCACCCCCAGCCGGACCGGGCGGCCTTGCCCCGCGCTTTCGGGGCCAACAATACGTACTCTATGGACAAGGATTTGCAAGGAAAAACCGCCCTGGTTACCGGGGCGGCCTCGGGTATCGGCCGGGCCGTGGCGCTGCTCTACGGGCAGCACGGGGCCAAGGTCATGGTGTCGGACATCGACGAAGTGCAGGGCCAGCAGGTGGTAGCCGAGCTAACGGCCACCGGGGCCGAGGCCCAATTCTACAAAGCCGACGTGGGCGACCCGGTCCAGTGTCACCAGTTGGTGCAGGCCACCGTAGCCACCTTCGGCACGCTCGACATAGCCTGCAACAACGCCGGCATCACGGGTGAGCTGAGTTTGACGGCCGACTACTCGCTCGAAGGCTGGCAACGCATTATCAACGTGAACCTGAACAGCGTGTTCTTCTGCCTCAAATACGAGCTGGAAGTGATGCTGAAGCAGGGCAGCGGCGCGATAATTAATATGTCGTCCATCTTGGGGCAGGTGGGCACGCCCACGCTGGCGGGCTACGTCACGGCCAAGCACGGCGTCATCGGCCTCACCCAAACGGCGGCTCAGGAATACGCTGCGCAGGGCATCCGCCTCAACGCCGTGGGCCCCGGCTACATCGACACGCCCTTGTTGAGTGCGTTTTCGGCCGAAACTAAAGCCGGGCTGGTGGCGCTGCACCCCATTGGCCGCTTGGGCAAGTCGGAGGAAGTGGCCGAGCTGGTCATCTGGCTCAGCTCCGATAAAGCCTCCTTTGTGACCGGGGCCTACTACCCCGTTGATGGCGGCTACCTGGCCAAATAAGCACCCCTATTAATTCTCAGCCCTTCCTTCCGATGAAAAAATCCGAATCCCAGTTGCAGGCGGCTCTGGCCGAAAGTCTACAAGCCAGCCTGACTGGTATCAACGAAAAGCACGCCAAGAAGCTACAAAAAATCGTGGCCAACGCCGCCAAAAAAATTGCCCGGAAGTTCGCCAAGCTGCTGGCCAAGGAGCACAAAGCCGGTAAAGCAACTGCTGCCCATACCGTGGCGCCCGCGCTCCGTAAGGCCGCCCGCCGCGTGGGCAAGCATGCGCCTCGATTATCCACCCACAAAAAAGTCGGTGCGGTCAGCCGCTAGCCCGCGCGCGTTCCGATGACAGATGACAGAACATTCGCCCCCGGCCCCTGCGCGCCCCATTACCACCCTGTTCGTGGACATCGGCGGTGTGCTGCTCAGCAATGGCTGGACGCAGGCCTCGCGCCAGTTGGCGGCCACCACCTTCAACTTGGATGCGGCTGAGCTGGAACGGCGCCACCAGTTGGTTTTCAGTACCTACGAACTGGGTCGCCTCAGCCTGGCCGACTACCTGCGGCACGTGGTGTTCTACCAGCCCCGGCCGTTTGGCGCGGCCGCGTTTCAGGAGTTCATGTTTGCCCGGTCGCAGCCTTATCCTGAAATGCTGGCGCTGGTGCGGCAGCTGAAGGCCAAGTACCACCTCAAAATAGCCGTGGTCAGCAACGAGGGCCGCGAGCTGAATGCCTCCCGCATTCGCGCGTTCGGGCTGGCCGACTTCGTGGATTTTTTCGTGTCTTCCTCCTTCGTCCACCTCAGCAAGCCCGACGTGGCCATCTTCCGCCTGGCGCTCGACCTGGCCCAAACGCCGGCCGGGCAAGTGCTGTACCTCGAAGACCAGCCGCTGTTTGTGGGCGTGGCGGCGGGGCGGGGCATCCGGGGCATTTGCCACGAAAGCTACGCCTCGACCTGCGCCCAACTGGCCGCCTTTGGCCTGTCTGTTTAACCTCTCCCTGCTCCCCGTATGGCCGCCGAAGCTGACCTTATTCTAGTCCTCAACGGCGGCTCGTCGAGCATCAAGTTTGCGGTGTACGGGCCGGGCGAAGGGCCACCGCGCCAGCTGCACGGCCACCTCGACCGTATTGGCCAGCCCGGCGCGCAGCTCACGTTCAGCAAGGCGGCGGGTAGCCCCACCACCTGCCCGGCCCCGGCCCCCGACCCAGTGGCAGCGGCCGGCTTCCTACTGGACTGGCTGGCCCGGCACGCGGTTTTTGCCCGCGTGGCGGCCGTGGGGCATCGGGTGGTATTTGGGGAGCCGGCGCACCTGGCCCCCGAACTCATTACCCCCAAATTATTGGCTGACTTGCAGCAGCTTACGGCCTTCGACCCCGACCACCTGCCTGGCGCGCTGGCCCTTATGATGGCCGTGGGCGAGCGCCACCCGCACCTGCGGCAAGTGGCGTGCTTCGACACTGATTTCCATCGCACCATGCCCCGCGTGGCGCAGCAGTTGCCACTGCCGCGCCGCTTCGAGGCGCATGGGCTGCGGCGCTATGGCTTCCACGGGCTTTCCTATGCCTACCTGCTCGAAGAGCTGGCCCGGCAGGCGGGGCCGGTGGCGGCGCGGGGCAAGGTTATCCTAGCGCACTTGGGAAGCGGGGCCAGCATGGCCGCCGTGCTGGATGGTCAGAGCCAGGACACGAGCATGGGCTTTACGCCCGCCGCCGGCCTGGTGATGGGCACCCGCCCCGGCGACCTCGACCCCGGCGTGGCCGCTTACCTCCTGCAAGCCGAGCAGCTCACGGCCAAGGAGTTCAATCACCTCATCAACCACGAATCGGGCCTGCTGGGCATATCAGAAACCAGCGCCGACATGCAGGATTTGCTGGCCACCCAGGCCACCGATGCACGGGCGGCCGAGGCTGTCGAGCTCTTCTGCTACCAGGCCCGCAAGTGGGTCGGGGCCTACGCGACCGTGCTCGGCGGACTCGATACGCTCGTGTTTTCGGGTGGCATTGGCGCGCACGCGGCCGAGGTGCGCGCTCGCATCTGCGCCGGGCTGGCGTTTTTGGGCATTGAGCTCGACGCGGCGCACAACGCGACGCACGCGGACGTGATTTCGAGCGCAGCCAGCAGGGTAATGATACGCGTGATTCCGACCGACGAGGAGCGGATAATTGCGCAGTTGGTCAGTCGCTTGCAGCAGGAATAAGAATCAGTATTTGTACTCTAGCTCACCCCGTTTTATGACTATTGCCACCCTCGCGCCCCCCATCGCCCGCCCCGCCGCCACGCCGCTCTCCCCAGAAGTGGTGCAGCGCCTCGATGCCTATTGGCGGGCGGCCAACTACCTCTCGGTGGGCCAGATATACCTGTGCGACAACCCCTTGCTGCGCGAGCCGCTGCAACTGGCGCACGTCAAGAAGATGCTGCTGGGGCACTGGGGCACCACGCCGGGCCAGAACTTCATCTACACCCACCTCAACCGCATTATCAAGCGGCGCGACTTGAATATGATTTACCTCTCGGGGCCGGGGCACGGCGGGCCGGCGGTGGTGGCGGGCACGTATTTGGAAGGAACGTACAGCGAGGTTTATCCCAACATCAGCCAGGACGAAATCGGGCTGAAACGGCTGTTCACGCAGTTTTCCTACCCCGGCGGGATTTCCAGCCACGCCTCGCCCCAAACGCCGGGCTCCATCCACGAGGGCGGCGAACTGGGCTACTCGCTTAGCCACGCTTTCGGGGCGGTGTTTGATAATCCTGAATTAATTGTGGCCTGCGTGATTGGCGAC
>NZ_BAAGXF010000026.1:0-41190 GCF_054779975.1 Hymenobacter arcticus
ACAGCCCGAACAGCCCCGCAAACAGCCCGAACAGCCCCGCAAACAGCCCGAACAGCCCCGCAAACAGCCCGAACAGCTCCGCAAACAGCCCGAACAGCCCCGCAAACAGCCCGAACAGCCCCACAAACAGCCCGAACAGCCCCACAAACAGCCCGAACAGCCCCACAAACAGCCCGAACAGCCCCGTTACGTATGCCATGCATAGGCCAGGATTCGCGCAGTGTCTCGTCCGGCTAGGGCTTTACATCATCCCCTTGCTGTATGACCGAAGTTGAGCAGCCCCCACGCCGGGCTCGGAATGAGAATTATGCTATTAGCTTCCGCCAAGAAGCCGTGCGCTTGGTCGAGGCGGGCGTAGCGCAATGCCATGTGCGTCAGCAGCTGGGCATCGGGCAGACAACGCTCCGGGTCTGGCTGAAACAGTATGGTACGGCCGTATATTCCCAGATGCGCCGCAAGTCCTTCACTGCTAGTCAGAAACACCAGATTGTCCGCGAGCTACTAGCCGGCCGCTTGAGCGAGGACGAGGCCCTACTGAAGTATGGGCTGCGGCTGAAAAGCACCTTACGGGCGTGGGTGAGCGCCCAGCAAGCAGCGGCGAGTGCTCCCCCAAGCCTACCAGCCCCCCCGGCCGCTAGCCCAGCAACCGCATTAGCCGCGCAGCTACGCCACACACAGTGGCAGCTCGAAGCGCTGCACACGCTCATTGACCAAGCCGAGGTTACCTATGGCATCGACATTCGAAAAAAGGCTGGTGCCAAGCCGTCGTAGTAATGCGCCAGAAGTACCCGCACCTGGGGGTGGGTACGCTCTGCGGACTGTTTGGCAAGACCCGAAACGCATTTTACGACCAGCAGCGCCGGGCTACGGCCCAGGCACTACTCGCTGGCTTGGTGCTGGCGCTGGTAGCCGACATCCGCCGCGAATTGCCCTGCTTGGGCACGCGCAAGCTGCACTTTATGCTCTTGCCCCGTTTAGGCGAGCACGCGTTCCGCGTAGGCCGGGATTATCTGTTTGCCCTGCTAGCTGACCACGGCCTGCTCATCCGCCGCCGCAAACGGCGCGTCGTCACGACCCAGACCTGCTTGCCCCTG
Organism: Hymenobacter arcticus; assembly: GCF_054779975.1. Taxonomy (NCBI): domain Bacteria; kingdom Pseudomonadati; phylum Bacteroidota; class Cytophagia; order Cytophagales; family Hymenobacteraceae; genus Hymenobacter; species Hymenobacter arcticus. The sequence continues at coordinate 1,095 of NZ_BAAGXF010000026.1, forward strand.
TTGCGCCGGCCCAACCTGATCGAGCACCTGCGCGTGAGCCGGGCTGAACAGGTCTGGGTCAGTGACATTACGTATGTGCGCCTGCTTACTGGCTGGAGTTACCTGAGCCTGATTACCGACCTGCACTCCCACAAAATTGTGGGCGCGTGCCTGTACCCCGACCTATCGGTGCACGGCACCTTGGCTGCCCTGCACCAGGCCCTGGCCGCCCGCACCCAGCTGCTGCAGCCACTCATTCACCACTCTGACCGGGGCTTGCAATACGCGGCCCGCGAGTACGTGGGCCTACTGGAAAGCCACGGGGTAGCCGTGAGCATGACGCAGCACGGCGATCCCTACGAAAATGCCGTGGCTGAACGCGTCAACGGCATCTTAAAAGAGGAATTCGGCTTGGGCAATACGCTGCCCAGTTTTGCGCAGGCTGACGCGCTGGTGGCCCAGGCGGTGCGGGCCTACAACGAGATGCGCCCACACGGCAGCTGCGACTTTCTCACACCAAGTCAGGCACACGTGCAAGAAGGGCCGCTGGTACGGCGCTGGAAAAATTACTATCAGCCGGCCGCTACTTGACAGCCGACGCAAGCGACAGTAGAAAAATCGCGACCTATCTTACCTGCTTGTAAAGTTCAATCCGGATTACCAGCCTGGCCTGTAAAGCGCAGGCCGGATTATCTCTTCCACCTGTATAGCTATAGCCGGACGAGACAATGCGCCAAGATGTCGGCACCTGGTCGGCACCTGGTCGGCACCTGTTTGTGGGATAGTAAGTAGCTACTGGGGGCCTACAGTAGGCCTACTAAGTAGGGGGTCAAAGTAGGGGGCTAAACCACCCCTGGTTTAGCCCCCTACTTTGACCCCCTACTTTTCGGTATAAACAACTGATGTTAAGTAGATTATGAGCTACCTCCGCTAGCCCTACAGTAGGCCTACTAAGTAGCCCCCTAAAGTAGGTGCTGGGGGTACCCTAGCTAAGGCGCCCGTAGGCTGCGGGCCGGCTAGGGGAGTTGTCCGAGCTAGGAGGCGCAACACAATGGCTGGGGTAGCAGCTTTCTGGTGCTCAACTTTACAGATAAGAAATTATAGGACACTTGGCTGCTGAGCAATGCTTCTTCAAATTAATTTGCCTCCGACTCAATCTGGTTCATTCTTCGGGAAGCGTACAGGAAGCGTACATACCGACCTGCCGAGCCTAGTCGCAGCAGAGCAGTAGGTTTTTTGTGTCTTTACCTATCCCTTCTATGAAGCACACTTACTTTTTCCTGCTCGCAACGACCGTAGTCGCGCTGCTAGCCACGCCTGGCACCGCCCGGGCTCAAGCCACCATCTTCTCCGTCCCCGGCAGTTACACCTACATCGTGCCGGCTGGGGTTACCAGCCTGCGGGTAGTGGCTACGGGCGCCAGCGGGGGGCTGCTGGGTAGTCTCACCCAATCTACCTCTACCTACTCATTTGGGGGGCGGGTGCAGGCGACGGTGACTGTCAAGCCCGGCGAGGTACTCACAGTGCAGGTGGGCGGCCAGGGCACCACGGATGATGGCAGGAGAACCACCGCCGTATACGATGGAGGCTTCAACGGCGGCGGAGCCGGCACCGACGACGGCAGGGGCCACGGCGGCGGGGGCGGGGGCGGGGCTACCGACCTGCGGCGCACCGGCACGAGCACCGGCGACTACTTGGCCAGCCGCAATGCGCTGCTGGTGGCCGGCGGTGGCGGCGGCAGCTCCTCTAGCCCTGGCACCGGCGGCAACGGTGGGGCACCTACCGGGGACAATGGGGAAGTGGCTGGCAATGGGGGAGGCAGCCCCGGCCAGGGGGCCACGCAGGTGGGGCCGGGAGCCGGCACCGACGGGGCGTTTTCGGGCAGCGAGGGCACGGGCGGCGCCGCTGGACGCGGCCAGGATCCTGATTATAATTTTGGTGGCGGCGGCGGGGGCGGCTACTATGGCGGCGGGGGCGGCAGCGCCAATTATTTCAACGACTACGTAGGCGGCGGGGGTGGCTCGTCGTGGGCGATGGCGGACAGCGGTCCCATCTACAGCGTGGCAACGAAAGTTGGCAATGGCTTACTCACCATCACACCCATAGCCCCGCTACCCATTACACTAACCACCTTTACGGCCCAAGCTACCGGCAGCGCTGCTCGCCTAACGTGGCGCACCGCCGGCGAGCTCAACAACGACCATTTTGAAGTAGAAGCCAGCGTCGATGGGCGCACCTTCACGAAGCTGGCCAACGTGGCCGGGCACGGCACCACCCAGCTAGCCCAGCAGTATGGGTACACCGACGAGAAGCTGACCCGCTACGCCGTGGGCCTAGTGTACTACCGCTTGCGGCAAGTAGACCAGGATGGCAAAAGCGCCTATTCCCCCGTGCGCACCGTAGCCGTAGCCGGGGTGAGCCTGACGCTCTATCCTAACCCGGCCCACCACGCCGCCACACTCAGCGGCGCGACCGCTAGTGTCCCCGTTCAGGTCTACAACACGCTAGGTAGCCTGGTGCTCACCACCCAGGCTGATGCCACGGGTAGCGCAACGTTGGCCCTGCCGAGTGGGCTGTATCTGGTGCGGGCTGGGGTAGCACCTGCCCTGCGTCTGACGGTGGAGTAGGATTACAGCACCTTGTAAAAAGAAGCCCCACCCCACAGGAGCTGGGTCTTCTTTTTGCTACCTTGCTTATTGTTACCCAGCCGCCTAAATGTAGAGTAGTTAACTTACTACCTCAGTATACCCCATGCCCTTCCTGCTAAACGAAACGGCTGCTTTAGAAATTTTTGGCTACTTCGTGCTGGCGATACTTGGCGTAGTGGCGCTATTGACGCTCCTCTTAGGAAAGATTGCGTTCGGCACGGATAAGAAAACGACGGGAGGCAAAGCCAGTCGAGCAGGCTACCTGCTGCTGGTGGGCTTCTTAGCACTGGTTTTGCTTGCGCTCACAGTGGGGTAGCTTTTGTTGACCCCTTATTGTTACCCCGCCGCCTGGGAGTCGAGTAAACTGGCCTATACCTTCGCAGGTATGAAAGATGTATTACTTACTGCTGGACTACTGCTAGCAGGCTTATCGACTCAAGCCCAAAACGCTCCTTCTACAACGAAGCAATTTTGCCGTGTGTATACTTCGTTGCGAGGCTTTGGAAGTTTTGCCCAGTCTATTGAAATGGCTTACGGCCAAGAGTCTAAAAAAGCGCCTACAGTAGATAGTCGTCTAGCTGAAGAGGCGGCCCAGTTGCATACATATGATTCCGAGGCTCAAGCTTATAACTATCTTAATGGGCGTGGTTGGGAATTAGTAGGTTATCAGGTCTTTCCGGTAAGCACTGTTGGGCTGTTTCAGCGCGTAGTGAAACCATAGCCCCTAGTGCGCCTACTGCTACTCGACGAAGCCCGCCGCTTAGGAGTAGAATAATTTAGACCTCCTATACAAGGTCTAACAAATTCACCATCTGCCTCGCTTAGTTTTGCTTTTGTCGCTCATAAGCGGAAGAAAGGAAGGAGCTTAGCACACAAGCAAAATTTAATGGATTTCAACCGCTGGAGACAAAAGGGAGTGTTCTTCGCTTCTGATGAGGAAGGAATAAGCGCCTTTTTAGAAAATCAATATTCGGGGTTCGACTTAGAACAAATACTCAGCGAGTTAGAGGCAGTAGCTACTAAATGGCTATTCGAACGGGGTGAATGGACTAGAATCCAAATTGGCACTACCCGCGCAGGCAGCCTACACATTGAGCACTATTATGATGCAGGGACTGATGAAGAGCCACTGAGCTTGCGACGTATTCTTAAGAATCCATCCCCCACGGGGCGGCGCGCTTCTCACGAAGAAATGATTCTGCCCCCTTCTTTGCAGCGCAAAGGGTTATCCCGGGACCTGATACGCCCTTATTACAAGCAATACAAGGCTGCCGGCGTTGATTATATCGATGCTATTGCTGGCGATAAAGGGGGCGGTTATGCTTTGGCCAGGTACGGGTTTGATGCTGTTAAAAAATGGGAGGTTTTTAATATCTTAGAACAAGGAGGAGAACGGGGTATTGACTTGAGATTTATTGCTATACTCACAGACGAGGCGGAGCAATTCTATGCGTCGCATCCTGACAACACTCCCTTTCGTATATGGGAATGGTCACAAACTCCTTTTGGCGAGAAGTTGTTAGTGGGAACACAATGGGATGCGGTACTAGATTTGCACGACGCAGAGCAGGTATCCGTTTTTGAAGAGTACCTTTACCCTAACTCATAGTCAAAAAGCACTTATGGCGACTTTCAGTCAAGCGCATGACCCGCTCTACGACATGGAATTGTCGAAGGAGCGTCAGTTCTTTCTCAAGGTAAAAGCAGCTATCTCTATGATAATCAGGAGTAGTCGACCAGTTGAGGAGATATTCATGATGTATCAGGTATCCGTTCCAGACTGGGAATACTTTAAAAAGGCATTCCCCGAGGAAGCAAAAAAACTAAAGGCCGCTAAAGCGGTCTTTTTTTTGCTTATTACTTTCCAAAGACTCATCAAAAAGCCCCGCCACTCCACAGGAGCCGGGGCTTTTTCATACCTTGTCAGCCTTAGCCCCACCTACTATGACCGACCCCATTGCCACCATTCTCACTACGGCTATCGAGCACGCCCCCAGTACGGCTGCCGTTGCAGCGACCTATAAGGCGGCCAAGCCCTTTCTAGCAAAAGTGCTTGGCCCAGCAGTCGAAGAGCTAGGTGAGATTGGCCGTGACTATGTAAAGGGCTGGCGAGCTAAGAACGGCAGTGCCGTGCTGGCCGGGGCTGATAAATTACTAGCTGAAGCCGGGCGAGAGCCCCAAACCGTGCCACTCAAGGTGCTGCTGCCGCTGCTCGACGCGGCTTCGCTAGAAGATGAGCCTACCCTAGCCGAGAAGTGGGCAGCGCTATTAGCAAATGCGGCCGACCCCGTCCAGCAAGCACCCGTGTTGCCTGGTTTTATTGAGGTGCTGCGCCAGCTTACGCCGGAAGACGCGCGCGTGTTAGAAGCGTTGGCGACAATAGAAGCTCACCCCAAATCGCTCAAATCCGGCTACCTTGCTATAACCCAACTCTTACCACAAGTTGCTCCTTTAACGCCGCAACGGCTTCTGCTAGTGACAAGCAACTTGACTCGTTTAGGAGTATGCGTGAGTGCTGGGCAGCAGGATATACAAAGCACCCACCCCTTAACGCCTCCCCCTCGCTATAACTCGTTAGGACCAGGAGTAGACTTCATTCGAATAACGCCCTTCGGCTTTGCCTTTCTTATGGCTGCGACCTCACCCGCTCTCTAGCTACCCTTCCTGGTTACTACTACCTTAAGCCCCTACACTCAACAGTCGGGGCTTTTTCGTAGCTTGTAGGCTCACTTCAACATCGTAAATATGCTTGAGCCAATAAATCCATTCAACGACCAAGCTGTTACTGGCTCCATTATCAATAGAATTACTGACAGAGAAAAATGGGGGATAAGCCCCACTGCGCTGGCAGTTGAGCTACCAACCTATGATTATAAAGGAAGTTTAGTGTTTTTTATAGAACACGAATTTCTCTATGGTAATGCACAAAGTGAAGATTACCAAAGAATAAAAGATTTTGTACAGGGCGCATGGCTTAATAATCACATTCGCATAGAAGGTAACGAAGTAATTAGTCTTCCTTTGCTTCAGCAAAAGCTTGCAGCGGTCAGCCTGCCGCATACTCCTAAGGAGAAGTTGGATAATCTGCTGCTTTACATTGCCAAGCGACAGCCTGAAGATAGCGCCGGCGTAGAAATTCATATGCCAATAGCATATAAGAGGATGTACTTCAGAAGCATAGGAGAGGCTAGCTTTTATCTAAATGCGCTTCAAGATGATGGATTAATTGTATCTAATAGTGGGATGGCTGGTATAACTTATGCCAGATTGACTTATAAAGGATTATCATACGCTGCTTCTTTGGAGCAGCAACAAGCAAAATCCTCACTCTGTTTCATTGCTATGTCATTCGATGACTCGGTAAAACATCTCTACACCGATGCTATTAGGCCAGCCTGTGAAGCCACTGGCTTCGAGCCGTTCCGCGTGGACGAGTACCACCCCGACGCAGAGCAGACAATCAATGATGCCATCATTGCCGGCATCAAGCGCAGCCGCTTTTGTATAGCCGACTTCACCCAGCACAAGAAAGGCGTATACTTTGAGGCTGGCTATGCTCTAGGCCGTGGGCTAAAGGTCATTTACACCTGTCGAGGTGATGAGTTCAAAGACTCACACTTTGATACCAACCATTACCCGCATATCATCTACGATACGCCGGAACAGCTACGGGCCGGATTGATAGCCAAAATTGAGGCTTGGATAAAAGATTAGCTCAAAAAGACACCCGGCCCTAGCCACCCATGCCCTTGCACCCCCGCGATATAATTCGCGCCCAGCAGCGCCGCCGCCGCTGGCTGCTCTACCTCGCCGCTGCCCTGCTGGTGTTCGCCGCCAATCGGTGCGCCGCGGGCTGCAAGCGCCCAAAGACCCAGCCGGCGCCAGGCGGGCGCTGGGCCTTTGGGCGGGCTTCTGTTATCGGTCACAATGCTACCCGCGCCACAGGCGGGGTCAAGCATTCCCAGTCCTAAATTCTTCCCTTGCTCCCGCGCTTGCGCCAGGATTCGCGGCTAGCGAGCTATGTGGGGCATCTCAGAATATTAAAAAAAGTGCGTAAGATTGCGAACTCAACAAACAGTTTTCCTATTATGAGCGAGCAAGAGGTTGCTTCAGCAAACGCCTTAACATCTATCTTCCTTACAGTACAAGCAATTTATGGGGATACTGTAGTAGGACTAGACCCAAATATACTATGGCAGGGAGGCGAGGGCGCGGGACCTCCGCCAAGTACATTCATCCCATGGAAGCAATCTGCAAAGTTTTTCGGTACCTACCCGACAGGTAGCGTTTATCATCTTGTTGCTAACGTTACGCTAAAATTTGCGAGCGATAAAATACCAGCAAGTATAGAGATGACTTGTGATTGGATAGGTGGCAGTTTTGTGCAACCAACTAATTCTCCAACCGCTGAAGTAAGCATACAAAATGAACTACTGAGCCCATTTGCGCCCCTATCGGTAACCGTGTCTTTGGTAGCAGTTGGGTAGTGCGGTCATGCTCAGTTTTATTAATCCAATCCCTATCTTCTCCTTAATTACCCTTTCATCCTTCTACTAAATCCTGATGCCCCCACCCCGAAACGTCGGGGCTTTTTCGTAGCTTGGTGGACCTTTAATAATTTATTGTACCTATGCCGACTACACCGGAAAATCAACCACAAAGTGCTAAGAAAAAATTAGAGACTAGCAGCGTCTTTCTTATTAAAACGCTTTCCCAGGCCCTTAAAGATACAAAATTTAATGGTATACCATTACTAGCTATAATTATTCTTGCTGCTTTTATTAAAATATTTACTTTAATAAAACCCGGAATCCCAGATATCCTAAAGCAAGCTAAACTGGAGGACATACTTGTATTAGCAGGGTCAGTACTAATTACAATATTTATATTAATTGTAAATTACTTAGACAACAACCAGTCAAAGTTTGATGAGAAAGTAAAAGAGCTTATACGGGAAACTGAACAAGCTGTAGTATCAAGGCAAAATGAAGCTATAAAAGCAATATCTAACCTTAAAGGCATAAAAAATGAGTATACTCATGCAACGATTGAGGAAAAAGAATCAGTATTAATAGAAGAAGAATTGATAAAAATTTATGAAAAATTTATTAAAGATGAAAGCTATAATGATAAGATAAAATCAATTAAGAAGAAGGCAAAAGCAAATGTATCATATCAGAAAATAGACGATGCTATAGAAAGATTAAAAAAAGAGATAGAGCAATTGTCAAGAAGAGCTAATATTAATCTAGGAATAGGTAGCACTGTTACTATAGCAGCATTATCTTCACTAAGTTACTTTATAGTGCATGAAAATTTTAACTCACCAGATATAAAATTAGCCCTTTTTCATTTTGTGCCTAGACTTAGCTTAGTGATATTTATTGAGTTTTTCTCATTCTTTTTTTTAAAACTATATCGTGCTAATCTGCACGAGATAAAATATTATCAGAACGAATTAACTAATCTCGAAGTAAAGGCAGTAGCTATTGAGCTAGCAGTAAAGAATGGCAGCAAAGATGATGTGTCTATTCTTATAAAGGACATGTCTTTGGTAGAGCGCAATTTTAAATTGCAGAAAGGAGAATCTACAGTTGAATTGGAGAGGAGCAAGGCCGAGACGCATGACCTCAAAGAAGTGTTGAAGGTTTTAATTGGGACTTATAAGAAGGATAAATAGGCATAGCCGCGCCCACCCTAGCCGTAGCTTTTTCACGCCTCCGCCTGTCTCAATAAATACCGAAGTGTAGTAGTCTGCACCCCCATCTCCCGCGCCACCGCATTCCGTACCCGCGCCTGGGGCCACTTAGGGTTTAGTTCGGCTAGCTCAGTACAACGGCGTTGGGCGCGGGTGCAGTCGGATGCTTTGTAGGTGGTGGGCATGGTTTAATTTATTCTCTCGGCGTGGTTTTTCGTAAGTAGCTAGATAGACTGAGCACCATTGATTATGAAAGCTGTATTTCTCCTGCTGCTGCTGACTAGTTGCACTACACAGCATCTAGCTCAATCGACCAAGCACATCCAACGGGTTAACCAGCGCGGTCGGGACCGGCATCTTCATCACGGCCAGGAAATTCACAGACAAAATTTCTTTGCTATGTAGTGCCAAAAAAGCCCCACCGTAACTCGACTTGTCCTTACCCAAAACTCGAAAAGCGTCGGCCGGTAGGTCGGCGCTTTTTTTGCACGTAGGCGGTAGTTTGCGCAATGAGCATTTCGACGCAATTTGGCGAGGCGCAATAGTGGGCGCACACACATTTTGGTGGGGTTGCCCTGGGCGATGTACGGCGCAGCCAGCGGGTCGTGACCCTGGCGGCGGGCTGGGCACGGGAACCGGGGACCACGATTCCCCGGCTCAGTACGTTCGAAGGAGCTCTTCTTTAAAACGTAGCGGGTAACTCTGTAGCTGGCGCCCAGCGATGCAGCGTGTGATCGAGCGCTAGTTGGTAGTGCTGGCGTAGGAAGTGTTGTCGCTGCTGGGGCGTCCCACCTGTCTGGTTGATGATCGTCTCGGCTAAGGGGTGCTTGCTGGCGATCAAAAATTCATTGCGTTGATACAGGCGCTGCAAGAAGCGCAACTCCGGGACGCGGGCACTCTTCGCGTTGTTGATAGCGCGGTCAGCCAGCACCAGGTTCCACACCCCGTTGATATTGGCTGGCAAATGCGCTCGCTTGTTGAGGTGAGGTAGGAAATGGTCGACCTGGCATAGCGTAGGTGAGCCAGGATTAACGGAGATATCCTGAAAGCTGTAGAAGCACTTGCCTTTCTGATAGCCATTGAGCGCTTCGCGCACCGAGGTGATATTGACGCGCCTCAATAAACGGTGCTCTACAAAGAATAGATCGTGTAGCTCATCATACTGCACTTCCAGCAGATTCGGGTTAAGCTGCAGGTTCCACGCTGTTTCAACTAGTTGCCATCGCGCATCAGCTTCGCGGGCAAAGTTCTGAAAGTGAAACGAGTCTTTAAGTTGTAACAGCACATCTGTAAGCACCAGTTGCGGCTTACCGTTAACCAAGTGCTTCTCGTAAAACGGGCGGGGAATCAGGCCACTGTTAACGACTTGGAAGGCGTCAACCACATTTATAAAGCCCAGCTTTTCGGTTTGGGCTAGCAGGTCGGCCTGTGAGAGCTCTTGGGCGATAAAGCGGCGGCAGGCTGTGAGAAACCTGCTGGACGAGGCACTGCCTTGCTTGTCATGCTGCTGTAAGTGACGCACCAAATGCCGGGAGAAGGGCTCGGCTAAGTCGGCCAGCGGGATAGTCGTCGTTTCTGTGCCAACAAGTTCAAGCAGCGCCTGCGCAAAGGCAAACTTGTACGTGGCCGAGTTCTTCCCAAACAGGATGATGGCACGCCACTGCGATTCCAGGGACGGGTCGTGGAGTTGATAGAAAGTGCTCACGGGTGGTGAATGGATCGAGTGCCTTCTTACACGGCTTAAGTGGGTGCCCTGACGACCCTAGCCTCAAACTTGGCAGATTCAAAAATAGACATTTCAGTGTCTTATAATTTCTGATACGTTAAATAGGGTCGGGTTTTGCCTACCCTTATCCTCGTTAATGCTACGGCATCTCGTCTTGAGCGAGTACCGGCGAAGCGTTGCCTAGCGCCAATCCGCGCGGCGTAGTCAGGGGGATTGTTGACGCAGCGGGCTGAGTAGCCTGCGTCACCACGGCGTGCAGCAGGTGCGCCCAGAACGGGGTTTCCGGCTTGGGCTTTGGGCGGGGCTTGCTCGGCGTGGCCTGCCACGCGGCCGATAGGGAGGTCGACAGGCCCAGACTCTGCCACCAGCCCTGGTAGGCTTGCCGCAGTACGCGTTCGCGCAACGCCACATCGGTCTGGCAGGCCCGGTCGGTGAGTACGACATCAACGGCGGCTGTCCACTGCGCGGCCAGCGAGGCCGTGAGCACCGGCAGCGGTAGCCCCTTCTCGGCATACCAAGTGCTGCGGGCGAAGGCTTCTGCTACTAAGGCCGGCACGGCGACGAAGGGCCCCAGCAGGGGCTCCACCGGCAGGGCGGCACGCGGCATGGTGCGCACGAGCCGCCACAAGTCAAAGGCCTCGGGATAGGCCAGGGCGGCCTGCGCCGTCAGCTGCCACCAGCGTTCGAGCTGCTGGTGCAAGTACTCGTTGCGCTGGGCCTCACCGGCCCCGGTTTGCAGCGGGGTGGTGAGGCGCTGGATAGCGTGCTCGTAGGTGGCTTGCAGCAGGGCTTCTTTATTAGGGAAGGTGCGAAAGAGCGTGCCCACCCCCACGCCGGCGAGGGAGGCAATCTCAGCCGTTTTAGTGGCGTGCACACCCTGCAAAGCGAAGCGCCAGAGGGCCGTATCCAGAATCTTTTTAGAGCGGTCGTCAGCCATAAGAATAAGGCAAATAAGAGGCGGCGAAGTAGCGGCAAAAAACAAGTACGCCCGCATGGGCTATTAGACCCAGTTAGGGCTGTTTCCAGCCTGCATAGGCAGTTTTTGCGCAAACATACGCTATTTGGACTCGCTAGTCCACCCCGTTGGAGCGGAGAGTCCAGGGCTGTGGAGCACTCGCTCCAGACGGTGATTTAGTTGTTTCTCTTCAGTAAGATAGCGCCCTGCTTAACGGCCACTAGCAGGTGCCCACCACCTAGCACGAGAGGCTTGCTGACAACAGCAGAAAGTAGCATCCTGGCCCGTTTGCTAACTTAATATTGGTCACAGGTGCTCAATAAGGCGTAAATTATTGAGATCCCCTCCGTCCCCTTTTACATCTTGTAAAGGAAACCTTGCTGCACGTAAACAGCTTACTGTGTCGGTTTGGGCAGTAGGCGTTGCACACCCATGGGATGAAATGCTTTCCCGTACCGCGTGCGATAACCTGACTGATTGAGATGTTCGGCAATGGCGCGCAACGTGGCCCCCGTCGCCCGCAACAGCGCGGCCAGCTGCGCCGCCTGCCGATTATTCAGATTGGCTTGCGCATTCTGCGTCATGGCAACCCAGGATTTCTCCCGGGCGGCCTGAGTCAAATTAGCCGGCGTACCTAGCTGCGCCCCGCGGGCCTTCTTGGCCGCTAAGGCATCGCGAGTACGGGTGGAAATCGCCGAAGCTTCTTTCTGCGCTACGGCCGCCATGATGTGCAACGTAAACTCATCAGCTGCCGGTAAGTCGACCGCTTGGAAGCGCACCCGACTTTCCATGAGCGTCGCGAGAAACGCCACGTTCCGAGCAAGCCGGTCCAACTTCGCTACGAGCAGTACGGCATCTTCTTGCCGAGCGCGAGCAATGGCCGCCTGCAATTGCGGCCGCTCGTTTTTCTTGCCACTCTCAATTTCGAGAAAGGTGCTCACCAACGTCGCGTCACCGCGCAGGAAATTCTGCACCGCCGCTTGCTGGGCTTCGAGCCCGAGCCCAGACTGGCCTTGGCGGACGGTACTCACCCGGAAGTAGGCCACATATTTCGTCATGGAGGCAAAACTACTCCCGTTTGGGTGTTTGTCACAAAAGTTAAACGGTCGTTGCTAATATGTAAAATTCGCGTACTTTTACCATATTGCCCCATGAAGGGGGCTTTTGTACTGCGCTTTTTGTACTATGACCCCACTGCCGACCTACACTCCTTATTATCGGGTCTCCACTCAAAAGCAGGGAGTCTCCGGGCTAGGCCTCGAAGCTCAACAAGCGGCGGTGCGGGCTTTCGTCGTCGACCCTACGCAACTGCTGACTGAGTACGTCGAAATCGAGAGTGGGAAGAAGAACCAGCGCCCGCAGCTACTGGCTGCCATGGCCGAGGCCCGGCGGGTGGGGAGCACCCTGCTCATCGCCAAGCTCGACCGACTTAGCCGCAATGCCAGCTTCATTCTGGCCCTGCGCGACTCGGGGGTGGACTTCGTCTGCTGCGACATGCCCGACGCCAATACGCTTACCGTGGGGCTATTCGCCGTGCTCGCCCAGCACGAGCGCGAGACGATTTCTAAACGCACCAAAGATGCGCTCACCGCCAAGAAGGCGCGAGGTTTCCGGCTGGGCAATCCCCAGAACATGACCACGGCTATTACCCAGCAAGGGCAGGCCACTATGCAGCGCAATGCGCGGGAGCACCCCGCGAACCAGCAGGCGGCCATGCTCGCGGACCTCTTGCGGGCCCAGGGATGGACGTTATGGGAAATTGCTAATCGGCTTAACGGGGCAGGCTATCGTACCCGACGGGGTGGGGCCTTTCACGCTACCACCGTCCAGCGCCTGCTCGCAACTGACCCGGCAGGGCCCCAGCTGGTTTAACCAAGTGATTCGTTCCTTCTTCAAAGAATATCTGGCCCTAGTTTAGACTGGCCTGCCTTTCAGGTAAGCCTACAGTCAGCACATAGCTCCTGAATAGAGGACATTGTCTCGTCAAACGAGTTTCTATTCCATTGTTTTACATGAAAAGCCTTCGAGTAACTCAAAGGGCTCGCTTTGTGTACCATCTGAGTATTTATAAACATATACATTAGTATATGGACACCTATTTTTGGTGTGATTACAGTCATCAGGCAGTGTTCCTTGGCATACTCTCGTTCGGGTTACGCAGATGCCGTTCCGCCATTGCTTATTTGGGCCGGTGCAAGTAGCACAATTAGGGAATGCCCCGTCTACTACATTCTTAGTTGTATTGTAACTGGTGCTACGCGGATTGATATCGCGCTCCTCATGTTGCCGCTGATTAGTAGTTCCTCCTACCGCCTGTACCCATGTTGTGACGCCAGTAGGCAGCCAATTTGGTGTCGGCATCTGCGCAAAATTGTAGGCATATTCTTTCACCCGCCTCTCGGCGGGCTGCGGGCTGCCCGGGCTTGTAAGTACCTCCTTCGAGATACGATTTACCTTGCCGGCCGCATCATGTTCATAATGCGTGAAGAGGTTATCGTTATCCAATACATAGGTTAGTTGCGCAGTAGCTGGGTCATACACGTAAGCCGTAGTAGGAGCTAGCACGGGCTGGAAGCGAAAATCATCCACGAAAACTGGTGTAGTACCTGTTTGCCCTGCTCGACAGCCCACAGTTAATTGCTGCCCGTTAGTTGGGACATCCATCAGCAATGAAACCAGATACCACTCCCCTGCCTGTTTCGTGTTGCTAGAAGCGATGGAAGCCACCCCCAGGTCCTGGCCATCTACCTGTGCATATAGCTGCCCCTGGCGGCCTACGTCTGATTGATGGACCCAGCAGCTGAGGCGGTATTTCTGTCCCCCGCGCACTTCACTACCAAGCTTCGCCTTGTACGTAAAGCCTGTTTCCCCAGTCTTCAACTGCGTTGAATACAGCCCGGTGTGATGCTGAAGGGACGTGCGACGGCCGCCATCCCGAACTTCACCCCCGAAATGTAGTACACCGTTGCCGTGGTCTACCACATCCTCGGCACCCGAATAGGCTACCTCCGTGTAACGGGCGTTGGCAGCCGTTACCAAACGTTGCGTATGCCGGTAACCAAGTTTGCGTGATACATATTGTCCGTTAAGGTCCTTCGATTCCAAGGGCTTAGAATAGTGGTCATAACGCGTAAACTCGCCCGCCTTCAGCCAGGCAGCAGGTTGCGCAGCCAGGGGCGTGCGCGTCCAGTCAAAGTCCCTAAAACTGGCATCGGCATATGTGCCATCCGTATTCAACTGGGCGGAGTTCCACAGGTAACTTTCGCTGAGGCGCCAGATGGGGAGAGGGTCATCCGCTTGGTCAACATACGCATCGGCGGTGGCATCGTAGCCCCGGTACATAGCCCAATTGTTACTCCAGGTTTGCACGCTCGCCGTTACGACTGATTGCCCACCGCCTGGCCGTACCTTGTATACGTAGGACGCAGCTTCTTGCGTAAGCATATTGCGGTGCGCACTTTGCTCACTGCTAGGGCCCATGGCAGCGTAAATAGGCAACGTGTAGGCCGGCACTACTTTGGAGCGGTAAAGGTCACCCAGATAGTTGCGGAAAGAGGATTCTACGACGTTACCCGTGAAGAAGTCATATTTCTCCTGTTGGGAACGCGTGCTTATCCCGTTGGTTTTGGTCGTGGTGGCGACCAGTACCGTCGGCACGTATGTCTTGGTCGAACGATTAATGCGATAGAAATATTTGTCTGCTCCGAGTAGCTCGTTGGTAAGTACCCCTTCCGTAAAGTAGCCCTGCTTTGCCTGGCCATCTGAGTTAGGGAGCGTATTACTGTACTCAAATGCCGTACTGCTTTCTACTTCTCCCCGGCGGTTAAGCTTCCGAATGGCTAGGGGCTGCCCAATCATTCCCAGATTAACTGTGGTGGCATTGCGATACCCATCCACAGCCCGCCACCCGTGGCTATAAACAGTTCCCCTGTCACCAGCAGAGATAATCTGGTAGTTACTTGTTTTTGGCTCAGGCTGTACAAACCCAGAGACTGGGGTCTGAAAAGTATACTCTTCTGCCTGGGAGTAGTCCGTAGCGTCATTGTTGTGAAATAGGCCACGTAACACACTTACCTTCCCATACATCACTGAGGTGCCTGGATAGTCAAACCACTTATCAAAGGGACGTTCTTCATGGACAACATAAGCGGGTTCTTTCGAGATGACACCACTGCTGTTACTGGCTCCCCGCAGAGTAGAAGTATAGCGGTAGCGTACCTGGTACGCGTGACCTACTTCATCGCGCGTAGATATCGCCGCTACCCGCAAATCTCCCCCATTCCGGTTGACTGGGAAGCTAGGAATGGTTAGCGTGGCGGAGTAGGGTTGTCGGGAACCACATTGGTATGTGCTACTCGTTTCAGGGTCCGTACAGTTCGGCTCTGGGATGTCCCGCGGGTCAATGGTAATCGTGTTGCCGGATATGTTGGTCACGCGAATGCGCGCGTTCGCACCACTAGAGGCGCCACAGTACGTGTCATTTGGGCACCATTCATCTGTAGTACGTCCACAATCGCCATAATATTGACACTGGTAAACGTACGTGTAGTCCAGCTGTCCGTCCAGTACGTCGCCTGCCTGTAGAATATCGCTTAGCACGGTGCCAGAGGGTAAACCCGTAGCAGTGAATACGTTTGTACCGTCCGTATTACTAATGCTGGGCGTACCCAGGCCATACTCCGATACCTTTCCGTATTGGTCACGCTCGTACGTAATGTGGGTCTGGCCGCCCAGTGGCGAAGTTATTTCCGTGAGCGACCAGGCCGAGCCATCCTGCGTGGCGGTGGCAAAGTCAGGGCTGACCTGGTGGCTATCCAGGGGCTTGGTCTTGTTCGCGGCGCTAGGGTCCGTATTGACACTGACCCCGCTTTTATACATGCCAAATCCATCCCAGTTATTCTTCTGATAGTCTGGATTATACCCGTAAGTGAATTTGAAGTCGGGCGCTAGCTTTGTGCTGGCCGGACCGTAGGTTGAGAGGCTTTCCAGGGTCAATTTACCGGTGCGGGTACAGGAGAATTGCGTCTCATCCCAGGAAGGGGCAGCCGTAGCCGAAGTAAAGGAGTTGGGGGTACTACCACACAGGCGATAGCTATAGTTGAAGACTACCCGCTTTTGAGCTTGCTGATACAAAAAGGCGCGAATCCGGCTGTCCGCATCTACGTCGTGCTGGTCTAGCACGGCCTGGTAAGTGTCACCCGGCCGTAATTCGGCAGCATCGAAGCCAGCGCCGTTCGCTTTAGGGTTCACCTGCGTGCCACCCGTAGGGGTGGTAGTGAATAAGGCCGGTATGTCGCTTCCTGTATCGGTGGCCGAACGGATGCCATTCACCGTTTGCAGCTTCTGCCAGTCTTCGTTGTTGAGCAGCACGATTTCATCGAGCCGGAGCGAAGAGGAAGGACGGTCTTCGGCGATACCCAAGTAGCCCTCGGCCTGGTAATGCGCCCGGGCGTCATTGCGCACGCTCTTCAGAAAAAGGGCCGTGTGGCTACGGGTGTGAATCGTGTTGAGGTAGTAAGTTTCTTTATAACCTTCGGAAAAAGAGGCATCATTGTAACTATCAGGTGCGTAGCTCTCGCCCAAGTAGGGCTGACGCCACTTATACGCGCTCGCAAACTTGCCGTAGTCAAAGCGTACCCAGCCACCCCAGTCCGTATCGTCTACCGTGCCCAAGGTGCCCCGGTCTACATAGTCGGAGGAAGTAATTGCCGTCAGCAGCCAGGTAGTAGCGTAACCGCCGCCTAATGCGTCCCAGTTACGCGGCCCGATGGTTTGGGTCGATACCCCCGCCGACTCGGCACCGTCTGGCTTCTGCCGCTGGTACGACTTACTGAACTGGGTGTAGTGATACACTGGCAGCGAATAATGGTAAGTTGTGCCATCCTCGGCTGTGATGGCAAACGCCCCTACCCCCTTGCCCGGCAACGTTACCCGCCAGGGATTATTTTGTACAGCTTTAGTTGAATTGGCATAAATAGGTTCCGGCTGGCAATAAGGGTCGTTAGGGTCCGAACAGGAGGTATAGTCGATGATATCGCCGGGCACATCTACTTCTTTAGGTAGGGGGTGATTCACCTCCAGCAGTGTCCCGTTGCCATCGGCAGAGTTCTGGTATTGCTTCAGGATTTCCTCGTTGGTAAACCACCGGATGTCCTTGCCTTGGACTAACCGCCGCTGATTATCCTGCTCCGCGCCAGTACTGTGGTTCACAACGCCTTTGCGAACATCTTCGGTGCGAAGAGCAGAGCCGGAGAGGCTAGGGTCACGCAAAATGAGTCCTCCCGTCCAAGAGGAATTATAGGGCTGCTGATAGCCATCAATGCCTACCACATTGGCAGTCGTTGCGGCAGAAGGAGTGAACTGGTGATACGTATAACTATTAGAGAGGCTGTTATCGTAGCGAAAGGGCACCTTATAGTCATTCAAATAAGGAATGGCCGCAAAACGGTGATGCTCACCCAACCCTTGGTAAGGAAAAGAGAGGCTACCTACCTCCAAGCGGTAGGGACGGATGCTGCCCGAAATGTTACCCCCCATAACCGAAAAGTCGTCGTGGGCGATGCTGATGGGCTCAGAGTTGTCCGCCCAGTAGTCACTCTTCTTGCCGTGGGGTTGGTAGAGGTCGGCTCCTGGACTCGACTGAAAGGTGCCGGAGCTATTACTATAATATTGATTATCAAACTCCGGCGACTTACCTACCCCGAAGCTACTGGACCTTTCATAGATATAGGGGCTTGGGTTATCCGCGTTGCGCTGGTTCTTAGTACGCTGGCTCATGTCGGCGAAGTGTAGGGAGCCGTACATGAACTCCGACTTCTGGTCGTTGTAGAATACCCAGTAGTTGGTGTGCAGAAAGCCCTTCTCGGTGTTGACAGTTGGCTCGTTGAAGCCGCCACTGGTACTACTGGCTTTGCCCAGCAGCACGGACGCCGCTGTACCCATGCCTACGTCCGACCCCAGTTGGGAAGCAGCGGAGCCCGCCAAGGCTGACAGTGACCCAGTTGCGCCTAGCGTGGCAATCGTCACCGCGGCGGCGGCCATCTCTACGACGTTGGCTGTTACCCCATCCTTATCCGCGTGTACGCCCACTAAACTGCCGGAACTGATACCGCCCCCACTCCAGCCCAGGCCAATCAAGCCAATAAGACTGGCCGAGCCACTGTGGCCGGTATTCACGTCCCAGCCTAGTTCCAGCACGCCGGGCACGCCCCCTTGCCAGCCCCGGGAAATCTTCTGGTTGTAGGTACTCTTCATCAGCTCACCGTCTGCGTCGTCGGGGTAGCCGGTGAGCGAGCGGGCGATGGCCCCCGCGTTGAGCGACCAGCCCAGCCCTACCCAGGAGGCCTCCTGCTCCAGCTTGATGCCGGCGCGGTAGGTGAGCGGCAGTGAGAAGCCACGCTCCGGTCCTGGCACATCCAGCACGGGGATGTTGTAGGTGAAGTCGCCCGTGGTCAGGTTGACTAAATCGGGCGAGCCACTGGCCTCGTAGCTGGTAAACTCGGGTTGGCCCGGGCCCATCATGGCCAAGCTTATGCTTGGGGCGGCTACCGTAGTTAGGGTTTCCAGCAGCAGGAAGCAGGCCAAGCCACGCACGAGCGTGCGGTTACGAAACAACATAAAACGAAGGGGATACTAATTAAGACAACTGGCAAAAACTGACTGTGCCGCATCAGGCTGGCTCATAAAGGCGAATAGGTCTGCGCGTTATAACTGCAGAGCTGGTAGCCGCCCCAGCGCTTGAGCCGTAAACACGAAGTGGACCGGCCCCAGCCCAAACTGGGTATCGCGGTAGGTGAGGGTGAAGCCCCGGCTCACCTTCAGCTGCGGGACTGCAAAGACGAGCAGCACCGTGGAACGGCCCGTGTTGCCGTACTGGCGGGTGTAGGCTGCGGCCAGCGCGGCTGTGGAGTCGGGCTGGCCCAGGCCCCGTACGTACACATCCCGAGCAATGCCGTTACTCAGGTAGCTCAGCGTCTGGGTCAGGGCATTTTCGTCACGGCTCACGGCGGCTTCCAACTCGGTACTGTCGCGGGCCAGGGCCAGGGTGCAGTAAAGCTTGCCAGCGTAGGTGCGCCGCAACGAATCGACCAGCGCTGGCGTTGCTTGCGCGCTACCAGAGGCGAGCTCCTGGCTCACCAGGAGGTCAGGGGGGCGATAGCCGCAGGTAACGGCGGTGCCATTCACCTCCTGGGTGTGGGTGAGGCCGTGGGCGGGGTCGGCGAGGTAGGCCAGGTACTGGGGTTGGGTAAGCGAGCCGGTGCAGCCAGTCATGACCAGCCCCAATAGAGCCAGGGCCAGCTGGCGGGCTAGCGGCGCAGAAAAGCAGGCGGCGTGCATCATTTAGCAGCTGCTGGGTGTTGGCGGTCGTATTGCTCATTGAGGCCTTTGAGTACCTCGTCGGTAATGTCGGCCTCGTCGGCGGCGTACACGATATTACCGGTGTCGGTGGCCCCGAGGATGAAGGTGTAGCCCTGCTGCTTGCCGTACTGCTTGAGGTAGGCGTTTATCTCGGCCAGCACGGCCTGGGTCAGGCGCTGGTTTTCCTGCTGCGCCCGCTGCTGGATGGCTTCGCGGTACTGGAGCAGTTGCTGTTCCTTGGCGGTGCGGGTGGCCGCCGGGGCTTGGCGCAGGGCTTGTAGCTCGGTGCCGAGCGAGTCGATGCGTAGCTGCCAGTCGCGGGCTTTGGCTTGGAATAGCTCGTGTTGGATAGTGGCACCGTGGTAGCCTTGGAGGAGTTTGTTAGGGTTAACGTATCCAATAATTTCTTTTGAGGTAGAGCACGAATACAAGAATAATGGAAATGTAAAAACAAAAAAATGTAAAATTTTCCTAAAAAACAAAATACTCATGTGTTTATTTAGTTATGTATAAGAATCCAAAATATTCATTTGCTTCTTTATGCTCTTCAAAATATACTTTAAAATTTTTGTCAAACCCAGAGTTTTTTATAAAAACAGCTTTGTTTAAAGTACTTAAGAGATTTTTATGTTCTAAAGGAAATAAGTAAATAGAAGGTGGAGTAGTATCTAACCTATTACTTGCAAATTCTTTGTTTATTAAAGACACATTAGTGGATTCTTCAGTGTAGGCAAAAGGAATCACTAAAAGCAAGCTGTACTTACTTATATCTATTAATTTGAATGTTAAATTCAGCATAAAAATGCTTGCGTCTATCCATTCATTATCATTTTTAAAAGTGCTATCTATTTCATCTAGATGAATATCAGAAGACCTATTCCATAGTTGATACTGAATGACATTCTTTGACCATTTTCGGAGTATATCCGAGTAATAAGAAGCATTATTTAGGTAGTGTCCAGCCATTGTCTTGTAAAAATATTTTTTCAGCTTTGGTTAATTCTTTGAACCCATGCTTCCATGTGCCATCAATATTAAGAGCATCTCCGCTGTGAAAGTGGACATGGTCTTGCTCAGCTTTAACGCCTCCCCCACTGTCAAACCGGTCAATAGTTTTAGGAACTTGCCCGCGCTTTGCTTACGGCTTGCAATTCCGTGCTGAGCGAATCGACGCGTTTCTGCCAGCTTTGGGCTTTGGCTTTGAATAGCTCGTGCTGGGTAGTAGCTCCGTGGTAGCCTTGTAAGAGCTTATTGGGGTTGACATATGAAATGTTTTTTTGGCTTTGACATGAATAGAACGCCAGAAAAAAAACATAAAAACACAAGTGTTTGGTCATAAAGGGAATGCTCATTTATTATTTTTACAGCACATACTGATGTATTAATCATTTCTTTTTTCATAAAATTCATTAAATATTTCAAGAGCCTTACCCGATAAAAGCTTGCGATAAATATTTACTATATTTTCTTTATGATATATTGCCATAAAAATTTGTATAACGAAGACATCTTCCGTGTCCATTCCACCTTCATTCAATGATTTATCAATAAATGTAATACACTTTTTTATTAATTCTTCGTTACTCATTTGGTCTTCTATGAACCTTCCAAATTCACCTATTATTAGATACAGTTCATCAACCCCAAAGAACATAGAATTAAATTCCTTAATACTTTTTTTAAGGAGCACTGGTAATCTTGGATAATAATCATCCTTTTTACTTTCAAAGTCCGTGGAGAGCATAGTGAATGTCATTTAATAAATACCGTGCAATTTGCGCATCTTGCGGAGATAATAGAGGCAATTGAGCTGCTGGCCCACCTTTGCGATTCAGTGAACTATTAAGCCCATTTTCGAGATTTTTAATTTTCATGCTATGGAACTTCCCCCTGGTTGGCAATCCTGTTCTCAATTCATTTCGAACAGCATCCATAGCGCTCCCGTTGCCCGTGGTTGCCCCATCTCTCCATAGTTCTCCTATTATATTACGTAATCGTTGATCTTTCGCAACACTGAGAAGAGCGCCTTTCTCTAGTTGAATGGCACCAACACTAAGTCCACCTGCTTCACCGATTACTGATCCTCCCCGCATTCCGCCTTCTGGCACAGGGAATAGCAGGCCACTCATTGCTTCTTGAGCTTGCCCCTCACTCATTTGGTTGCCGTAAATATCATCTCCAGATTTATATGAGGAGATAATATTCATTAGCTGAATCCATGGATGCAAATTAGCAAAATGTTGTCCGAATCTTTCTCCTCTACCATCATGCATCCAGGTATCACTTGCGTCTAATGCAGAACTTGCCGACCTTAAAAGACTTGAACCTAGCCGGGAGGCAGTCCCTACCAAAGAGCCAGAACGTGCTACTCCCGCAACAGCAGTGGTTTTAATGGTTTTATATACGTATTGGCCTGCTCTTGGTCCTGGACCACTCCACCCTCCATCTGGGTCTACGCCCGATACAGGATTATTACCCATTCCCACGTAAGGCGAGTTAAACTGCCCCTCCGGGTCATAGCTCAGCCAGCGCCCGATGCGGCTGTTGTACAAGCGTAGCTCAAAACTTTCAAACCCTGTTTCATCATCGTGCTCAGCGAACTGCCCCTGATAACCGTAGCGGTAGCGCTTGTTACCCACAGTGTAGCTCAGGCCCGGTAGCGGGGCCCCAAAAGCATATTGGTGTTGCTCCTGCACGATGAGGCCGCCGGTCTGCTCCACCCGTAGGTTATCAAAGTACACCGCCTCGCCCGTGCCCGAGGTGCCGGCCGTCACTTCGATGGTGCCGTCCTGGGGCACCCGCACGCCGGTTTGCAGGTATTCCCACTTGCCCGTGCCCAGCAGGTAATCAACGCCGGCCAGGGGCTGGCCCTGCGCATCGAGCATCGGATTGCCCCGTGCATCGAGCACCCGGTATTTTATCCAGCCTTCTAGGGAGGTAGCCCCCAGGCTGGCCGGCGCGCTTTGGCCGAACGTAAAGCCTAGCCCCGCCGCGAGTAAGGAGAGCCAGTTCGGCGTATTGGTCGCGTAAGTAGTTGGCTGGCCCTCGGCCCCGCGCTGCGACAAAGCATTGACGCCCGCCGCCGCGCCCAGCAGCACAAAAGGGGTCGCGCCCGAGCCTCCGGCGGCGGCGTTCTGTTTCCACTGGGCCAGGGCCGAAAAAGTCAGCGTATCTCCCCTGGTTACCGCCAGCACCCGCTTCAGCTCTTGTCCCGCTGGCTGGGAATCGGTTAGGCGGGCCACGTAGTCCCCGCTCGGGGCTCCGCTCACCGCCACCCGGTAGCGGTCATCGTTGAGAAAAGCGGCCTTGGCTGGCACGCCCGCCAGCTCCATCGTTTCCACCGTCACCTCGGTGGTGGGGCGGTGGAATACCACGCGGGCATCGCCTAGGTGGTCGTTCAGCTCATAGCGGTAGTCGTCGAGGCCGGGGGCCGTGCCATCGTCAAGGTGCGTGAGCGAGCCCAGGCGGCTAGCCCCGTAGAGTGGCACCTCGGCGCGCTGCACGGCGGCCGCCGGCGCGGGCTGGTTATACACGGCCAGGATGTTGCCGGCCACGTCGCGCACGTAGTAGGTTGTTTGGATAGCAACTCCGCTTGCGTAGGCAGTTTTGCTGACGCGGAAGCCCCGATCGTCATAGGCAAATGTGACGAGAGGCTGATTGGGGGCGGCATCGGCGTATATACCGGTGGCTTTGCCCCTTACGTCGTAGGCGAAGTAGCGCTGGCCCTGCTCGTCGCGCTGACGGGTCATCTGGCCCACCTCGTCGTAATCGTAGTCGAGCGTCGCGCCGACGGCGCCGCCGTTGTGGACCTCCTTGAGCTGGTTAGTATTGGTCTTGTAGGTGTACGTGAAGTCATCGGTAACGGCCCCGGTCTGGTTGGTGCGCCGTAGCGAGAGCATGTTGCCATTCGCGTCGTAGCTCATCCCGCCCTCCTGGAAAGCGGTGTTCAGGGCCGCGTTCAGCTGGTGGGTGCTGCCCTTCAGCTGCCAGTTGCTGTACGCCGAGTTTTGCAGCTGGCTTTTCTCGTCGTAGGTGTAGGCCATGCGCTGGATATCGGCGCTGGACCCCGTGCGCCAGGCGGCTGCCTGGATGGTGCCATCGTAGCGGGTCGTGCCGCTGGCCCCCGGCAGCACGGGGGCCGTCACGTCGAGGTTGCGGCTGCGGTAGTCGCCGCTGAAGTATTCCAGCGTCAGGGCAAACAGGTCTTTGTACGTGCCGTTGGTGGTGGGTGCGTCGTGGCCTGGCTCCAGGGCCGAGGTGGCATGGTTGATACTCTTGAGCGCGCCTTGCAAGGTGTAAGTATAGTCTATGCCTTGCAGGTTACCGGCTACCTGTACCCGCTTGAGAGGGCCGTGCAGGTAGTAGCTGTACTGGGCCTGCAGGGTTTGAGTAGTTCCGTTAGGACTAGTATAGACTGTGGTCAGGCGCTGGGCCGCGTCGTAGCCGTAGTAGTGGTAGAAGCTGTCGGCTTGGCCTTTTTGATAAGCTACTTGCAGCACGTTGCCACTAAAGTCGTACTGGTAGTCGAGCGTTTTGACCCCCACCCCAATTATATCCTGCACGACCCACGTCACGCGGCCCAGCTCGTCGTAGCTGTACCAGGTCGTGACGTTGTCGTTCCTGGTTTTGGTTACCGCCCCGATACCGAACTCCTGGGTGCGACCATTGAGCTGGCTGTCGCTGCCCTGGCTGCCCGCCGTACCGTCGAACGCTAAGTCATACCACACTTGGTTGCGCTGCGCACACCGGGCTACATCCAGGCCGCCCGTGGCAGTACGGTCTTCCAATAACGCGGGCTGCAAAGTGCTGGAAGCGCCCGGCGTGGTCGTTAAATGATTTTCGAAAACGGTGGCTTGCGAAGCCGACGAGAGCGTAGAGGTATACTCGCCCGATTCGACTACCCGGCCGGCCTCGTCGTAGTTGGAGTAAGAAAATCGCCCCGCCGGCCGCTGTAAAGCACTTTGGGAGAAGCGGATGCGCCCGTCACGGGCGTACACGTACTCCGAGCGGCCCTCATCGTTGCTTTCGGTGGCCAGCAGGCGGCCGCTGGTGTCGTAGGTATTGCGAGTCGTGAATGCGGGCTGGGTGAGCGTCCCACCCGTACCGCCAGCGCCAGCGGACGAGCCAGGCGGATGCACAGTATTCCACAGACGTACTTCGGCGATAGCGCCTTCAAAAACCTGCGGTCCATATAGCCGGTCCCCGATACGTAAATCGGAGCCTTGGTAGACGATGGCGCCGGCCCCAGCGTAAGCCGGCCCGACTTGCGCCCCGTTCAGGTAGGCCCGCACCGTTCCGTTATCGTAGGTGATGCTTATGCGAGACCATTGGTTGAGCGGGGCAACGATGCCCGTATTTATCCAATACCACCCGGGGCTGGCATTCTGGAACGCCCACTGAATGGAGCCGTCCGGGAAGCGCGCCATTTCGTACTCGTTCTCTTTATTGACGATAATGCCAGTCGTATTGCCAGTCGGATAAATCCAGGCCTCCATACTCATGGTCGTGCTCATGCGCAAGGCTGGCTGGTCCTTTACCAGCACATAGCTGGCGCGCCCATCAAACACAAGACTGCCTTTGCCGGTCGGCGGACTGTTCGTGCTCCAAACCGGTTGGCTCTGGAGCGTTCCCGTAAAGGTGTTGCCTGAGTTATCCCCGGCAGTCGTACCACTGCCCTCGCTGAGAGGCCAATGGCCAACCGCGCCATCTGCTGAATTCACGGGCGAGCTACTGTTGCCTGCTGGTAGGCCATTAGGCGCTACGGTAGCGACCACCCGGCCCGCATCGTCGTAGTAGGTATAGCTGAAGTTGCCGTAGTGAGCCTGATAGTAGGACCACTGGGTGCCCGTCACAGACGTGAAGCGGTAAAAGCCGGGTTCCAGCGTGACATGGCGTTCGGGCTCGGCCCCAGGGGTAGCCGCGTGAATGGCGTAGCTAGTTGTGTCGTCCGTGATAAGGTTGCGAATCAGCACCCGACCCCCTGCCGTAGCAAACGCGCCCATCGTAAACTTGACGTCTTGCCTGCCAGCAGCCGGAATATGCACATCCTGGTAAGCCGGTGCATTACTGTCGAAGGGATTAGACGCTTCGGAGCTGATAAAGCCGTAGACATCGAGCCCAGCATATTGAGGACCACTTAGGCAGGAAATTAATGCTTGGCCATCTTTGTTGCTTACTACAATACTTTCGCGGCCGTCGGCATCAAGGCTGACCGACTTAATGGCTTGGTATTCCAACGTGACATCTGGGCTACCCGGTACGTAATAGGGCCGCAGGCGCACATAGGCGTCAAATTCCTTGCGCACGGGAAAATCACGGCTCTTACCTTCCCGGCCTTTACCCATGCGCCATTCGTCACCAGGGGCCGCGGCCCGCCGGGTACCGCCCATGGGCCCCTCGTACAATTCTACTAAGCTATAAGGATAGCTGGTAATGGGCGTGAGGGACTCCTGCTCATTAAGTTTACTATAGTAATAGCCGAGCGTGCCGATAGTACTGGCTTCTACTGGGGTGGGCGCATTAGCGTTACCTTCCTCAAAATTGCTGGGGTTGTAGGGGGCCGATTGCCCGTTGACCGTAGCCGTAATGAACCCCTCTTTGTAGTTAAAGCTTTGGTTATTGGTGGGAGCCGCCAGGGTTTGCAGCACGGGCTGCCCACCGGTGTTGTAAAGCGTTTGGGCCGCAAATACCTGCTGGGTGGCCGCGTTGCGGGCCTGGGCCTGGGTGGGCCGGCCCAGGCCGTCGGTGAACTGCTTGCTGGCGGCAACCTCGTTGCCGTTGCCATCAAAGCTGCGCTCCAGCGTCCAGTTGCGGTTTAGGTCGTCACTCGGCTTATCGGGCGGTAAGGTGGTAATGGTTCCCGTCACGGTGAGCGTTGTGCTGGCCTGGGAGGCCGTACAAGTGGCATCGCTCGTGGCCGTGACTGTGTAGACGGTGGTCGTCGCTGGGGTAGCGATTACGCGTGAGCCCGTGGTCCGGTCCAGCCCCACCGCGGGGCTCCAGGCGTACGTTAGCGTGGGAATTAGCGGGGCAGTCGTGGGCACCTGCCACTGGGGCCCGGAACCCGCCGGAACACTATAGCCCGCCGAAGATACCTGGCCGCGACCTAGGGTGGCAGTGAGTTGGCGGCCCCCCGCATCGGCCGTGGTCAACCCAGTGCCTTCGTCGAAGTGCCAACAGCCCACCAGGGTGGCGGGGATGATAGCTAATGCCTGCTGGTAGGTCGCCTGGAGTTGGGCCGGCGTACGGGCCTCATTCCAAATGCGCAGTTCGTCTACCTGCCCCTGGTAATAGCCGTACGCGCCCCCGCCTAAGTAGAGGGAGGGGTGCACATAAGTTTGCAAGCTCTGCTCGCCCTGGGCCTTGAGTTGGCCGTTGATGTAGAGCGTGGGCCGGCGGTCAGTGTAGACCACGGCCACGTGGGTCCAGCCCGTGAGGGTGCCTTCCCAAACCAGCAGGGGCGGCATATAGCCGCCGGCGTGCTCGTAGACGCTCACCCCGTTGGTGCCCACCGAAATCCCCATGCCCGCGTGCCCAGCGCCCCAGTTACCGCCGTTCTCCGGGAAAATGAGGTAGCGCTGGCCGTTGACCCCGGCGGTGCCACCAGTACTTTGCTGGTCCACCTCGTGCGTAGCGGTGGGGTTAACCCAGGCCTCCACCGTAAACGTGTTCACTTCTTCGAACAGGTGCGCCCGGGGGGAGCCTGGCGTTGGAATCAGAACCTGGTCTGCTACGCCATCGAATTGTAGCGCAGCGGGGGTAGTTGTTTCGTGCGCCTGCAGTAGGGTAGGCTGGCCCGCGCCCACTGTGGTGGTGGTCGGCGAAACCTGAATCGGCGGCGCGCTGCAGGGCAGCACCGTCAGTGTTACCGTGGCTTGGGAAGTGGCGCAGCCAGCCCCGCCGGTAGCGGTCACCGTATACGTCGTGGTAGCTGCGGGAGTGGCCACGACCGTAGTCCCGGTAGTCTGGGTTAGTCCCAGCGCGGGACTCCAACTATACGTCAGCGCCGGCGCGATGGGCGCGACGGCGGTGGTTAGCCAGGGGGAAGTAGGGTCCCAGAGCGTAGCGGTGAGCTGGCGGCCCCCCGCATCGGCGGTCGTTAGTCCAGTGCCTTCGTCGAAGTGCCAGCAACCTACCAGGGTGGCGGGCATAACGACGAGGGCTTGCTGGTAGGTCGCCTGGAGTTGGGCCGGCGTGCGGGCTTCACTCCAAATGCGCAGTTCGTCTACCTGCCCCTGGTAATAGCCGTAATAACCGCCGGCAAGTCCCAGGGAGGGGTGCACATAAGTTTGCAAACTCTGCTCGCCCTGGGCCTTGAGTTGGCCGTTGATGTAGAGCGTGGGCCGGCGGTCAGTGTAGACCACGGCCACGTGGGTCCAGCCCGTGAGGATGCCTTCCCAAACCAGCAGGGGCGGCATATAGCCGCCGGCGTGCTCGTAGACGCTCACCCCGTTGGTGCCCACCGAAATCCCCATGCCCGCGTGCTCAGCGCCCCAGTTACCGCCGTTCTCCGGGAAAATGAGGTAGCGTTGGCCGTTGACCCCGGCGGTGCCACCAGTACTTTGCTGGTCCACCTCGTGCGTAGCGGTGGGGTTAACCCAGGCCTCCACCGTAAACGTGTTCACGACATCGGTCAGCAGCGCCGGCGTCGTCGTCCCCGGCTGGTTGATTACCAGCCCATTGCTCCCCCCGTCAAAGATGAGCGCTGCTGGGGTAATGGCGCTGCGCGCTTGCAACGTGGCCGATTGGCCAGTAGTGAGAAAGGTACTGGGCGTCACCTGAATAGGCGGCATACTACAGCTCGTCGCCAGGGGGCATTGGTAGAGGTCATGGGCCTCCTGCCCCGAAACGGCCCGGTCGTACACGCGGACCTCATCATAGAGCTCATCGCCGGACGCGCCTAGCGTCAGGCCCTGCCAGGCGGGAGCAATGGTCATGCCCCCCTGCTGGCGGAGCAGCCGCCCGTTCTTATAGAGCGTACCCACCCCGTTGTCAAAAGAGAAAACGAAATGCTGCCATACGCCCTGCTCTACCGTGTTAGGTACTAGATACTCGATGCGGCTGTACCCGCTGGTGCCCACATATATGCTCCCGTCGTGGGTGGAGTGAAATAGAAACATGCCCCAGCCTGCGCCCGTAGCCTGGCTCCAGTCAAAGCGGCGGGTAGGCTTGAGCCAGAACGAGAGCGTGTAGGCCGTGGGCGAAAAGGGCACGGGTACCTGCAGGCGCTCGCCGGCGACAAGAGCCAGGGCCCCGCCCCCGTCGTGCCCCCCCGTGGGCTGCCAGCTACCGCCCCCACTCAGGGTACCGTTGCGCTGCTGGCCCGCTAAGTCTAGCGCCTGCTGGCCCGTCGTCTCATCTAAGGGCAGCCACAACTGTAAACCAGCAGTAGGGCTACACGTAGGCTGCTGGGCATGGGTAACGGGCAGACCACCCACCAAAAGCAGCAAAAGCAAGCAGCCCCGTAAGAGAAGTACTAGTGGACGCATAGGCGCAGTAAATGGGGAAGTAGGAGCGAAACGTGAAGCAAGACTATCAGAAAAGGCGTCCCAGCCCGCTGCCTATCATTATAGTTGGCCAGCGTCTTTGGGAAGAGCCAACAGGCAACGGTAGGCGCTTGGGACCGCTAGCCCCTCCCGATGGGCCGCGCGACGGTCAGTTGCCCGGTGGCCTCCTGGGCGGTGACACCCCGGCTCTCATCAAACGAGTACTGGGCGATTAGCCCATTGGTAGGCCCGGACGTGGCCTGTGCATAGCTCAGGTCTGCCGCAGTAGTCCCAACAAAACTCCTAGTAACGTGAACTGTAGCAGTTGTTTCATACGCTGAGCGAGGAGGTCGTCGGCTGGTTTAGCAAGGGCTGGAAGCGGCAGAAAGTCACCTGCGTAAATAGCTAGTAATCAGATTTTTATTTTGTGGCTAGTTGGTGCCGGCTCAGAAAGACAGAAAAGCTGCTTCGTTTGCTACATGATCTATTGAGGAAGAAGGCGCAAAAGTACTTGCTTGCGTATGCCTGGCAATGAGCTAGTGTTTGCTTTTCTGTGATATTTTTGATATGAGTTGTCGAATGCTATTATAATATAAATTATTAGCAATAAAATCACACACTTGGTCTTCAGCAATCTTTTGCTTGAGCGCAAACCTATAGCTTTCCGAACCACGCTTCACCGCGCCCGGCCCCATGGACAAGTGGCCGAAAAGATAGGGCCGGAAAGTCGGGCCAAAAATAAACCGGGGTTTATCTTTGTGGACCGGACTTTCTGACCCTGCCCGATGAACATCGACGATCTGTTGATTCCCCGCCATCCCCACCTGCGCCTGCACGAGCAGCAAGTACAGGCGCTTCAACAGCTCCCCGAACCCGAGCGAGCGGCGCAGGCCCAGTTGCTGCGCGTCGGCAACGCGGCGTACCGCTACCACCAGCTCGCGGACAACCGGCTCACCGAAGACGACTTTGCGCACTGGACGGCGGGCCTGCCGCCCCGCATGCGGTAGGCGATGACGACCGCCGGCTTCGCCGCGGCGGGCAGCAGTTGGGCTTTTCGGCGCCACGCCCTGGAGCGGCGCGACCTCGGGTACGCGGCGTTTATGCAGCAACACCTCGCTGCCCCAGACTTGGCCTTCTGGCAGCAACAAGCGGCCGAGTCCGCTTAGCGTAATTTTTCGCCCCGTTGGAAGGCACACCCCATGAACAAAACATTTGGCTACGCCCGCGTCTCCACCGTCGACCAAAACCTGGACACGCAGCTCGACATCCTGACCAAGGCCGGGTGCGAGCGCATCTTCCAAGACAAAATCACGGGCATGAGCCTGCAACGGCCCGCGCTCGATGAACTGCTGGGGCTGCTGCGCGAGGGGGACACCGTGCTAGTGGCACGTTTCTTTCGGCTGGGGCGCAGCCGCGACCACGTCATTCACCTGGTCAATTCCTTCCACCAGCGCGGCATCCACTTCAAGGCCCTAGACCTGGGCATCGACACCACGACGCCGGCAGGCAAGTTCATGCTCTCCATCTTCGCCTCGCTGGCCGAGTACGACCGCGAGAGTATCCTGGAGAAGACCAAGGCCGGTCAGCAACTGGCCGCTGCCCAGGGCAAGCACATCGGCCGACCCAAAGGTCTTGACGTTGAGAACCTGGCCAAAGTAAGAAAAGCGCTGGAAAAAGGCTTGTCCGTGGCCGAAACGGTAGAATTGACCAGCATTAGCCTCTCCAGCGTCAAACGCTACCGCAAGCACCTGCAAGCCGCGCTTACCTAAAAGCACGCCTGCCCGGGAGAGCTTAGAGTAATTTTATCCCCCCGCTGCTATAAGAAGGCCTGAAACAATTGGGGCTAACTAGGAGCCAAACGGTAGGTTCCTGCTACTCCCAACCAATTTTAGCCCCCCTTAATGAACCCCTCCCTACACCCCTACGTCAACCCCCTACTGGCTGCGCTCGGCATTACCATTATGATTACCCTGTGGCTGTTGAGCCCACCGGCAGCCCTGGCTGCCACCACGGTTAGTTTCGCGCTGGGCGCTTGCTGCCTACTTGACCTGCTCTTACTAGGCGCAGCGCTCCTTTTTTGGTGCCGTACTATCTAGTATAAGGGAGTACAACACCGAAAAAAACGGCGGAATACCATTTTATACTATATTGGTTAGTAGTTAGTTAGCCGCCCAAATAGCCGGGAATGTACTCTTCAAGAGCGCCATCGTAGCCGCGGCTACATTCTCTCCCGGTTTGGCCTTCGTTTCGAAGTCACGGAGGACTGGGTAGGTCTCTTTTAGGAGCTTAGTCAGTTGCTCCTCCCCTACCACTACTTCCAATACTTTCTTAATTTGGGCCTGCGTCAGCTTAAGCTTGGAAAGCCTAGTACTTACTTTCTCCTGTAGAGGCATGAGCTTCGGCTTCTCAGCCGCCACAACTACTGGTGGCAATTGCTTTATAGGCTCGACAGCCTTCTTGCTGCCGATGTCAAAGCGTACGCTGTCCACAGCCCGGCCCTTCTTATTCTCGGAGAACTTAATCTCAAAACTTAGCCCGTTAAGTTCGTCGATGCTAGGCCGGAGCACCTTGTTGCGGAAGTCGGCGTACTGCTGGTAACTACCGGTTTCGGTAGTCATCTCGCGCAGCTGATTCACGCTTACCGTCACTGGGCTCCGGAAGGCCCAGGACTTCATGAGCCAGTACCACGAATGAGTGTTAGCACTTTTCAGGCTCATCAGTTCATCCACCACCCCCACCGTGAAGTTGTCGGTAAGTTTACTCACGTAAGGCAAAGCCATTGGCGAGAAAGCGCCTACTAACACGCCTTGCTCAGGGTCCACCTCCATCGCCTGCACCAGGTTGATGCTACGCATGCCCACTTCCCGGTCCAGTACCGGCAGCTCGATACGCAGCTTCATAAAATGGTCAGCGGCTTCTACCAGCAATTTGTAATTGTTGCCGCCTATTGCGCCTGGGAACAGTTCGCCGATAGGGATGACAATTGCCGGTACGCCTTCGTCGTATTTATGAAGGCAGCGCAGCATTAAGACAAAGATGCGTGCCTCCAGCAAAGACAATGGAAGTCGGGTTTCCACGAGCCAATTATGCTGAGCTACTTTTGTATTTTTCCTTGTAGCCACCAGTACAGCTGGCATCTCAGGCGGCTCGAATAGGTCAGATGGATTCGACTGGACTTGTTTAGCGGTTTCTACCGCTGCGTACGCTTCTATCTGCGTAGCATAAGTACCAAGACTGCGGGTGACGCCGTTAGCCGTGATGCGCGCCTTCCACCGATTATTAGTTTTATCGAAGGTGGTTCCTGGGTACGGATTGGCGGGCATTTGCTTCAAGCAAGTATTACTTCAAGCAAGATAGCACTTTCTTGCGAATTGTCTGGCTGGATAGTTGTCTTGTTTACTTGTCTGGCATGGATAGTTGTCTTGTCTGGCGTGGATAGTTGTCTTACTTAGCTTGTCTGGCATGGATAGTTGTCTTGTCTGGCTGGATAGTTGTCTTGTTTCGACCTTGTATATTCCTATTTATCAAATAGTTAGGGCCCTCTTAATAGTATTTAATAATTAACTTTAATAAGAAAGGAATACACAAGCGAAGTTCCTCTTGTCTTTTTTTAAGGTCTTAGTGAGTCAGAAAATCAGCCAAGAGCGGTTCCAAGCTTCGCACACTAGGGGGGGCGAATGATGTATGTACATGTATTTGGATGCACCTACCCAGCCAGACAACTTGGTTACTAGCGCATTTATCTGACACAATAACAGACCGACCAAATTTGACCCATATCGCGTCTAGACTAGTTTGATTAGGGCTGCTTTCTTAGCTGATCTAACGCTAATAGAGGAGCCTGTTTACTAGCTTGAAATCTACTAGCCTACCTACTACCTTTGGTACTAACACCGGTACTAATGGTAGTACATGGAGTAGTATCATTGATATCTCATAACATCATGATTTACACAGTAGGAGGGTACAAGGGAGGTAGTTCTAAAACTACAATTGCTATGAACTTAGCAGTGTATTTACAGCAGCAAGGCCGGCGAGTATTAGTCTGCGACGCTGATGACCAGGAGAGCGCCAAGATTTTCAATGAGGTGCGGCGGGATTATTCCGACCAGCCTGAGCTGGACATGGTGACATTCACTGGCAACAAGTTGCACGAGCAGCTTCGGGCTAAAGCCACGGAGTATGACGACGTGGTTGTAGATACGGGTGGGCGTGATACGACCAGCCAACGGTCAGCACTCTCCATCACCAACGCTTACCTAGTCCCATTCCCACCCCGCGCCACCGACCTATGGACTTCCGGTAAGGTCGATTTACTAGTGGGTAAGGCCTTTGACGTGAACCCCACAATGCGGGCCTTTTCGTTTATCGCCAGGGCTGACACACACGGGCTAACCGGTGCCGCCGGCCAGCAAGCGGTGCACTACTTAGGTGGCCTTGACCAGGTGACCTTCGTGCCACTGACCATCGGTAACCGTGTCGCCTTTGACAAGGCTATGTCGGTAGGCCTGTCGGTATTTGAGTTAACTCCGCCCGATCCTAAAGCCATTGCCGAAGTAACCGCTCTCTTCTCCCATATTCAACACATCATCACTAATGAAAAAGCCTAGCCCACCGATTCCGGCCTCCGTTCGCAAAGTAGCCGCTTTCGTGGATGAGGGCGGTTCAGTACCCAGTGAGAAGCCAGCCGCAGCTACTAAAGATGTGAGCGGTTACATGCTCCGAATGCCCACGCCTCTGCTCAAAGAATTGACGGCGTTGCGCGACCAGCGAAAGGCTGAGCAGAAGGCAAAGGGCGGCCGGGTCAAAGAGCTCTTGTCAGTCCACTCTCTCATTCTGGAAGCCGTCGAGGACTTGCTTAAAAAAGAAAAAAGGCGCAGTATAAAGGATACTACTAAAAAAGATACCGCTGAATAAACTATTACTAGTAGCATGAATGATACCTTGTGTAGTATCATTCATGCTACTAAATTAAACCTCATTCGGGGCTAGTTTTTTGATCAACTTTGTACTCGTGTAGTATGGAACTACTACTTATCGAGCACTTTAACTAGCTTATAGACCTGTTGGCGTTTGTTAATCTGATACAGCCAGCCAGCCTTTAGTATCAGTAATCGAACAGGCGCAAAGTTCTCGTGCACTCGGATTGTTTAAAAAACGGTGTCTAAAAAACGGTTCTAAAAACCTGCGTTTCCAAGCTGTTTGGGCACTCTTCCAAATAGTCCAGTGAACGAGCCTTTTTTGGAGGGGGTAGGGGAGTTTATAAAACGCCTACCTAATGGGCGTCTTCTGCCCGGTGGTTGCCGGAACCAGTTTGTTACCCTTCCCTTCGTCAATGAAGCGATTCACCCGTTCTGCCAACAAGTCGTCCGGGGTTGTACAGCAAAACCAGGGTTCTGATACCACCTTTAAGCCTGTCGCCACCAGGCGGGCAGCAAAAGTCGACCCATGAACCGTTTTATTCTTTTCCTTTCGGGGGTGTTGCTCTGCTTCCCCGGTGCGGCGCAGCCAGGCAACCAAACGGTCCTGGGCCACCCAGACAGCCTCCGGTCCACTATCCTGCAAGAAAACCGAAAATTTTACGTCCACGTGCCCGCGGGTGCTGCGGGTCCGGCAGCGGCCAAAAAACGGTACCCGGTGGTGTACCTCCTCGATGCCGACGCCCAGTTTGCCGCCGCGACCAGCATGATTCAATATCTGAGTACCAACTATAATACGCTGTGTCCGGAAATGATCGTGGTCGGCATTCTTCATCCGGACCGACGAAAAGATTTGACCCCCACCCACGTGACCACCGACCCACCTTTTTGGGCGGCCGGGGCCAGCAAAACGACGGGGGGAGGCGAAGCGTTTATCGCGTTCCTGGAACAGGAATTATTGCCCTACATCGACCAGCGCTACCCGACCCAACCCCGCAAACTGCTGATCGGCCATTCCTTGGGGGGGCTGGCCGTGATGCAAATTTTTGTGCACCACACCCACTTGTTTGATTCCTACGTCTGCCTGGATCCCAGCATGTGGTGGGACCACCAAGCCCTGTTGAAAGAAACAAAACGGGCGTTGGAAACCCGGCGTTTTTCCGGCACCTCCCTCTACCTGGGCATTGCCCACACGGCCAACAAGGGCATGGCCCTCAACAAGGTGCTAACCGATACCACGAAGGAAACCCTCCACATGCGGAGCATCTTAATCTTGCAGCGCTATTTGGAACACAACCCGCACAACGGGTTGAAGTATCGGGGGAAGTATTACCCAGACGACACGCACATGTCGGTTCCCTTGATTGCCGAATACGACGCGCTGCGTTTCCTGTTTGGCGCGGAGCCCAAGTAGTACGCTGCCCGCAGCTGCGCCCCCGCGGCTGGGTCGCTCCGTTGCCGCAGAACCAGGACCCCGGGAAGGGGCAAGGGACCACCAAAGGGCTGCCCCGTCCTACCGGGTCTACTTGTCAGGTGAAAAGCGAACGAAGCAGGTACGACACTGGCCTACGGCCACTGCTGCTAGGGCCAAGCGCTTGCAAGCCCGGGTTCAATGAAAAGGTCCCAGCATTTGATAGCAAGGGCTCAGAAAGTAGGTCGCGGAGCAGATGGCTCAGAAAGTCAATCGCAAGTGCATTTCTAGCTCGCGTTGGGGGTTCAGGAAGTCGAAAAAGGGCGGCTCAATATGGTGCACCTTAATGAGTCGGCCTATCTAACTGGAGAGGTAATCATTATGAAAAAGATAAGGCCCTAGACTGTCTCGGCTGACTGGACCAACTTATTCAGTGCTGGTACTGATGTGAGCGATATTTTCTTTCCATACTTTTATTCATCAAATTCGCGTAGCGAGATTGTCTCCGTTCCTAAAAATATAAGCTGGACAGGTTACGAATTGATTAACGGCAATCTTTTGAATTATCTCTGACTGCAGTTCTGGTCCTACCAGTAAACGATGCTTCTCACGCCTAAAGTCTATTAAACGCGCATTCGCTAACCAAGAAGCATTTTAAGGCACAGAAACTAGTCAATGTTACAGCACAATTTTATTATATGATAAAATTGTGCTGTAACAATAATAGTCTGCTATGAACGAACCCACGCAGCCCCAGATGGGCCGGCCACCCGTTGGCGCAGAGCAATCCATAATGCAGCCTTCAATGTTGCACAATTTGCCGGATAGCTATACGCCTCCTGCAGAAGACAAATCCGATATACCTGTCGCCATACTAGTATGCCATGGTATGGGACAGCAGGTGCCCTTTGCAACCCTCGCTTCAATAGCTGATCGGCTAAGTCCTGACCTGTATCCGCCTCACACCGTGCGGCACATCCGATTCGAAGATCCGGACAACCCACGGCGTACGCTGTGGTTACCTCGGGCCGAAATCGAAGTCGCCAATCCGCAACACCCGAACGCTAAAAAGCGCAAGGTGCATGTGTACGAAGCCTATTGGGCACCATTAGCCGAAGGCCATATTGCACTAACGGATGTAGGTCGATTTTTGGGAGTAGCGGGCATGAACGGCTTACTGCTGACGTTCCGACCGTTTTTACGCTGGCTATTCGGCAAGGATTACAAATTCAAGATCCCTTTTAGCACACCCATCGGCTTAACCGGCGCATTGCTGCTGATCGTCGCCTTAGCAGCAATCAACATGGTCATAACCTTGGTTGCGGCCCAGAACTTACTTGGCACGGCCTTCCTAAGTCTGACTTCTAACAAGTTAGTAGATCAACTCACTGCTGACCTTGGCTGCCTCCTACTGGCAGGAATAGTAGCCGGACTCACGCTTTGGCTCAGTGCTAAATACCGCCACTCACCAGCACGCCCAATTCTTAATGCTCTGGCATGGGTAGTACTAACTAGCGCGTGCGTAGCCCTAATAGGCGGGGCAGTGCTAATTGTCTGGCACTACTTCCGCCTCCGGGTAACGGATATACCTACCACACTAACCTTATCGCACGGCTGGCGACGCCAGGGCATCATTACTCTTGTATGGGCAGGCGCCCTAGGAGCGAGTTGGTGGCTACGTAATTTCTTCGTGCAGTATTTAGGCGATGTGGCTCTCTATGTAGACGCTTACAAGGTAGATAAGTACCACAAAGTGCGTGAGCAGATTCGGCGGCAAGCCTATCGTACAGCGTGCGCGCTTTACGGAGCACGGGAGCAGGATACTTCTGGGCAAGGGCAGGTAAAACCTCCGTTTCTGTACGAACGCATTATCCTTGTGGGGCACTCGCTCGGCTCAGTTATCGCTTACGATGCGCTGAACGCGACCTTGAACTTAGATGAGACACTTACGCAGCAGTTGGCCGTCAAGCAGCGCACGGGCGCCCTCATCACTTTTGGCTCGCCTCTCGACAAAACAGCCTTTATCTTCCACGCGCAGTTACCTAAAAATTCGCTGCGTGCCGCGTTAGGGGCTTCCGTCCACCCACTGATTCGAGAAGTAAGCGCTCGCCAAGCAATTCCTTGGGTAAACATCCATTCAGCCGCCGACATCATCAGTGGTGCGCTAGGGTTTTACGATTACCCGTATTCTACTGCTAATTGGAAAGTTCAAAACTTGGTAGACCCCGATGCCTGCACGCCGGTCGCGGCGCACAATCAGTATTGGAACAATAACCTGGTAGCGGATACCATTCGCAATGCCATTTTTGCTACCCATCTACCACCAGCTTCAGTTGCTAAGGCCGCCATAATACCTACACACAAATAGCGAACAGCCATTTTAACCTAGGAAACGAATAATTTACTCTGTCGCAAGATGCTCATGCTCACAGTAACCTTGGAAAAATGGAAATACATTGCCACAATTGTAAGCGTGGTAGGAGGTATGGTAGGTCTTCTAGTTACTGCTATTACGCTTATAAAATGGTTGCGAGAATACACTCAACAGGTTACAGAGAAGCGCAGCCAACTTTTTCTATCCCTTCGCAAAGCCTATAACGAGAATGAAAGCTTCCAGAATATACTGGAGCATTTGCATGGAGACGGTATTTTCCCTAATGTGAAAATTGTAGAGATAGGAGAATTCATGGGTTTCTTTGAGGAGTTGGCTGTTTTAGTTAATTCGGGCCTCATCAGTGAAGATCTTGCTGGGTACTTCTTTGGCTTGGACGTAGTTAAAGCTTGGAATAACGATTCCTTCTGGAGCCAATCTTCTCGAGATGATAGAGACTGGAGCCTGTTAAAAGACTTTGTAGAACAAATGTCAAACTTCAATAAGACGTTTGTTCCAAATCAGTTGAGTAAAAAATTAAGATTGTAGGTAGATTGTATCGTTAAAGATAAATTTTCAATAAATGGCGATGGTTTATTTAAGGGTTCTACTAAGATGGCCTGGGTTAAAAGTTTGGTCCAAGAGTTAATTGGCGAGCTTATCAACCGCCCTTTTTACATGAGGACATACTGGTAGTGCATTCTCACCGCAGAAACCCTGTATTTAGCGCATGCAGATGGCCATTTGTGAGTTGGAATACATTTTTCCCATCGCGTAGCTAGGGTTAAGTGTACTTTGATTGCTGAACAAGTTTTCTGAACCGAACGGGTTACTTTCGATGCAAACTACCCGTTTGGCATGTAGTGGGCTTAGTTGTTCAATTAAAACGAAGGTTTCACTGAACAAACCGCCCTGCTAAGCGCTGAATGCAGGATTTTAGCGTGCAGCCACAAGGTCTGAAGGCATCTCGCTTAACTTTTGGACCAAACTTTTAACCAAGGCCGAAGCTGGGCGAATAGCTGGGTGGGGCGTAGTGTGGCTTGTGGAGGGGTGGCCATGCGTGAGATAAAATCCTAGGGTACCGTTCGCCGCCTGGTCGGGAGCCAGCGCGCAGCGGGGAAGTAGTGCCTACGGCGGGCTCTGCTCTTCGCTGAGCAACTGCTCCAAGCCCGCGACTACCTGCCCCAACTCTACTTGATAATAGCGGCAGAGCAGCGCCACCGTGAGCAAGGCCACGCTCCGGCGGCCGGTTTCGAGGCGGGCCACATGGATACCGGTCTCGTCATAGACCTCTTGCAATGTCTGGCGGCGGGCTTCGCGCACGGCTTTTAAGCGGCGGGCGAGTTCAAGCAGGAAAGAAGAGGAAGGCACCGCCATGAGCCGGCAAAGGGCGGCACTAAAAAGGGGGGCGTCAATGACCGTTCGGTCATTTATTGCGTTTCTTGTTGTAAGTTTGGCCCACTGCTTCCCCGGCGGGCTGGGCGCGCTCTTGCCTTGGCCCACCACCAGCCCGCCGCCAGTCCCGCCCGGTGGGTTAGGGCCAACGGATAGCGGCACGGAGGCGGGTGGCCCGTGGGTGTTCCGTTCCCGGTCGGCCAGCAGTCCAGCACCTTTTTTACTCTTTTCCTTTTTTCTGCCTCATGAAGCACCTGTTCCCTAGTTTCGTTTTTCTGCTGCTACTGCTGACTGGTTGCAGCAAAAAAGAGGATGCTGCCCCTGCGGCGACCGCTTCCTTTACCCTGCCGCTGCCAGTGGCCGAAGTGGGCGAGGTCGTGCCGCTTACCAACACTAGTCAGCAGGCCACCCGCTACGAGTGGCGCAGCTCCGACAATGCCAGCCTGGTCAACACGGCCACTTCGCCCAAGGTCACGTTTGCTCAACCCGGCACGTACACCATTACGCTCACAGCGTTCAATGCGGCCGGTCAAAGCGTGAGCACGACGCAGACGCTCAAGGTGGGCCGGCGCTACTTGAAAGAAGTGCGGGTTACCAACCTGAGCTTCACCAATGCCGCGGGCAGTCCCTGGGATAGTGGCAGCGGCCCGGATGTGAAGTGGACGCTCGCCTACCAGACCACACGCAAGGCGACGGGGGCTACCGTAGCCGACGTGACGCAGCAGCAGTTGCCGCTGAACTGGAACACCGTTCCGCTGAACTTGGAAATGGCCAACCCGGGATGGACCTTGACCTTTTTGGAAACGAACAACCTACTCGGCGACGACCAGATGTTGGCCCTGACACTAGACGAGAGCACTCCTCCAAGCAACCGCGATGCCGCCGGCACGGGCACGAAGACGTACGCAGACAAGGCCTGGAATGTCGTGCTCACCTACGAAACACGCTAACCCTAACTAACCGTCGTATTCTGACCGGTGGTTGTGCCGACTTTCGCAGCCCCCAGCTAGTAGCTACTGAGTAACTACTAGCTGGGGGCTGTTTCGCGCAGCGAAACAGCCCGAACAGCCCCGCAAACAGCCCGAACAGCCCCGCAAACAGCCCGAACAGCCCCGCAAACAGCCCGAACAGCCCCGCAAACAGCCCGAACA
>NZ_BAAGXF010000027.1:0-39499 GCF_054779975.1 Hymenobacter arcticus
GTTTACTAGCTGGTTTTTCTGCTTCCATGACAAGGGAAAGTTACTTTCGCCGTGTCCATTTTTACCCGACCACCTCACCAATGTACTGCTGACCAGTATCGGACACCACACGCCGAACAGGCCACTTTTTGATGCTATTCTGCGTCAGCGACTTACACTGGTCGTCAGCACCAGCATCTTGTTGGAATACGAAGAGATAGTAGCCCAGCGCACTACCCCGGCCCTGGCTCAAAACCTACTGGAAGCCTTAGGAAACCTGCGCAACGTGAGCCGCCACGAGGTTCGCTATAATTGGCGCTTGCCTTTTCTTGACCCCGACGACCAGAAATTCGTGGATGCCTACGTAGCTGGTCAAGCTGACTACTTGGTCAGTAACGACCGGCATTTTGGTGAGCTTGCAACAGCTGGCTTTCCGCAGGTGCGGGTAATGTCGGCGGCGGAGTTTCTGGCGGTGCTGGCCAGCAATTTAACCAGCTAGTACTGAAACAATTCCAGTAGCTTGTCGCATACCTCCTGCGCCGTTGTAGCCTCCAGTACGCCCAGCTTACGCACCAGCCGCATTTTATCAACCGACCGGACACGGTCGAGCGCCACTTGCCCAACCTTACCCT
Source organism: Hymenobacter arcticus (assembly GCF_054779975.1). Classification (NCBI taxonomy): domain Bacteria; kingdom Pseudomonadati; phylum Bacteroidota; class Cytophagia; order Cytophagales; family Hymenobacteraceae; genus Hymenobacter; species Hymenobacter arcticus. The sequence continues at coordinate 612 of NZ_BAAGXF010000027.1, forward strand.
GAAACTCGCAATCGACCCGCGACGGATACGCCCGCTGGCTGCTCGTGAGCGCCGCAATCGTGACAGTGCGCAGGTAGCGGTTCAGCTCATCGGGCGAGATGACCACGCACGGCCGGGTCTTATTGATTTCGCTACCCTGCGTGGGGTCGAGGTTCACTAGCCACACCTCAAAGCGTTGGGGCGCGGCTACCACTGCCATTCAGTTTCCTCAAAATCGGTATCGGCGAAGCCTTCCAGTAGTTCGCCTTCCGGTGCTTGCCCTGCGGCTAGGGCCGCTTGCATTTGGGCTTCCCAATCTTGGCGGGCGGGCTTGGCCACTTGCGTGATAAGCAGGCCCTCGGGCGTGGGGCGCAGGTCCACTTCGCCGGCCAAGTGGTACTGTTGCAGTAGCTTCTTGGGCAGGACGATGCCTTGGGAGTTGCCAACGCGGATAATTCGGGTGTGCATAGCACGAATGTACGCACAAAGTAATTACACTTGTTAAGCTTTCCCCTGGGCTACAAATAAGCACGCGGGGTATAAGTTAGGAGCATTTCAGGCGTTAGCAACCGGTTTTTGAAGCATCTTTATTAAGTTTAACTCTCACCTCAAACAGATACAGTAATAATGAGCTTTAAGAACTTCGTTGCTAATCTTACGGGTAAAACTTCTTCATCAAATGTTACAATAATGGAGAAGACACATTTTACTGGAAAGTACTTCAGAAAAGTAATTCACGTAGAAGAGTTTTTAGCTAAGAGAAAAGAGAATGCCACGGAGCTAGATAAAATGTTGCCTCATGCAGCACCCCACAAATTAGATAATCTCGATTACAGATTCTCATTTAGATTAGACTTGTCTAAAAGACCAGAAGGCATGAAAGTGGGTGATTTGGTTACTGCTTCTAGTTACAATAGCAATTATAAAGCCCTTACTGAGCTTACTCGCCCCTGGAAAGTTCGCTTGCTGACCCCAACTGACGACGGTCGTCGAACAGATTATCTTGGTTACACATTAAGCGATTGGCTTGAAATAGAACCTGATTATATAAGAGACGGTGAGTTAGACAATTACAAGTGGCGAGGATATATTAGACTTTTTCAAATTTCTTACGAGAGCATTTATGAGTTACATGATAGTGACTTAATTTCTTTGCAAAAAGAAATAATCACCATTAAAGATGCTAATTTAAACATTCCAATTCAGCACCTTTTAAAAGCTGAAGCGAAGCTTTTCGCACAAGAGTGTCTCGACATGATGTCTCCTCGTTGAAGGTAAAATACATCGCCTATTGTACCTTGCTAAACCGCCTGAAAATCCGTACCTTTGCGGCCCTGTCAAGGCGGCAGGTCGGGAGCTTACGCTCTCGGAACCAACCCAAAATGCGCTCCGCCCTGGGTTCCGGCGGTGGCGTTCAGTAGTTTAGGAACCCGCTACAAAATGGCAGAAATGGTTGACGATTTCGACTGGGACAATGTCGATGCCAGTGGTTTTGGCGGTAATTACAACGCTGAGCAGCGCGCCGAGCTGGAAAAAATGTACGGCGACACCCTTACCACCGTTCAGGAGGAAGAGGTAATTAAAGGCACCGTGGTAGGCATGACCGACCGCGATGTTATCCTCAATATTGGCTTCAAATCGGACGGCCTCGTGCCCCTGAGCGAATTCCGTGACCTGCCCGACCTCAAAGTTGGTGACGAGGTGGACGTGTTCATCGAAGACCAGGAGGATGCCAACGGCCAGCTCATCCTGAGCCGTAAGAAGGCTAAAATCAAGCAGGCCTGGAACGCGATTTACGCGGCCCTGGAGAATGATACCGTGCTGGAAGGTGTGGTGAAGCGCCGCACCAAAGGCGGCCTCATCATGGAGATGGATGGCGTAGAAGCCTTCCTCCCCGGCTCGCAAATCGACGTGAAGCCTATCCGCGACTTCGACATTTATGTTGGTCGCCGCATGGAAGTGAAAGTCGTGAAAATCAACGCTGCTTTCGATAACGTAGTTGTTTCGCACAAAGTCCTGATTGAGAAGGACTTGGAGCAGCAGCGCGAAGCCATCCTGAACAACCTCGAAAAAGGTCAGATTCTGGAAGGCAACATCAAGAACATGACCAACTTCGGCGTGTTCATCGACCTCGGCGGTGTCGATGGTCTGCTGCACATCACGGACATTTCGTGGGGCCGCATCGCTCACCCGAGCGAAGCACTGCAGCTCGACCAGAAACTCAACGTGGTTGTGTTGGACTTCGACGAGGCCAAGAAGCGTATCTCGCTGGGCCTGAAGCAGCTGACGCCTCACCCATGGGACTCGCTGCCCGCCGACCTCGGTCCTGGCTCGCGTGTACAGGGCCGCATCGTGAACGTAGCCGACTACGGCGCATTCATGGAAGTGGTACCGGGCGTTGAAGGCCTGATTCACGTATCGGAAATGAGCTGGAGCCAGCACCTGCGCAACCCGCAGGACTTCATCAAGCAGGGCGACATTGTGGAGGCAGTTGTACTGACCCTCGACCGTGAAGACCGCAAGATGAGCCTGGGTATCAAGCAACTGACCGAGGACCCGTGGACCCGTAGCGACTTCGCCGAGAAGTTTGCCGTAGGCACCAAGCACAGCGGTGCCGTGCGCAACCTGACCAACTTCGGCCTGTTCGTAGAACTGGAAGAAGGTGTGGACGGCCTCGTGCACGTATCGGACCTGTCGTGGACCAAGAAAGTGAAGCACCCTTCGGAAGTGGTGAAAGTGGGCGACAAACTCGACGTAGTAGTACTCGAGTTGGATATGTCGGCCCGTCGCCTCGCCCTAGGTGTGAAGCAACTGGAGGAAAACCCCTGGGATACCTTCCAGACGGTGTTCACCACTGGCTCGGTACACAAGGCTACCATCACCGAGAAGTCGGACCGTGGCGCAGTACTCGAATTGCCGTACGGCATCGAGGGCTTCGCTTACCCCAAAGGCTTGGTGAAGGAAGATGGCTCGAACGCCGAAAACGGCGAGCAGTTAGACTTCCGCGTTACGGAGTTCTCGAAAGATGACCGTCGCATCGTGCTTTCGCACACTGCGGTGTACAACAAAGAGGATGAAAGCAACAAGACGACCAACTCGAAGTTCGCGAAGAAGTCGCCCAACGCTGGCCAGAGCCAGGGTGAAGGCAAACTGAGCGACCTCAAGAAGCCGGCCGACAAGAACACCCTCGGCGACCTCGACGCCCTCAGCGCCCTGCGCGACCAGCTTGCTGGCGCCGAACGCCAAGCTGGCGAAGACAAGCTGAAAGCCCGTGCCGATGCAGATGTGCCCGCCGCTGGCCCATCGCCCGACAACGCTGAGATTGCCTAGTGCAACCCCAGTAGGGTAACAAAAGGAAGCCCCAACCGCAAGGTTGGGGCTTTTTTGTGCGCGTTAGATTTGGTGGTGTAGTCTTTTGGCGTACCTTTGTGCCCCCAAGCCGGTAACGTGACCGAGCGGCTAGGTAGAGGTCTGCAAAACCTCCTACGGCGGTTCGAATCCGCCCGTTACCTCCAAAGCCCCCGCTGCTTCTTTTTGAAGCGCGGGGGCTTTTTCGTGGTCAATAGGCTCAAAAACGGGAAGTAAGCCCGGCGCTGCCTACATTGCCGTATCGCTGGCGGGGCCAGCGGCTTATCCTTGTTTTGACTATATGAAGATTATTGACCTCCGCACCATGCGCGGGCCGAGCTACTGGTCGGTGAAGCACTACCGACTGATTGTATGCAAAGTTGATTTACAGGAGTTTGCCGGCGAGTGGAGCAACACCCTCGACGGGTTTGGCGAGCGGCTAACCGCGCTGCTCCCCAGCATTGGGCAGCCGCACTGCCAAAATCGCCCTACCAACAAGCAGCTGGCCAAGCACCCGCCGCTCACGCAAGGGCAATTGGCCGATGGGGAGCCGCTGGGCCACGTAATCCAGCACGTGGCGCTGGAGTTGCAGCGCCAGGCCGGCATGCCGGTGTTTTGGGGCAAGAGCTACCCGGCCCGCGAAGAGGGCGTGGAGTACGTAGTGTTTGCCTACCAGGAAGAACGCGCCGGGCGCTACGCCGCCCAGGCCGCTGTGGAGCTGGTAGAGGCCCTGTGCAAGGGCGAGGAGTTTACCCTCAAGCCCGTAATTGACGAGCTGCACGACATCCGGGAGGAGGAGTTTTTTGGGCCCAGCACCTGGAGCATTGTGGCGGAGGCGGCCTCGCGCAACATCCCGTATATCCAGCTGAAAAACAGCAACATCATCCAGCTCGGCTACGGTGTGAACCAGCGCCGCATTTGGGCTACTACCACCAACCTCACCTCGCACGCGGGTGTGGAAGTGGCTGGTAATAAGAACCGTACGAAGGCCATGCTGGCCGATGGTGGCGTACCGGTGCCGCAGGGTACTACCGTGTATTCGGAAGACGGCCTGCGCGACGCGATTGAGGAACTGGGCTTCCCCATCGTGACCAAGCCGCTCGACGGCAACCACGGCAAGGGAGCCACCATCCGCATCATGAACTGGGAAGATGCCGTGGAGGGCCTGAAATTCGCCAAGGAGTACTCGCGGGCTGTCATTGTGGAGCAGTTTGTGGAGGGCGACGACCACCGCCTGCTCGTGGTGAACGGTAAGCTCATCGCGGCGGCCCGCCGCACGCCCGCCGCCGTAATGGGCGATGGCCAACTAACTATTCAACAGCTCATTGACAAAGTAAACGAGGACCCGCGCCGGGGCGTGGGCCACGAGAAAGTGCTCACCTCCATCAAGGCCGACCAGCACACGCTGGACATTTTGAAGGGCCAGGACCTAAGCCTGGAGTCGGTGCTGCCGGCCGGCGAAACACTCTACCTTAAGAGCACTGCCAACATCAGCACGGGCGGCACGGCCACCGACGTGACCGACCTCATTCACCCCTACAACCTGCTGCTGGCCGAGCGCGTGGCCGGCATCGTGGGCCTCGATATCTGCGGTATCGATATGCTAACCAGCGACATCGCCATTCCGCTGAACGAGACGCGCGGGGCGGTGATTGAAGTAAATGCGGCCCCCGGCTTCCGAATGCACATTGCGCCTACCGAGGGACTGGCCCGCAACGTGGCCGCGCCGGTTATCGACATGCTATTTCCGGCAGGCAGCACGGCCCGCATTCCAATTATCGCCGTCACGGGCACCAACGGCAAGACGACTACCACGCGCCTCATTGCGCACCTGGTAAGCAGCATTGGCTATAAGGTGGGCTTTACCACCACTGATGGCATTTACATTCAAGGAGTTCAGTTGCAAAAGGGCGACTGTACGGGCGGGCAGAGTGCCGAGTTTGTGCTGCGCGACCCCACCGTGAACTACGCGGTGCTTGAAACGGCGCGCGGCGGCATGCTGCGCTCGGGCCTGGGCTTTCATACCTGCGACATTGCGGTGGTAACCAACGTGGCGGCCGACCACCTGGGCATGCGCGACATTTACACCGTGGAGGAGATGGCCGCCGTGAAGGGGGTGCTGCCCCGCACGGTGCAGAAACACGGCTGGGCAGTGCTCAACGCCGACGACGATTTGGTGTACGAGATGGGTCGCAACCTCGACTGTAAAGTGGCTTATTTTTCTATGAATGAGCATAATCCGCGCATTCAGGAGCATGTAGAAGCCGGTGGGGTGGCAGCGGTGTACGAGGAAGGCTACATCACCATTTACAAGAACTCGTACAAGCTGCGCATCGACCGGGCGGCTGAGTTTCCGGTTACGTTCGGGGGCCGGGCGGGCTTCAACATTGAGAATGCGCTGGCAGCCGCGCTGGCCGGCTACCTGGCGGGCTTCGACAAAGACACCATCAAAACGGCGTTCCGCACCTTCGTGCCCTCGGCTACCAAAACGCCGGGCCGCATGAACGTGTACAAGTTTCCGCGCTTCGAAGTGATTGTGGACTACGCCCACAACACGGCGGGCATTACCAAGTACGCTGAGTTTATGGACGCCACTACGGCTACCCACAAAATTGGCGTGGTATCGGGCCTGGGCGACCGCCGCGACGAGGATACGCTGGGTTTCTCGCGCATTGCGGGTCGCATCTTCGACGAGGTAGTGCTACGGCAAGACCGCGATTTGCGCGGCAAGTCGGCCGAGTTTCTGCAAGAGATAATGACGCGCGGCCTGCGGCTCGACAAGCCTGAGCTGCCCGTGACGTACATCGAAAACGAGCTCGATGCCATTGACTACGTGCTGGCCACGGCACCTAATGGCGCGGTTATCACGCTGCTGACCGAGAATATTGCGGGCGTTATCAAGAAGCTTGATGAGTACGAGGCTAGCCTGAAAGCCGAATAAGCCCGAGGTCGCCCGTCATGGCGAGCGCAACGCAGTGGAGCGCGGCAATCGCCCCTGAACAATTCGCAAGGGTTTCGTTCGGGGGCGATTGCCGCGCTTCACTACGTTGCGCTCGCCATGACAAACGATTTTTAACTACCGCCTACGCTTATCAAACAACTACTTACTAATCAATGAAATATTTTGCGCAGGCGGCCATTGCGGCGGCGCTGGGGCTGGCCAGCTGCCAGTCGGGCACTACGTCGGACAAGGCCGCGGCCGACACCGCCGCTGGTAATAAGGATTTGAACGGCCTATTTGGGCGATACTGGGAAAAACAGTCGCGGCTTGACCCACTGGCGGCCACCGGCCAGGGTGACAACCGCTTCAACGACCAGCTGCCCAACGACCAGACCCAGGCCTACCGCGACACGCTGCGCACGTTTTACCAGGATTACCTGACGCGCCTGGAGAAATACGACCGCAACACGCTGGCTGACAACGACAAAATCAGCTACGATATCTTCCAGTACGAGATGCAGCAGCGCCTGGCCGGCCTGAAGATGAACACCTGGATGCTGCCGTTTCAGCAGTTTTGGGGGCTGCCCATCACGCTGGGGCAGTACGGCGCGGGCTCGGGCAACCAGCCGTTTAAGACGGTGCAGGACTACGACAACTGGCTGGGCCGGGTGCACGGCTACACGGTGTGGGCCGACTCGGCCATCGGCAACTTCCGGCGGGGTATGAAGGCGGGCGTGGTATTACCCAAAGCCTTGGTGATGAAGATGATACCGCAGATGCGCGGCAAAGATATCATCGTTACGGACCCTACTAAGTCGCTGTTTTACGGGCCGATAGCGGCCCTGCCGAAAAGCTTTTCTGAAGCCGATAAAACTCGCCTGACGGCGGCTTATAAAAAGGCGATTCTGACCGAGCTGGTGCCGACTTACCAGAAGCTGGGCAACTTTTTAGCTACGGAGTACCTGCCTAAGTCGCGCCCCACGAGCGGGATTGCGGCCGTGCCCGGCGGACCGGCCATGTATACTTACGACGTCGCTTACTGGACGACCACGAGTAAAACGCCCGCCGAAATCTATCAGACTGGCCTCGCGGAGGTGGCCCGCATCAAGGGGGAAATGGAGAAGGTGAAGACCCAGGTGGGTTTCAAGGGCGACCTGCCGGCGTTTTTCCAGTACCTGAAAACGGACAAGAAATTCATGCCCTATAAGTCGGCCACGGAGGTGCTGGACGCGTTCCGCAAGATTCAGGCGACTATCGACCCCAACCTGAAAAAAATGTTTGGGCGCACGCCCAAAACGCCGTTCGAGATTCGGCAGACGGAGGCCTTCCGCGCCGCTTCGGCTTCGGCCGAGTATAACTCGGGCTCACCGGATGGCACGCGGCCGGGTATTTTTTACATTCCGATTGTGGATGCCACCACGTTTAATACCACGTCGGGTATGGAATCGCTGTTTCTGCACGAGGCCATTCCGGGGCACCACTACCAGACGTCGTTGCAGCAGGAAAATCAGGGCCTGCCGAAGTTCCGGCAGTTTGCCTGGTACGGGGCTATGGGCGAGGGCTGGGCGCTGTACTGTGAAAGCCTGGGCAAAGAGCTGGGGCTGTATACCGACCCCTACCAGTACATGGGCGCGCTCGGCGACGAGATGCACCGGGCGGTGCGCCTGGTGGTGGACACCGGCCTGCACTCGCGCAGCATGACCCGCGAGGAGGCCATCACCTACATGATGGCGCAGGAGCCCATCAGCGAGGATGGGGCCACGGCCGAAATTGAGCGCTACATGGCCATTCCGGGCCAGGCGCTAAGCTATAAGACCGGGGCACTTAAAATCCGGGAACTGCGCACGCGCTACGAAAAGGAGCTGGGTAGTAAATTTAAGCTCAGCGACTTCCACGATGAGCTACTGAAAGATGGTGTGATGCCGCTGGCCGTGCTGGAGAAGAAGATGGACGCTTGGGCGGCTACGCAGAAGTAGCTTGTAAGCAGCCACAGCTGCTAAAACAGAACGTCATGCTGAACGCAGTGAAGCATCTCTACCGCGCCGTTAGGTTAGTAACCCTAGCGGCGCGGTAGAGATGCTTCACTGCGTTCAGCATGACGTTCTGTTTTATTAATTCTTGATTGTAAACTCTTTACCGAACTCCGCGCACGCGCATGGGCACCGTAAATACGGCCTCTGAGGCGGTGATGAACAGCGTGCGCATATCCTTGCCGCCGAAGCAGAGGTTGGCCGTCCAGGCGGCGGGCACGTCGAGGTGAGCGATGCGCTCGCCGGCGGGGTTGTAGATGGTGACGCCCTGACCGGTGAGGTACACGTTGCCTTGCTCGTCGAGGGTCATGCCATCGGAACCCTGTTCCACAAAAAGCTGCTCGTCAAGTAGTTCACCTTTGGGGCCGAGGCGGTAGCGGTAGGTTTTATTACCGTCGATATCAGCCACGTAGAGCATGCGGCCGTCGGGCGTGCCGATGAGGCCGTTGGGCTTGCGCAGGGTGGTTTCGACGGCTACGGGCTGCGGCGCGCCGGGGGCCAGGTAGTATACGTACTGGCCGATGGGCGTGCGGCTTTGGTCGGCCCAGTAGTCGCGCTTGTAGTAGGGGTCGGTGAAGTAAAGGCCACCTTTGGAGCTGACCCACACGTCGTTGGGGCCATTAAGGCGCTGGCCCTGTACCTGGGCTACCAGCACTTTCTTTTTACCACTGGGGCTGATGGACCAGAGCTGATTTTGGCCATCGGCGCAGGCAATGAGGTTGCCTTGCTTGTCAAAATACAGCCCGTTGGAGCGGCCAGCGGGACTTAGGAAAACGCTGAGCTTCCCGTCGAGGCCATACTTCCAGATTTTGTCGTTGGGCTGGTCGGTGAAGTAGATGTTGCCCTGGCGGTCCACGGCCGGGCCCTCGGTGAAGGCAAACTGCTTGGCCACCAGCTGCGGCGTGAGCGAGCCGGCAAACAGCGCCTGCCCGGCCGCCGTGGGCGGATTGGGCGGGGCAGCCACCTGGGCAGCCGCTGTCCCAGCCAGGAGCAGACCAGCGGCCAATGCAACTGCAAAGCCCTGATAACGAACAACAATTCTATTCATAAGCGAGGTAAAGGAAGGTAACTGGCTCCCTACTCCAAGCTATACGGCTAAGCGACCGGCCGCGCTGCGCCGGGCATCAGCTCGCGAAATAGCTGCCTTGCTCTAGGTCGGCGAGGAGCGATGGCTGGCTGGGGAGCCAGCCCAGCTGCTGCTGGGTGCGGGCACTGGTGGCCGGCATATCCATGCCCACGAAGCGGGCCATCCAGCCAAAATGGTCGGCGGCCTCCTCAGGTGATTTGGAAACAACTGGTAAGTTCAAATGCCGGCCAATGATGGCGGCAATGTCGCGCAGGGGCAAGCCTTCGTCGGCCACGCCGTGGTAGCGGCCCCCGGCCGCACCCTGCTCCAGCGCCAGCCGGAAAAGGCGGGCCGCATCGAGCCGATGCACGGCGGGCCAACGGTTTAGCCCCTCCCCTACGTAGGCCGCCACGCCCTTTTGGCGGGCAATGTTGATGAGCGTTGGCACGAAGCCATAGTCGCCGTGGTCGTGCACGGAGGCCGCCAAGCGCACCACCGACGCCCGCACGCCCTGCGCTACCAGCGCCAGCGCGGCCGGCTCCGACAGGCGGGGCGAGGGACCAGGCACATCTTCTTCGGTACCGAGGCGACCGGTGGCCAAACCCGCCAGCCCGGCCGTAACTACCAAGGGGCGGCCCGAGCCGGCCAACGCACCGCCGAGCGCCTCAATGGCCAGCTTATCGGCCTGGCCCGCGGCCTCGTAGGCGGAGAAATCGTGGCCGTAGGCGGTGTGAATGACACCATCGGTGGCAGCTGCCCCGCGGCGTAGGCTGTCGAGGTCATCGAGCGAGCCATGGTGTGCCTCGGCTCCGGCGGCGGCCAGGGCCAGGGCGCCGGCCGCCGAGCGGGTCAGGCCGAGCACCTGGTGGCCCGCGCCGAGTAATTCTTGAACGATGGCGGAGCCGATGAAGCCCGTAGCGCCGGTGACGAAAACCCGCATGTGGTAAGTGCTTTACTAAGTAAGTGAGTACGCCACAAAGGTCTGGCGGGCGGGCGGCGGCCGGGCTGTGCGCGCCAAACCATCTACTGCATAATTCAAACAATCACTTTACACCCGAAAAGCGCCCGGCACAAGCCCTGTTTGGCGCTTGAAGAAGTTGCAGAAGTGCGCCACGTCGGCAAAGCCCAGGCTGTCGGCAATTTCCGAAACGGTCCAACTGGTCTGCTTGAGCAGCATCTTGGCCTCCTGGGTTACCCGGCCGCTGAGGAGGGCGGTGGTGGTGTGGCCGGTGGTTTCCTTCAGCACCCGGTTGAGGTGGTTGACGTGCACGGCCAGGTGGCTGGCGTAGTCGGTGGCGGTGCGCAGGCGCAGTTGCTGCTGCGGGGTTTCGAGGGGAAACTGCCGCTCCAGCAGCTCAGCAAACAGGCCCGCCAGCCGGGCCGCCGCCGAGTGAGCGGGCGCCAGGGCCGGGGCGGGCTGGAGTTTCTGCCCCCGGTGAATCAACTCCAGCAAGTAGGCGCGCAACAGGTCATACTTATACGCATAGCCGGACGCTATTTCCTGAGTCATCTTCTTAAATATCAGCTCGATAGCTGCATATTCGTCGTCGGTTAGCGGTACTATCGGGCAACTACCCGGCTGAAAAACCGGCAATTCGTGCAGCACCATTCCGCCGCTGACGGGCAGCAAAAACTCGTCGGTGAACACGCAGAAGTAGCCCACCTGCTCCTGGTTGTGCGGCAGCCAGCGGTAGGGCACGCGGTGCGAGGCAAACCACAGGTTGTTGCCGGCTACCTCCACGCCCTGGTCGGCGTACTCGATGCGGCTGCGCCCGCGAATCAGGCTAATTTTGTAGAACGCCCGCCGGTCGAAGGTCATGGGGGGCCGGTTGCGGTAGTCGAGCATCAGGTCCGCCACGTTGAAGACGTTGAAGAGCCCGATTTCGCGCGGCCGGTCGGGCGCTAGCAAGGCCTCAGCAGCGGCACTGGCTACGGGGGCTAGCTTGGTATACAGTTCTTCGAGCGGGGAAGACTTCATAACAGTAAGCTGTAAAAATCAAAGGTAAGTCGCCCGTATGCTGTCAGCTAGTATCCTATCAGTGAGTGGCCCGGCGCATTGCTCCTGGTACTCAGCATCCCCAAGCCAACTCGCTGGCCTCCACCCAACCCACTGCCCAAGTGTGCGTAAGGTCAAGTCATCATCCGGCCTTTTCTATTTGTATGAAACTCAATAATTTCGAATTAGCCTTTGTGCTGGGCCGCCTGCTACTGGGCCTCAACTTTTTGATGCACGGGCTGGTACGCATTCCGAAGCTAGACGTGTTCCGGGCGGGTATTCTCAAGGAGTTTGCGGCTGCGCCGCTGCCGGTGGGCCTGGTGAGCGCCTACGCCACGGCCCTGCCCTTTGTGGAAGGCAGCGTGGGGTTGCTGCTGCTGCTGGGCTTGTGGACGCGCCCGGCGCTGGTGGCAGCTATGCTACTGATAATGAGCTTAGTATTTGGCAGCAGCTTGCTGGAAAAGTGGAATTTGGTGGGCGACCAGCTGGTGTACGGCCTCTACATTATCACGCTGGTGCTCCACTTGCAGCGTAACCGCCTGTGCCTCGACCCGCTGGCGGTGCAGGCCCCGCAACACACGCCTAATCAGTGAGTTATGGCATTAACAGTCTATATCTAACCAATTAAAAATCAATAGCTTATGTCCACTCGCCCCTACATTTTGGCCGAAACCACCTGGCAGGCCGTGAAAGACGCCGCCTTTGAGGTGGTGGTTTTGCCCTGGGGGGCCACCGAGGCCCACAACTACCACCTGCCCTACGGCACCGACACTATTCAGTGTGACTACGTGGCCGCCGAGGCGGCGCGCCTGGCCTGGGAGCAGGGCGCGAAAGTGGTGGTGCTGCCCACCATCCCGTTTGGCGTGAACACCGGCCAGCTCGACATTACCCTCGATATGAATCTGATGCCCAGCACCCAGTTGGCCGTGCTGCGCGACCTGGTGCGAGTGCTGGCTCGCCAGGGCATCCCGAAGCTGCTGGTGCTGAACGGCCACGGCGGCAACGACTTCCGGCAGATGCTGCGCGAGCTGCAAGTGGAGTTTCCGGGCGTATTTCTCAGCACCGCTACGCTTTTCCGCATCGTGGACCGCAGCCAGTTTTTTGACGCGCCCGGCGACCACGCCGACGAGATGGAAACCAGCATGATGCTGCACATTGCCCCCGACCTGGTGCGGCCCCTGGCCGAAGCGGGCGCGGGGGCCAGCAAGCAGTTTCGCATTCGGGCGCTGCGCGAGTGGGCCTGGGCCCAGCGCGAGTGGAGCCAGGTGAGCGCCGACACCGGCGTGGGCAACCCGGCCGCCGCCACCGCCGCCAAGGGCGCGGCGTTTCTGCAAGCGGTTACCCAGCAGTTGGGGCAGTTTTTGGTGGAGCTGGCCGCGGCCGACCCGCGCGATTTGTACGAATAAATTCAACCTTTTTGGCAGCCGGTAGCACAGCCTTTGCAGGCCGCTCTTTATTTGTTGGTGAGCGCTGCGATGCGGATGGCGCAGGGCTTCGCTCAGTACCAGATATTCGCTGGCCGCTAACTGACTCGTTGCCCAAAGCCGCCGCCAACCGGACAATAAGTGCAAGCTCGCGGCCTCCCATTACCTGGGTAACTGTCTTTATTGTGCTCCGCAGCCAGCCGCTGGACCCCACGCGCACGCGCGGAACTAGTAGGGTGCAAACAGCCGGCCATTTGGCCGCTTGGGCAGTATGCCGAATTGCTGCAACTGCCCGATATGGTGCTCTTTACAGAGGCTCATGCCCTGGCTGGCCAGCCGCTGGCAACCGGCTACCCGGCACGGCGCGGCTCCAGGCGCGAAGGTGTTTTCAGCCAGGTAATCTCCCATCACGGCTCCGTAAATAAGCCAGGCGGCCGGCTGGGTGTAGGGTTGCGCCAGCCACTCAGCCACCGTGATTACGGGCACCTGAAATGCGTACTCGCGGTGACCAAAATTCCATTCGCGGCCGGTTTGCCAATACTGCCCGCAGTGCGGGCAAGCCAGCAGCTTCAGTGCAGTATGCTCATCCTCAGCGAGTAGCTGTAAGGTGCCCAGCAAATTTTTAGTGGCTTTTATTCGCTTCGTGATGCTGGGCCGCGTGAGGGTGAGCGGGGCGTAGTGGGAGCAGGAGCAGGACATTGCGCCCAAAAATAGCCGGTGCCGGATACTAGCGAACCGGCGCAGCCTGCGCCGCAAACAATTGGCAAGCTTGCCTGGTCGTAGCCTTGCTACTTCTCAGCATATTTTCTCCCCCATGCAGCACCTCACCGCGGCCGACATCTCGGCGTTCGAAAAAGTATACCGCCTCAACTTCGTCAATGGCCTGCCGGGCTTCAAGCCGGCCAACTTGGTGGGCACGGCCGCACCCGATGGCCGCACCAACCTGGCCATTTTCAGCTCGGTGCTGCACCTGGGCTCCGACCCGGCCGTGCTGGGCATGGTGACGCGCCCCACCACCGTGCCGCGCCATACCTACCAGAATATCAAGGATAACGGCGGTTGCTACACCCTCAACCACGTGCCCCTGAGCCTGGCCGCGCAGGCCCACTACACCTCGGCCAATTTTGAGGACGTGTCGGAGTTTGAGGCCTGCGGCTTTACGGCCGAGTTCCGCGACGGCTTCCCGGCGCCCTACGTGGCCGAAAGCCCCCTCAGCATTGGGCTGCGGCTGCGCGAGGAGCACGCCATCTTCAACGGCACCGTGCTGCTGGTGGGCACCGTGGAGCACGTGTACCTACGCCCCGAGGCCCTGCGCCCCGACGGTACCCTCGACCTGGCCGCGCTGGGCGAGGCCGCCATCTCGGGCCTCGATGGCTACCACGAGGTGCTGCCGCCCGTGCGCTACGGCTACGCCCGGCCGGGGCAGTTTCCGCAGCCGGAGTAAGTTTTTTCTCAACGCAAAATGCCCGCTAACAGCTTGTTAGCGGGCATTTTGCGTTGAGTTGAAGCGGGCTACATGCTGCCCGACTTGTCTTTGCTGGTTTTGCTGTCTTTGTTGGGCTGGTTCTGGTCCGTGGAGCCCATTTTGCCGCTGGCGGTTTGGGGCGAGGTAGCGTTGTCGCCGGCCGGGGCCGAGTCAAGCTTGTCCTGGGCGGTACCGTTCTTGATAGCCGTGGCCGAGCCTTTACCGATGGGCTTGGTCACGGTCTGTTTGTTGTTGATGCTGTCGCGGTTCACGTCGGCGTTGGTGTAGCCGCGCGGGTTGCTGAAGCCCTCGCGCGACTGGAGGTTTACGCCGGGGCTGAGCGAAGTGTAGTCGCAGGCGGTGAGCAAGGTGGCGGAGCTGCCTACCAGCAAGAGAGCCAGGGCAAAGCGAAAAGAAACTTTCATGCGGAGAGCGGGGGAGATTACTACTACAAAGATGCGGCCCGGCCGCCAATACTTGTTGGACGTATCAACCAGATTTTGGTTGCCGTGTTATACCACGCAAGCGCCGCGCCGGGCGCGGCCCCTCACCCACCCTACCCCCGCCATGCTGCGCCGTACCCTCACCACCCTGGCCCACGCGGCGCTGCTGCCCGTGCGCGGGGCCACTTTGCTCTATCAGGCGGGGCGCGCCCATCAGCATTTTTTTCAGCCGGTGCTCAATGGCGCGCTCGGCGACCAGCTGGCCACCCGCCACGATGCCCGCACCATTGCCCTGAGCTTCCGGCGGGGCGGGCACGACGTGCCCGTGGCCGAGCTGGGTTTGAGCGAGGCCAAGCAAAAGACCGTCATTTTTCTGCACGGGCTCATGGGCGATGAGCTCATCTGGCAAACCGGCTTTCAGGACGAGCCCGGCGAGCCCCTGCGCTACGGCCCGCGCCTGGCCGCCGAGGCCGGCTGCCGGCCCCTATATCTGCGCTACAACTCGGGCCTGCACATTTCCGAAAACGGCCGCGCCCTCAGCCAGCTCCTTACCGAGCTGGTCGAAACCTACCCCGCCGCCATCGGCGAACTGGTGCTGGTGGGCCACAGCATGGGCGGGCTCATCATCCGGTCGGCGGGCTACTACGGTTCTTCAGTTATAGGTCATCAGTTATCAGTTATCAGTGAGTCGGGGCCCACCCAGAAGAGGAAGTCTAAACCCAAAAAACTGCTCACTGATAACTGCTCACTGATAACTGAGAAAGCGCCCTGGCTGGCGCATTTGCGCAGCGTATTCCTCATCGGCGTGCCCAACGAGGGCTCGTACTTGGAGCAGAACGGCCTGCTGGTGGAGCGCCTGCTGCGGCGCATCAACCTGTTTCCGACGCGCTTTCTGAGTGAGGCCATTGCGCGGCGCTCCAACGGCATCAAGGACCTGGGCCAGGCCCTGCTGGTGGATGAGGACTGGCAGCAGCCCGACGACCCCGCCCTACCCCGGCCCCGCACCGTGGTGCCGCTGCTGCCCGGCGTGCGCTACCACGTGCTGGTGGGCGACTGGCTGCGCGCCAGCCGGCCCCAGGTGCTGCGCGAGTATTTTGGCGATGGGCTAGTGGGCGCGGCCAGCGGCCGGGGCCAGCTTTTTGCCGACGAAACGGAGCTGCCACCCGGCACCGCCGTGCGCACCGCCCGCTTTGGCGAGCAGCACCACAGCGGGCTACTGCGTAATTCAGCCGTTTATCAATACCTTAGGCAGTGGGTATAGGCGCGGCGCAGCCAACCAGCTTCTTAGCGCAACCGCTTGGGCTAATCATGCAGCTAGCTTTAGGCTCCTCTACTTGAAAATACTATTTTACCTTTTCCACTTTTCGCAGCTTTCGTATGAAAAAATCTTTTTACTACACCTGCTCCGCCTGGCTGGTTGCCCCACTGCTGGCGGCTACCACGGCCGCAGCCCAAAGCGTACCCAACAATACGCTCGACACCTGGGCGGTGCGCGCGGGCATTGAAGCCCCGGCTGGCTGGCTGACGACCGACGATTATTTGTCGATTGTCAACAGTTCACCTCGTACTAACACAGGCACCGTTCTGAAGTCGAGCGACGCGCACAGTTCACCTTATGCGGCCAACCTAACCAACGTGGCCATTGGCAATTATGGCTTCTCAGGGTCGCTGTTTCTGGGCTCCCGCTTCGACTACAACCTGCTCGGGGGGTTACCCTATACCACCCGGCCCGCTCAAATGCAGTTTTACTACAAGTACAATGGCCCGGCATCCGACTCGGCCTTTGCTTCGGTAATTCTAACCCGCACCACCAGTACGGGGCCGCTGTTAGTGGGCCAAGGCGCAACCCTGCTAGCCCCTACTACCAGCGGCTATGTGCAGATGTCGGTACCGATTACTTATGGGTCCAGCGGGTCGCCTGATTCTATTCGCATCTACTTCGACTCCTGCATAGCCAGAAGAATCACGATAGGGGCCTCGCTGCTGATTGACGATATCACGCTCAGCAACCCGGCGCTAGCCACGCGGGCCGATGCCGAGTTTCAGGCCCAGCTCACGGTGTCGCCCAACCCCAGCCCGGCCGGCCGCTTCCGCCTCAACGCGCCCGACCAGCCCGCCCTGGCCTCGGCCCCCTACGCGGTGCTCGACCTCACGGGCCGCGTGGTGGCGCAGCAGCCCGCGCTGGCGGTGCCCAGCCCGGTGCGCGATATTGACTTAAGTAACTTATCAACTGGCATTTACCTGTTGCAGGTCGATTCCAAGCAGGGCAAACTAGTACGGCAGCTGGTGGTGAAATAGGCTGGCCTTTTTTCTATTCGCTTCCTTATCAAAAACCTTCCGCACAGTTGCGGGAGGTTTTTTTGGCTTAGGAATAGCTGGGCCAGCGACCCAGATGCACCCTGGCCCGGCCAACTAGCGTACTGCCGCATAGCTTACTGCTTCTGCATGACTCCTTCGCTCCCTTTGCCCGCGGCCGGGCCCCGGCCCGGCTTGCGCACCCCGTTTACCTACAGCCTGTTTCGGGCCATCTGGATTGCCTCGCTCGTGAGCAACGTGGGCACCTGGATGCAGAACGTGGCCGGCGTGTGGCTCGTGACTACCCTCACCACGTCGGCCCTGCTGGTGGCCCTTATGCAAACGGCTACTAGCCTGCCGGCCTTTTTGCTGAGCATGCCGGCCGGGGCCATCGGCGACCTTATCGACCGGCGCAAGCTGCTGCTGTTTACGCAGGGCTTTATGGCGGTGGTGGCGCTGGGGCTGGGCGCGTTTGCGCTGTCGGGGGCCATTCGGGCCATTGACGTGCTGGGCTTCACGTTTTTGCTGGGTATGGGCGCGGCCCTCAACGGCCCCATCTGGCAGACGGTGACCACCGAGCTGGTGCCCCGGCCGGTGCTGCCGTTTGCCATCACCCTCAACGGGGTGAGCAACAACATTGCCCGCGCCATTGGGCCGGCGGTGGGTGGGCTCATCATTGCCTACTACCAGCCGGGCTGGGTGTTTATCCTCAACGGGGTGTCGTTTATCGGCACCTGGCTGGTGGTGTATAACTGGAAGCGGGCGGTGCAGCACGAGGGCGGCCCGGCCGAAAACTTCTCGGGCGCGCTGCGGGCGGGCATTCGCTACGTGCAGTATTCGCCGCCGCTGGTGGCGGTACTGGTGCGCACGTTTGCGTTCTCGTTTGGGGCCAGTGCCATGTGGGCGCTGCTGAGCGTGGTGGTGGCGCGGCGGTTGCACCTGCAATCGGGCTCCTACGCCGTGATGCTGTCGTGGCTGGGCGCGGGGGCCGTGTCGGGGGCGTTTCTGATTGGCAAAATCGGCCACCGCCTCAATATGAACCAGCGGGTGCTGCTGGGCTCATCCGTGTTCGTGGGCACCAACCTGTGCCTGGCCCTGGTGAGCAGCGAATACTGGCTGTTTCCGGTGATGTTTCTCACCGGCACGGCCTGGCTCATTACCATGACCAGCTTTAGCACCAGCGTGCAGCTGCACGTGCCCAAGTGGGTGCAGGCGCGGGCGGTCAGCATCTACATGCTTGTTTTTCAGGCCGGTATGAGCCTGGGCAGCATTGTGTGGGGCGAGTTGGCCGACTGGGCCAATACAGAAGTGGCGCTGCTGGTGGCGGCCGGCTGGATGCTGGCCGGCCTGGCCCTGGCGCTGCCCTTTCCTATGCACCAGCCCGAGGGCCTCGACTTCAGCCCCGCCGAGCAGTGGAGCGACCAGCTGCCCGAAAACGAGGACACCATTGGCCCCGACGACGGCCCCGTGGTGGTGATGATAGACTACGACGTGGCCCCCGCCGACCACGCGGCCTTTCGGCTGGCGGCCCAGCACCTCACCCGCCTGCGCCTGCGCGACGGCGCGCTGCGGGCCGGCGTATTCAGCGATGTGAGCCAGCCGGCGCGCATCACCGAGTTTTTTTACGTGGCCACTTGGGCCGAGCACGAGCGCCAGCACCACCGCTTCACTCGCGACGACCAGCAGGTGGAGGCCGAGGTGCGGCGCTTTCACCAGGGCGAGGCCCCGCCCCGCGTCACGCACTTCCTCTCGTTTCCGCGCACCGCCAACGTGGAAGTGGCCGCCCCACCGCTGCAAGTGGCGGGCAGCGCGCAGTAGGTACCCTTCCTAAAACCGTGGGGGCGGGTACTTACGTAAAGCCCTGGCCCGGCCGGCTCTGGCACCCCTTTTGCCAGCTTACCGGTTTTTACCCTGCTTCCTATGCCTCGGTTTCTGCTCCTTTTTTTGTGCGCGCTCCTCACCTTTGGGGAGGCTAGCGGCGCGCTTAGCGCGCCGCCCGGCCGCCACCGCCCGCGCTACACCGCCTACAAGCACCGCGGCGACGCCCGTAAGCGCTGGAAACGGATGGGCGTAATTGGCCGCTGGCGCTACAAGCGCCGCTACCAGAAAGCGCACCCCCGGCGCGGCGTCATCAAGGTAGGGCCACCGCGCACTACCATGCCCCGGCGCTAGGCCCTGCCTGCGCTCCCAACGACAAGGCCCCGGCTAACCGAACTGCTCAGCTTGAGCGGTCTGGTTGGCCGGGGCCTTGCCGTTGGCGATAGCACCCAATTAGCCCTGGTGAACTTTTTCTAGATAACTACTTTATTTTTAGCTAATTACGTAATTATCTTCCCTACTGGTGTGGGAGATGGCGCTGAAAGTGTAGCTGCAAAATATTATTCACTTTCTCTTTGGTGAGGGGCTTACTCACGAGGCCAGCAATGGCGAGCTCATCGAGGCGGGCCAGGTCGCGGGCATCCATGGTGGTGGTGAGCATGATGATGACCGTGGCCGCCCGCTGCGCGTTGGGCAGCTGCTGGTAGGCTTCCAGAAACTGGATGCCGTTCATGCCAGGCATGTTCACATCGAGCAGGATGAGGGCGGGCTCTTCGGGCGCGGCCTCCTGCACCAGCAAGTCGAGGGCCTGGGTGCCGTTTTCGGCCACTAGCAGCCGGTCGGCCACGTCCAGGCTCTTGAGCAGCAGCTCGTTTAAGAAATTATTGGTCGAATCATCGTCAACCAACAGGATACTGGAAAGCTTTTCCATGGAATTTTAGTAGCGTAAAACCGGGCTCAGCGCGCGGTGGGCAGCAGCACGGTGAAGGTGGAACCCACCCCCGGCTGGCTCTGCACCGTGAGGGTACCGCCGGCGTTTTCAATCATTTTTTTGACCATGTAGAGGCCCACGCCCGAGCCCGCCACGTGGGTATGCAGGCGGCGAAACATGCGAAACAACTGACCCTGCTGCAATTCACTCAGCCCCAGGCCATTGTCCTGCACTTCGAGCACCGTGGAGCCCGCCGCATGGTGGCAGCGCAGCTGCACGTGGGGCGGGCGGGCGGGGTCGCGGTACTTCACGGCGTTGCTGAGCAGGTTGTATACGATGCTGCGCAGGTTTTTGGCCGAAAAATGCATGGTGCGGCAACCGTCGAGGTTTACCACCAGCGTGGCCCCGGCCGCCGTTAGCTCGGGCAGCATGTCGAGGCGCACGGCCTCCACCAGGGCGGGCAGGTCCACGGCTACGGCGGGCTGGTCCAGCTCCTGCTGCAGGCGCGAAATGTCGGTGAGGTGCTCCAGCGTTTGCTGAAAGCGGCTCACGGCTCCGGCCATCATGTCGAGCAGGCGCGGCACCAGGGCATCGGCCAGGGCGTTGGCGGGCAGGTGTTCGCGCAGGGCCAGCAGCAGGCCTTCAATGTTGGTGATGGGCGATTTCAGGTCGTGCGAGGCCGTGTACACGAACGTGTCGAGGTCGGTGTTGGTGCGCAGCAGGCGGGTGTTGCTCTCGTGCAGCTCCTCGTTGGTGGCCCGCATTTCTTCGTTGATGGCGGCCAGCTCCTCGTTCAGCTTTTGCACTTGCTGGCGGGCTTGCACCTGCTCGGTCACGTCGAAGCCGAAGATGGACACGCCCGCAATGCGGCCCTCCTCGCGGTAGGCCTGGTAGGTGAAGTCGAAATAATAGGTGCGCAGCGGCTGGTCGGCCCCCGCTGGCGGCACTACGGGCACCTCGCGCTGAAACTGCGCCGCGCCTGAGAGGTAGATAGCGTCGAGCCGCGCGAGCAGCGCCACGGCTTCGGGCTGCACCTCGGCCAGGGTGTGGCCCAGCAGCAGCTGGCCCGGAAACAGCGCCTGGTAGGCCGGGTTGAGGTACTCGATGCGGTGGCTAGGCTCGCGCAGCAGGCAAATAACGGCCGGGGCCTGGGCAAAAAGCTGCTGCACGTTTTCGCGCTCCTGGCCCTGGCGGCGCACGGCGGCCAGCACGGCGGCTTGCAGCGTATCGGCTTGCTTGCGCACGCGCACTTTGTCAGTCACGTCCAGGATAAAAGCCAGAATGCCAGTTGGTTGCTGCTTATCATCAAAGAGCGGCTGGTAGACAAAATCTACGTACCGCACCTCGGGCTGGCCCGTGCTGCTGTCGTGCAGCATAGCGGGCGTATCGGTGCCCCTGAAGGGCTGGCCGGTGGCGTACACCTGGTTCAGCAAGTCCACAAAGCCCTGCTCCTCCACCTCCGGAAACACCTCGGCCACGGTACGGCCCAGCGCGGTGCGGCCCGCCGAGAGGGCCTGGTAGGGAGCATTGAAAAACGCGTAGCGGTGCTCGGGGCCCGCGAGGGTGGCAATGGCGGCCGGCACCTGGCCCAGAATCTGACCCAGCAGGGCTTGCTGGGTGCGTAGCTGTTCGCGCTGGTGCTCAGCTTCTTGCAAGGCTTCCTGCAATTCCTGCGTGCGCTGGGCTACGCGGCCTTCCAGCTCGTTGTTGAGGCGCTGCAAGTCGTGCTGAGTATGGGTCAGCGCCGTGTTGGTGGTCAGGTACTCGTCGTTGGCCGCGTGCAGCTCCTCGTTGGTAGCAGCCAGCTCCTCATTGAGGGCCTGCACCTGCTCGCGAGCCTGCACCTGCTCGCTTACTTCGGTGGCCACCACCATGGCCCCCGTGATGCGGCCGTCGGCTTCGCGCACCGGCAGGTACACAAAGTTCCAGTACACGGTGTCGCGTCGGCCGTGGCGGTCGATGGTCGAGGGCATTTCCTTGGCCACGTAGGGCACGCCGGTAGCCATCACCTCATCGAGCAATTCTTCGTAGCCCTGCCCCGCTATCTCGGGCAACAGCTCTAGCAAAGGCGTGTGCAGAGCCTGGGCCTGGGTGCGGCCCCACAGGGAGCACACCAGCGGGTTGGCCAGCTCAATAATGTAGGTGGGGCCGCGGTACACGGCAATGGCCACCGGGGCCTGCTCAAAAATGCGCTGCAACTCGCCCCGCTGGGTTTCGGCGGCAGCCAGGGCGGCCCGCTCACGGGCCTGGCTGGCGCGCAGGGCTTCTTCCACGGCCGGGCGGGTCCGCTGGGCATCGTCGGTAAAGCTTACCAGCAAGCCCTCAGCTAGTTGCCGGGCCTCTACCTGGTAGTAGCCGTCGTAGCCATTGGCTTGGTACAGCATTTCGAAGTGGCGCACCTCACCGCCGGCCAGCCAGGCATCGCGGTGAAACGCAAACGCCCCATTTTCCAGGCTGCCCGGAAACTGCTGCACGTAGGTGGTACCTGCTGGCTGGGCCGGTAGCCGCAACAGGCGCTGGGCCGCGGGGTTGAGGTAAGCAAAGGCAAAATCGACCATTACCCCGGCCGCGTCGAACTGCGGCAGCAAGTACACCACGCCGTTGGGTAGCAAGTCGAGTAGGGCCGGGAGCAGTTGCGGCGTAGCGGGCAACCCCGCCGGGAGCAGCGCCAGGGAATCAGGCATGCGTAAAAAACGGGAAAAGTGAGAAGCCAACTATGAAAATACGACCAAGAGGTAGCACCTGCTAGCCCACCAGCCCCGGCGCTACCGCCTACCAAAAGCTCCGAACCCAACTCCTGAGCAGAAGTTAAATTCGGAGCTTATTGCCAACTATTTATTAATCAATTTTTTATACGAATAGCTGCCAGCGCTTACCACGAGCCGCTGTTGTCGTCACCGCCGTCGAAGCCCCCGCCGCCCGTGTCGTCCGACGACGTATCATCATACGAAGAATTGTCGGAGGAGAAGTAATCGCCCGAGGAGTCGCTGGCTGTATCGTTGCCCGAAAAGTAATCGGGGCTGTCGCTGCTGGCGCTTTCATTGCCGCCACGCGAGGAGAAGAAGTCGCCGGCCGCGCCCGTGCCGGCCGCACCCGCGGCACCCGCCGCGCCGGCTCCCAGGCTCGACGTATCGTTGTTGCCGCTGTTATTGCTGAGGTTCTGCGCCGAGTCGTTGTCGCCGTGCGACGACATGCGGTTGCCGATGTAGGCGCCCGCCGCCGCCGCCGCGCCAGTGGCCAAAATGCCGCCCATGCTGCCCATGCCGCTACCGCTGTTGTTATTACCTTGGTTGTAGCCCCCGCCAAAATTGCCCGGCCCTTGGTTGCCACCCTGGTTGGGGTAAAAATTGGGCTGATTAGGGTTCTGATTCGGGCGGTTGTTGCCGCCCTGGTTGGGGTAGAAATTGGGCGAGCCGCCGTTCTGCGCAGCAGCGCTCTTATTACGGAACATCTTAATTATAAACCACAAGACGCCGCCAATCACCAGCGCGCCAATGAGCAGCGTGCCCATACCTATACCCGACGAAGCCGGGGCCGACACCTCGCTCTGCTGCGTACTCACCGGGTCGCTGGCCACCGGCGCGGCTGAGTTGTCCGACAAGTTGGAAGTCGTGGTAGTGGGGGCAGTAGCCGCCACGCCGCTAGCCGCCGCGCCCGCCGTGGCCTTGCGTGGGTTCGAGTTGGGGTTGGCCGTTACCAGCAGCGTGTTGAGGCCGCTGCGCAGGCCGGCAAAGTAGTTGCCCTGCTTGAAAGCGGGCGTCATTTCGCCAATAATGCGGCTGGTAACGGCGGGCGTAATCACGTTGGCCAGGCCCGAGCCGGGCTGAATGGTCACCTTGTGCTCTTTGGCGCTTAGCAGCACCACCACGCCGTTGTTTTTGTCGCGCTGGCCCACGCCCCAGGCGGTGCCCAGCGCCCGGCCGTAGTCGGCCACGCTGCGGCTGCCCAGGCTGGGCACCGTTACTACTACCACCTGGGTACCGGTTTTTTCGGCGTAGCTGCGTAGGCCGCCGTCCAGCTTTTTGGCGTCGGTGGCGCTCAGCAGGTTGCCTTGGTCGGTAACGAAGGTGAAGGGGACGGGGCGGGCCGGTAGGTCGGCCGCCGTTTGGGCCGCGGCCGGCTGGCCCAGCCCAACCCCGGCAAACAGCAGAGCAATAACTACGAAGCGATACATGGCAAGGGGAAAAGGTGAAGGAACTCCCTTCTACGCAACCGCCGGCTCCGTGGCTGCCCGCAGCCCGGCAGGCGGCCTGGTGGGTATGACATTCGGGCATTATGAAGTTTACCGCACTTCCCTGCCCGGCGGGCCGTTGTAGGTTTGTAGCCAGTTCCGCTGCCAATCCCAACACTATAGCGGCTGCGTAGTTACCCTATCAAAATCCCTGGCTTGTGCATCGTGCAGAAGCTTACCGCAGGTGCTGCCCGGCACGGCGGCACCGTTGCAGTAATTTGCTTCACCAAGATTAAATTACTGATTATCAATTAATTATGCTTTTGCCCCGTTTTGCGCCCCCGCGCTCGTTTCACGCCGAACTCAAGCGCCGCACGGCCGAGTACTTCACTACCACGGGCAAGGCCCAAACCGGCAACTCGTCGCTGCTGGGTAAAGCTATCCTGCTGGTGGGCAGCCTGATAGCGCTCTACGTGCACTTGGTTTTCTTTACCCCGCCCACCGGCTGGGCCCTGGCCGAGTGCGTGCTCATGGGCACCGTGCTGGCACTCATTGGCTTCAACGTGATGCACGATGGCGCGCACGGCAGCTTCAGCCGCCACGCCTGGCTCAACAAAACGGCGGCCTTCACGCTCAACGTATTCGGCGGCAGCAGCTACATGTGGGATGCCAAGCACAACACCGTGCACCACATGTACACCAACATCGACGGCGTGGACGACGACCTCGACATCCGGCCCTGGATGCGCATGACGCCCGACCAGCCGCGCCACCGCGCCCACCGCTTTCAGCACCTGTACTTCGGCTTCTTCTACTGCCTGCTCTACATCTCCTGGATTCTGTTTACCGACTATCAGAAGTACTTCAGCCGCCGCATCGGCAGCGTGGCCCTCAAGCCCATGAGTACCAACGACCACCTCATTTTCTGGGGTTTTAAGGTCTTGAACTTAGGCCTTTACGTGGCCCTACCTATTTACATGGTGGGCTGGCTGGGCTGGCTGGTGGGCTTCTTGGTGGCCGGCGCGGTAGCGGGCTTCGTACTCAGCATCGTGTTCCAATTGGCGCACACCGTGGAGCAGGCGGCCTTCCCAGTACCCCACGAAACCACCCGCAAAATGGAAGACGAGTGGGCCATTCACCAGCTGCGCACTACCGCTAACTTTGCCACCGATAACCGCCTCATTAGCTGGCTGGTAGGCGGCCTCAACTTTCAGGTAGAGCACCACTTGTTTCCCAAAATCTCGCACGTGCACTACCCCAAGCTGAGCAAAATCATCCGCGAAACGTGCGAGGAGTTTGGCCTTCCCTACCAGGAATACCCCAAAATGCGCTACGCCGTGGCCTCCCACGTCGCCTTTTTGCGCCAGATGGGCCGGGCGTAAAACAGCAGTTTTGTTGAGTAGCGTGGACTTTGGGAGTCCGCGCGTAGGTCGTTCTACGCGCGGACTCCCAAAGTCCACGCTACTTATTTTTAATAGCGGCCAGCATGCGCCCCAAATCGGCGCGCCCGTACAGCTTGCCGCGCGACACCACGGCCGCAATCTTGCGCGTGTTGGTAATATCAGCCAGCGGGTTAGCCGTAAGCAACACTAAATCAGCTTCTTTACCTTCTGCAACACTGCCGCTACGGCTGGCCACGCCCATAAACGTAGCGCCGTTGAGCGTAGCGACCCGCAGGGCCTGCGCGGGCGTGAGGCCCGCCTGCACTAGCAGCCGCAGCTCGTCGTGCAGCGACGCGCCGGGGTAGGTAAACGAGTTGAACGGCCCGCTATCTGAGCCGGCCAAAATAGCCACGCCAGCCGCCTGCATCAGTGGCACCAGGGTGCCGAACTTCGCTTCCAGCTTTTGCGAAAAGGCCCGCGCGGCGGCCGACTGCTGCTTGGCTCCGGCCAGCCGCTTGGCGTAGGTACGCTGGATTTTGGGGTCGATGTACGCTCGCAGCGTATCGTGGGCATGGTCATTTTCGGCCAGCCCGGCCAGCGTGTGGCCAATGGCCAGGGTGGGCACGGCGGCCGTGTGGTGAGCGGCCATAAGCCGGAAAATGCGTTGGGCAGCGGCGGGGCTATACGTGTCGTACACGGCCGGCAGCAGCGCAAACAAGCCCATTGGCTTGCTGGTAGTCAGGCTATTGCGTACCAGCGCCGTGAGACTATCCTCCTTGCTTGAGCACGCCTTGAACACATAGTACAGGTGCTCTGTCGCATCGAGGCCCCGGTTTACAGCCTCGGCTAGCGTCACTGAGTAGGGCATGTGGCCGGTGGTTTTCAACCCCCGCTTTTCGGCCTGCGCAATGGTTTCGAGGTACGCTTCGCCCGATATCTTACTGTCGTAAATCTTCACGTAATCCACCCGCAGCTTTTGCAGCGAGTCGAGCGCGTGGCTTACTTGGGCGGGCGTGGTCACCTCCAGCGAGCCGGGCCAGATGGCGCCGGGCCCGTCTATTTTGGGGCCCGAGGTGAAGAGGCGCGGGCCGGCCAGCGTACCAGCCGCTTCCTCCTGCCGCCACTGGTAAATGAAGGGCGTGAGGTCGCCGCCGCAGTCGCGCACCGTGGTAATGCCGTGGGCCAGGTACAGCGCCAGGCTCTTTTTGTTGGCCGCCGCCAGGCTGTCGCCGCCCCGAAAATGCACGTGCATGTCCCAGAGGCCGGGCAGCAGGTAGCGGCCGGTGCCGTCCACGGTTTGGCGGGCGGCGTAGCGCGCCGTGGCGGGGCTCACGCGCACAATTTTGCCGCCGGCCACGGCCACCGTTTGGTTGGGCCGCAGCTGGCCAGCGGCTACGTCCACCACGTTTACGTGGCTGATAACCAAGTCATACGTAACGGCCGGCGGCACGGGGCGACTGGCTTCGCGGGCCAGTAGCGCGGTGGCGGGCAGGGCCAGCAGCAGCAAGGTTTTTTTCATAAGGCGGGCCCCGAAAGCAGGCGGGCCGCAAGGTAGCCGCCCCGCGCCAACGGCAACCTCTCCTGCGCCCGCGAAGTGCAGCCCCGGCTCACCTGCCCGACCCAACCGGCTTACCTTGAGGCCCTAACCAAGCCCCGGCCGCATGACTACTCCCGCCGCTCCCGCCACCCTGCGGCCCACGCTGGGCACCTGGCAGCTGTGGGCCATTGCCGTGGGCCTGGTCATTTCGGGCGAATATTTTGGCTGGAACTACGGCTGGGCGGCGGCCGGGCCAGTGGGCTTTTTGGTAGCCACGCTGCTCGTCACGGTGCTCTACATCACGTTCGTGCTCAGCTTCACGGAGTTGACTACAGCCATTCCGCAGGCGGGCGGGCCGTTCGCTTATGCCCACCGGGCGCTGGGGCCGCTGGGGGGCGTGGTGGCCGGCTACGCCACGCTGGTCGAGTTCTTGCTGGCCCCGCCGGCCATCGCGTTTGCGCTGGGTAGCTACGCCCATTTTTTGGCGCCCGCAGTGCCGGTGCGGGCCACCGCGCTGGGCTGCTACGTGGCCTTCACGCTCCTCAACCTACTGGGCATCAAGGAATCGGCCAATTTTGCCTTGGTGGTAACGGGGTTGGCTGTGGCCGAACTGCTGGTGTTTATGGGCCTCATGGCCCCGCACTTTCAACTTGCCAATTTCCTGGCGCACCCGGTGCCGGTGCGGGCGGCGGGCGTGCTGGCGGCGCTGCCGTTTGCCATCTGGTTTTACCTGGCCATTGAGGGCGTGGCACTGGTGGCCGAGGAAGTAAAAGAACCCCGGCGCACCATTCCGCGGGGCTACGGCTATGGGCTGGGCACGCTGCTGCTACTGGCCCTGGGCGTAATGGTGCTTACCGGCGGGGCCACCGACTGGCGCGTTCTCAGCCGCCTCGACTACCCGCTGCCCGAGGCCCTGCGCTTGGTACTGGGCCCGGCCAGCCCCTGGACCAAGCTGTTTGCCAGCATTGGGCTGTTTGGACTGGTGGCCTCGTTTCACGGCACCATTATCGGCTATTCGCGGCAGGTATTTGCGCTGGCGCGGGCTGGCTACCTGCCCGCCGCGCTGGCGCGCCTCAACGGCCGGGGCGCGCCGCACTGGGCGCTGGTGGCGGGCGGGGCCGTAGGCTGCCTGGCTATTGCCACCGGCACCACCGACCAGGTTATCATCCTCTCGGTGCTAGGCGCGGTGGTCATGTACAGCATCAGTATGCTAAGCCTGTTTAGGTTGCGCCGCCGCGAACCGGAGCTGGCGCGGCCGTTTCGGGTGCCTGGCTACCCGGCAGTGCCCCTGGTGGCGCTAGCACTTTCATTGCTAAGTCTCTGCACCATAGTATATTACAGCCCCTGGCTAAGCGTAGCTTTTTTGACGGGGCTAGGGCTAGCGCTGGTTACTTATTGGCTGCTGAGCCGTTCGGGTCGGGTCGTTTAGTGCGTATTGTCGCCCTCCGCGTGTTACCTCACCCCCGGCCCCTCCGGGAGAGGGAGCCTGATGAGTTACGGCCTCGGCGCCGTGGCTCCCCTCTCCCGGAGGGGCCGGGGGTGGGGTAACACGCGGAGGGCGACAATACGCACCAGCTTCACTCCTCCAACAGTCCCGATTCATCCTTCAGCAGCACGCCAGAGAGCTGCCGCCGCAGCGCCTCGGTCAGTAGAAAAAACAGCTTGGCAGCCGCGGCGTCGTAGCCCAGTCCCTCGGGCCGGATGTTGGACACGCAGTTGCGGGCTTCATCGGTGAGGCCGGGCCGGGGGCCGTGGGTGAAGTAGGCACCCAAGCTGTCGGGCGCGCTCAGTCCCGGCCGCTCACCAATGAGCACCAGCACCAGCTGCGCTTGCAGCAAGTGCCCCACTTCATCGCCGAGGGCCACCCGCGCCTGCTCGGCCAGCACCAGCGGTCCCAGCCGGAAGCCCGCCTGCTGCAGCTGAGGCACCAGCCGGCGCAGCAGCGGCAGCGCGTGGCAATTGCTAGCGTTAGCCGACAGGCCATCGGCCAGCACCACCACCATGTCGCAGGCCCCGGCCGCCTGCCCAGCTAGCTGCACCCGCGACTCCTCGGCCAGCCGCCGGCCCCAGTCGGGGCGCTGCAAATACTCCTGACGCGTGGGGGCCTGGCTGCGCACCTGCGCCACGGGTAGCTTCAACTCGGCTAACTCCTTTATTAATACCTTATTATCTAATACCGAGTACACGGCGTCGCGGGCGTGGGCGTGGGCCAGCTTAAAGGCGAGCGCCTCGCGCAGAGGCACGCTGGTGCCAGTGCGGCCCAGCGCAATGCGGGCGGCCGTGAAGGCGCGCAGGCCGGCCCAGGGGTCGGGCTCCGGGGTGAGGGCGGGGGTGGCTGGCTCGAACATGGTGGAGGAGGATGCCCGCGGTGGGGCAAAGTCAAAAATACCCGGCCAGGGGGTTATTCACTCAAGACGAGGTCATTGGTAAAGTTAACCTGACTTTCATGCAACACTGAGGTAACAGGAAACTCGGAATTTTGCACTTTGAAAATTCAAACCTGACTTATTCTCTGGTCAATTCCTTTGGCTGCCTGGCCAGCATCTTCCTCTTCAAGCACTATTTTCTGACAACCTGTATGAAGCAACGCGTATTTTTTCTTTTAGGGCTGTTGTTGCTCGCTCTTAGCAGCTACGCCCAAGTAACTACCAGCAGCCTAACCGGCATTATTAAAGACGCGAAGGGCGAGCCCTCGATTGGGGCCACGGTGCAGGCCACGCACACGCCCAGCGGCACGCGCTACGGCGTGGCCGCCAACGGCGAAGGCCGCTTCACCATCCAGAACATGCGCATTGGTGGTCCCTACAAGGTGGAAATCAGCTTCGTAGGCTCCCGCACCGAAACGCGCAACGGCATCAGCCTGGAGCTGGGCCAGCCCTATGTGCTCAATGTGACGCTGGCCACCGAGGGCACCCAGTTGCAGGAAGTAACCGTGACGGGTACCAACCCGCGCTCTATTCTGAACTCCGACAAAACGGGCTCCATCACAGTCATTGACCGCACCGCGCTCCAGCGCCTACCTTCTATCAACCGCAGCCTCAACGACTTCACGCGCCTCACGCCGCAGTCTAGCGGCAACGCCATTGGTGGGGCAAGCAACCGCTCAAACTACTTCAGCGTGGATGGCTCGGACTTCAACAACAACTTTGGCATTGGGGGCAACCTGCCGGCGGGCGGCGCGCCCATCTCGCTGGATGCCATTGAGGAAATCTCAGTGAACATCACGCCTTACGACGTGCGGCAGTCGGGCTTCACGGGCGCGGCCATCAACGCCGTGACCCGCGCGGGCACCAATGACTTCTCGGGCTCGGCCTACGGCTACTTCCGCAACCAGAGCTACCAGGGTAGCCGGGTAGGCGACCAGAATGTGGTGGTTCAGGACCGGCGCTTCTACCAATACGGAGCCCGTTTTGGCGGCCCTATCATCAAGAATAAGCTGTTCTTCTTCGCCAACTACGAAACTGAGGAAGACCGTACGCCCGGCCAGCAGCGCACCGCCGCTACGGATGCGGCTCCCATCGGCAGCAGCACTAACGTAGCACGTCCCACGGCTTCCGACTTGGATAAGTACGCGGCCTTTCTGCGCGATAAGTACGGCTACGACCCCGGCCCCTACCAGGGTTACAGCTTTGTGGCCCCACGCACCAAAATCCTGGGTCGCCTCGATTGGAACATCGCCCAGAACCATCACTTCAATGTGCGCTACAGCCAGGTAGAAAGTAAGTCGCCGAACTTCCCGAGCACCTCGCGCAGCCCGTTCAACGGGGCTTACCCCGGCGGCAACACCAATCGCCAGTCCAACCAGGCGCTGTTTTATCAGAATGCCAACTACTTCCAAGAGGCCAACTTCTACTCGCTGGCCGCTGAGCTGAACTCTACCTTCGGCAAGAAGGGCAGCACCACGAACACGCTGCGCGGTACCTACACCCGCCAGAACGACCCACGCAGCTCGCCTAGCAATACGGTATTTCCGTTCGTCGACATCCTGAAAGACGGCGTACCCTACACGTCGTTTGGCACCGAGCTGTTCACCTACGGCAACCTGCGCGACGTGAAAATCTACTCCGTTAAGGACGATTTTACCTGGGTACTGGGCCGCAACAACTTCACGGCCGGCTACCAGGGCGACTTCAGCGAAACCAAGAACGGCTTCCAGCGCTTCGGCACGGGCTACTACACGTTTGCCTCCTGGGACGATTTTGCGACGGGCAAAAACCCCATTGACTTTGGCCTAACCTATTCGCTCACCCCTGGCTACGAGCAGGCTTTCCCAACCTTCAAGTACCAGCAGCACTCGATTTACTTGCAGGATGAAGTGGCCGTGTCTGACCGCCTGCGCGTGACGGGGGGCCTGCGCGTTGACCTCACGCACTACGCTAATACCCTGCGCTCGTTCCAGAAAGTGGCGGACTTGAGCTTCGCTAATAGCGAGAAAATCGACGTGGCCGCCCTGCCGGGCAACCAGGTACTGTACTCGCCGCGCCTGGGCTTCAACCTCGACGTGCTCGGCGACCGCACCTTGCAGCTGCGCGGTGGCTCGGGCATCTTCACGGGCCGCGTGCCCTACGTCTGGATTGTGAGCCAGGCCGGCGATGCGGGTACCCTGCAAATCACGCAGACGTATGGCGTATCGGGTGCCGCCAGTCCCACCATACCGGGCCCTTTTAACCCCGACCCTACCGCCTACCGCCCCGCTACGTCTCCGCAGCCTGGCACCGTTATTCCGAGCACGACCTCGTCGCTGGCGCAAGACTTCCGCTTTCCGCAGACCTGGAAAAGCAGCTTAGCCTTAGATGCAAAACTTCCCTTCGGCATCGTAGGTAGCGTGGAAGCCATCGTGAACCGCGATATAAACTCGGCCATCTTCCGCAATGCCAACCTGGTGAATCCGCAGGCGCTCACGGCAAGCAACTACCCCGATAACCGGTTGATTTACCCTAACGCCGCTACTGATAAATATGTTAATCCGCTGCGCAACGGCTTACCAGTGCCCACCGGCACAGTGAGCGGAACTGGTGTTAATGCGGTGGGTGCCTACAGCGCCATCGTGCTCGACAATGCCTCGAAAGGCTATTACTTCTCACTGACTGGCCGGCTCGATAAGCAATTTAATAACAACCTGTTTGGCTCGGTAGCTTACACCTACACCGACTCGAAGAACCTCTACGACGGTGGTGGCGACCAGCCGCTGTCGGCCTGGCAGGGTACGCCTTCTGTCAACGGCTCCAACAACGTAGGGCTGGCCTACAACGGCAACACGCTGCCTCACCGCGTAATTGGTTCGCTCTCTTACCGCCAGGAATACCTGGGCCACCTAGGCACTACCATCTCGCTCTTCTACGAGGGTGCCACCCAGGGCCGCTATTCCTATCTGTACTCCACCGACTTCAACCGCGACGGGGCTACGGCTGACTTGATTTACATCCCAAAAGATGCGTCGGAAATTACGTTTGCGGACATCACCACGGGTACTGGGGCCAACCTGGTTACCAACTTCACGGCCAAGCAACAGAGCGATGCTTTCTTTGCCTTCGTGGACCAGGACGCCTACCTGAGCAAGCACAAGGGCCAGTACGCCGAGCGCAACGGCGCGCAGTATCCCTGGCGTAACCAAGTGGACGTGAAGATTTTGCAGGATATTTTCACCAACCTTGGCGGCAAGCGCAACTCGCTGCAAGTGAGTCTGGATATTTTTAACCTGGGTAACTTGCTGAATAACAATTGGGGCCGCGTACAACAGACGACGTTTAACAGCTCAGCTATCTTGGAGCCACAGAACGGTACCAGCCTGACCTCGGCCACCACTGGCCCCCGGCCCACTTTTCGCCTCAGCCGCGACGCTGTGACCGGCCAGTTGCTGACCAGCACGTTCCGCAACGCAGTAAGCTTTTCCTCTACTTATTCTATGCAGCTCGGCCTGCGCTACAACTTTAATTAACTAGCCGAAAGTTTCAAAAAGCCTGCTTGCCGTGCGCGGCGGCAGGCTTTTTGATTTTTTGGCCACCACCTTTTCGCCCTTCTCATGTTCAAAAAATGCCTCGCTGCCGCCTTGTTTTTATGCCTGCCGTCTAGCCTGTTTGCCTGGGGCGTGGTGGGCCACCGCGCCATTGCCCGCATCGCCGAAAACCACCTCTCCGACAAAGCCCGCCGCGAAGTGGCGGCCCTGCTGGGCTCCGAAACCCTGCCGCTGGTGAGCACCTACCCCGACGAAATCCGCTCCGACCCCACCTACAAATACACGGCCCCCTGGCACTACCTCGACACCACGCCCCGCTTGCCCTACGCGCAGTACGTAGCCACCATCGACACCATCAAGCAGCCCAACGCCTACCTGGCCCTCCAGCAAATGATAGCGCAGCTGAAGGACCGCAGTAAGTCGCCGGCCGACCGGGTATTTGCCCTAAAATTTATCGTGCACCTGGTGGGCGACGTGCACCAGCCCATGCACGCGGGCCACAGCGAGGATTCGGGCGGCAACAAAATCGCCGTCAAGTTTCAGGGGCGCGACCAGAACCTGCACAGCCTCTGGGACAGCGGCCTGCTCGACTACGAGGGCCTCACCTATTCTGAACTGGCCCAGGCCAACGACCACGCTACCAAAACCCAGGTGCAGCAGTGGCAGCAAGCCCCCATGGCCACCTGGCTCTTCGAGTCGTACCAGCTATGCGAGCCGCTCTACGCCGAGGCGGCCCAAAATCCTGCCTTCGACTACCGCTACTACCCCGCCCACGCGGTGATGCTGAACCAGCGCCTACTGCAAGCCGGCATCCGCCTGGCGGGCGTGCTAAACCAGATTTTTGCCTAAGCCGACTACCGCAGCGCGGCCGGCAGCTGGCCCAGCAGCCGCGCCGCCGTGGCGGGTAGCTGCCGCACGCACGCATCAAAAATACCCTGCTGCGCCAGCCAAGATGCAAATTCGGGGGCCGGGCGCAGCCCCAGCACTTGGCGCAGATACAGCGCGTCGTGAAACGAGGTGGACTGGTAGCCAAGCATAATATCATCGGCCCCCGGCACACCCATTATGAAGTTGCAGCCCGCCACGCCCAGCAGCGTCAGCAGGGTATCCATATCGTCTTGGTCGGCCTCGGCGTGGTTGGTGTAGCACACGTCCACGCCCATGGGCAAGCCCAGCAGTTTAGCGCAAAAGTGGTCCTCTAGCGCCGCCCGAATAATTTGCTTGCCATCATACAGGTACTCGGGGCCAATAAAGCCAACCACTGAGTTGACGAGTAGCGGCCGGTAGGGCCGGGCCACGGCGTAGGCCCGCGCTTCGCAAGTTTGCTGGTCGAGGCCGTGGTGGGCATTGGCCGATAGCGCGCTGCCCTGTCCGGTTTCAAAGTACATCACGTTGTCACCCAGCGTGCCGCGCCCCAAGGCCAGCGTGGCTTCCCAAGCCTCTTGCAGCAGACTAAGGCTGATGCCAAAGCTCTTATTCGCCGCCTCAGTACCAGCAATAGACTGAAACGCCAAATCAACCGGTGCACCCTGCCCAATCAGGTCGAGCGTAGTGGTAACGTGGCACAATACGCACGTCTGGGTTGGGATTTCATACTGAGCCCGCACCCCGTCCAGCATTCGCAGTAAGTCACTCACGGCCCGTACGTTATCCGTAGCCGGGTTGATACCCAGCACGGCGTCGCCACTACCGTAAAGCAAGCCATCCACGAGGCTGGCCGCAATGCCGCGCAGGTCATCCGTAGGATGATTCGGCTGGAGGCGGGTAGCCAAGTGCCCACGCAACCCGAGCGTGTTGCGGAAGCGCGTAACCACCTCCACGCGCCGAGCCACGGCAATCAGCTCCTGGTTGCGCAGCAACTTACTCACGGCCGCCACCATCTCGGGCGTGAGGCCCGGGGCCAGCGCCGCCAGCGTCGGCCCATCCGCCGCATCCGATATCAGCCAGTCGCGCAGTTCGCCCACCGTAAAATGCGCCAGGGGTGCAAACGCCTCCGCATCATGCGTGTCGATAATCAGCCGCGTTACTTCGTCCTGCTCGTAAGGTACCAGCGCCTCGTGCAGGAAAGTACGTAGCGGCACATCGGCCAGCGCGTACTGGGCGGCCACGCGCTCCTCATAAGTGGCAGCGGCCACGCCAGCCAGCACATCGCCCGTCCGCAGCGGCGAGGCCCGCGCCAACAGCGTCTTCAAATCTGCAAATTGATAGGTGCGGAGCCCAATGGTGTGGCGATAAGACATACTAACAATAAAAGTCTGGGTTATCAGCAAGATATCAGCCGAAAGCGTTTAGGTAACTTACTCATTTAAAAGCACCTATATAACCTCTGCCTCATCCATTCGTACTCAACACACCACCAATTATTCCTTTTCTTCTTTTATGGCTACCCCACCTATTCCCACCTCCTACGTGCGCTTCGCCGATGGCGTCGAACAAATTCAACCTAACGAAGACCAGCTAGGCAACGAAACGGTAGCCTCCATGGCACGAATGGCGCGAATGATGTTTGAAAAAACCCGCCACGCCATCCGCGATGCCC
Source organism: Hymenobacter arcticus (assembly GCF_054779975.1). Classification (NCBI taxonomy): domain Bacteria; kingdom Pseudomonadati; phylum Bacteroidota; class Cytophagia; order Cytophagales; family Hymenobacteraceae; genus Hymenobacter; species Hymenobacter arcticus. The sequence goes on from NZ_BAAGXF010000027.1 coordinate 35,933, forward strand.
ATGCCAAAAGCCACGGCATCTTGCGCGGCGAGTTGCACGTGTACCCCAACTTGCCTGAGCACCTGGCCCAAGGTATGTTCAAAGAGGCCAAAACGTATCCGGTTATCATCCGGCTGTCTACCTCGCCTGGTGCTATTCAGCCCGATAGCCAGCCCGCCGTAAAAGGCTTGGGCCTAAAAATAATTGGGGTACCTGGCAAAAAATTCCTGGCCGAAGAAGCCGATGCCGTCACCCAAGATTTCCTGATGGTAAACGATACCATCATCCCAACCGGCGATGTCAAAGCCTACCACGACATGCAGCTGCGGCTCGAAAAAATAGCAAAAGGTCCCGAAGTACTGCAAACCGTCATAAATGAGGCCGCCGTGCTAACCGACAAAGTCCTCGAAGCTGTTGGCAGCAAAAAGGAAGTCAAAGTGGTAGTGCAAGCGCACCCCAACAACCACATCCTAGGCGAAACATATACCACGCTGGGTGCCATCCGCTACGGCGACTACGTAGCGAAAATAGGCTTGGCTCCCCTATCAGAAAACGTAAAAGTTCTGGCTGGCAAGGAGGTAGAATTAAAAGAGCCAGGCGCTTACCGCGATATGGTAGTTGATTTCTTTCGCACGCAGGGCGCTGAATACGAGGTACGCGCCCAACTTTGCACCGACCTCCAGACCATGCCCGTCGAAGACGCGTCTATCGACTGGCCCCAGGACCAAAGTCCTTACCAGACAATAGGCAAAATTGTCATTCCAGCACAAAACGCCTTCAGCCCCGCCCGCCGCGTCTTCGCCGATGATGTGCTCTCGTTTAACCCCTTCCATTGCCTACCCGAACTCCTGCCACTAGGTAGCATCAACCGGGTGCGCATCAAAGCCTACGCCTCCTCCACTACTTACCGCCACGCTACCAACGCCCAGCCCAAAGTAGAGCCCACCGACATCAACCAATTGCCCGACTAACCACGTATAAGACGCATTATTCCTTTTCCCCTGCCCCTATCATGGCCGCTTCCGTAAAAACCCCCAGCCACACAGACCCCGAAACCAAGAAAAAAGAAAAAGATAACGAGGAAGTTATCAAGGACAAGCCTTCGGGCAAAGCCGTTAAAACTCAGAAGAAATAAGCATTTGCCTCAACAAGCCAAAAGCCCCGACCAATTACTTGGCTTGTCGTTACCCACATCTTGGTAAAAAGCGCCGGCCGGTAGGCCGGCGCTTTTTTTAGTCCTCGTCCAGGCTCAGGTAGGGGGCCAGGCGGACGCCCTCGACCAGTTGACGCAGGCTCATCAGACCCAGCCAGAGCGTTTGCCAGCCCGGCGGCCCGTCACCCGTGCGGCCCAGGTGCCCGCCCAGTCCGGCCAGGGCGTAAAACACGTCCCGCGCCGTAACCAGGGGGTGCTTACGCTGGCTGCGCAGCACGCGCAAATAGCTGGCGGAGAGTCCCGCGGCCTCGGCCGGCGCGTCGGGCTGCTGCCGACTGCGCTCGCGCAGCTCGACCAGGGCCAGGGCCACCACGCTCAGCAGGGCCAGGGCGGCGAACAGGCGCGCCGCCGTCTGCAACTGCAGGCGCTCGGCCCCGAGCCCCGTTTTCAGGGCCTTGTGGAAGTCCTCGATGAGCCAGCGGCTGGCGTACTGCCGCACCAGGGCCTGCGCCTGCGCCAGCTCCGTGAGCGGCAAATCGGTGAGCAGCAGCCACTCCAGGCCCGGCTCGCCATCGGCGGTGGCCTCCCAGACCCGGACTACCGTGCCCACCACCGGCGCGCCTTTGCCCGTGGCCCCGCCCGGCCGCTGCGGGGCCCGCAAGGCCAGCGGTGGGCTCCAACTTAGCTGCAAGACTACCTCCCGCGCCGGCTGGCGGGGCCGCCCGCGCAGGGCCAGCTTCAGCGTGCCCTGGCTGGGCTGGGCGCGGGCCAGCTCGAAGAGGCGCCCCGCCGGGGCTTTGGCCGGTCCCGCCACTAGGGCCCGGTCCTGGGCCGCGCGCACCACGAAGCCCAGCCCCTGGGTCTGACACTGGTGCAGATGCTCGTAGATGTCGGCCCCACGGTCAGCCACCACCACCCAGCGCGCCCCCGGCGGGGGCTGCCTACGGCCTACAGGCTCTGCGTCCACAGGGTTGACTCGCGTACCCGGCCCTGGCGGGGACGCGAGCCGCCGTGGGGGGGCGCTTTCTCAGCCACGGGCACGGGTTGGCGTACGTGAAACTGCTGGTCGGCCAGGCCCAAGAGCGTCAGCGGCGGGCGTTTCGCGGCCGGCGCTGGGTCGTTGGCGGGCCAGGCAGCGGCCACCAGCGAGTGCAGCAGCACGCCCTGGCTGCGGGGCTTGCCCGGTCCGACTGGCCCCAGGCCGGCCCGGCGCTCGGCGGCCTCGGGCCAGCTCAACTCCGTGGTATCCTCGACCAGCAGGTAGGTGCCGGGGGCCTGCACCTGCTGACCAACTAGCTGACGGTGCGGCGCTTGAAAAGCATCGGGCGTGGCCTGGGGCCGGTCCAGCAGGCGGTAGGCAGCTTTGCTGGCGCCGGGCTGGCCCTGGCTCAGACGCGGGATACTCGCCCCCGGCTGGCGGGCCCAACCCGCGGCGAGCTGCTCCAGCCGGCGCGTACGGCGTGTGTCGCCCAGGGCCACGGCCCCGAAATGGTGCTGCGCCCAGCGCAGCGGGTCGCAGAAGTGGGTGGCTATCGACATGGCCGAAAAGTACCGCCAGGCACTAAAAAAAGCGCCAGCCTACCGGCCGGCGCTTTTTACCAAAATGTGGGTAAGGACAAGCCAATTACTTGGCCGGGCCTTTTGGCTTGTTGAAGCATGGTATAATCTAAGCTACATCCTGCAACCGAGGGTCAGCGGCCGGCTCCACCGCGCACTCGAATCGCACGTATCCATCAGGGCCAGGGCCCACTAGCACAAAGCCATTATGAAGCAATGCCTGCTGTGAGGCGGGATTGTTAGCACGGGCGTGGGCCACTAGCCGCTGTACCATACCCGTAGCGGCAGCTTGCTGCACTAATCCGCTCACCAATTCGGTACCCAAGCCCTGGCCCTGCCAATCTACAGCAATAGAGTAATTTATTTCAACTGTACCCTCCCTAGTAGGCGGGCCCATAAAGCCTCCCGCACCTACCAGCGTTCGAGGAATGTCCCCTTCAGCCTTTCGTAGCGCGTACCAACTGTACCAACCGGCAGCATCGCGCCCTCCAGCAGTGAGTTGGTCTAAAAAATATTCCATCGCACTACGGTCATAATCACTTGGCGGCCAATTCTTTGGTACCAAAGCCCCCAACAGAACAGAAAAATACTGTGGCTTATGCAGTTCAGCAGTGAGTAAGGCACGACTAGCAGCCAGAATTGTAAGGCGAGGAGTTTGGGTAATTAGCGGAATCATGGTCTGTATATACGGTTCACGCCAACTAATGGCAAACCACTAACTAAACTTTGCATATCAATCCTGTAAAGAGACCCTTTCCCCTAGTTTTTTTAAAATACAAGAGCCCTCCTGCTAATCGCTGATGAAAGCGAAACAGGAGGGCTCACGTGTAAAGTTGGCGGCGACCGACTCTCCCACCGGTGAAGGCAGTACCATAGGC
>NZ_BAAGXF010000028.1:0-37510 GCF_054779975.1 Hymenobacter arcticus
CTACGTGGTATCGGCCAGCGGGGAGCGCCTCTATTCGCTGCCCCAACTCACGGAGCAGGCCGTTGCCCCGGCCGGCCGGGGCAGCCAGCCGGGGGGCAAGCCCGTCAACCCGCAGCAGGTAGGCATCTTTCCGGTAGGCCCACCACCTACCCGTGCGGACTCCGGCCGGAGCTCACTGGGTGCTTCCTTACACAGGCTTACCACTAACCCTTACAACCAAGTAGACTACCTGGCGTTCACGGTCGCCTGCTACGACAGCTTAGCCATTCAGCGAAAATGGTCTAAGTGGTAGCTAGCGCTGGGTGCCAATACCACTAGCGGCGTGGGGCCTGCGAGGCAGCAGGTGGCTAGGGAGCCGGTTACTACTCAGTTGAAAAACTGGACTCCTTTAACCTTTGTACCAAACTTTTAACCAAGGCCGGTATTCCGTCTAGTTGCCTGGCTTTGGCTCCCAGTTAGCGTGGCACTAGCGGCGGAAGCAGCCTGCTTACCTGGCGCGGGTTATCGGTCTGCTTAAGTCACGCCCCCTGGGCACGGGGCGCGGGGCGGCTTATCTGGGGCTAAGTTGCCGGCTGAAATCCTTGTTCCCCATTTTTGGGCACTGCCCCCGCCCCGGTGCCCCGGTGGACTTGGCCAGCCGGCCGGGCCATTAGCTAAGCTGTTACCAAGGGAAAGGGGCGACGGGGGCAGTCCACTTTGGGCCGCAGTCAGCCGCCTCCAGGCGCGGGGCGGCTGACTACGGCGTACAACTCATGCTATTTTTGCGGAGCCACTCGTGGTTGGGGCCCCAACTAAAACCGGCGCGCGGGGCCTGGCCCCTCCGGCGCTGCCGAAGCCCCGCATTCCGCCAGCAGGGGTTGCTGGCGCCTGGCAGTGCTGCTGACCTGGTAGTACTCATTCGCTCACTGGCAACGCAGCTGGCCCCGTGTGCTTTCCCCGGGCCCGGGTAACGACCCTGCCATTCCGCGCGGGCGCTGCCGCTGGACTGCTGGCGCGCGGTAGGTAGCCCTCGATGACCAGCCACTACCAGCTACACCCATCCACTTCCGTACCGTGCCCCAGGCATGGCTTGCTTCGGGACTTTTACGGGTACCCACCCGTGCCTCCCGGCGGGCGAGGCCAACGGCAACCGGGGACCTGCCTTTTTCTGGGCCTGGGGGCGTAGTTGCCATGACTAGTGGGCTAGCCTCCCCAGTGGTTTCGGGACCCGGGATTACGGGTTAAGCACCACGTACCCGTAATCCCGGACCGATACCTGCTGGCGGGCGAGGGCAGCGGCAAACAGGTTGACTGGGTGCAGCAGGCTGGTCCAGGGTTAAAGGACGGGTAGCCCGCCCCCGGGGAGGGGCGACCGGCCCCTTTAGCCCGTGAAAGGTAGCGGGTTGCGCCTAGCAACCCGGATGGCAACTGTGACTTGATGCCCTGCCCCAGGCCGGGGGCGAACTCCCTTCTCGGGGCCAGACGGCGGGAGCCCGCGCCGACTGGCCCAGGCCAAAGGCAAGTGCCGGGTCGGCTACGCACCGGCAATGCCTGCCCGGGCTACGCTTTTAAAAATCGGTGCTCTTGCCGTCCGCCTTTTGTCGTGGTTTTTGTAATAGCAGCTGTCCCGTAGTTCAGGTAGCCAGTCATCTGCGTCACGTCGTCATATTTTCGCCGCCCGGTGAGCACTAGTGGGGATGCTAACGGGGTAAGGCTCCACCGAGGGCCGGCTGCCTTCCCAGCGGAGCTAGCCCCGCACCTATTACCAAAACCACGACAAGCACCCTCCCCTAACCGCGGGCTAGCGCACCAGTGGGCATTTTTCCCCACTGCCTTGCTACAGCGTCCGCCTCAGGCGGGTAGCTGCAGCAACTGCGTTTCCAAGCCCGCAATAGCCGCGCGCACCTGCTCCAAAGCAGCCGGCCGCGTAGCTTCCGAGTAGGAAGCCGAGGACAGCACGAACTTGAGGCTGTTGCGGGCATCCTCCAACTCGGACAGCAGCTTGCTGCGCTGCTTCCCCTGGCGGGCGGCGGCCGGGGGCGGATTCTTTTTGCGCTGGGCCTCGTACTCGACCAGCAGGTGCTGCTTGGTGATGGCCGTAAAAACCGAACCTGGTAAACTCTTCACTTTACCAGCCTGAAACTTGGCCTGCTGCGTCCGCACTACGAACTGCACGTAATCGGGGGTAATGCGGCCCTGCTCCACCAGCTCCTGCACGGTGGCCAGGCTGGGTGGGGCCAGGCCCAGGTCCAGCAGCGCCTGCTGCCAACCCGGCGGGGCCGGCTCGGGCACTTCGGGCAGGACCAGCAGGGGCTTAAAATTAAATTTAATCTGCGCCACGCTCTTACCCTCGCGCAGTAGCTCGTACTCAAAGGGCAAGTCCGTCTGGCTTAGCTCCTGCTGGGCCCGGTCCAGCACCCGCAGGCGGAACAGTGGAAACTGCCGGTACTGCCCATCCAGGTTCAGGATACTTTTCAGCTCGTCCACGCCCAGCACCCGGGTGCCGAAGGTGGCGTATTCCTTCAGCAGCCAGTAAATGCGGTAGGAGTGCGGGCTTTTCAGCTTGAGCAACTGCACCACCTGGGCCTTGGTAAAGTTCTGGTGCAATTGCAGCAGGTAGGGCATTATCTCGTCGTTGAAGCGCACCCGCAGCGCCCCCTCCTCCCCCCGGTACTTGGCGTAGGCCATGAGCGGAATCTTGTCAAAGTCCGGGGTGGCGCTGGCGCGGCGTTCGCGGCGGCGGCCCACGGGCGGCCGCTCAATGTGCAGGATGCGGCTCACGAGCTGGTCGCACATGGCGGCCACCTGCTGGTAGTCCTTGGCGCTGGGCCGCCGCCCCGACAGGGCCACAATCTCGGTCAGCGGAATGCGCATCTCCCGGAACTCGTTGTCGTCCCGCCCGATGCGCGAGAGCATGGCCATGAACAGACGCATCTCCACCGTGCTCAGGTCAAACCGCGCGTTCACCAGCGCGTTGTGCTGAACCACTATTTTGTTGGCATTGGCTGGCTCCGGGAGCTGGTCAAACAGAGTGGGTTGCATAGGGTTGGGTGGGCAGCGGCATCCCAAAGATGCGGCCGCCGCCCCACTATTACAAGTAAAATATTTTGTAATAGATGGGCCGGGCCAGTTCCCCCCTGCTCAGCGGGGTGCCCAGGCGACAAACGCGGTCTTTTTGCGAGTTATCCACAGCCCGTTTCGTGGTTTTTGTAATAGGACTCGTGCTTTTGTAATAGGACTTCGTGGTTTTTGTAATAGGACTTCGTGGTTTTTGTAATAGCACCCGCGTGGTTTTTGTAATAGGTTGTCGTGGTTTTTGTAATAGATTGTCGTGGTTTTTGTAATAGGTTGTCGTGGTTTTTGTAATAGATGGGCCTCGTATCAGTCAGCAGGACAAGGAGTTACGAGCGCCGTAAACCTTATAAAAGGGTAAACATTATAAACCACCGGTTTAAAGGGGGCTTTTTGAAGGGTTTTGGCCTGGGTTAGGCTAGGTTCGCCCCGTTGAAGCCAATCAATCCAGACGAAGGCTTGGCTTTTTGGGCGCGCGCGGCCTTTCGTGGTTTTTGTAATAGGTGAAGCGCTAATTCGGCTCCAGCCTCAACATACCGGGCCGGTTTTCAGTCTCTTACACTAGTTTAAGCAGAAGGCTTCGCACGTGGAAATGGCCATCTGCGCCGGGTAAGTCCCCTCGGATTGGGCACTAACTGGCGCCCGCACGGCCGGCACCTATTACCAAAACCACGAAGAATGGCTTGATTTAACCGTTTCCAGCCCGGTAGCCGGCCGGCACCTATTACCAAAACCACGAAAGCATCCTGCTTGTCCGACCGGGGCCGCTTCGTGGTTTTGGTAATAGCTGCCAGGCAAGCGGCCGCCGGCCGCCGGGCAGTAGGGTAGCTACAGGGTGCAGTAGGTCACCCTCCCCTACCGGCTGACTAGTCGAATTAACGCTTTTAAGGGGGGCTGGCAACTCTCGGGCACGCATTGGCTACTTGGACGTGCCGGACGCATTTTGCGACGCTCTGGAAGCATCTGTGCTGCCCGCGCAGCACCAGCACCTCTTGAATTACCCATCCCAAGAGTCCGGGCTGATTCGGGTAGACCGGCATCTGGCCCTCGCTAGCTGAGGAGTATCGTTTACAAAAACACGCGTATTATAAAAATTCATATTATTAGGTAAATCATTGCCAAGCGAGACTGGTTACCCACCCCACCCCAGTGGATTGGTCGCGTAAGCAACCGAAGACGAATAAGGCTTAGTTGGCCAGAGATAATAAAGTTATCTTTATTAAAAGTTTGTCTTTGTAACTATTTAATAAAGATAAAAATATTTCTTTAAAATAAAGATGTATTTACAGTAAAGTCGTGTTTTTGTACAGGAATAAAGATTATTTATGCCAGAATGCGTTGAAAACCCCCTTCCTGTCCTAATTGGGTTGATTTAGTCATTGAGGAAGGGGGCTGTTGCGCTGCTAGCATTGTCATCTTTACGTAAATATTTGGCTCATCCAGAATCATATTTTCGTCTTTATGTAAAGACTATCTTTGCAAACTTGCTTTTATTTCCCATCTTTACAACAAGAAAGCAAGGGGATATTGCTTGCTTTCTCTCGTATCTTATGAAAGTTATTGCCATTGCCCAGCACAAGGGCGGGGTGGGTAAGACTACCTCCGCGCTCGGCATCGGGCATTCGCTGGTGCTGCTCGGGCACCGGGTGCTGCTCATTGACTGCGACCCGCAGAGCAACCTCAGCTCCAGCTTCCCGGACCTGCAGCCCGCCAACTTGTGCATGGTGCTGCGGGGGGAAGCTACGCTGGCTGACGTAGTGCAGCCGGTGAGCGAGCGCCTGAGCCTGATTGCCTCGCGGCCGGAGCTTAGCCCGCTGGAACGCATGATTGGGGCCGACGCCACCCACCCTAACCTGCTGCGTCGCCAACTAGCCGCCCTGCGCCCGCACTACGACTACTTGGTGCTGGATACGCCCCCGTCGATGGGACCCATGACGGTGATGAGCCTGGTTGCAGCCGACTGCGTGGTAGCCCCCATGCGGCCCGACCCCTTTGCCTTCTCGGGCTTTTATAAGCTGCTGGACATGCTCGATGCGGTGCGCGACAATTTCAACCCTGGCCTCGAGCTGAAAGGCGTATTTATGACGCAGTACCATCCCAACTACCGGGGGCAGGTCTACCACGACTTCGCCGCTGAGCTGGCCCAGCAGCCCCGGGTGCAGGGGCTGCTGACCAAGACTTCCATTCGCATCAACGCGAAGCTGGTGGAAGCCGTGGCCCTCAAGATTGGCATCCATACCCACGCCCCCGACTCGAACAGCGCCCAGGACTACCTGGCCCTTACCCGCGAGCTGCTTACCCGAATTGACGTATGAACAAGCCCCCGCGCCCAAACTTTGCCACCGCCGCCGTTGCTGAAATAACCGGCCAGGCCCCCAAACCCGTAAATCCCGACGAAACGCTGTGGCCGAATGCCGGCACCATTCGGGACTCCCCGGGTTTACCGCCGGAAAATAAAGATGGTAAATACCAAAAAGAAATAAAGTCGGAAAAGATAACTTTTTCCAATAAGCTTGAAGCTGCCACGTATCTGCAGCTCCAGCAGTTAGCTACTTACGGGGGTGAGAATATCCAAGAAATACTAGAAGCGGCCCTCACTGCGTATTTTGCTGATAAGGAAGAGGCCTCCCGCCCGCTGCCTGCCAAAGTGCTGGCCGTGCTGCGCCGTAAGTACCCGTTTTTGTAAGGGCAGTGGGGGAGGGGCCGGCTCCCCATACTGCCCGGGTGCTTCACCACAGCTCGCCCAGGCGGGCCTGCGGCGGCTTGAACTAGCAGGTTAGCAAGGCTCACCCCGTGAGCGGGTTCCTGCTGCCACCTCGAAGTGGGGTGGAAAACGTAAAAACGTTGGTGGCGGTCTAGGGCAGTGTGATTGAATTATTGTGTTGGTCGATGACGATTTTGATAAGGGCGTGGTTCATTGTCAAAGATTTGCTGAATGCGCAGGATTTGCGCACGCGCACGCCGCAGCGGTGGCGCAAGGAGCAATTAGAGCAATTTCCTAGTCAGTGTACGTGGTAGCCACAGTGGTCAAACCAGTTTTGGGCATCCTCGGCCGTTATCCAGGCCAGCGCCGTTTGCAAGGCGGCTGTTAGCGCCTCGCGGGTTCGGGCGGCCGCTGTGCGCAGGTGGGTTTTGAGCTTACTGAAGGCCAACTCAATCGGCGTAAAGTCCGGCGAGTAGGGCGGTAGGTACAACAACCGAGCGCCGCGTGCTTGGCCTTCTTATAGCAGCGGGGGGATAAAATTACTCTAAGCCTCTTCGGCTGCTTGGGCTAGTGGCTCAAGGAGGCCTGTAGATACTTCCGGTAGCGTTTGACGCTGGAGAGGCTGATGCCGGTTAGCTCCACGGTTTCGGTGACGGACAGGCCTTTGCCCAGCGCCTTCTTGACTTTGCTCAGATTCTCGGCATCGAGCCCTTTGGGCCGGCCGATGTGCTTGCCCTGCGCCGCAGCCAGCTGCTGGCCCGCCTTGGTCTTTTCCAGGATACTCTCGCGGTCGTACTCGGCCAGCGAGGCGAAGATGGAGAGCATAAACTTGCCCGCTGGCGTCGTGGTATCAATACCTAGGTCAAGGGCCTTGAAGTGGATGCCACGCTGGTGAAACGAGTTGACCAGATGAATGACATGGTCGCGGCTGCGGCCTAAGCGAAAGAAACGAGCCACTAATACGGTGTCGCCCTCTCGTAACAGGCCCAGCAGCTCATCGAGCGCCGGCCGCTGCACACTCAGGCCCGTAATTTTATCCTGGAAGATGCGGTCGCAGCCGGCCTTGGTCAGGATGTCGAGTTGGGTATCGAGGTTCTGGTCGAGGGTGGAGACGCGAGCGTAGCCGAAGGTCTGGTGCATAAAGGGTCAACAAGTCAGGTTCACAAAGCTAACGCCCCGTTTATTTTTGGCCCGGCTTTCTGACCCCTTATTTTCGGGTGGTTCGCCGCCTAGTGGGTTTGCGGGGGCATGGGCCAGGAAGCTATGGCTTTTTGAACCTGCTCCAGACGCATGATTTCACCCTTTCTCACCGCCCCCGAACGCAAGGGCTACCAACAAGTACCCGCTGTACTCAGTGAAACCGACCTGCGCCAGCACTTTCACCTGGCGGGGGCTGACTGTGAATTCATTCAGCGGCAGCGCCGCGACGGCAACCGCCAAGGCTGCGCCGTGCAGCTGGGCCTGGTGCGCCTGATGGCACGCCTGCGGCCATCAACCAAGCGCTGGCCAAAGTCGACTTCCTGCACCAGCTGGGGCTGGCCGACTGGGACGCGAGTGGGCTGAACGCCAACCGGCGCAAGCGCCTGGCCCACCGGGCGCGCCACCGCACCAGCCAAGCGCTACCCGCTGCTGGTGGCCTTCGTGCTGGAAACCTACCGCGACGTGCTCGACGCGGTGCTCACCATGTTCAGCGATTACTGGGCCCTGGCCCAGCGTAAGGCACAACGTGAGTACGAGGCCCACCTGGTAGCCATTCGCCAGGCCCGCGAAACGGCCCTACGCGTCTTCGCCCAGGTCGCCCGCACGGTGGTGGACGAACAGATACCGGCCGGGCAGGTGCGGCAAGCCGTATTTAAGACGATTCCCCGGGAACAGGTGGAGCAGGCCCTGCAGGCCTACTACGCTCTGAGCGATACCCGCCTGGATTCGCCCCTGGCCTTGCTGCTGCGGCGCTACGCGCACCTGAAGCAATTTTCCGCCAGTATGTTACGGCAGGTTTCGTTTGCCAGCGCCTTTGCCGGCGACCACTTCGCTGAGGCCCTGGCCCTGGCCCTGGTGGTGGAGCTGCAGACCGGCGACCGGCGCAAGTTGCCGGCCGATGCCCCGACGGACTTCATCACGCCCTCCTGGCAGGGCTTTGTGCACCCGCAACAAGCATCGGAGCGCCTGCCCTACGAGCTGTGCGTGCTGGCCACCCTGCGCGAGCGGCTGCGCTCGGGGGATGTATTCGTGCCGGGCTCGCGCAAATTCGCCGACTTGGAAAGCTACCTGATTCCGGCTACCCAGTGGCCCGGCCTGCGCGGGGAGGTGCTGCGCCGGTTGGGCCTGCCCGAAGACCCGAGCCAGCACCTGCAGGCCCGCCTAGCCGAGCTCGAAGCGCTGCTGCCACAGGTCACGGTCCTGTTGGCCGAAGGCGGCGAGGTACGCCTGGAGGATGGCGAATTGGTGCTCACGGCCTTGCAGGCCAAGGAGTTGCCCGCTTCACTCCAGACACTGGATGAGCAGATTCGGGCCCGCATGCCGGCCGTGGAGTTGACCGACATTCTGGTCGAAGTAGATGGCTGGACCGGCTTCTCCGGACGACTGCGCGAGGCGTCGGCCGGGAGTAGCGAGGCGCCGGAGCCGGTCTATACGGCTCTGCTGGCTGCCGCCTGCAACAGCCCTTTGTCTGACATGGCCCGCAGCACGGGCCTGGACTACCAACCCGTCTGGTGGGCCACCCACCAGTTCCTGCACGAACAACCGTTGCGCGCGGCCACCACCCGCGTGGTTAACCAACAGCACCGCCAATGGCTGGCCCAGCACTGGGGTGGCGGGGGATTATCGTCCTCGGACGGTCAGCGGGGCCGTGCGCAACGCCAAAGCCCTGCTGCGCTACTTCGGCTACGGGCGGGGCGTCACCTTTTACACCCACACGGCGGACCACTACGCCCAATACGGCAGCAAAGTCATTCCCGCCACCGAGCGCGACACGACCTACGTGCTGGACGAGGTACTAGGCAACGAAACCGACGTGGTCATCGTCGAGCACGCCACCGACACGCACGGCTACACGGACCTGGTTTTTGGGCTCTTTGACCTGCTGGGCCTGCAGTACTCGCCGCGTTTGCGCGACATCGGCGACCAGAAGCGCTGCCGCATCCGGGGTCGGGAGCTGAGCTATCCGGACCTACACTTCACCGGCCACGTGCAGCCGGGCTACATCGCGGCCCGCCTGGACGACCTGCTGCGGGTAGCCGGCTCGTTTAAGCGTGGAATATTTAATATTATTTTATTCTAATTCGACTCTGGCGGGATAGTAGCAGGGCGAACTATCCCGCCGCCAACCCGGTGATAAAGTCTAATCTGAATAGTAGCCAGGGTTCCTGATACCTTTGAACTTACTTCTGGTTCGCTCCTTTTTCGCTATGCTGCTTCAACCAGGCCAGATTGTGGCCGACCTTCTCCCTACCGAACCGGTGGTGCTCACCAAGGTGCAGCAGCTGGCCGGGATGCTAGCCTTGAGCTACACTGGCATCAACACCCAGCGGGCCAGCAGCAAGGTCATCACCGAAGCCGAGGCCGAGCGCCTGCGCGTCATCACGGAGGAGGGGGCGTTTGATTTCAGCGGCGACCCCGCGCGCTTTACGCTGTTTGCGGAGGCCGAGCGCATTCACTCGGCCCACTTATTCGACCCGTTGTTTGCGGTCAATTGCAGCCTCGTGGACCCGCTGCCGCACCAGGTGGAAGCGGTATACAAGTTTTTGCTGCCGCTACCCAAAATCCGGTTTTTGCTGGCCGACGATACCGGAGCCGGTAAAACCATCATGACCGGGCTGCTGCTCAAGGAGCTGATGAACCGGGGGCTGGTGGAGCGGGTGCTTATCGTGACGCCCGGCGGCCTCACCAAGCAGTGGCAGGAAGACGAACTGGGCGCTAAGTTTAACCTGCCGTTCACGCTCGTTAATCGCAGCATCTTCTCGGCCGACCCCACTATTTTTAGCACCGCCCAGCGGGTGGTCACGTCCATTGATTTCCTCTCGCGGGAGGACGTGCTAAACGTGGCCGCCAACGCTCACTGGGACCTGGTGGTAATTGACGAGGCCCACAAGCTCTCGGCCTACGAGTACGCCACCAAGACCTACAAGTCGCGCCGGTACGAGGCCGCCCAGCGTCTGGCCGAGCACTGCGAGCACCTGCTGCTGCTGACGGCCACTCCGCACCGGGGCCGCACCGACACCTTCAAAAAGCTGCTGCAACTGCTGGACGAGGACATTTTTGCCACCGACGAGCTGGCCGCCACCCGCGTGCGCGAGTTGGAAAGCGACGGGCTGAACAAGTTTTTCATCCGCCGCCTCAAAGAGGATATGAAAGACTGGCAGGGCCAGCCGCTGTATAAAAACCGCTTCACCCAGACCATCGCCTACGAGCTGACGCCGCCCGAAAAGCGCCTCTACGATGCCGTGACGCACTACCTGACCCAGCGCCGGGAAGAGGCTAGCGAGTCGCGCAATGTGCACGTGTCGCTGGCCCTTACGGTGATGCAACGCCGGCTGGTCAGCTCTATCTACGCCATCCGCAACACCCTGCGCCAGCGCCTGAACGCCCTACAAGCCGTGGTAGACGAGGTGGCCCGCAACCCCGCCCTCTGGCAGCAGCGCCACCGCCTCGAAGGCTACGACGTGGACAGCCTCGACGACTACGACGAGCTAGGCGATGACGACCGCCAAGCGCTGGAAATTATCCTGGCCGACCCGCGCAAGTTCCGGCTTTTCACCACCGCCCGCAGCCTGCCCGAGCTGCAAGCCGAAGCCCGCGAAGTACAGCAGCTGCACGCCCTGGCCGACGAGCTTTATAACGGCCAGCAAGCTGAGCGCAAGTACGAAAAGCTGCAAGAGCTGCTGACCAGTCACCAAGTATCGGGCGGCGAGAAGCTGGTCATTTTCACCGAGCATAAGGATACGCTCGATTACCTGGCCCAGCGCCTCACCAACAACGGCTACCACGTGGCCACCATCCACGGCAGCAAGTCAGTGGACGAGCGCCGCCAGGCCCAGCGCGACTTTGCGGCCCCCGCCACCCAGATTCTGCTGGCTACCGACGCGGCCGGCGAGGGCATCAACTTGCAATTCTGCCGCCTGCTCCTTAACTGGGACCTGCCCTGGAACCCCAACCGCCTGGAGCAGCGCATGGGCCGCATTCACCGCTACGGGCAGCAGCAGGATGTGCTGGTGCTCAACTTGGTGGCCAGCAATACCCGCGAGGGTCAGGTACTGGAGCGCTTGCTTTCCAAGCTCGACATCATCCGCCAGAGCCTGGGCGACGACCGGGTGTATGACGTGATTCAGGACGTGCTCGAAAACGTGAAGCTCGACGCCATCTTCGACTCGGTGCTGCACGGCCGCGCCACCGCCCTCGACGACCTGCTGGCCCAGCCCGACGAGGCGCTCCAGGCCCGCTTCGCCGCCAAAATCAGCGAGCAGCGTGCCCGGCTGGCCCACAGCCCCGTGGACTACGGCAGCGCCCGCGAGCTCAAGGAAGACTCGGACGAAAAGCGCCTGCAACCCATCTACGTGCGCCTGTTTTTCGAGCGGGCGCTCACCCAGCTGGGCGGCACCTACGCCGAGGTGCGGCCAGCCATATTCCACCTCACTCAGCTGCCCGAGGCCCTCACCCAGGCCCTGCGCCAGGAGCACAACCTGGTGGCCGACGTAGTGCGGCAGCTGCTGTTTTGCTTTGATAAGCAAGTGTTTCTCGACTACCAGCGCGGGGCCGGCGACCTAGGGCGGGTGCACTACATCAACCCCGGCAACCCGGTGTTTGACGCGCTGGTGAGCGTGGTGCGCCGCCAGTTTCGGGGCGACATGCTGCGCGGCACGGTGCTCATCTCGCCTGATGACCCGGAGGAGTACCTGGCCTTTTTTGTGAAGTCGCAGCTCACCGACCAGCGCCCGCACCACCAGGGCGACAGCATTGCCGACGAGCGCCTGCTGCTGGTGCGCCAGGTGCCCGGCCAGCCCTTCGCCTACACCTCGCCGGCCAAGTTCCTGGATTTGCACCCGCCCACGGCCTTCGCCAAAACCGTGGTCCCGCCCGCCGTGGTGCGCGCCGACGAGGTAGTGGCCTGGGGCTTCGAGCACCTCACCCTGCCCCAGCTGGCTGACACCCAGCAGCGCGTGCAGGCCGATGCCGAGCGCCGCCGCGACTACCTCGAAACCGCGTTTACGCACCTGGTCATGGAGTTATCGGGCGAAATTACGGAGCTGCAAGGCAAGCTTTTATTCCAAGGCCACGACAGCCGGGTGCACGACAAGCTGGAGCACAAGCAGCAGCGCATCAACGACCTGATAGCCCGCAAGCAGCAGCGCCTGCGCCTGCTCGACGACCGCCAACGCCTCACGCCCAAGCTGCCCGAGGTGCTGGGCTGCGCCTGGGTGGTGCCCCTGTCCAGCGTGGAGTATAGGGGCCACTACGGCATGAGCCGCGACGACGAGGCCGAAGCCATCGCCCTGCAAACGGCGATGAACTACGAAACCGCCCAGGGCTGGACGCCCACCGACGTATCGGCCCGCAACGAAGGCTACGATATCAAGAGCACCAGCCCCGAGCACCTCAAGCGTTACATCGAGGTAAAGGGCCGCAGTGGTCCCGATGGCAGCGTGATGCTGAGCGAAAACGAGCTAAACCGCCTGGCCCAGCTCGGCGATGCGGCTTGGCTCTACATCGTGGTAAGCTGCAAAAGCCAGCCCGGGCTGCACCGCATCCAGAACCCCGCTAATAGGCTTACTTTTGAACAAAAGAGTAGGGGAGTGCAGTATTTTTTGCCTATGCGCGAGTGGCAACAAAAATTAGGAGCCGATGTACATTGAAGCGGTAGATATTAAGAATATACGGGCAATCGACAGCCTGAAAATAAAATTTGCAAAGCCCGCTGGCTGGCATGTTATCATTGGTGATAATGGTACCGGTAAGTCGTCGGTAGTGCGGGCAATCTCCTTAGCGTTGATTGGGCCTGAAAAAGCATTAGCACTGCGACTTGCCTGGGAAGACTGGCTTTCTAGGGGGCAACAAGCTGGTCATATCAAATTGATGATTGCCGCTAACGAATGGGACCGGACAGTTAATACGAAAAAGGCTTCCGTGAAAGCTTTAACTACACCTGTTCCTGTTGAACTTTCCTTCAGCTTGGAAAAGGTCTGGAGGGGTGCAGACTTCAAGGATGCTAGTTTCATTGTTGTGATAGACAGCAATATCAATGCAAAAACCCGCTCACCTAGAAAGGAAGTTTGGAGTGACTACGCTGGTTGGTTTTCGGCTGCTTACGGCCCTTTTCGCCGGTTTACGGGCGGCAATCCTGACTGGAATAAGGTATTCTATTCGTCTCCCAAAGTAGGCGCTCACCTAAGTGCTTTTGGGGAAGATGTAGCACTCACAGAGGCTTTGGAATGGCTGCGTGAATTGGATTATCAACGGCTAAAGCAACAGGAAGCTGATAATACCCCTTCTGAAACTGGCCACACACTGGAATACATTAAGCGGCTTATTAATGAAAGTGAGTTGCTGCCACATGGGGCCACGCTTGACCGCATTGAAACCGAGGGGCCTGTTTTTTTGGATGGCAATGGCAACACGATTCCAGTCACTCAGATGAGCGATGGCTACCGTTCGGTGCTTAGTTTGACGTTTGAGTTGATACGGCAATTGGTGCGCGTCTATGGCACTACGGCCGTGTTTCAACAGCTAGCTAAAAACCAATCGGATAAATTAGAAATAGATTTGCCAGGCGTGGTGATAGTAGATGAAATAGATGCTCACCTGCATCCCACCTGGCAGACACGTATTGGGCAATGGTTCTTGAAATGCTTTCCCAATATTCAGTTCATCGTAACTACGCACAGCCCGCTGGTGTGCCGTGCCGCTGAAACCGGCAGCATCTACCGGCTAGCCGCGCCCGGTTCTGATGAAAAGTCGAGAGAAGTAACCGGCATCGAGCGCGAGCGCCTGATTTACGGCAATATTCTGGATGCCTACGGCACTGAGGCTTTTGGGGAAGGTGTCAGCCGCTCGCCCGATTCGACGGCTAAAATGGAAGAATTGGCGGCGCTCAACCTCAAGTCGATGCTGGGGGAAATTACGTCGTCGGAAGAAGCCAGAATGCTGGAACTACGGCAGATACTACCCACTGCTGGCAAATGATACAGCTACCCGACAACATTACGCCTGATGTCGCTACGCTGGCTACCCTAGCCACTTACCAAACTGCGGTTGACCAAGGGGCCTCATTTACGGAGCAAGCGGCGGCGGCCAAAGCCGGGTTTAAGGCCCGCAACGTGAAAACCAACGCGGCATTCAACGAGGTGAAGAAAGCACTGGCGCTCATGTGCTCGGGAGCCCGACGCTGCTGTTACTGCGAAGACTCGGTTGGCGACGAGGTGGAGCATATCTACCCCAAGTCGCTGTATCCGGAAAGCTGCTTCGTGTGGGATAACTACCTCTATGCGTGCGGAAATTGCAATGGGCCAAAAAACGACAAGTTCGCGGTGTTCCGACAGGGCAACGGGCAGTTTGAGGAAGTAAACCCACCGCATGGGCAGCCCGCGCAGCAACCACCCGCCGGCACGGCGGTGTTGCTCAACCCGCGTCTGGAAGACCCAATGGATTACCTCATGCTCGACCTGCGCGACACGTTCGAGTTCGTTATTCGGGCCGCGCCCGGTACGGTGGCGTACCAGCGGGCGCGCTACACGCTGCACGAGGTGCTGAATCTCAACAAACGGGAGTTTTTGCGCGAGGCCAGAGAAGAATCTTACTTAGATTACAAAGCCCGGCTGCATATGTACGTGACTAAAAAAGCAGCGGGCGCACCAACTGCCCAACTCGACCGGATGCGACAGCAGTTGCAAAAAAAGCAGCACCCCTCGGTATGGAAGGAAGCGCAACGCTACCACCGGCTTGGTTTGCTGGCCAAAACTGACCCCGACTTCGATAAGTTATTCTCGGACGCTTCTGAAGCCCTAACTTGGTAGTCTTTTTACCCGCCTATTCTTCGTAAGCCAGTGCTACTTGCCTCATCGGCCGCGCTGCTGCTCCCCCTATGCCCACCCCCGCTCCCTATAAAAAACTGATTGAAGTGGCCATGCCGGTCAAGGAAGTGTCGGCCGAGAGCGTGCGCGATAAGTCCATTCGCCACGGCCATATTTCGACGCTGCACCTGTGGTGGGCGCGGCGGCCCCTGCCCGTGTGCCGGGCCGTGGTGTTTGCCTCGCTCGTGCCCGACCCCGACGACGCGCACTGCCCGCCCGCCTTCAAGGCGGCCGTGGCACAACTATTGGGGCCGGCCCAGAACCCCGGCGACCCCTACAAACCTTATGACGACATTCCGTACACGGCCGCTGTCGACAGCCTGCCCGATACGCTTCGCAACCGCCTGCTTATGTTCGTGGGCAAGTTCTCGGACAAGTTTGCGGCCAACGAAAAGGCCGGCCGCAAAACCAACGCCAAGGAACAACTGGCCCCAGCGAGCCTCGTGCGCTGGGAAAGCAAAAATGACCCGGCCATCATCGGTCGTGCCCGCAGGCTCATCTGGGTGGCCCACAATGCGTTAGCTACCCCCCCCCCCCCCCCCCCCAGCTTGCTGATAATCAGCAAGTTGCAAACGGATTCGAGAATGAATTAGCTGGCCTGCTGGCCGACTACGACCGCCACGACCAGGCACTGCGTGCCGCCGAGCAGGCCCTTTATAGCCACCCTGACCGCCACGCGCCCTCGCTCGAAGTAGCGCAACTGGAAGCGGAGTTGCACGCGGCCACCGAGGCGTTTCTCGACCGGATGCCCCGCGTGTTTGACCCCTTTGCAGGGGGCGGGGCCATTCCGCTGGAAGCAACCCGGCTGGGCTGTCGGGCCTTTGGCAACGACATCAACCCCGTGGCCCACATCATTCAGCGGGCCTCGCTGGAGTTTCCGCAGCGGTTTGGCAAGCCCATCACGTACAGCTACGCGGCCTTTGTGGCCCGCTACGGCGAAGAGGAGTATGCCAAGCAGCACGCCAAGCAGCACGTGCTCGATAACTCCGCCGGCAGCATCCGGCTGGCCAACCGCCTGGCCTTCGACGTGGAGTTTTTTGCCCGCCGCCTGCTGGCGCGGGCGGAGGCCGAAATCGGCCATTTCTACCCCGCCGACGAGAAGGGCCGTAAACCTATTGCCTACTACTGGGCGCGGGTGGGCACCTGCGCCAACCCCAGTTGCCGTGCCGAGGTGCCGCTGCTCAAGCAGTTCTACCTAGTAAATAAGCCGGGTAAGCAGGTGTATTTGGAGCCGACTGTCAACGGCACTGCGATTGAGTTCAACCTGAAACAGGGCTTATCTACCATCGAGGGCTGGGTAGTTGACCGTAAAAGCCTGAAGTGCCCCTGCTGCGGAAGCACTACCGCCAGCGCTGAGTTGAAGCGGCAGTTTCTGGCCGGGCCGGTGCCGGAGCGCCTGCTGGCCGTGGTACAAGACACGCCCGAGGGACGGGTGTACCGCCTGCCTACTGCCGCAGAGCTAACGGCCGCTGCCGAAGTGCCGATGGCCAGCTTGCAGCTAAGCGAAAAGCTGCCTGCTGAAAATACCAAGCAGTTTGACGTGTGCCCTTGGGGGTATCTAGAATATGGCCAGCTATTCTCGCGTCGGCAACTGTTTATGCTGGAAACGCTGCTAGAAGCAATTGCCGAAATCAAACGGGAGCTAGCAACAGAGCCGCCGGCCTACGGCCAGGCAGTTGCCACGTACCTGGGCATTTTGGCCGACCGAATAGCCATTGTGAACACAGCCTTCGGGATTTGGCACACGGGCCGCGAAACGCTGGAGCGCCCGATGGGTCGGCAGGCGCTCGCCATGGTGTTCGATTACCCGGAGTCTAACCCATTCTGCGACAGTACGGGCAGCGCGGCCAATCAGATTAATTGGCTGACGCGCTTTCTGGAAGAAGAAAGTGCCACGCCATTTGCCGTTGTTTGCCACAACGCTTCCAGCGGGGATTTGTCACAGTTCGGGCCAAAGTATTTGGATGCCGTCGTGACGGACCCGCCGTATTACGATGCCATTCCCTACGCGGATTTGTCGGACTTCTTTTATGGCTGGATGAAGCGCACGCTAGCCGACGTGCATCCACTCAACTTTGCTTTTCCGCAAACCCCTAAAACGGAGGAATGCACGGCCATGCGCTACCGCCACGGCGGCGTGCCCAATGCCAAAAAACACTTCGAGCAGAAGCTCCAGCAGATTTTCTCGGCCATCGAGCGGCAGACGCGCGACGTGGTCAGCATCATGTTTGCCCACCAGAGTACCGAGGCCTGGACCACGCTGTGTAACTCCATTTTGGGGGCCAGTATGAACATCACCGGCTCATGGGCCAATGATACGGAGATGATGGGCGCGCTGAAAACGGACAAGGCCTTTTTGTCTTCTTCTGTAACCGTGGCCTGCCGGCCCGTGGTGCGGCAGGGCGAGGGCAACTACAAGCGGGTGCGCGCCGACATCGAAGCCACCGTGGCGCGGGAAGTAGATGAGCTGTACCGCCTGGGCTTCTGCGGGGCCGACCTGCTGACCGCCTGCTTCGGGCAGGCCGTGAGCGTGTTCGGGCAGTACGAGCGGGTGGAGAAGTCGGACGGCACCCGCGTGACGGTGGCCGAGCTACTAGCGCTGGCCCGCGAAAGCGCCTTCAAGGCCCTGCTCAAGGGATTCGACGGTGATGAGTACACCAAGTTCTACATTGGCTGGTTGCAACTCTACGGCCTCACTGAAGCCGATTTTGACGACGCGGCCAAGTTCAGCCGGGCCGGCTTGCAGCTCAACGTGGCCGATTTGCTGGGCCACGGCATCTTCGCCAAGAAGGGTAATAAGCTCACGCTGGCCACCTCGGCCGAGCGGCTGCTGGCGCACAAGTCGCTGGGCGTGAATGCGGATGACTTGCTGCTCGACCAGGCCCACCGGGCGCTGGGTCTCTACCACCGGGGGCAGCGCCGGCCGCTGGTGCAGCACCTGGCGCGGGTGGGCCCGGCCCCCGAGCGGCCTTTTTGGCGGGTACTCACGGCGCTGGGCGAGGTGCTGCCCGCCGGCTCCGACGACCACCGCCTCACGGCCGGCCTGCTGGCCGACCGCGACAGCCTGCTGCGCGAGATAAAGCAGCTTGACTACCCCTCGGCTGGGGCCACCGGCGACCTTTTCGCCTAAGCAAGTAGCGCGGACTTTCAGCCCGCGAGTAGCAAGCGCCGCCACGCGCTGACTGAAAGTCTGCGCTACCTCACCTCATTCGACCACTCGACACCCAATTGCGCTATGTCACTAACTGCCTACCAGAAACAAAATTTATACAAAGGCCTGGGCCAGTTTATCGAAGCCTTCCGGCCCTACGTGGTGGACGTGCTGCGCGGCACGCACGGCGACGCCTGGGCCGATGCCTTTGTGGAGGCGCTGGGGACCGGCCAGCGCGAGTCGTGGCAGCAGGGGCTGCGGGCCGGCTCCGACCCCGCCACGCTGGTCGATTTTCAGTACCTGAACTCGTTTGCCTACAAATTCCGTGAACTCCTCAAGCCCGACTTTGGCCGCAATGCCGGCGCGCTGGCCAGTTGGCTGAAGGAAGTGGCCGAGGTGCGCCATAAGATTGCTCACTTTCACCAGGAAGTAGACGAGGACGAAGCCGCCAAAGCCTGGATACACCTCAAAACCATTGCCAAGGCCTTGCGGCAGCCCGACCTGGAGGCCGAGCTGCAACAGCTACGCAGCCTGCCCGCCGAACCGCCGGCCGCTGCGCCGGTCCCGGCCGTTCAGCCCGAGGCGAGCGGCCCGCGGGCGTGGTTTCGGGTGGTAGAGCCGGCACTCGACATCCGGCAGGGGCGGCTCGATGAGAGCATTTTCGCGGCCAATGTGGCCGAGGTGGCTCTGGGAAATGGGCGCGAGCTATACCGCGACGCGGCCACGTTCTTCGCCAAAACCTACTTTACCCAAGGGCTACGCACGGTGGCCCGCCGCGTGGTGGAGGGCCTGAACGGCGGCGGCGACGGCGAAAACCGCGTCATCTCACTGCAAACCGGCTTCGGGGGTGGCAAAACCCACACCCTGATTTCGCTCTGGCACCTGGCCCACTCGGGCGAGCGCCTGCCCGCCGCCGTGGCCCAGGAACTGCTGGCGGCCGGCTCGTACCAGGCCCCGCTGCTGCCCAACTTTGCCGAGGCGCGGGTGGCCGTGTTCACCAACACGACCAACAACGTGGCCGAAGGCCGCCTAGTGCCCGGTGGCCCCCGCCTGCACACGCTGTGGGGCGAACTGGCCTGGCAGCTGGGCGGGGCCGCCGCCTATGAGCTGGTGCGAACCTCCGACGAGGAGCGGATTTCGCCGGGCGGCACCTTTCAGCGGGTGCTGGAGCTAGTGAGCGAGCAGCACGGCCCCGCCCTGCTGCTACTGGATGAGCTGGCCGACTACTGCGTGCAGGCAGCCGGTAAGGTGGTGGGTGCCAGCACCCTGGCTGACCAGACCATCAGCTTTATGCAGGCCCTGACCGAGGCCGTGGCCGCCGCGCCCCGCGCCGTGCTGGTAGTCACGCTGCCCGCCAGCGATACCGAAGTGAGCACCACCGCCGAGGCCGGCCAGATTCTGAGTCGCTTGCAGGGCCGCGTGGGCCGCGTGGGGGCTGACACCCAGCCTGTGCGCGACGATGAGATTTTTGAGGTGGTGCGCCGCCGGCTTTTTGAAGACCTCGGTCCCGAGGCGGTGCGTCTGGCCGTAGCCGGGCAGTACCATGACTACTACCAGACGCTCTTTGGCGACCTGCCCAGCCCGGCGCTGCAAGCGGGCTACCGCCGGCTCATGGAAAAAGCCTATCCTTTTCATCCTGAATTGATTGAGGTGTTCCGCCAGCGCTGGGCCAGTCACCACGATTTTCAGCGCACCCGCGGGGCCCTGCGCCTGTTGGCCGCCATCCTGGCCGACTTGTGGCAGCGCCGCGACAGCCTGCCCGGCAAGCAGTGGCTGGTGCACACCAGCGACGTGCGCCTCGAAAACCTCGACCCGCTGACCGGCGAGCTGAAAAAGCTCTACGGCAGTGGCTACGAGGCCGTGCTTACGGCCGACGTGGCCGGTTCGGCCGCCAATGCCCGCAAGCTCGACGAAGCCAAAAAGGAGTACGGCGACCGCCACCTGGCCCAGGGCCTGGCCACCACCATTTTGCTCAATTCGTTTGGGGGCGATGGCAGCAACAAGGGCCTGAGCGTGCGCGAACTGAAGCTGAACGTGGTGCGGCCCGCCGACGAGCTGAACCACAATACCATCAACAGCGTGCTCGATGAGCTAGAAGCCAGCGCCCACTACCTCTACTACGCAGCCGGCGGCGACGGTAAGCGCTACTGGTTTCACACCAAGCCCAACGTTAACATCCTGATAAACCAGGCCAAAAACGACGTGACCGAGGCCAGCGCGGACAGCGAGATTCAGCGGCGCGTGCAGGAGAAAGCGGGCCGCGTGGCCGGCTTCCGGCTGCTGCTCAACCCCGCCTCTGACGACGTGCCCGAGCAGCAGCAGCTCACGCTGGTGTTGCTACCGCTCACCCAGCGCCTACGCGCCGATGGCACCCTTGATAAAGCCACCGCCCGCCGCATCGAAGCCATCGCCACTAAGCGCGGCAATATTGAGCGCATCTACCGCAACACGCTATTGTTTTTGCTGGCCTCCGACCTGGGGGCCGCTAAGCTCAACGCGGCGGTGCGCGACTACTTGGCCTGCGAGAAAATCCGCCAGGACTACCACAGCCAGCTAGAGCCCGAGCAGCGCCAGGACCTGAAACGCCGCAGCGACGAGTGCCAGGCCCAGGTAGAAAAGGCCCTAATAGGTGCCTACTCGGTCATAGCCAAGCACCGCGCCAAAGACGGCACCCAGCTGGTTCATTTCAAGGAATTTGCCGCCACCTTCGACCAGCAGCTTACCGCCAACCTGCCTGCCCTGCTCGAAGCCGATGAGCTGCTGCTCCGCAAAGGGGTGGGCCTGGGCACCCTGCGCCAGCACGGCTTGCTGCCCGAAGCCACCCGCCCGCTACGCGCCAAAGACGTGTACGAAGCCTTTCTGCGCTTCGACGACAAGCCCCTGCTGTGGAGCCCGGCCGTGGTGCAGGACAGCCTGCTGCGCTTCTGTACCAGCGGCGACTTCGGCATCGCGGCCAGCGACGACGGCCGCGACCTGAAAACCGTGTGGCTGAAACAAACCGTGCCGCTCTTCGAAGTAACCGAACCCAGCTACTGGCTTATCGACAAAGCGCGGGCGGCCGAGTTTCAGACTCAGGTATCCGCCAGCCCCGCCGTATCTGCCGATGCGCCGGCCACTTCGCCACTTGGCCCTAGCCAGCCGGTTACGCCACCGTCGGCCGCTGCCTCGGTAGTCGGCGAGCCGCGCGTGTTCCGGGCCGTGACGGTGTCGGGCCAGGTGCCGGTGGAAAACTATACCCAGCTCTTCGCTAGCTTCATCCGCCCGTTGATAGATAACCGGGTGGAAATCACGGTCAGCATCAGCGGCCGCTCCACTACCGCTAAGCCGCTGACGGAGAATAGCGCGGAGTACAAGATTATCAAAGAGTCGGCGCGGCAGCTGGGGTTGACCTTGGAAGAGGAATAGCGGGTGATGCTCTTTCAGCAGAATTATTGAGTAGAAAAAAGCCAGTGGAGCCAGGGCTTTTTGTAGGCTACTGAAAAAAATGCAAAGAAAAAATTCCCGTCAGAATACAAAACCCTGAGTCGGCGGGCGCTATAATCAAGAGTGTATCCTTACTGTATAAGGGCTAGTTTAGAAAATGCAAAGTCGCGTAAATCAGCGCTCGCGCAGGGTACTGGGTTGTTCTTAAAAGCCCACCAAGCTGCTCTACCTTTGTGCTGCTCGCGCTGGGGTTAGTCCCCCGGCCCCAAGCTCTGTAAAAAGAGAAGCCCAACCGGTGGCACGGTCGGGCTTCGAGAAGTGGGGGTTACAAAGCAACCCTTTCCTTCTGAGCAAAGATGAAAAAGGTAAGCGTGAGCAAACTGCTACAAGTCCTAGCGCTGGGTTTTGTAGGTGGGGTAGGCAAGGCCGTCGCAACGGCAGTGGTTCCCTATCTGCTGGTCCAGGTCATAAACTGGTTCTTGCGGTAGTTGGTGGGGTAGTTCGGCCGGGTGGCTGGGCTACCCCATTTTTTGTTCTTAACAACGAGACAAAGGTAAGGGGCGTTTAATTAATACGTATTGCGTAATAAGTAATAAATCGTGCCTTGGTTGCTAGGGTAGGATTGAGACTATGATTTGTAGGTAAGCTGAGAGTGTACGGTTACTGTCAATAGGTGAGGAAGCTCTGCTGTTAGGTTCGTAGCTGCTGCCGCTATTTTCGCGCCTACTATGGCGCATCTATTGGTTTCGTGGCTGGCTTACGGCCACGACTTTATTCGGGGGGAGAACAACGCCTTCGTGAGCGTGGATGAAACCGGCCCCACGGTGCAGTTTCACCAGCACTTCTTTGCGGCGGGTGGCTACGAGGAGCACGTTATTCTGTACGCCGAAGCGCGCCAGGAAAACCTGGCCGAGCGGCTGCTCAACGAGCTGCTGCGCCGGCACCCCGGCCGGGCAGTGCGGGTAGAGCTGCTGCCGGTACGCGATGTCATCAGCCTGCGTGAAGTGAAAGGTAAGGTCGAAACGTGGCTGCTGCAATGCACGGCCGACGAGCTGACGCTGTACTTTTCGCCCGGTACCAGCGTGATGCAGTTGGCCTGGTACGTTGCCCACACCACCCTAGGGCTGCCTACCCACCTAGTGCAGACACGGGCCGGCCGCTTTGGCCCCGGTGGCCAGCCCGAGTTGCTGCAACTGGAAGTAGAACAGTCGGTTACGCCGGTTTCGGCCATCATCCGGGAGCAGCAGGTGGCCACGCGCACGGCCGGCGATGGGCTCGATACGACCCTGCGCCCTGCCCGACGGGTGAAGGGGCAGCCGGCCCCTGTGTCCGTTTCAGAGCCGGTTATTGCGCCGGGTTTTCTGGCGCTGCCGGTGCTGGCCAATGCGTACCGCCGGGCCGGCCAGGTGGCCCAGACCGACAAGGTAACGGTGCTTATTCGCGGCGAGAGCGGCACCGGCAAGGAGCACCTCGCCCGCACGGTACACGCGCAGTCGGCGCGGGCCGGGCAGCTGTTTCTGGCCCTCAACTGCGCGGCCCTCACCGAGTCGGTGCTGGAAAGCCGGTTGTTTGGCCATCAGAAGGGTGCCTTTACGGGGGCTACAGATGACGCGAAGGGGCTGTTTGAGCTGGCCGATGGGGGCACGGTGCTGCTCGATGAAATCGGCGACATTGGGCTGGCCACGCAGTTGGCGCTGCTGCGCGTGTTGCAGGACGGCGAGATTCAGCCGGTGGGCGGCCGGCCCCGGCGCGTCGATGTGCGTGTGGTGGCCGCCACCCACGCCAACCTGGAGGAGCGCTGCCACCAGGGCCGCTTCCGCTGGGACTTATACTACCGCCTGGCTGTGGCCGAGCTGGAGCTGCCTGCCCTGCGCGAGTATTCCCAGGCCGAAAAGGAGCAGCTGCTCGACTTTTTCGTGGCGGCCAAACAACACAGCCTGCGCCGCCCGGCCCCCTTGGTCTTAGCCCCCGAAACCCGGCAGCGGGTGCTAGCCTACCCCTTTTCAGGTAACGTGCGCGAGCTGGAAAACCTGGTCGAAACGCTCTACGTGTTTGCCGAGCCGGGCCAGCCGGTGCCACCCACCGAGCTGCCCCGCCGCCTGCTAAGCAGTGGGGTAGGGGAGGAGCCAGCCGCATCGGCCACCCTGGCGGCTGCTACGGCCGCCTATGTGGCGCGGGCCGTGGCCCACTGCGGCGGCGTGAAGCGCCAGGCCGCCCAGCTGCTCGATGTGGACGAGCGCGTGGTGGCCAAATACCTGCGTCAGCACCAGCAGGCTCAGTAGCCAGCATGACGTATGTGAACGACCGATTTTTCAGGCAGCTACCTTACCTGACTGAACACTAGCGGAACGATTTTAGGAGCGCAGGCAGCTTAGCAAAAACAGGCGTATCGGCCGGGCCGCTGAAATAAATACATTCGATGCCCCATTGAGCCAGGTACTTTACTGCAGCGGTAGTTAGGGGTTCAGGCAACACCATGATACGGCGGAGCGGCGCTGCCACTGCAGCCCCATAGAGCAGCAACTGTCCGAGCGCGGTAGCTACGTCTTGCGTGTTAGCCACCGTTTTTAGTTCAAATAGCGCGACAACTTTTTCGCCGTGGGTCAGCACGAGGTCGCGGTGCCGGTCATTAAAAATTTGCCAGGCCGAATTAGTGAAGTGCTGCTGCAACTGCTGCCGCAATGCCTCTACTACCAAGCCATGCGTGCGGTAGCTGGCCCGCCGTTTCACAAGCGGCAGTGAGCCGTACCCCGCTGTCTCACTTTTAAATACCCCTTGCTCGACCCGAAAAAGCGAAGCAGCCAGCCCGCCCAGTCCGGCTTGGTCGGGCAATTGCTTTACCCGCTGCACTTCGGTTACGAACTGCCGGAGTTGAGCGCTGAACAAGGGCGAATGGAGTTGCCCAACTACCAGCATTTCAACCTCCTTATCGCCATCCAACACCACCTCGCGTGGCGAAGAAGCGTTGTTCATCAGGAGCGTTTTGCCAATGCCCTTCCGGCCGCCCCCGATGTTGCCCCGGTGTAATACCACCAGTTGGCCGTCGGTGTCTTCGGCAAATACCCCGACGGATTTACGGGTAGCATCGGCATCCGCAAAATTTATCTGGACTATCATGGAATTGCTGTCGCCCAGCCCAAACGGGTTCCAGTTTATAGCCGCAGCACAATGCCAGAAATCGCCTTTTGGCGTGCTGTACACAGCAGAATTCACCGCGCCTCCCTGATGGCCAATGTAAAAATTTGGCCGGTAACGCGGGAATAATTTTATCAGCACTTGGTGAAATTCCTGATACAGGTCCTCAATCCTTTCTTGGTTATCAATGACAGTCAGCATGACGGTTGGGCAAATGAGCTGGCGTAATATACTGCTGTTTAGCCAAGCTGAATCCGAAAAGGGAAAGGAGAAATTAACCCATAGGCAAGGTGACTAATCTGCCTGACGGAGCACTAGCACCAACGCCCGGGTTCAGGTAGATAAGCGCAGATTATGCCACGCATAGCATAATCTGCGCTTTCTCTTTGTTATTTGTTTTTCATAAAATACTGTGTAACAAATAGTAATAATAATGGCAGGCATTTGGCAAATAGTGGAGTGTCAACCAAATGCCAGGTTTCTACTGGGGCTGCCTGCACGCCCCGCCAGCTTTCGGTCGACGGTCACTTAATCCGTTTCTATCGTGCCAGCCCTCGCCGAATTCCCCATACCCCCCGCCCTCGCCGCCGAGCTGGCCCGTCTCAATGAGCGGCAGCGGGCCGCCGTGACGCACCTCGCGGGGCCGCTACTGGTGGTGGCCGGCCCCGGCACCGGCAAAACGCAGCTGCTGGCCACCCGCGTGGCCTGGCTGCTGGGGCAGCTGGCCGCGCCGCCCGAGGAAATCCTGTGCCTGACCTACACCGACGCGGCGGCCCGCAACCTGCGCCAGCGGTTGCTGCGTTGCGCCGGGCCACTCGCGCACCGGGTGGCCATCCACACGTTTCACAGCCTGGGGCAGCTTATCATTCAGGAAAATGCCGACCGGCTGGGCTACCATGACCTAGAGCCGGCCTCCGAGCAGGAAGCCGACGAGGTGCTGCGCGAATTGCTCGACGCGCTGCCCGCCGGCCACGCACTGCGCCGCGACCTGGGCGATGCCTACTACGACCTGCCGCACCTGCGGCAGCTGTTCCAAACCATGAAGCGCGAGGGGTGGGCCCCCGCCGAGCTGCTGGCCGCGCTGGATGCCTACCGCCTGGGCCTGCCCCAAAACCCTGCCTATCACTATAAAAACCCACCCCCTGCCCTGCGCGCCCTAGGCGTGCAGCCGGGCGACGCCAACCCCCACAAGCTGGCCGAAGAAGCCGCCCGCCTGAAGCGCTCGGCGGCGGCCGTGGGCTTGTTCGGGCAGTACCAGGCTGGGCTGGCCGCCCGCCGCCGCTTCGACTACGACGACATGCTGGCCTGGGCCAGCGGCCTGCTCCGCGACCATGCGCTGCTGCGCCTGGGCTACCAGGAGCGCTTCCAGCACCTGCTGGTGGATGAGTTTCAGGACACCAACGGGGCGCAGAGCCGTTTGCTGTATTTGCTGGCCGGCGACGGGCCAGCGCCCAATCTGATGGTGGTGGGCGACGACGACCAGAGTATTTTCCGCTTCCAGGGGGCGAGCGTGACCAACGTGCTCGACTTTGCCAGGCGCTACCCGCAGGCCGGCGTGGTGGTGCTGGAAGAGAATTACCGCTCGTCGGGGCCAGTGCTGGCCGCTGCCGAGGCCCTTATTAGCCGCAACCAGGAACGGCTGGTGGGCCGGCTGCCGGGCCTGCCGGCCAAGCAGCTGCTGGCGCGGCACCCGCACTTTGCCGCGGTTACCCAGCCGCCCCAGCTCTACCGCTACGCCACGCCCCTGCACGAGGCGGCCGACGTAGCGGCCCGCCTTGCCGCCCTGCACCGCGATGGGCCGTGGCCGGCGGGCGGGGTAGGCGTGCTGGCCCGCACCCACCAGCAGCTCGACCAGCTGGCCGGGCTGCTGCGCGCGGCTGGGGTGCCTTTTCACCGCCGCCGGGCCGTGAATGTGCTAGCCGAGCCGCTGGCCCAGGGCCTGCACTGCGTGCTGCGCTACCTGGCCGCTGCCCTGCATCCCCACGGGCAGCTGGACACCGATGCGGCCTTGTTCGAACTGCTGCACTTGGCCGTTTTTGCCGTGCCACCCGCCGACCTGGCCCGCCTGGCCATTGGCCATCAGTACCACCGCCGGGTGGCCACCGCCGCCGGCCGGCCCGTGCAGAACTGGCGCTTGTGGGCCGACACCGCGCTCACCGACCTCGACCTGTTTGCGGCCCCGCTGGAGCAGCCCCCGCTTTCCGCCGCCGGCCGGCCGGCCCTGAGCCACGCCCTGGCCTTACTCGATGGCTGGGTGCAGGCTGCCGTGACCCTGCCGCTGCCGGCCCTGCTGGAGCGCGTCGTGCTGGGCACGCTGCTGCCGGTCGGGCTCACCCAGGCCACCCAGCCCGCGCAGCTGCTGGCCGAGGCCCGCACCTTGCTGCGCTGGGGCCGGGCCGAGGCCCGCCGGGTAAGCAGGGCCGGCGTGGCCGGGCTGCTGGCCACCTGGGAAACGCTGGCGGCCACCCGCGAGGGGCTACCGCTGGAATCGGATGGCGCGGGCAGTGCGGCCCCGCTGGAGCTGCTCACGGCCCACGGCGCCAAGGGCCTGGAGTGGGAGCAGGTGTGGCTGCTGGGCTGCGGGCAAAATGCCTGGCGCCGCAAACCCGCCGACCGGGGCTTTCGCCTGCCCCCCGCCCTGGCGGCTCCCCCCGGCGATGCCGCCGATTGCGAAGAGGCCCGCCGCCTGTTTTTCGTGGCCCTGACCCGGGCCCAGGCCCAGCTCACCGTGTGCTGGGCTACGTGTGACGAGGCCGGCAAGGAGCTGGCCCCCTGCGAGTTCGTGGACGAGCTGCACCAACAAGGACTAGTACTAGTTGAGGTAGCGGTAGCGCCCGAAGTACTGGCCGCTGCCCAACAAGCCGAGTTGGCCCCGCCTTCCCTCCCCGACGCGGCGCTGCTCGACGAGTTGCTGGCCGACTTCACCCTGAGCGCTACCGTGCTCAACGCCTACCTGGCTTGCCCCGTGGCCTGCTACTACGAGCAAATCCTGCGCGTGCCCACGCCCCGCCACGAGAAGCTGCTGTTTGGCGCAGCCGTACACCGGGCCCTGGAGCAGTTTTTCCAGCAGGCCGGGCAGCGGCCAGCGGGTGAATTCGGGCCGGTTGATGAACTGGCCGAGCTGTTCCGACAGCAGTTTACGCGGGCCCGCTACGAGGTGCTGGGGCTGGCGTTTCAGCGGCTGTTTTACGCCGGGCCGGAGCTGCTGCGGGCCTGGTGGGCGCAGGCCCAGCCCAGCGCCCGCCCCACCGCCCTGGTCGAATACCGGGTGCAAGCCGCGCTGCCCGGCGGCCTACCCCTGGTGGGCACGCTCGACCGCCTCGACCTGCACCCCGATGGCTACCACGGCGACGTGCTGGACTACAAGACTGGCAACCCGGCCACCGCCGCCGCCAAGCTGCGCCCCGCGCCGCCCGAGGCGGCCACCGCCACCCTGGCCGAATGGCTCGCCGACCCCGCCCTGCGCGGCGGCGACTACTGGCGGCAGGGCATCTTCTACCGCCTGCTACTGGCCCACGACCCTGAGCAGTCCTACGCCGCGGCCTCCGTTACCTTCGATTTTCTGCGCCCGGTGCAGGCGACCGAGCAACCCCCGCAGTTTGTGCGCCGGCAGGTGGCGGCCACCCCGGCCGACGAGGCTACGGTGCTGGGGCAAATCCGAGCCGTAGACGCGGCCATCCGCCGCCACGACTTCGGCCCCGGCTGCGGCCAGTGCCGCTGGTGCCGCCTGCGAGCCAATTCACCGGCTTAGGCCAATAGCCTGCCCTGCATTCATTTCAGCGAAGTTTGTAACGGCTAAAAAATATTTTTTATTAAAAATATAGAATATCCCAGCAGGCCTACTACCTTGTGACGCTAATCAGAGTAGCAAAACTTCCTCCTAACAGATTTAGCCAAATCACCGTGCGACTCCACCTCTACCTAGACGCTCCATCGGTGGTCACCTTCGACCATTTACCGGCCTTGAAAGGAGCCTTTCACCGCTGGACGGGCCACAACCCCGGCTTGCACGATGGCCTCTCCCTTTACTCTTTCTCATGGTTGCGCGGCGGCCGGGGCACCCGCGGCGGCCTGCGCTTCGAGCAAGGGGCGCACTGGAGCATTGCGGCCCACGACCCGGCTGTCATTCACGAAATCATTTCCGGCGTTATTAGCAAGCCCGGCCTCGACCACGGCCTGGTAGTGCGCGATGCCCGCATCCAAACTGTGCCCGACTTCGAGGCCGGCGAGCGGCACTTCCGCGTCCTGAGCCCGGTGTTCATCAGGGAGGAGGTAGAAAAAGGCAAGCCCGCCAACCACCTGCTGCCCGGCGACCCCCGCGCCGACGAGCTACTCACCGAAACCCTGCGCCACAAGCTCCGCCAGGCCGGCCTGGACGACGCGGGGGCCACCGTGCGCTTCGACCCGGCTCATATTCCTTCCCAAAAAGTCAAGGTATTTCAGTACAAAGCGGTGCGCTGCAAAGCCAGCGTGTGCCCGGTTATCGTGTCGGGCACGGCCGAACAACTGCGCTTCGCCTGGTGCGTGGGGGTAGGCCACTCCACGGGCATCGGCTGCGGGTGTCTGGAGTAGCTATTGCTTCTTGGCGGCGGCTTGCTCCTGCGCTCGGCGTATCATCTCCTCGCGGGTGACTACGTTGCCCCGCGTGGCCCGCAAGCGCCGCCAGGCATCCTCAGCCCCCGGCCCCTGGAAGGGATTGTGGAAGCTAGGCGCGGCAGAGATAGTAGCGGAGTTCTCCAAGGTTATCGGCGACTTGGACTCCGAGGGCTGCGAATTTTCCGGTGAGGTCGTCATACCTCAAAGTTACGAAAATAAACTGACCCTTCCCGATGAAACCAAGTAGCCGCCACACTTCCGGAAATTCCAACTCTGGCTCAATCGTGACAACGGGATTGGTATACGTAGCCCGCACCTGCACCATTAATACGCCGAGGCGCTGTAGCTCCACGGCGCTAAGCTGGCTCACGTCGAGGTCGGGCATGAATAATGGGGCTAATTGGCAAAAGCGGGCGGGTTGCCGAAGCCACCCGCCCGCGCTAGCCGGTACGATTAACTGCACTAGCTCAACACTTTCAATTCCTGCTAGCGTCGCAAAGATACAAAAATTTGTCTTGCTCTAGCCCAACAGGGGATAAAAAATGAATAACTTGCAATCGTAATCTGCTAATTCTTCTTTCCCATGACCTTAATGCCTCTGGAATTATTGCTGCCGCCGCCAGATTTTAGCGCTCACAGCATCCTAGAAATCATAGCGCTGGCTCCACTGTCAATGGTGGCCAAGATGCCAGGCAAATACTACACCAGCCAGTCGCAGCCCACGGAGGCAATGCTACTAGGTGCCTTGGAAAATGCGCTCGGGTGGCACATTGGCGAAGTAGAACGCAACCAGCTTATTAAAACGCTGGAAAAAAAGCATAAGCGTAAAGCGCAAGCTTCGGGCGTGGGTTTTCGCAGCCTGTTGCAATGGCATGTGCGCTTTGGGGTGATGGTAGTGCCGCCCTTGCTGCACTACGACGACCTATGGACGCAGCACCTGAAAGGCAAAACGTTTGTGGATGGTAGCCGAAACTACGACGCGCAGGTTATTCCCTTTATGAATGCCAAGCGCGGGGGCAAGGTGACAACCTCAGACGCGGCAAAGGCTCGCAAGGGAGACGAGGCATTGACAGATTTTCGGGAGGGGGACGAGATAAGTATCACGGCCCTCCGGCCCTACTTTCCTCAATACTACTCCAGCCCTACCATGCGCGGCTATGTTGAGCCGCAAGGAGCCTACCGGGTTGGGGTCGAAACTTCAGCAGCGCTTGCTGTTGTCTTGCGGGCGGCCGTCGCCGACCCTGCCGCGCCGCTCTACCTTGGTTCTAATGATGGCTGGATTGAACTTGACTGGCATGAGTAAGAAACCAACGGATACCCAATTGGGCCAAATGGGGCTATTCACTACTGCTGCCGAGGTAGCATCACGGTCAACCGTGCCTGTTCTGGGAACAGGAGGCCTTGCGTTAGCTGATTTGAGTGCGGAAATGCTGCATTCGTACCCGCGCTATGGGCTGGCGGTAGCCGCATACTTATCCCGATTAGCTGAAACAGTGAGCGAGGCTGAACTACGGACAGCTTTGGTGCGGTCCATCGAGGCTGGGTTAGGGAAGTTTCGGATGCGAACCTGGAATAGTTCGCTGCATGATAAGGTGCTGAAGTTTGAGCCTGTTCGTCTAGATGAGCTAGCGGAAAAGCCCCAACTAGTGCAATCGGCGGGTTTGGCCGCACAGGGGATTTACCTGTTTCCTACGCTGGTCACTACGGATGGCAGCGCCAAGGACACGTTTCGCAATGCTCAGGAAATACTTAAGCTCCTGACCAGCATAACGCCGCTATCAACTACCTATACCCTCAGCCGCTCCTTTGCGCCGACCACAGCTAAGGTGAACAATGGTACGGCTTCACAGAGCCCACCGGTAGGCACACTGCTGGAAGCGGCTTGTGCGGTTATCACCACCCTTACGCCGCTCAAGCCTGCTGCCTGGCCTGGCCTGAACACCGTCATTATTCCCGACCTGCCGTTGCCGCAGCTTCGGGAGTTCGTGGCGGTATTTGATGGCATGTTGAGCCAGGAAACTGACGACCTGATGCTTACGCGGGAGCGGGCTGTAGCAGTGGTCACCGAACCCAAAGCGACTAGCAAAGCTGTTAAGCCCGCCGCCCCGGAGTTTCGTCGGCCGCGCCTGCATTCGGGTAATTACCCCGATGCACCGCGCGATGCGGGTGCGTTTGGGCCAGTGGGGTTGCTGGGGGCCATCGGGCGCTGGGCGCGGCGCACCAAGCAGCAAGGTCGGGGCCGGGCGGTGCTGGATACCCTGGCCGGGCAGCCGCTGCACGTCATTTCCTACGACCAGATAAGCCAAGTGCGCTTTGACCACCACACCACGCGGCTGGCGCTGGATTGCGACCTGACCGGCATCGTGGATTCGCTGTACCTGGGTACCCGCTTCTACTCGGAAGCTGGCAACTCCGGCACCCCGTTTGGCAAGCCGGAATTCAAAACCTTCTGCCTGATGGCCGGCCGCTTTCTGCAAAGCTTCACTACCGCCGCCTTCATTGATTTTTTGGCTTTTCGAGCTGAATACGCTGCTGAAACCGAACCACTTTTTACCGAATATTTCCGCACCATGAAACCTGAAATTGTAGAATCAGCCGGTGAGCTTGGGCGCTGGCTCAATCGCACGGCTTACTTCGCAGCCAAAGCCGAAGCGGAGGATTTTCCTTCCAAGAAAAAAGGCAAAGACCAGCAAATTAAAGAAGCCAAAGCGAAGATTCTCGTGGTGCTGGAAAGCGCCGCACTGAGTGCTAAGTCGCCCGAAGCCATGATTTCGCAGGTGCTTACCCAGGCCGGTAGAATGTCGCTGGATGAGGCTCCCAATGAATCTCGCCGCTTTGTGAATGCCGCGAACATGGGAGAAATCACGCACGACCAAGCCAAACACCTACTGATTTCCTACATGCGACTGCGTAGCGCGGGCAAAAGCAAGACGGCTGCGGACGAACCCGAAGAGGCCAGCGAGACGCAAACCACCGAACCCCACGACCATACAGGCGATAACGACTAATCCACTTTCAATTCTTCCCACACCATGATTATCAAGGGTATTCTTGTTACGATGCTGGCTCCAATGAGCGACCACATCGCCAACGCGGGCGAAAAGCTCCTGGGCAACGCGTCGTCCATCAAGCGGCGGCCCGATGGGCGCGTGTACATTTCGGGCCAGATGCAGCGCCACGCGTTGTTCTCGGCTCTCGACCGCCTCAACGCCGACGACGCGGGCCGGGGTCAGACTTACGTTTCAAACGGCGACGGCGTAACGAACGTAGTTGAAACCGACTTGCGGGCCGACCTCGGCGGTTTTTTGCAGACATCGAAAGAAACCTATTCGGGGCGGCGCACGGCGCCGGTTTCGGCCACGCCGGCGGTGGCGCTGGAATCGAGCAGTGTCGGCCGCGACTTACTGATTCGGTTGAAGATGGAGGCGGAAGGTGATTCACGGGGTCAGGCCGTGGCAACCCGTGAGTTCTCGCAGGATGACACCATGCTGATGAGCTTCTTCGTGGACGTATGCGCCGTGGGCATTCGTAAGCGGTTCAGTTATGTAGAACAATTGCACGTCAATACCGAATACGTGCGCCACATCAGCGAGGAGGAGCGCAAGCGCCGCATTCGGCTGGCGCTGGAAGCCACCGCTACCCTGACCGACTACGCAAACCAGGCCCGCAACGCCACTAGCGGCGAGCCGCAACACGTACTGTTGGTGTTTGATACGCGCCTCTCGCGCAAGGCCAGCCGCTATTTTAAAGCCAACGCCGCTGAGCAGCGCAATATCCTAGCTGAACTGACGGCACGGGGTGCGACGTATTTTTTGGGCGATGACACCGCAGAAAACGGCGACAGCACGGCTACCGCCTACCAAAAAGCACAGGATTTTTTGGCCAACAACGACCTCTATGACCCGGCCCCTGGCGCAACAGTGCAGAGCACGGCCGATTTTGAGAAGAGCATTAAGCCCGAAAAAGCCGCCAAATAAATCTGCTACGCCTTACTGCTTGCCTCATGGAACTGTTGGCGAAACCGGATGGAACAACCCTGGCTGCCCACACCCAGCACGTGCGCGACGAAGTTGCGCACGTGCTGGCCGCCCGTCCGTTTCTGATTTACAAGTACGCGGTTCGCACGGGGCAAAACTTATCGGTGCTGTCCGATGCCTGCGCCCGCTGGCACGACACGGGCAAAGCGCATTGGCGCTGGCAGCAGGCTTGTGTAAAGGATTTTGATGAGTACCGCCGAACAGGCAAAGTACTCGGTCACAACTTGCGCAAAGCCAAAGTGCGCCACGAATTTGATTCGCTTGTGCGGATGCGCAAGAGTTTGGCTAACAGTTGGCTGCCCCAAGCTGCCTACGCCGCTGTGGCCGCACACCACGGCAAGCTGGGCTTCCGCCACCAAAAGCGCTGGGCTGATGACCCAGCCTTTAAACCATTTTGGTGCGACCAGTTTTTGCCCCTCAGCGGCGAATTAGAGTTCGAGAAAGTAGCTGATTTTGACCGGGCCATTGCTAGGCGCTATGAGTACAGCGGCTTGCGGGCACTGCTGCGCCTTGCCGACCATCGCGCTAGCGCCCGGGAAGCAAACCGGGATACTAAAACGCCAGCGGTGCCGAAGCTAGCGGCTTTTCGCTACCAATTCCCTTGGGAGAAACCGACCGGCGTTCAGGATTTAGTTGATAAATTTTGGGATGAGCCTTTTGCCCTATTGCGGGCCCCTACCGGCGCGGGCAAAACCGATGCGGCCCTGTTGTGGGCGCGGCGACAAGTAACGAGGGGCCGTGCCGACCGTCTAGTGTGGGCCATGCCTACCCGCTTTACGGCCAACGCGCTTTATATCAGCACGACCGAAACCCTTAGCAGCACGGGTCTCTACCATTCCAGCGCGTGGTTTGTAGCCCAGCAGCGCGAAAAAGAACAGCGTGGCAAAGGCCTGCAGCCCGCCGCGTGGAAGCAGGAGTTGGACTACGCCCGCCTGCTCGAAACTCCCACTACCGTGACGACCATCGACCAGCTTTGCCTGGCTTTGACTGCCACCCGCGAAGACCACCACGCCACTTTCTGGAACCTAGCCCATTCATGCGTCGTGATTGACGAAGCGGACTTTTACGACGATTTCACGCAGCGCAATTTGGTGGTGCTACTACGGGCCTTACGCCTGCTGGGGGTGCCGGTGCTGCTGATGAGCGCCACCCTGCCCGCTTCAGCGTTGGAATTATATGCGCTTTCGGGTTTGCGGGCCGCCAAAATCTGGGAAGACCTGACGAATTACGACCGCACCCGCTTTCAGCTGCACCGGGCTGGGCCAGCCGAGCAGCCCGAAGACCTCGCGCCTTTGCTGGAAAGAGGCTTAGCCGGGGAGCCACTCATCATTTATGCCAACACGGTAGGACGGGCGCAGGCGTATTGGGACTGGTTTGAGCAGGCAGAAATGACGCACCCCGTGGTGCTTTATCATTCGCGCTTTACGGAGCCGGATAAAAAGGAAATCGAGGAAAAGCTGCTGGCAATGCTTGGCCCGAAAGCGTGGGAGAGAGGCAATCCAACGGGCGTGGCTATTCTAACGCAAATTGGCGAATTAAGCGTCAATATTAGTGCTGACCTGATGGTGGCCGATTTGTGCCCGACTGACCGGCTGGCCCAACGAGCGGGGCGGCTATCGCGGTTTCAACGTCGGCATGATAAGCGAGTGGATGTGGTAGGAGAATTACAATTGGTGATTCCGCAAAAAACTGACAAAAAGGGGAAGAAGAATTTTTATCCCGCTCCTTATGGCCACTACCGGCAAAACCTGGGCTGGATAACTAGTGCGGTATTGGAGCAGGCTGATGCCCAACTGGTAGCTGGTGATTATTCGGCCCACCGCCTAGTGGACTTAGTGAATGAGTTGTATCCGATTACGAAAAAGGCAGAGAATTATGTTTTAGAAAATGCAGAGAAGCTTGAAAAAGCGGCTGTATTGAATTGGTTGCTACTACCCAAAGCTGAAATAGAAGAGAATGACGAAGGCACTCCTGAATGGAAAAGCCGCGACATTGGCCCACAAAAGGTGGTGTACGCAGCCACTAATTTTTCCCCATTTGAAAAAGATAGCGACCCGTTGGTTTTCAATAATTCAATGGCTTTCCGCGAGTGGGCACTTCCCCACGTCATCTCAATACCAGTGTACGATTTTCTGCGGGCGCAAAGAGTGGGAAAACTGGAAGATGTTACGATTCATATCAGCCAAGAGCAAGAAACAATCTGGACGGTGAAGCCGCTCTACTATGACTCCTCGCAGGGCTTACGCTTCGACAAGGAACCTAGCCAAGAGGATGAATAAAGTATAAAGTCGCCATAATAGACGACCTTTTAGCAGCACATAATCGATTTTACGACTGTCGCCAAGAAGATACGCGCTACTATCAGCTACCCGCCATGCACATCACCGGCAAGCACATCAACTACTACCACATCTGCCACCGCAAGCTGTGGCTGTTCGCCAGCGGGCTGAGTTTTCAGCAGGACAATGAGCATGTGCAGGACGGCACCTTGCTGCACCTGTCGGCCTACCCGCAGCGGGCGCGGCGGTTTCGGGAGGTGCAGCTGGGCGGCATCAAGATTGACTTCTACGACCCGGTGGATAAGGTGGTGCACGAAATTAAGCGCAGCCAGAAGCTGGAGGAGGCCAGTGTGGCGCAACTCAAATACTACCTGCGAGTGCTGGAGCAGCACGGCGTAGCCGGCCCCACGGGTGTACTAGAATATCCGAAACTGCGCCGCACCCAAGAAGTGGTGCTAACCGAGCAAGACCGGGCCGATATCGAGGCCTGGGAAGCCGGTGTGGCTGAGGTAGTAACCCGCGAGCAGTGCCCCCCGGTTATCGACAAGCCCTTCTGTAAGCAATGCGCTTACTACGAGTTCTGTTACGTGCACGAATAGCCTGCTTAAAAGGGTAGGGCATTGCTTACCTGCCTCTATTCAGACGGTATCCGCAACCGGGTAGCGTATCCAAAAACGTAGTCAGCCCGCGGCAGGCGGGCGTAGCTGTGAAATCCGTTAAATCTGTTTAAATCTGCGGTGAAGAAGACCTACTACCTGTTTAATCCAGGCCGGCTGAGCCGGCAGGATAACACGCTCAAATACACGGCCTACGACGAAGAAGGCGGGGAAGGGCAGACGCGCTTTCTACCCGTAGCCGACGTAGCCGACCTCTACATATTTGGCTCGCTCGATGCCAACTCAGCGCTGTATAATTTTCTGGGAAAAAACGGGGTGGCAGTCCATTTTTTCGACTACTACGAGCACTATACTGGCTCGTTTATGCCCAAGGAGTACCTGCTGGCTGGCAAGGTGCAGGTGGCACAGACCGGCCACTACCTGAGCCACAAGAAACGCCTAGTGCTAGCGCGCAAGCTGGTGGAAGGGGCAGCCTTTAATCTGCTCAAGAACCTGCGCTACTATCAAAGCCGGGGCCGCGACGTGGCCACCCAGATTGCGCAGATGGAACTGTACGTATCGGCGTTGCCGCACGCCACGACAGTGCCCGAAATTATGGGTTATGAAGGCAATATCCGGCAAACGTACTACACCTGTTTCGAG
This sequence comes from Hymenobacter arcticus, assembly GCF_054779975.1. Taxonomy (NCBI): domain Bacteria; kingdom Pseudomonadati; phylum Bacteroidota; class Cytophagia; order Cytophagales; family Hymenobacteraceae; genus Hymenobacter; species Hymenobacter arcticus. The sequence goes on from NZ_BAAGXF010000028.1 coordinate 36,698, forward strand.
GAGTTGGTGAAGGTACCGGGCTTCCCCTTTGGCACGCGCAGCACGCAGCCGCCGCAAAACGAGTTGAATGCGCTGCTGAGTTTCGGCAACATGCTCTGCTACGCAGCCTGCCTCTCACAGATTTACCATACGCAGCTCAATCCCACTATTTCTTTCCTGCACGAGCCGGGCCACCGCCGTTTCTCGCTGGCACTGGACCTAGCCGAGATTTTCAAACCCCTGTTGGTGGACCGTACCATTTTCCGGCTGGTAAACAAGAAGGAGATTCAGCCCAAGGATTTTGAGGCTGCCGTAGGCGGTTGCTTATTAAAAGAATCTGGCCGTAAGACGTTTGTACGCGTTTTTGAAGAGCGCATGAAGGAAACAATCCTGCACCGGGGCCTGGGGCGGCCGGTGAGCTATCAGCATTTGGTGAAACTGGAATGCTATAAGCTGACCAAGCACTTGCTGAATTTAGAAGAGTATAAGCCCTTTAAAGCCTGGTGGTAAGATGTACGTGATTTTAGTATACGACGTGAAGCAGCAACGCGTGGGGAAGCTGCTCAAACTTTGCCGCCGCTACCTGCATTGGATACAGAATTCCGTGTTCGAGGGCGAAATCAGCGAAGTGAAGCTACAAGAGCTGCTGCTGAAGGCGGCCTCTTTTTTGGACAAGGAGGAGGACAGTATTCTCCTCTTCAAAAGTCGTACGGAGCAGTGGCTGGAAAAACAGGTATGGGGCCACGAACGCAGCCCTTTAGAGGGTGTTAGGAATTGGGGCTAACCCAAAAGAAAACGAGCCAGTAAGCAGCGAGCGGAGTTCCTAGGCTCCGG
>NZ_BAAGXF010000029.1:0-27012 GCF_054779975.1 Hymenobacter arcticus
AGGCCTGGACGTAGGCACGGTGGCCAAAATCGCCAACCTCTTCTCCGTGAGCGGCACCTACTTCAACTAGTTCAACCATTCGCTTCTTTTTTGCATCTTAGAAAGAGCAGCCGGCCCGGCTGCTCTTTTTTTGACTTTATATCAGCGGGCTGCGCCTAACTTGCCAGTACTTCGCATACGCCTTGCTATCCAGCTATCTTAATGAGTTTAGTTAATCTATTTCGGTGGTGCTTAGTGCTGCTCACGCTGCTGCCAGTGGCCGCGCGCGCCGGCACCATCAAGGGCAAAGTGAGCGGCCCCGACGGCACGGGCCTGCCCTTTGCCAACGTGGCGGTGCGCGGCTCAGCCACCAACACCGGCTCCAACGAGCAGGGCCAGTACCAGCTACGGCTGGCAGCCGGCACCTATCAGTTTGTATTTCAATATGTTGGCTATAAGCCGCGTACCGAAGCCGTGCGCGTGCCGGCCGGCGACTCCACGCTCACCTTCAACATCACGCTGGCCCCCGAGTCGTTTAGTCTGGCCGAGGTCACGGTGCGCGGCTCCGACCGCGACCCCGCCTACGCCATCATCCAGCACGCTCAGCAGTGGCGCGCCTACCACCAGCGCGAGGTGGCGGCCTTCCGCGCCCGCATCTACCTCAAAAGCCTGGGCCGCCTCAGTGAAACGCCCAGCAAGATTTTCGGCTTGGTCAAAATCGGGCCCGACATCAAGCCCGGCATTTTTTACCTCTCCGAAAGCCTGTCCGAAATCGCCTTCACCCAGCCCGATGTGGTGAAAGAGCGCATGCTGTCGAGCCGCGTCAGCGGCGACTCGCACGGCATCAGCTTCAACCGGGCCAGCGCCGGGCGCGGCCTCAGCTTCTATAACAACCTGGTAAAGTCGGGCTTTTCGGAGCGCGGCTTCGTGTCGCCCATTGCCGGCAACGCGTTATCATTTTACCAATACGAGTTGGTGGGCAGCAGCCAACAAAACGGCGAGTTGGTGCACAAAATTCGCGTTACCCCACGCCGCCGCTCCGACCCCGTTTTCTCGGGCTTCATCTACGTAGTGGATGGCTCGTGGCGGCTGCACTCCGTGGACCTGCGCCTCACTAAAGATGCCAAGCTCGACTACGTCGATGACCTACACATTGAGCAGCTGTTTGCCCCCGCGCCGGGCGCACCCCACGCCTGGGTCATTCAGTCGCAGAAGTTGATAGTGGATTTTTCGGCCTTTGGCTTCAAAGGCACGGGCTTCGTAACGGCCGTTTTTTCCAACTACAACCGCGTAGTTCCCACTTACCCGGCCCCGCCCGAGGTGAAGCCTACCGCGCCCGTGGCCGGCACCGCGCCCACTGCGCCACCCGTTATCGCCCCCGTTACCACCAAGGAGCTGACGCGCCAAATCAAGCGCGACAAGCCTAACCTGGCCGGCCTGAGCCGGCAGGTGCGCCGCCAGGTGAAGCAGGTGCAGCGCGACTCGCTGCGCGCCGACCCGCTGTCGCAGATGAAAAAAGGCGAGGTGCAGCTGGTCGAAAAAGGGGTGAATGAGCGCGATACTGCCTATTGGAGCCAGCTGCGCCCCATTCCGCTCACGGAGGAGGAGAAAGTAGATTATCACAAGAAAGATAGCAGCGAAGTAGTACGCAATTCGCGCCCCTACCAGGACTCTCTCGACCGCAAGCGCAACCACTTGAGCCCCGATAAGCTGCTACTCACGGGCTACACCTACAACAACACCTTTGCCAAACGCAGCTTCAACGTGGCGCCCATCTTCAACGAGCTGCAATACAACACGGTAGAGGGCTACGTACTCAATGCCGAGGCCACCTACCGCCAGCGCACCGCCGACCGCCGTTTTGTGGCCATCACGCCCGCGCTACGCTACGGCTTCAGCAATAAGCAGCTGCAACCCAGCCTCACCCTCAACTGGCAGCTCGACCCCCAGAAGCTGCGCCAGGTGGGCCTGGTGGCGGGCCGCACCATCGAGAATTTTGACCGCAACTCGCAGCTCACGCCCTTCATCAACTCGGCCTACTCGCTGCTGGCCAACCGCAACTACGCCAAGCTGTACCGCCGCGACGGGGCCGAAATCAGCTACCTCTGGGAGCCGGTGAACGGCCTCACGGTGCGCGGCGCGGCCAGCTACTTCCGGCGCGTAGAACTGTATAATACAGCCGATTACCTGTGGCACGATGTGGAAGGCCGGGCCTTCACCCCCAACCAGCCGGTGGCCGAAGAAGCCCCCGGCGGCACCGCCTTCGGTAGCAGCAACGTGGCCGTGCTGGGCCTCACCCTGAGCTACAAACCCGGCCAGCGTTACATCTCGCGGCCCGATATGAAGATAAATCTGGGGTCGAAGTGGCCCACGTTTGGGGCACAGGCGCGGCTGGCCGTGCCGCACGTGCTGGGGGCCGATGTGCGCTACCTGCTGCTGCAAGGCTCGGTGCGCCACAGCAGGCAGTTTGGGCTGCTGGGCACTTCCTCGGTGCAGGCCATAGTGGGCGGCTTTGTGGGCAAACAGGAGGGGCTGACCTTTGCCGATTACCGTCACTTTTCGGGTAACCGCACCCTGCTGGCGGCCGATTTCACGCAGTTTCAACTGCTCGACTATTACCAGTACAGTACCCGCGCCAGCTACTTCGAAGGCCACTTCAGCCACCACTTCAACGGCCTTATATTCAACCGATTACCGCTGCTGCGCGCCCTCAAGTGGCAGGAAGTCATTTCACTCAACTACTTGCATACCAATCAAATAGGCCACTACTTGGAGCTGGGCGCGGGCGTGGAGCACATTTTCAAAGTGTTGCGGGTCGATTTCTACGCCGGTCTGCAGGGCGGCGAGCATGTGGGCAACGGCCTACGAATCGGCCTGGGCTTCTAGACCGCAGATTCAAACGGATTTAACAGATTACGCAGATACGCCCGCTGTGCGGGCTGACTACGCGGGCAAGCAGGTGGCTTTTACCCAATTTGGCATTGCTTTTGGCAAAGTCAGCGTTGCACCTATTCCCTTTTTCGCCATGAAAAGCGCATTCTTCACCCTTCTGCTTACCCTGCTGGCATTAGGAGCCACAGCTCAAAAAGTTGTTGTTAAGGACGGCCTAATGACGGTGGACCGGCAGCCCTACGCCCGCTTCGAGTCGGATGGCGGTAACGCCTTGTATATCAGCTCACCACAAAACGAGCGTTTATTCGTGGTAAAGGAAATGTGGTCCAGCGACCAGCTGCTGCCAGGTACTACGCACCCGGTTAGAGGGGCTCACTATCTACAATATGTATTCACAGCGTCGCGCCTGGTAGTGGAAACTCCTTTTCCATCTTCTGAGGTGTACTTCAGGTCCATTGCCGTCGCGCGCCAGATATACGCCGCCCGGCTGCTCCAAAATGGTGCCCTCGACCCCAAAGCCGTAGCCGATTTTCTTACCAACAACGGCACACAATATTCTGACCTTCAGCGGCAGTTGGCGCCGGCGCTGTCTGTGCCGGCTGGCAAGTGAGGCAGGCTACTTCACCTCTTCATAATCCACATACTCCCCGCCCCGAAATTCGTGCTTGCGCTCGCTGGCTGACGTAGTTGGCGGCACGTACTCCACGCGCACCTGACCTGGCTTTGTGGCAGGCTCGCCCTGAGCTTGTTCCTGGCTTTGCGCCTGATAGCCACCGGGTTGCTGAGCATTAGGCGGATAAAAGCCGCCCTGCTGGGCCTTGTGCACCTGCTGCCGCACAAAGTTGCCCAGCACCGCGCGCAGCACCTGCGGAAGTACATACCGTACAAGTAAGAAAACCAGCAGCAACCAAAGCGTAATGGCCATGAGTTATTCGAAAAGAAAAGCAATTTACGGCGGACCGGGGGCTAAGTTTTGGGCGGCGCTTTTGCTGGTGGGGCTGCCCGGCCTGGCGGCCGGCCCGCGCCTGCTGCCCACCCCCGATTTTGCGGGCCTCTACCGTCCGGTGCCCGACCGGCTGCTGCCCGCCACGCGCCGCGAGGGCGACAGCCTGCGCATCTTTATCAACCACGCGGCTACCGCGCCGGGTTCCACCGCGCCCACGCTGCGGCTCACCGGCTGGGCCGCGTTTGAGGCCAAGCAGCCGCTGTGGCAGGAAGTGCGCGCCGCCCGCCCCTACCCCGGCAGCAACCCCGCCGCCCCGGTGCAGGTGCTCACGGTGGCCGTGGCGGCGGCCCGCCTCACGCCCGGCGCGGTGCTGCAAGTGAGTTTCGACAAGCCCTCCCTCACCAACCTGCCCCCCACCACCGACCAGGATGCCGCCACCACTGCCTGGCTGCGCCTCACGCCCGAGCTGCTGGCCCGGCCCTTCGTGCTGCTCGACTCGGCGGGCCTGGTGCTAGCCCGGCCTTACCTGAATGCCGGCGAAGGCGTGGCCGTGGCCACGTTTGGCCTGGCGCAGCCGGTGCGCTGGCGGCGCTACGCCACGGGGGCACCGGCCCTGCCGCCCTTCACCGACCCGCGCACCCAGGCAGCGGCCCCGCGCACGCTGGGCGTACTCGACTCATCGGCCGCACCGGTAGCAGCCGGCAATTTGCTACGCTTTGCTACCACCGGCTTGTATGCGCTGAAAGTAGGCGGCACGGGCGGCGAGCCGGTGCGCACGCTGCCGCTGCTGGTGGTACCGGCCAGCTTTCCGGGCCAAAGCACCGCGCCCGAAGTTATTGAGCCGCTACGTTACCTCACCACCGCCGCCGAGCGCCAGGCCCTGCTAAAATCACCCGAGCCCAAGCGGGCCATCGACCGCTTCTGGCTCGATGCGGCGGGCGGCGACCAAACCCGCGGCCGCGAGATGATACGCCGCTACTACAGCCGCGTAACCACTGCCAATGAGGTATTTACGGCCCACAAAGCCGGCTGGCTCACCGACCGCGGCCTGCTCTACGTGGTGCTGGGCCCACCTCAGAGCGTGCGCCGCCTGGCCGACGGCACCGAGCGCTGGCACTACGACCAGGCCGGCCGCCAGGGCGAGGCCGTGGCCTTCACCTTCCGGCCCCGCCCTAGTACCTTAGCACCTGATAATTACGAACTGGTGCGCCGACCTGAGTACGAACTGCTCTGGTATGCCGCCGTAGAACAATGGAGAAGAACGACGACCGCCCGCTAAACGACGGGTTCAGTGACGACTACGTACCCCGCCGCTTCCGCGAGGGTGCCGACAACAGCGAGCGCCGCGCCGGCCGCCCCACTGGGGGCGAAGGCCGCGACGAGCGCCGCCCCGCCGGCAACGACGGCGCCAACAAGGCCCGCCCCCAACGCCCGTTCTACGACGAGCGTGGCCGGCAGGTGACGCCTAACCGGCCCGCCGGCGGCGAGCGCGGGGCCACCCCATTTTATCGCGAGCACAACACCCGCCCCGCCGCCGACCGCAGCATCGACATGCTCTTCGGCCTGCGCCCCATTATGGAGGCCCTGAACGCCGGGCGCACCCTGGACAAGATTTTCCTGCTGCGCGGCACCAAAAACTCGCTCACCCAGGATATTTCGGCCCTGGCCCGCGAGGCCAACGTGCCCGTGTCGCTGGTGCCCCTCGAAAAGCTGGAAAGCCTCACTCGCAAAAACCATCAGGGGGCCGTCGCCTTCGTGTCGCCCATCGACTTCGCCCCGCTCGACACGCTGCTCGCCGGCTTGTTTGAGGACTGCAAGGTGCCATTTATCCTGCTGCTCGACCGCGTGACCGACGTGCGCAACTTCGGCGCCATTGCCCGCACCGCCGAGTGCCTGGGCGTGCAGGCCCTGGTAGTGCCCGCCCACGGCGCAGCCCAAATCAACGGCGACGCCGTGAAGACCTCGGCCGGCGCGCTCAACATCCTGCCCGTGTGCCGCGAAGCTGATTTGCGCCAGACTATTATCTTCTTGAAAGAGAGCGGATTAACAGTAATTGCCTGTACCGAGAAAGCCGACGCTGACCTTGGCCAAACCGAGCCCGCCAGCCTCAACGGCCCCATTGCGGTGCTCATGGGCTCGGAGGAAGACGGCATCTCGCCCGACCTGCTGCGCCTCTGCGACCAGCGCCTGCGCATCCCCATGAGCGGCCAGATTCAGAGCCTCAACGTGGGCGTAGCCGCCGGCATCATGCTATTTGAGGTAGCCAAGGGGCGCGGGTAGAGGTACTTGACTTTTCTTCACAGCTTTAATCGGCAAGGACGCGCTATTCCAGCTCGCCCTTGCCGATTTTGTTATTATCCCGGAACCCAAGGATAGTACCGAAGACGGTACCGCCCTTGCTGCCAATTAGAGTTGCGCTACCCTTTATCGTCACTTCTATGCCAACGTCATCGCCATTGCCACTTTTCGCCTCTTCTTCGGCACTATATTCTTGATAAAGCCGGTACTTCACCCCACTATTACTAAAAGAAACCTGGTTATTGTCTACGCCCGCGTTGTCTGTGCCGCCGCCGCGATAGTAAAAGGCGTACGTAAATTTTTTCCAGCTACCCCGGTCTAGCACTGCCGGGTACTGTAAATCGACCTTGGCCGCCGTACCGAAGCGGTAAGTTAGGTAAGCTTGCTTAGCACCCTCGCACAAACAGGCAGTTTTGCCCCGGTTAGTTACAAATGAGAAAATAGTGGTTTCCTGACCCCGGCACAACGTGATTGGGGGCAGCGAAGCACTGGCCGTCAGCAACATACAGCTACTAATCAGGCAGAAGATAGGCAAAGGCTTCACTTGGAATAAAAATGTACTTGCAACAGACTAATTATAACCCGTGCCCTTGCGGGCTTTCACGTCGGCCACGAAGTCTTTTACCCGCTGCTCTTCCGAGCGCTGGCAGATGAGGAGCACGTTGTCGTGCTCGGCCACGATGTAGCCTTCCAGGCCCTGCACCACTACCAGACGCTCGTGGGGCGTTTTGATGAGGCAATCGCGCGTGTCGTAGAGCATGGCATCGCCATCCACCACGTTGCCTTGGGCGTCGGGGGTGCTCACGCGGTGCAGCGAGTCCCAGGTACCCAGGTCGCTCCAGCCAATATCAGCCGGCATAACATACACGTTGTCAGCCTTTTCCATCACCCCAAAGTCGATGCTGATATTGCGGCAGCGCGAGTAGGCTTCGTCAATAAACGCGGCTTCCTGGTCGGTGCCCAACTGCTCTTTACCTTCGTCGAACACCTCCGCGATGTCGCTGAGCGACTGGTGAAAGGCTTCGATGATAACACTGGCCCGCCACACAAACAGGCCCGCGTTCCAGAGGAAGTCGCCGCTATCGACAAACATCCGGGCGAGGTCCGAATTAGGCTTTTCGGTGAAGGTTTTTACCTTATACAGGTTGGTACCGGGCAGGCGGTGCGAGGCACCATCCATATACTGAATGTAGCCGTAGCCCGTATCGGGCCGCGATGGCTGAATACCCAGCGTGATGAGCACCGGGTGCTGCCGGGCCGCCTCCACGGCCGCCTGTATGAGGCGGCGCAACTCCTCTTCGCGCAGCACTGCGTGGTCGGCCGGCGACACAATGATGGTGGCTTCAGGGTCTTGCTGCGCAATGCGGTAGCTGGCGTAGGCAATGCATGGGGCGGTGTTGCGGCCAATGGGCTCACCCAGAATTTGGTCGGCGGGCAGTTCAGGCAAATGCTCGTGTACCAAAGCGATATAATCGCGGTTGGTAACCACAAACACGTTTTCGGGCGGGCAAATGCCCTTAAAGCGGTCCACCGTGAGTTGCAGCATAGAGCGCCCCACGCCCATTACGTCGTGAAACTGCTTGGGGTGCTGGGTGCGGCTGAAAGGCCAGAAGCGGCTGCCGATGCCGCCCGCCATCACAACGAGATAAGTATGGTTCATAGGTGAAAATCAGTTTGTGGCTAACTAAGCTTAAATTGTACCAGAGGTTATACCAAGCCCTCGCGCAGCAAGTCGTGCAGGTGAATAAAGCCTGCGAAGCTACCGCCTTCCGTCACGATAAGCTGCGTAATGTTGCGGGCCTGCATGCGGGCCAAAGCCTCGGCGGCAAACTCGGTGATGTCGATGGTGGCCGGGTGGGGCGTGAGAATATCGCGCGCCACCAGGGCTTCCAGCTCGGCCAGGTGGCCGCGGCCCAGCATGCGGCGCAGGTCGCCGTCGGTGATGATGCCGGCCAACTGGCCCGCCGCATCGAGCACGGCGGTGGCCCCTAGGCGCTTGCCCGATATTTCCAGTAAAACTTCTTGCAGCGACGCCGCCTCGCCCACCTGCGGGCGCTGATTTTGGCGGCTGAGGTCGCCCACGGTCAGGTACAGCTTCTTGCCGAGCGTACCGCCGGGGTGTAGGCGGGCAAAGTCCTGGGCCGTGAACTGACGGCTTTCGAGCAGGCACACAGCTAGGGCGTCGCCCAGGGCCAGGGCGGCGGTGGTGCTGGTAGTGGGGGCCAAGTCGTGGGGGCAGGCCTCGCGGCGCACGGGGGCGTGCAGCACGTAGTCGGCCTGCTTGGCCAGGTACGAGTCGGCGTTGCTGACCAGCGCGGCCAGCGGCACGCCCTTGCGCCGCAGCAGCGGTACCAGCACTTTTATTTCGGGCGTGTCGCCGCTCTTGCTGATGGCCACCACAAAGTCCCCGGCCTGAATCATGCCCAGGTCGCCGTGAATGGCATCGGCCGCGTGCATAAACAGCGCGGGCGTGCCCGTGCCGTTGAGCGTGGCCACCAGCTTGCCCGCAATGTGGGCGCTTTTGCCCACGCCGGTTACCACTACGCGGCCCTGAAGGGCCAGCAGGGCGGCCACGCAGCGGGCAAAATCGGGCGTGGCACCCACGGCCGCCGCCACGTCGCGTAGGGCATCGGCCTCCGTGAGGAGCACCTGGCGGGCCACGGCCAGCACATCGACGGTGGGAGGGAAAGTTGATTGCACCGCCAAAAATACGCCCGGTTGCGCGACCCAGGCAGTGCAGCAATCAGTGTCCCCAACCAGGCCTTCTTCAATTAACCCTAATTATTAAGGGAACTTTTTTTTAATGTTACGTGCAAACTGCGATTTTTCTCACTAAAAAAATCACTTCCTGCTTATCTTCGCTGAGAACCCACGCTCTCCGCACTTCGCCTTATTTTGCCAGTCTATGTCACTGACCGCCGTTGAAGAACCAGCTATTGCGCAAGTAGAGCTAAAAACCAAGCTCAAGGAAGTCTTTGGCTTTGGCCAGTTTAGGGGCACGCAAGAAGCTGTTATTCAGAATATTCTAGCTGGCAAAAACACGTTTGTTATCATGCCCACGGGTGCGGGCAAAAGCCTCTGCTATCAGCTGCCCGCGCTGGTGCTGCCGGGTACGGCCATCGTCATTTCGCCACTCATCGCGCTCATGAAAAACCAGGTCGACCAGCTGTCGGCGTTTGGGGTGAACGCGCAAGTGTACAATTCGACGCTGACCAAGACGGAGATGAACCGCGTCAAAAAAGACGTGATTTCCGGCGAGGTGCGGCTTTTGTACGTGGCCCCCGAGAGCCTGAGCAAGGATGACACGATTGCTTTTCTCCAAAAGGCCAGCATCTCCTTCGTAGCCATTGACGAGGCCCACTGCATTTCGGAGTGGGGCCACGATTTCCGGCCCGAGTACCGCAAGATTCGCGGTATCATCGACAACCTGGGGGGCAAGATTCCGCTTATCGCGCTCACGGCCACGGCCACGCCCAAGGTGCAGCTCGACATCCAGAAAAACCTGCACATGGACGATGCAAGCGTCTTCAAAACCTCCTTCAACCGCACCAACCTCTACTACGAGGTGCGGGCCAAGCGCAACACCAAAAAGCAGCTTATCCAGTACGTGCAGTCGCACAAGGGCAAGGCGGGTATTATCTACTGCCTGAGCCGTAAGAAAGTGGAGGAAGTGGCTGAATTACTGCGCGTTAATGACGTGCGCGCCCTACCTTACCACGCCGGCCTCGACCCGCACACCCGCATGCACAACCAGGACGCGTTCCTGAGTGAGGACTGCGATGTGATTGTGGCCACCATCGCCTTCGGCATGGGCATCGACAAGCCCGATGTGCGCTTCGTGATTCACTACGACGCGCCCAAGAGCATTGAGGGCTACTACCAGGAAACCGGCCGTGGCGGCCGCGACGGCATGGAGGGCAACTGCCTCATGTTCTACAGCTACGACGATATTCTGAAGCTCGAAAAATTCAGCAAAGACAAGCCGGTGACCGAGCGCGACAACGCCCGGCAGCTCTTGCTGGAAATGACAAACTACTCGGAATCAGCCGTTTGCCGCCGGCGGCAGTTGCTGCACTACTTTGGCGAGCAGCTGGACCAGGACTGCGGCTTCTGCGACAATTGCCGCCACCCCAAGGAGAAATTCGAGGGGGCCGCGCACGTGGGCATGGCCCTGCGCGCCGTGGTGCAAACGGAGGCCCGCTTCGGCCTCGACCACATTGCCCAGGTGCTGCTGGGTTTGCGCAACCCCCACATCGACAGCTACGGCCACGATGGCCTGCCGGTGTATGGGCAGGGCAAGGAGCTGAGCGGCGACATGCAGCACTGGCTGTCGGTGCTGCGCCAGTGCCTACTCAACGGCCTGCTGGAGAAGGATATCGACTCGATTGGCCTCATCCACATCACACCCAAAGGCATCGATTTCATTGAGAATCCGCATTCCTTTACGCTCACCAAGGACCACGATTTCGAGGCCGAGAAGCAGGAGGAGGAAGACGGCGAGAAAATTCAGCAGGCGGCTGGCCACGACGAGGCGCTGTTCACGCAGCTCAAGGAGCTGCGCCGGCAGGTAGCCAAGCAGAAAAACCTGCCACCCTACGTGCTCTTTCAGGACCCCAGCCTGAAAGAAATGGCCACCACCTACCCGCAAACGCTGCACGAGCTGACGCACATTTCGGGCGTGGGCCAGGGCAAGGCCCAAAAGTTTGGGACGCCCTTCGTGGTAGCCATCAAGAAGTACGTGGAGGATAACGACATCGAGACGGCCGCCGATGTCATCATTAAGTCCACGGTAAATCGTTCTAAGCTAAAGATTTACATCATTCAGCAGATTGATAAGAAAATGGACTTAGTGGGCATTGCCCGCAGCCAGGGCATCTCGATGGCCGACCTGGTGGAAGAAATCGAGCACATCTGCTACTCGGGCACTCGCCTCAACCTGGACTATTACATCCGCGAGGCGGTGGACGAGGACAAGCAAGACGAAATTTTTGACTACTTCATGACTGCGACCACCGACAACATCGCCACCGCCATGAACGAGCTGGGTGCTGACGACTTCTCGGAAGAGGAAGTTCGCCTGGTCCGCATCAAATTCCTCAGTGAAGTAGCCAACTAATTGAGTAATAATCAAAAACAAAAAAGCCCGCTTCTCGAAGCGGGCTTTTTGTTTTTGGTAGTCGCTGACTTAGCAATACTCTTCGAATGCGCCTTGCAGGTTGTTCACAATGCGCATCATGTCGGAACCTTCAATGTGGTAGCGCTCAATCATATGCACCAGCTCGCCATCTTTGAAGAGGCCGATGCAGGGCGAGGAGGGCGGATAGGGCAGCATGTGCTCACGCATTTTGGCTACGGCGTCGGTTTCCATGCCGGCAAAAACGGTTACCAGTTTAGTAGGCTTCTTCTCGGCGTTGGCGAGGGCCAACTTGAGGGCGGGGCGCGCCTTACCGGCGGCACAGCCGCACACCGAGTTCACGGCTACCAACACGGTGCCTTCGGTGCCGGCCAGGGCCGAATCAACCGCCTCGGGGGTCATGAGTTGCTCAAAGCCAGCTTCCGTCAGGTCCTGGCGGATGGGGGCAACCATGTATTCGGGATAAACAGCCATCGTTTTACAGCAAAAGGATAAAATAATACCGGGCAGAACAACCGCCAGGGTAACTACAAATTTACGGTATTTGCCGCGGTAGTTGGTCAAACCCCCAGGCTAGCAAAAGGTTCGGGTACCAGGGGCCGCCTATTAAGACCAGCCGCGCGTAAACATACGACCACTCGTGACCCTGCTTCTAAATGCCCTAAGCGCCGCACGCACACTACCCGTATCACGGTGATGTACAATTTGGGCCACTTCGCAGCCAGTAGCGCAGCCACTACCTACCGCCAGCCGCTAGCACAAGGCCAAGCAGGTAGCTTTGCGAAACGCTTACGACCAACCGGTAATAATATAGCGAGCTTACTTTTATCATACTGTTAGCTACTTCAAACTCCGTCAGCAGCAATAACACTACGGTATCAGTCAATTTCATTAGCTCCTACTTACGATACCCAACAGGCCGGTATTTTGAGTTGATTGCTAAACCCTCGCCGACCAGGAAGGTAAGTTCGGCCCGAAAAGGACTGTCTTTAACCAAAATTTCTGACTCGCTGGTACCGGAAAGGCTAACTTTCAGCCGTTACTATTACCGTGCTTCGGCCTTCTTTCTGCGTGCTGCTTCCTTTTTATTCCTATTTCAAATCATTTCGCAAGCACTGGTTGCTGCTGTTAGCAGTACTGCTAGGTAGTATCCCGGCGGCGGGGTTCGTCAGCGCCCCGCCGTCCCAGTCGTTCGTGCGGCAGTTTGGGCCCGCCGAAGGGCTGAGCCAGCCTTTCATCTACTGCCTGCTGCAAGACCGGCAGGGCTACCTCTGGCTGGGTACCGCCGAGGGCCTGGTGCGCTACGACGGTAGCCGCTTCGTCACCTTCACCACCCGCGACGGCCTGGCCGAAAACTTCGTTACCGGCCTTTGGCAAGACCCCGCTAGTGGGGCACTCTGGCTGGCGCACGACCAGGGGGGCCGCTCGGTGCGGCCGGCGGCGGGGCAATCGTTTCGGGCCGCCCCCACTAGTGAGCGGGGTGGCCCCCGGCCCGGCCGCCTTGGTGCGCCGGCCCCTGATACGGCCCGCCTCGGGGCCTACCAGCGCCGCTACCACTTGGCCCTGCCCGCCGGCGCCGTACTCACCTGCCTGCTCGAAGACCGCGAAGGCAACGCCTGGCTGGGCACTGCTGGCCAGGGCCTCTGGCAGCACGCCGACCGCTACCTGAGCCACTGGCCCCGGGCGAGTGGCCCGCTGGGCAATGCCCCGGGCGTAGTGCTGGCGCGGCCGGCGGCGCTGGGCGGTGGCGCGTGGGTGGGCACGCCGGCCGGCGTGCGGGTGCAGCTGGCCACCGGCCAACCAGGGCCAGCCGGGCCGGGCCCAACCCAGCCCCTGGGCTCGGCCGTGACGGCGCTGGCCTACGCGCCCGGCTCGGGCCTGTGGGTGGGCACAGCCGCCGATGGGGTATACCTATTTCCCACTAAAGGCGCGGCCGGGCGGGGGCCGGGCACTCAGCATTTCACTACCGCCAACGGCCTACTACACAACAGTATATATGCGCTACTGGCCGACCACGACGGGCGCGTGTGGGTAGCCACGCACAACGCTGGCCTAGCCACGTGGCAGCCAGACCAGCACCGCTTCAGCCATACCAAGCTGAACGCCGCGGGCCTCGATGCCAGCGCGCTGGCCGAAGACGCGGCCGGCACTATCTGGGTGGGTACGGAGGGGCAGGGGCTGTATTTCCTCCCGGCTAAGGGCCGCTGGCAGCACTTGGGCAAAGCCGCCGGCTCGCTACCCAACGACTACCTCACGGCCCTGCTGCCGCTGCCCGCGCCCCTGGCCGGTAGCCTGCTGGCGGTGCACCCCCAGGGCCTGAGCCTGCTCGACGCCCGCCACGTGGCCACGCCTCTGGCTCCTGACAACGCACTGGCCCACAACTTAATACCCCCCGCCACGCTGAGCTCCGGCCTGGCTTGGGTGGCCACCCGCCTGGGCCAACTGCGCCTCGACCTGGCCCAGCTGGCGCACTACCGGCCCAGCACCGCCCCCGCGCCCACCCTGGCCTTCACCGCCACGGAGGTAGATGGCGAAAGCCGCCCCGCGGCGCTGGGCCAGCTGCCAGCCGGCCGGCATCGCGTTAACTTTGTTTATCAAGGTATTAGCCTAACGCCGGGTGGCGTGGCGGGCCTGCGCTACCGCTACCGCCTGCGCGGGTTGTCCGACGACTGGAGCCGCCCCAGCGCCGTGGGCGAGGCGCAGTTTGCCGGCCTCGGCGCGGGCAGCTACGTGTTTGAAACCCAGGTGCGGCGCAACGGAGTGGACGCACCCTGGAGCCCGGCGGCCACGCGCACATTTCGCATTGCTACGCCCTGGTGGCGCACGCCGCTGGCCCTGGTGCTCGAAGTACTGACGCTGGCTGCGCTGCTGGTGGCCGTGGTGCGCACCCGCGAAGGCGTGCTGCGCCGCCAGAAGGTGCAGCTAGAGCGCACCGTGCGGGTCCGCACGCGCGAGCTGCGCCAAAAAAATAGCGATATTGAGCAGATGAACGGCGAGCTGCTCATTGCCCGCGATGCGGCCGAGGCCTCGCGCCGGGCCAAGGCGCAGTTTCTGGCTAACATGAGCCACGAAATCCGCACGCCCATGAATGCCGTAATTGGCCTCACCAACCTGCTACAGCAAACCCCTACCAACCCCGAACAGCATGAATACCTGACGGCTATTGGCTCGTCGTCGCAAAATCTCTTGGTGATTCTTAACGACATCCTCGATTCCTCGAAGATGGAAGCTGGTAAGCTAACGCTGGAGCAGGTACCCTTTCGGCTGCCTGATGCCGTGCGGGGGCTGAGCACCCTCTTTCGCTACGCTGCCGATAGCAAAGGCCTGAGCCTGCGCGTAGAAGTAGCTGACGACGTGCCCCTTGCCGTCGTTGGTGACCCCGTACGCCTGCAGCAGGTACTGGTCAACCTGGTCAGCAATGCGCTGAAGTTTACCCGCCAGGGCAGCGTAACGGTGCGCGTGGCCCCGGCCCCCGGCCCGCCCGCCGAAGCGGGCCGTGCCGCCCTGCGGTTTGAGGTGCAGGATACCGGCATTGGCATTGCGGCCGATAAGCTGTCGGCCATTTTTGAAGACTTCTCGCAGGCCAACGCCAGCACCACGCGCGAGTTTGGCGGCACCGGCCTGGGCCTGAGCATTGCCCGCAGCCTGGTGCAGCTGCACGGGGGGCAACTGGGCGTGCGCAGTAAAGAAGGCGCGGGTTCGCAGTTCTACTTTGAGCTGACCTACCCCGTGGCCGACGCCCGGCAGGCGCTGCTTACCACCGTGGCGGGGCCGCTGCCCCCGTTTGAGCCCGCCCTGCGCGTGCTGGTGGCCGAAGACAACCGCCTCAACCAGCTGGTGGCCCGCAAAACCCTGGAAAAGTGGAACGTCCACGTGGAGGTAGCCGAAAATGGCCGCCTCGCCGTAGCGTGCGTGCTCGCCGCCATCGAGCCCTTCGACGCCGTGTTTATGGACATCCAGATGCCCGAGCTTGATGGCTACGGCGCCACCCGCGCCCTGCGCCAGCACTACCCGGATGCTGCCCAGCTCCCCATCATCGGCCTCACGGCCTCGGTGCTACCCGAAGACCGCAGCATGGCCCTGGAAGCCGGCATGAACGACCTGCTGGCCAAGCCCTTTGAGCCGGCCATGCTCTACGCCCGGCTGGCCCACTTCACCGGCCGGCTGGTGCCCGAGGCAGCTCCCGGCGCGCCCGCCCAACTTCCCACCACCTCGCCCTCGCCCACCCTGCACCCCAACTGGCAGCAGCTGGAAGAGCTCTCGGGCGGCAATAATGGCTTCATTAGTCAGATTGTCAATACGTTCCTTACCGAAGCACCGGCCCAAGAGCTGCTACTAGCCGCCGCCTACCCGCACGACCGCGCCGCCCTGGCCGCCACGGCCCACAAGCTGAAAGGGCAGGTGGCCTACTTTGGGGTGCCGGGCCTGCACGCCCAGCTCGATGAGCTGGAGCGCAGCGCCGGCCAGCCCGATTGCCCCTACTGCGAGCCGCTGCTCCAAACGGTGCGGCAGCAGCTGGGCCAGCTCTACCCGCAGCTGCAGGCCCGGGCCTAAGCCACTGGGTCAGAAAGTTGTTAATGGCTCTCCAGCTAAGGATAGTTAGGCGGCGGCGGGATAGCACGTAGCGCCTACATTTGTTTAGTCTGTTTGGCCCAACTTTTTCTCTGCCCTATGTCCCTTTCCACTACTGAAACCGAAACTTTACCCGCTGCTCCACTCCGCTGCCTAGTGGTCGATGATGACCCCCTGTCGGTACAAATAGTGAGCAACTGCATCAGCAACACGCCTTTTTTGGAGGCCTCCGGGGCCTGTACCAGCGCCATCGATGCTGCCGAAGCACTTCGTAACCAGGTATTTGACGTATTATTTCTGGACGTAGAGATGCCCCTTATGTCGGGCCTCGACCTCCTGCGCGCCCTCCCCGACCCGCCCCAGGTGGTGCTCATCAGCGGCAGCCAGTCGTATGCGGTGCAGGCTTTTGAGTTTGCCGTGGCCGACTACCTGCTCAAGCCGCTCTCCTACCCGCGCTTCCTGCAAGCCGCCAACAAGGTGCTCGAAACTATCACGGCCCAGCGCACCACCGAGGCGGCCGACGTGCTCACGCTCCCCGCCGGCAGCAACCCCGAATTCACGTTTGTGAAAGTGGACAATAAGCTGGTGCGCGTCGATTTTGCCGATGTGTTCTACGTGGAGGCACTCGGCGATTACGTGCACCTCGTCACGAGCCGCAGCAAGCTCATTGTGTACAGCACCATGCGCGCCATTGAGGAAAAATTTCCGTCCCAGCGCTTTTTGCGGGTGCACCGCTCCTTTATTATCAACATTGACTACGTGCAGTCGCTGGAAGACAACTCCTTGCTTATCAAGGAGAAATATATTCCCGTGGGTCAAACCTACATGCGCGGGCTGTTGCAGCGCCTCAACAAATTGTAGCGGCGCGGCTGGCTCTCCTTCTCTCACGCTAACTCGTTTTTTGGTGCGCTCCTTTTCTGTTCTTCTATCGGTAGCCGGCCGGCTGCGGCGGGCGGCTGCCCTGGCGGCGGCCCTGGCCCTGCCGGCCGCCGGGGCCCACGCCCAAACCGCCCCCCCCGACACCACGGCCGCCGTGTGCGGGCCCGTGCAACCCGCCGAGCTCTGCGTCGATTTCGACGCCAGCCGCTCGGCAGACCCCGCCGCCGGCCCCCTCGAATACCGCTGGGACATGGGCGACGGCACCACGCTCACCGGCCTCACCATTACGCATTGCTACAAGGCCCGCGCCCGCTACCAAGTGGTGCTCGACGTGGTGGTGCCCGCCACCGGCGAGGTGCGCCACGCCGAAAAAACGTTCGATGTGAACCTGTTGCTCAAGCCGGTGCTCAATTTCAGCGCCGGGCCCACCCTCAAGGCGCGCGTGGGGCAGCCCGTAGCGTTCGACGCCCTCGATTCGGTGCTGCCCGACTGCCAGTCGGTGGTCGTTATCTGGGATTTTCGCGATGGCTACACGCAGCAGGGCCGGCGCGTCGAGCACAGCTTTCGTAAGGCCGGGCGCTTTCCGGTGCGCATGAGCCTGCGCGGCTATGGCCCCGGCGCATGCGCCGCCAGCAACTGCGTGAGCCAGGAAGTGGTAGTGGAGCCGTAGCCACCGCTACTGCGGGCCGCCCTGCTGCAACACATGCAGTATCAGCTTCCACAAGTTTTCATACGGAATAAACTCTACCTCCGCATCGGCCTCGCCGGCCAGCGGTGCCTGCCGCAACGTGGCCAACAGCGCCTTGTCGCGCTGGGCCAGTTCCTTGGCGTCAAACTCGGCCTCGGGTAGCAGTAGCAGCAGCCGCAAAAATGTGCGGCTGCGTAGCGTGGCCGCATCGCGCAGGTGCCGCTGCTGGTATTTGCGCAGCCGCTCCAGGCGCACCAGCACCGGCTCCAGCAACCGCTGCTGGAGGTAATGCACCAGCTGAAAAACGAGGATAGCCACGTTGTAGCCCCGTTTATCGCGGGTATATTCGGGCACCGTGAGGGCTGCAAATACGGCCAGCTGGTTGCGCCGGCGCAGTGGCAGCTGCTCGGCGGGCAGCGCTAGCTCGGTATAGGCTTCCAGCAGCTCCCAGCGCTCGAGGGCAGCTTGCCGCTGCTTGCCATACGACGGGTTTTTGCGGGCCGTGTGCAACAGCAGCAAAGCCAGGTCGTACTCGCGCGCGTGCAGGGCCAGCAGCAGGTAGTGCTCGTAGAAGTAAAACCAGTTGCTGGAAGTGGGGTGAATGGTTTCCGCAAATTCCTCGGCCAGTTTGAGGCCCGCTTCGGGCTGCCGGCCGCGCAAATGCGCGTAAATGTTCATAAACTGGTTGAACCGCTGGTCGAAGCGCCGGGCGTTGATTTTACCCTGCTGCAAGAGCGCGTTGGCCGCTTCCGTTTCCGCAATAATATCCTCGTAGCGGCCAGTGAGCCCGGCACGGGCCAAGCGCACTCGGTACAACGCAGAAAACGCGGCAAATGTGGGTGCCAAGCCATATATCTCCTCAAGCCGGGCTACATACTCGGGCATCTTAAGCTGCACGGCTTGGCGCTTGGCCACAGCCTGCTCCATGCCAAGAATCACCGCCAGATTAATCTGTTCAGCCTCCTGTTCTAGTGCTAATATTTGCCTCAATACCAGCAATCTGGCATCTACCTCGTCATACTTGCTTTGCTGGCGCTGCGCCGCGTAAATAGACCGCAACTTTTGCACGGCCTGCTCTTCGTAGGAAGTGAAATCGCCCTGCGCGGCCAATCGAATGCAGCGCCGCAACAAGCGCTCGGTCAAGGTGTACTCGCCCTCCAGGTAGAGGATTGTTACCTTGTGTAACAAATCCAGACACTCCACTTCGTAACGGCGCGACACAATAAAGCGCGCGTCAGAATGGTCTAGAAAAAACAGGTGGTTGAGCAGTTTGTCCTGCACCCGAGCCCGCAATTGGCGCATAGCCGCCTGGTTGCTGGCTGAATTAGCTCCGTAGAGTGATTTAGTCAGCTGAATGGCAGTAACTTCCGGATTGGTAGCCACTTCCTGCATTAGCCGCTCTTCCTTGCCCAGGCGGGCCGCATCCAAATCAAGTAAAGGGCGCTGCCGGGCCCGACGCAATGTCACAATTCGCGCCAAATTCGCAATTTCTTTCATTAAAAAAGTGCCTTAGCGTCGTTTAAAGAAGGTTTTCAACCCTTCAGATAGCCAGAAAACAGCTAATCAAAAAATGACGAATTGTCCTTGCCATGATTTAAAGTTTAGCTAACCTTTGCATCGTGGTATGGTATGCGCAATTTACACGGTAGGATGTCACATTTCGCACGTTTTTCGCAGCAATTACCGCAGCGCTTATTACTTACAGCTACTTCCTAAGGATGATTTTTAGTAAAAATATTGTATAAATACAAGAAAGACTTGAATTAGTCATTGTCACAAGCACAGTAGCTCTTTCCTTTTGTGGGAAGACGGTAGCGGGGAAATTTGTATCAACAATTCACCTTACTATCTCTCCACCACCATGTTTGAGCTCATCACCCTCGCCCTTTTCCAATTCGCTACCATTGTTAGTCAGCCCACCAGCAACGTAGGTGGCACCGGTTGGGGAAATGATATCAATAGCCAACCTGCTAGCAACGTAGGCGGCACTGGTTGGGGCAATGATGTTACGGGAGCACCAGCAGCCAGAGCTAACGGTAATAGCTGGGGCAATGACCTCTCTTTTAACGTAGGCGGCACCGGCTGGGGCAACGACATTGCGGCCAACGTAGGCGGCACTGGCTGGGGCAACGACATTGCAGCCAACGTAGGCGGCACCGGTTGGGGCAATGACATCGCGGTTAACGTAGGTGGCACTGGCTGGGGCAACGACATTGCGGCCAACGTAGGTGGCACCGGCTGGGGCAACGACATTGCGGCCAACGTAGGTGGCACTGGTTGGGGCAATGATATCATTGCATAGTATGACCAAATAAGTTACTCATGCCTAACTTGCCAGCGGCCCTTTACGCCGTTGTTAGATGAGATATCTCTGGCTTGGTGGCCTGCTTGTGTTACTACTTAACGCTTGCTCAACGCCCCCTGCTAAGCAAGCCGCTAGCCCTATTCATATTCGCTGGGCCCGCGACCCCGAAACGCTCGATCCACTGGCCCTACCCAACCAGAGTGCGATTGATGCCGTTAGCTTGCTTCATCTCTCGTTATTGCAAGTTGATTATCAGCACAATATCTACGCGCCAGCCCTGGCTGAACAGCTACCCAAGGCACAGTTAATCGGTGATTCTTTAACGCTGCTTGACTACCGGCTGCGGCCAGCCGCTACCTGGGACGACGGCCGGCCGGTGCTTGCCACCGACGTAGATTTTACCCTGAAACTGATTCAATGCCCCGGGCTACCCATCGAAAATAGCCGCGCGCAGTTCGGCTTTATTCGGCAAGTCCGGCTCGACCCCACCGACCCGCGCCACTTTGTGCTGGTGTGCCGGGGCCAGGGCACCGAATTACTTAATGCCTCGGGCGATTTTTCTATCCTGCCCGAAAGCCCGCTTGACCCCGCGCATACGCTGCGCCAACTGTCGCTAGCGGCGTTGCAAGACTGGCCGGCCACGCGCCCGCCCGCGCCCCCGGTAGCGGCCCTGGTGCGCCGCTACCAGCAGGCCAATCTGGCGCGCCAGCCCGAGCACCTACCGGGCTGCGGGCCCTACCGCTTGGTGAGTTGGGAAACCAACCAACGCCTGCGTTTTCAGCGCAAAGCTCACTGGTGGGCCGATGCCCTGCGGCCCGCCCCCTTTGTGCTGCAAGCGCGGCCCCGGCAGCTGGTGTTTGTCATTTTGCCCGATGATGGGGCGGCGGTACTCGCGCTGCGTCGCCACGAGCTAGACGTGTACGCGCAAATCCCCGCGCGGCTTTTTCAGCAATTACAAGCCTCAAAAGCTGCGCAGCAGGAATTTGTGTTCTACACCAAGCCCTCCTACACCATGCTAATGGCGGGCTTTAATACCCAGCGGCCCGCCCTGCACGACCGGCAAACGCGCCAGGCGCTCAGCCGGCTTTTTGACTTCGCCGGGCTGCTGGCCGCTACTCAATTGGGCGAGGGTAACCGCACGGTAGGCCTGTTACCCCCCAGCAACCCCTTCTACAACGACAGCCTGCCGCTGCTCTCCTATGCCCCGGCCCAGGCCACCGCCCTGCTGCGGCGGGCTGGTTGGCAGCGCCAGCCAGATGGCCACTGGCAGCGGCCGGGGGTAGCTGCGCCGCTGGCACTCAGCCTGCGCTACCGAGCTGGCGATGCTACGCACGCCACCGTGGCCCTGCAATTTCAGGCGGCGGCCGCGCAGGTAGGCATTCCTGTCACCTTGGTTCCAACCGAACACTCGGTACTCACGGGCAGCTTGCAAGCGGGTGATTTTGACTTGTATATCAGCATGTTGAAGGGTAGCCCCCTTGGCTTCAACTTTGCACCCATCCTGCATTCGGCAGCCGTGGGGAGCGGCAACCTCACCCGCTTTAGCCAACCTGCTACCGACCAGCTCCTTATGACCTTGATAACCGAAGGCAATGAGCGGCGCAAGCGCCTGCTGCTCCGGCGCTTCCAGGTGATGATGCAGGTGGAGATGCCCATTGTACCGCTGTTTTTTCTGCCCTACCGCATGGCAGTTAGCCGGCAGCTGCGGCACGTAGTGGCCTCGGGGCTGAAACCCGGCTACGCGGCCACTGCCTTGTCGTGGGCCACGCCCAGCACCCTTCAGCCCGACTTGCACTAGTATGGCGCGGTGGCTACTGGCGCGGCTTGGGCGCGCGGCGCTGGCGGCCTGGGGCATTGCCTCCCTGGTTTTCTTGCTGAGCCGCCTGCTGCCCGGCGGCCCCGGGCAAGCGGCCCAGCCCGAAGCCGGCGACCTAAGCCGCCCAACGGTCGGCCGCCAGTCGGCGGCCAGCCAGGCGCTTACCCAGCAAGCGGTGAGCCAGCGCCTGGGCCTGGCCGAGCCGGTTTTCTACGTGTCGCGCGTGGCCGGCCCGCCCATTACCTGGCACTGGAATGGCCTGCACAACCAGTACCACCGCTGGGCGGCCCAGGTGCTGCGCGGCAACCTGGGCCAGTCGTACCGCGATGGCCAACCCGTAACTGCCCTGCTGGCGCACGCCATTGCCTACAGCTTGCCCCTGGCCGCTACGGCGGCGGGGCTGGCGTTGGCAGTGGCGCTGGGGCTGGGGCTGTACCTGGCGCGCACGCCGCACGGCTGGCTACCCGCGCTGGTGCGCACGGGCTTGGCTGCACTGCAAGTAACGCCCCTGTTTTTGCTGGCGCTGGTACTGCTACTGCTATTTGCCAACCCGGATGCGCTTAACTTATTACCTGCTAATACATTAGATGGCGAGCTCCCTATTGGCTTGCCGGCCTTGGGCTATTGGCTGGCACGGGCAGCTTTGCCGCTGCTCAGCCTGGTGCTGGCCGTGCTGCCCAGCCTCACGCTGCCGCTAGTGGCCGCCCTGCGCGATGAGGCTGCCCTGGACTATGCTACTACGGCCCGCGCTAAGGGGCTCACGGTGCAAGCTATGCTTTGGCGGCACGCCCTCCCCAACGCCTTGCTGCCGCTCCTCACCACCCTCACCGAGCTACTACCAACCTTAGTGGCCGGCACCGTGGTAGTAGAAGTACTTTTTGCCATACCCGGCAGCGGCCGCCTGCTGGCCGAAGCCGCAGCGGCGCACGACTATCCGCTCGTACTAGCCGGGGTACTGCTCACGGCGGCCGTGCGCCTGCTCAGCCTGGTGCTGGCCGATGTGCTCTACTTTCTGGCTGACCCCCGCCTGCGCCCCACCGCATGAAGCCCATCGCCCTGCCCCCCCTTGCGCAGCCGGGCTACTGGCTGGCCCTAGCTTGGCTGGGGCTGGTGGCCGCAGTGGGGCTCTTGGCCCCCTGGCTCCCCCTGCCCTACCCCGCCGCTACCCCCGATTTACTTCACGTAGCCACGCCGCCTGCCTGGGCGGGGGCCGGGCCCGCGCACTACCTCGGCACCGATGCGCTGGGGCGCGATGTGCTGGCCGGCCTGGTAGCGGGGGCCCGGCGGCTGCTGGCCCTCAGCCTGCCCGCCGTAGGGTTGGCCACGCTGGTGGGGGCGCTGGCGGGGGCCACGTCGGGCTTTTGGGGCAACCAGTTGCGCGTGCCTCTGGCCGCCGTTACCGGGCTGCTCGCCGCCGCTTGGTGGGGTTGGTCGCTACCCGGTCATTTTATTTTTATTTTACTGATAATCACTACTTTGTTGCTGATTATCATGGGTCGGCGGCGTACAGCCGCCCGGCAATCAGGGCTCACGGTGGCCTTGCCGCTCGATGGCCTGATACTAGGGGCTACGACGGTACTTGGCGCAGTGCCTCGCCTCATTTTGCTGGTTGCGCTGGCGGCGGGCGCTCCCCTGGCACCAGTGCAGCTACTGGGCATACTGGCGCTCCTTGCCTGGCCCGAGCCCGCCCGGCTGGTGCGCGCCCAAATGCTGCGGGTGCGCGCCCTACCCTTTATTGAGGCCGCCCGGGCCAGTGGCCTGCCCGAAGGCCGCATTTGGTGGCACCACGCCCTGCCGCATGCCTGCCGGCCGCTTTGGGCTTTTGCTCCTCTCAGCTTGGCCGGGCTCATTGGGCTCGAAAGCGCGTTGGCTTTTCTGGGCATTGGGCAGGCCCCCGACGTGGTAAGTTGGGGCAGTCTGCTGGCCTCGGTGCGGCAAGCCCCTGCTGCGTGGTGGGTAGCGGCCGGACCAGGCCTTGCCCTTCTCCTAACCCTACTCTCCTTACAGCAAATAGCCCGTTTTCTAGCTAAAAAACGGGCTTAAAAGCAAGCTTAGGCATCAAATGGCTGACTACGGTTGTCACTAATCTACTGCAAACGACCAAATACGGATAACTTCTTTTAAACCATAAACTATTGTTGCTCAATTACTTAATATAAAAACCTGTTTCATTATTCATTTTTTTTTGTATTATTTTTATTATAATTTGTCTTTTGCTACTCATAAAGTAATTTCCCTAATGTCACAGGAACACGGGTTTTGTCCTTTCACCAGCTTATTGGGGTCACTAATATTGTATAAGATTTATGCATTACCACTACTCCTTGTCCAACTATTTACCCCCACTATCTCTTCATATTATGAAACCCTCGTATGCTTGCCGGCAAAGTGCAGCCTCCTCTGCTACCCCGTACGCGACTTTGGCCGCTGGCCGCGACTTCACTACGCTTGATGGCCAAATAGTACCGCGTGCTGTGGGCGAATTGGCCTTGCGCCAACGCACCGCCATGTTGGTTGGTGGCCTGCTTATCGGCGAATGGCCCGAAAATATCTAGTCCCAGACTTTACTCATTGCAAAATTTACTTTACTAAAAACTTTCTTGCAAAGAACTTATTGACAAATACTTACGTTGCTAATACTTTGAAAAAAGTCCTCTTATCATTGTCCAGCTATCAGTTGTTGAGTATTATAGAAGCGGAAGGCTTATAGCAAATAAAGCCCGCTGGCAATGCCAGCGGGCTTTTTGTTTGGGTTGTTTTTGTTGCGTGGTTAGTGGCTCAGTTGATGTTTTACCAGCGCCAGGCCTTCGGCGAAGGAGTGCGGCTGGTAGCCCAGTTCTCGCTCGGCCTTGTCAATGCGGAAACCAGTACGCGGCGGGCGGCGGGCCGGCTGCACAAATACCTGGCTATCCACGCGCGTTAGCAACGCCACATCAAGGCCGAATGCGGCGGCCACCTGCTGGGCCATCTGGTAGGGCGTAAGCAGCTCGCGGCCACTGAGGTGGTAAATGCCCTGGGCCGACTGCTGGGCTAGCAACCAGCAACCCTGAGCCAGGTCTTCGGCCAGGGTGGGCGTGCGCCACTGGTCATCTACCACCTTGATTTGTTGCTTGTTGCGCAGCGAATCGCGCACCCAGAGCACGAGGTTGCTACGCCCCCCGGCGGCCGTGGTGCCATACACGAGCACCGTGCGGGCAATGGCCCAGCGCAGCCCCGCCGTGCGCTGCACGACCTGCTCAGCAGCCAGTTTGCTGGCCCCGTAGTGGCTGATGGGGTCGGGCGGCGCATCTTCGGCCAGCAGGGCCTCTTCGCCGTTGAAAATGAAGTCGGTGCTGAGGTGTGTGAGGTGGATGTTAAGCTGGGCGCAGGCGGCGGCCAAGTGCTCGGTAGCCGTCACGTTTTGGGCCCAGCAGGCGGCTTGATTTAGCTCACAATCGTCTACTTGGGTGAGGGCGGCGGTGTGAATAACGTGGCTGGGCTGCTCCTGGGTTAGCACTTGCTGCACCTGGGCGGGGTCAGTCACGTCGAGCGGCAGGTAACGCAGGGCCGGGTAGTGCGCCTCCAGGCGATTCGTACCGCGAGCCGTGGCCACCAGTTCCACGCCGGGCGCCTGGTGCAGCAGGGCCACCAGCTTTTGGCCCAGCAGGCCGTTGGAGCCGGTGAGGAGGATTTTCATGAGCTGCTAGTAGGTGTAGCCGTACAACTGGCTGATTTTCTTCTTTTTAAGATTTTCCACTTTCATCGTCATGCGCAAGTCGGTAAGGGGGCGGTCGCGGCCGTCCTTGGGTAGGGTGGCAATTTTATCCACAACTTCTTGGCCCTGAATAACTTGACCGAACACAGTATACTGTCCATCCAGGAAGTGCGTACCCTGGTGATTCTCCACGATGTAGAACTGGCTGGGATTGCTGGCGCGCTGAGGGTTAACGAAATCGGCCTGGCGGGCGGCGGCAATGGCCCCGTAATTCTGCTTGTGGGCGGGCACCAGCTCGGCCGGAATAGTGGCCTCGTTGGGCGGACCCTGGCCGTCGTTGGTGGGGTCGGCGTCCTTGGAGTTGGGGTCGCCGCCCTGCACCATAAAGTTGGGGATGACACGGTGAAACGTAGTGCCGTTGTAGAAGCCACTGACGGCTTTTTTCAGAAAATTAGCTTTGTGCAACGGCGTGTCGCTGAATAAGATAAGTCGGATATCGCCCAGGCTAGTGCTGATGGTCACAACTTCGTCTTTCTTACTGATTTTGGGCTTTTTGGCGGCCAGGGCCGGGCCGCTGGCGAGCAGCCCCAGGGCAATGGCAGCAGTGCAACACAAGCGAGAACTCCGGTTCATAAGCAGGGGAGCTGAGACAATTAAGGGAAACGTTAAATTATCTTATAACTCAGTAAATCAGAATTATAGCTCACCTCGGTGCTCACGGATGCTATCTAGAATGGCCGCGCCGCCGTGGCTCAGCACGTAGTCGGCCACGGCCATGCCCAGGCCCTCGGCCTGCGCGGGGGATGCGGTTTGCACAAAGTCGATATACTCTTCGCCGCTGAGGCTGATGAGGCCGCCGTGCAGGCGAATGTCGCCAGCCGCGTCGTAGGTAGCCAAAGCAAACGACGGGATGCTGCACCCGCCCTCCATGGTGCGCAAAAAGGCGCGCTCAGCCAGCAGGCAGCGGTGGGTGGCGGCGTGGTCGAGAGCCTTTTTTATCTTGTCTTTCAACTCGTTATCCAGAAATCGCGAGCTTTCGACGGCGATACTACCCTGGCCCACGGGCGGCACAAACTTGTCGGTGGGCAGCGTGTGGCGGATGAGGCTGTGGTAGCCCATGCGGTGCACGCCGGCGTAGGCCAGCACTAGGGCATCGTACTGGCCTTCTTGCAGCTTACGCAGGCGCGTTTGGAGGTTGCCACGCGCCTCGGCAGTGTTGGCCTGCGGGTAAAAGCGGCGCAGCAGCGCCTTGCGGCGGGTGCTGCTGGTGCCCAGCAAAATGCCCGGCTTGCTGATGTCAAAATCTTCCTGAAAGCTGACTATCACGTCGTTAACCTGCTCGCGCTCCAGGAAAGCCAGCAGCTCCAGGTCGGGCGGAATGGTGCTTTGCACGTCTTTGGCCGAGTGAATGGCCAGGTGGGTTTCGCCGCGGCGCAGGCTTTCTTCCAGCTCTTCGGTGAACACGCCCTTAGCCCCGATTTTGGCCAGCGAGCGGTCGAGCACCTGGTCGCCCACGGTTTGCATGGGCACTATTTCGGTGGGCAGCCCGGCCTGGTTGAGCAGGCTAGCAACGTGCTCGGTTTGCCACAGGGCAAGGCGGGAGGCGCGGGTGGCGAGGCGGATGGGGGTCGAAAGCATATCTTTTTTTAACGCAAAGTTTCGCAGAGTGGGCAAAGTTTCGCAAAGTTTGGCGTCCGCCTCTGCGAAACTTTGCCTACTCTGCGAAACGCTGCACTTAGAGGCTATCCAAATAGGGATTAATTTGGGGTATGGCTACTACTCAAGAGTTCATCATTTCCGATACGTTAT
>NZ_BAAGXF010000030.1:0-25203 GCF_054779975.1 Hymenobacter arcticus
AAAACTACCTCGCCATGCTCCATTTTGCCTGCGCTCGAATCACTTGGTATAATTGCCTATTTGGATAGCCTCTTAGTATTTGGGCAGCAGCAGCGGGTGAAAACGCAGGCCATTCAACCGGTTAAATTCCAGGGAAGGAGCCGGTATTTTGAAGAATTGACCGGCGCTCACCAGCGGCTGCGCGCCGCGGCCGTTAATGCCCGGCAGGCGCGACAGGTTGACGTCAGGAGAGAGGTAAAACTGCCGGTAGCGGGTGAATTTCACCTCCTTGCCATCGGCCCCGAAGTAGGGCGGGTTGGCGTGGCCACCCGTCATGCCGCTGCCGCTGTAGCCCACGTCGAGGTTGAGCCAGCGCGGAAACGACGGCCCCACCGGTAGCACCGACGCCAGGTTCAACGACAGCCAATACTGCTGGCCGTTGTAGTCTTTTAACATTTGGCTGCCCGTGCTGGGACCCAGCAAGTTGGGGCGGTACTTGGGGTAAATGCTTTGGCGCCAGCCGTAGCGCAAACCCATTTTTTGTTCGCCAAAGCCATACTGCTGGCCCATAAACAGCGCTACGCCGGTGAGGTTGGCGGCCATGTCGCCCTTCGAGAAGCCCCAGCCTTCGGAACGGCCGTCAAACAGCTCAATGGTGGTTTGGTAGAGCAGCGCAATGAGGCTGCCCGTGAGCACCGAGGCGCGCTCGTTGACCCCGCTCCAGCGGAACAGCTCGTACTCGCCCCGGCTGATGGCGTAAGAGGTGGTAGCGTGGCCCACCTTATCCATTTGCAGCCACTCGCCGTTGTCGTTGAACGAGTGAAACGGCACGCGCTTGGTGTACCAGGTTTTACCTAAGAAGTAGGAAGTCAACCCGTAAACTACTGCAGTGCCCACTACCACGCCAATAAAGCGCCCCTGGTGAATGCCCGTGTTATCGGCCGGCATGGGCGCGGACGGCGGCAGCGGCGAGCCTATTTGCGCGTGCGCCAGCTGGCTGAATCCTAAACTGGCGGCTACTAAAAAAGGGGTGAGGCAGCGCATTGTACAAAGGTAGAAGTAGCGTAAGCTTCAGCTTGCGAGCGAGCGTAGCGAGCAGGCGGGGCCGAACGACCCAGACGACCTAGGCCCGAGATGCTCGCTGCGCTCGCTCGCAAGCTGAAGCTTCGTGCTACTGCTCCTGGCGCAGCTGCTGGCCCATGCGCAGCGAGGCATCTACGAAAACCATGCGGGGGTTGGCGTTGCGCTCGATGTGGTAATGGGCGGTGTTGAGCTCTTCGGTGAGCTGGTCGGCGTTGCGCACGGTCACAAACTTGCTGAATCCCTGCACAAACTGCTGCTCGCCGCTGGGCAGGTGCGGCACCAGCTGCGGGTCGAGGCCGTAGAGCAGCACCTTGCGCAGCAGGCCGAGCGAAAAGCTGAGCTGCTCCTTCTGATTTTCGCGGCCCATTTTTTGGAACTCATCGGCCAGAGCCAGTACTTCGCTCATTTTCAAGCCGTAGCACTTGCGCATCCACTTGATAAAGAAGTCGGCGTAGTCGTGGTCGGCGCTTTGCTCGCGGCTGGCAATGGCGGCCCCCAGGTTGCCCTCGGCCAGCTGCGCCACCTGGCGGGCCTTTACCTCGGGCACCTGG
The DNA here is from genome assembly GCF_054779975.1 of Hymenobacter arcticus. NCBI lineage: Bacteria > Pseudomonadati > Bacteroidota > Cytophagia > Cytophagales > Hymenobacteraceae > Hymenobacter > Hymenobacter arcticus. Next base: position 1,614 of record NZ_BAAGXF010000030.1, read on the forward strand.
TAATGGGCTGTTAGGTAGCTGGTTATATCATCTTCCGAAAACGGGCGCACTACCACCGACTGCACCCGGCTCAGGATGGTAGGCAGCAGCCGCTCGGGCTCATTAGTGACCAACAAAAACACCGTGGCGGGCGGTGGCTCTTCCAGCAGCTTGAGCACGGCGTTGGCGGCGGCCGGGTGCATCAGCTCGGGCAGCCACAGGATGACGATTTTATACGTTGCCTCGAATGCCTTGAGCGACACCAGCTTAAGCAGCTGGCCGGCTTCCTCTTTTGAGATGCTACCCTGCTTGTTTTCAGCCCCGATGTGCTGCATCCAGTCGTTGAAGCCCTGGTAGGGGCTTTCGGCCAGGAAGGTGCGCCACTCGGCCATAAAGCGGCCGCTGGTAGCATCCTTGGGCACCGATTTGGTGGTGGTAGTGGGCAGAATAAAATTGAGGTCGGGGTGGGCCAGCTTCTTGATTTTCAGGCAGGCGGGGCAGTGGCCGCAGCTATCGTCGGCATTGGCGGCGCGGCCTTCGCAGTTGAGGTACTGGGCGTAGGCCAGCGCCAGCGCCAGCGCCGCCGAGCCCTCGGCCCCGCGAAAAAGCTGCGCGTGCGCCACGTGCCCGCGCTGCACCGAGTGGCGCAGCACCTGCTTGAGGTCGGTTTGGTTGGGAATGTCTTTGAATTGCACGGCTTTTAATTGTCGCTTATTTTTCCTGGCTTTAGTCGCTGCTTGTGCTGCCAAAGTAGCTTGAGCGAATGGGCATAGTCGCTTCCAAAGCGAATTACCCGTAGCTCACCCAGCGCAAACGGCCGCTCATCAGGTTGCCTACTAGCTATTGTACCGGCAGGCTCCAAGGAGTCAATCCAAAAATGTACTGTATCCGCCTCGTTGAGCCAGCCCAGAAAAATGCTGTCTTCTTCGTACATGAACTCCAAAACACCATACGTTTTCTCTGTCCAACGCAGTAAGGCAAGAGTATCTGCAAAAACAAAAGCTGGAGGCACAGTAGCTGAAACTCCTTTAAGTTTTAATACCTGCCCAACCTGTTTTGCACTCTTGTCAGAGCTACGGTCATCAATATGGCACTTGGCAATAAGGATATAACCATCTAGCTCATAATCACAAGGAACGTACTTGAGTAAGAGCCAGTCCTCGTCTTCAGCTAACCAAAGGCCGGTTATTTTCTTTTCCCATTCAGCTAGTTGCACATGCTCGACTCGATACGGCTTCATACTTAACTAACCGGCTTCTTATCCCAAACTCTATCACCCTCCGTCTGCTTAAATACTTCCTCCATAACGCCTTGCTCCACTGCATCATACGCTAGGCCGCGCCGGCCCATCACGCGCTCGGTCACCTCGGTCACTTTGTTGAGCTTGAAGGTTTCGAAGCCCGCGGGGCCGCCCCAGCTAAAGCTCGGGATAAACTGCCGCGGGAAGCCCGCGCCGAAGATATTGGCCCCCACACCCACCACCGTGCCGGTGTTGAACATGGTGTTGATACCGCACTTGCTGTGGTCGCCCATGAGCAAGCCGCAGAAAGTTTGGCCGGTATCCACAAAGCGGTGGGTGGCGTGGCTCCACACTTTCACCGGGGCGTAGTTGTTTTTGAGGTTGCTGGTGTTGGTGTCGGCCCCCAGGTTGCACCACTCGCCCACCACCGAGTTGCCGAGGTAGCCGTCGTGGCCTTTGTTGCTATAGCCCATCAGGATGCTATTGCCGATTTCGCCGCCCACCTTGCAGAATGGGCCGATGGTGTTGTCGCCGCGCAGGCGCACGCTGGCGTTCAGTACGGCACCCTCGCACACGGCCAGCGGGCCTTTCAGGATGGCTCCTTCCTGCACCTGCACGTTTTTGCCAAGGTAAATGGGGCCGTCTTCGGCATTAAGAATGGCGGCGCGAATTTTTACGCCGGGCTCGATAAATATATTTTCGGGCGCGTACACGATGGTGTGCGCATCGCCCACCGGCTGCGAGGTGCGCCCGGCTGTGAGCAAGGCGAAATCGCGCCGAATCTCGACGCCGTTGCGCAAGAACAGCTGCCACGGCCGGTCAATAACTACCACCGGCTCAGCTACTTCGCGCTGCTCGCGCAGGCCATCCTGAATGAGCTCGGCTACCTGGCTGGCATCGGCAAGGTGGGCGGCTACCAGCAGGTCGTCGCAGTACAGGCCCTGGCCGGGCGCGAGGGCCAGCACCTGGCGAGCTAGTAGGTCGTCGGGGCACACCGCGCCGTTGACTACCAGCGCGGGGCCGGCCACATTGCCAGCCGGAAACTTGGCCTGCAAATACGGCTGCGTGAGGTAGCCCACGGTAGCCGCGCCCAAGCGATGCTGCCACTTTTCGGCAATGGTCAGGATGCCGCAGCGCAGCGCCGCCACCGGCCGCGTAAACGTGAGGGGCAGCAGATGCGGCCGAATAGCCGGGTCGTCAAACAATAGTAAGTGCATGATTATGTAGCTGTTAGCTTATAGCTACTAGCTGTTAGCTTTTTTTATAGAGCCCCTATCAAGTAGCTGTGGTGGCGCGCAGCTTGCGCACCGAGAAATAATTACCAAGTAAGGAAAAGACAAATTTACGCCACCCGGCCGGGGGCGGGCACAAAAAAACTCCTCCCGGCGCACCGGGAGGAGTCTTGAAAAAGCTAACAGCTAACAGCTAACAGCTTAAAAAAGCTATTCTTTGCCGGCGCTGCTCTGCGCTTTGCTGGCGTAGCGGGTGCGGAATTTCTCCACGCGACCGGCGGTGTCGATGAACATGTTTTTGCCGGTGTAGAAGGGGTGCGAAGCACTGCTCACTTCGATTTTAATCACCGGGTAGGTGTTGCCATCTTCCCACTGAATCGTCTCGGCAGACGTCATCGTGGAGCGGGTGATGAATTTGAAGTCCGAAGAGGTGTCTTGGAAAACTACCTGGCGGTACTCGGGGTGCGTGTCCTTTTTCATTATCGGGAGGGCCTATTTACCTGTTAAACCCTGCCGTTTTTGCGGAAGGGACTGCAAAAGTACGCAGCAGCGCGCACAAAGTCAACCCGCCGCCGCCAACGCAGGTGGCCCAGGGCCAGCCCGTTGCGTCGGCTACCCGCGCCGGACCGTGGCGGGCGGGCGTTATTTGGGTTCAACTTTACGCGCTCACCCACCTACCCGCCCCGCCATGCGCCTGTACTTCGCTTCCAATAATGCCCACAAGCTGGACGAAATCCGGCCGCTGCTGCCCGCCGGCTTGCAGCTCCTGAGCCTCGCCGACATTGGCTGCCACGAAGAGCTGCCCGAAACCCAGCCCACCCTCGAAGGCAACGCCCGCCAAAAGGCCCAGTATGTGTTTGACCACTACGGCGTTGGCTGCTTCGCCGATGACACCGGCCTGGAGGTGGAGGCGCTGGGCGGCGAGCCCGGCGTGTACTCGGCGCGCTACGCCGGCCCCCAGCGCGAGGCCGCCGACAACGTGGCCAAGCTACTACACGAGCTGAGCGCGCAGCCCAACCGCGCGGCCCGCTTCCGCACGGTGGTGGCGCTAGTGCGCGGCGCGACCGACGTGCATGAGTTTAGCGGCGAGGTGGCCGGTATTATCGCGGCCGCGCCCATGGGGCAGGGCGGCTTTGGCTACGACCCGGTATTTGTGCCCAGCGAGGGCGACGGCCGCTCGTTTGCCGAAATGACGCTGACCGAAAAAAACCAACTCAGCCACCGCGCTCGCGCTATGGCCGGGCTGGTGGCATTTTTAAAGCAATGAGCAATTACTAATGACCAGTGAGCAATTAGCACTCGGCTCGTGCTATTTATTCATTGCTCACTGCTCCCTGTTAATTGCTCATTGCTTCAAGGCTACCTTTGCCCTCCGTTATGCAGCATCCCTACCTCGTTGGTATCACGGGCGGCAGCGCATCGGGCAAAACTACGTTTTTGCGCCGTTTGCTGGCCGCTTTTCCCGAACGCGACATCTGTTTGATTTCGCAGGACAATTACTACCACCCCCGCGACCAACAGTTTCGCGACGACCAGGGCGTAGAAAACTTCGACCTGCCCAGCAGCATCGACTCGGCCGCCTACGCCGCCGATGTGCGCCAGCTGCGCGCCGGCCAGGAGGTGCGTCGCAAGGAATACACCTTTAATAACCCCAACGTGGTGCCCGCCGAGCTGGTCTTTCGGCCCGCGCCCATTGTGGTGGTCGAAGGCATTTTCGTGTTCTACTTTGAGGAAATAGCCAAGCTGCTCGACCTCAAGGTGTATATCGATGCCCAGGAGCACGTGAAGCTGCACCGCCGCATTGTGCGCGACCGCGACGAGCGCGGCTACGACCTGCAAGACGTGCTGTACCGTTACACCAACCACGTAGCGCCCACCTACGAAAAATATATTCAACCCTTTAAGGCTGAGGCGGATATTATCATTCCAAATAACCGCCATTTCGAAAACGGACTGGCCGTGCTCACGGGCTACCTGCGCAACAAGGTGGCCGAGGGTGTGCAATAGCTGGTCCACACAACTCGTTTGGGAAGTTACCGCTGAGGTGCGCTGAGATTTACGCGGAGGTACGCAGAGCGCTTGGAGCTTATAAGCCCACAACTGGCTGCATCTGGCGTGGGCCGTATCTTAGCTAGTGCCTTTATCCACTCCGTTATGCGCCCTACCTATGAATTTCCGGAGTTGCCCGTGCTGCATGGCATGGCTCTGACGCGCCTCAGCGACGACGAGTTTTTTGAGCTGTGCCAAGCCAACCCGGCGCTTTGCTTCGAGCGCAATGCCCACCAGGAAATAATCATTATGCCCCCCGCCGGCTCCGAATCCAGCGAATCGAGTATGGAAAGCCAGGGTCAGCTTTGGCTCTGGAACCGCAAGGCCCGGCTGGGCCACGTTTACGAATCGTCGGCGGGCTTTAAGTTGCCTGATAACTCGGTGCGCTCGCCCGATGTAGCGTGGCTGAGCCAAGGCAAATGGGCGCAGCTCACGGCCGAGCAGCGCCGCCGGTTTCCGCCGGTATGCCCCGAGTTTATGATGGAAATAAAATCTCCCTCTGATGACCTAAAGGTGCTGCAAGCCAAAATGGAGAACTACCTGGCCAACGGCATGCAGCTTGGCTTTCTGCTTGATGTAGCCACTGAAACAGCTTACGTGTACCGACCCGGCCAACCCGCCGAGACCGTGCAGGGCTACGACCAGGAGCTAAGCGGCGAGGCTGTGCTGCCCGGCTTTATGCTCGACTTGCGTCCGTTGCGCCGGGCCGTATAACCCTGACTACTAGCAGTGTATAGCAAAGCGGAAATTTCACAAATACGCCAGGCGTTCTGGACCACCTTCGGGCAGTATATGGCCCCCATCAAGTCGTTTGATGGCTGGCCGGTGAGCTGGGTCAACTACAAGACCGGCGTGAAGGGCGTGCAGTTTCGGATGCAGGCCGACAACCGGCGCGCCACCATCGCCATCGAGCTGACGCGGGCCGACGCGGGCGTGCGGGAGCTATTCTACGAGCAGTTTCTAGAGTTGCAAACGATGCTGCACGAAACCCTGGGCGAAACCTGGACCTGGGAGCCCGCCGCCGCCAACGAGTACGGCCAGCCGCTGAGCCGTATTTACGCCGAATTAACGCCCGCCAACCTGTTTAGCCGCGACGACTGGCCGGCCCTGATTTCGTTTTTCAAACCCCGCCTAATCGCCCTAGACGAGTTTTGGAGCGGCGCGCAGTACGCCTTTGAGGAGCTGCGCGACTTGTAGCCCACCGTCCAGGCGTAGGTCCGACTGCTTGCTTACGTTATATTTGTGGCCCTGCCCGAGTTATGCGCTATTCCCTTTCCCAGTTTAAGCAGTTTATCCGAGTGGCCCTGGTGGCCCTGCCGGTACTGCTATTGCTGGGCCTGAATGGCCGGATGGTGAGTGTGTTGCGCCCCGCACGTACAGCAAACACGCTGTTGAGCGCCGCTCCACGCGCTACGGTTGTCAAGCAAAAAATAGCGCTTGAAGCGGCCTCGCCGCTGGGTAGCTACGTGGCCCCTGCCTTTGCCCTGGGCTGGCTGCCGGGCACGCTGCCCATCGCCTGGCTGCCGCGCTTGGTGCGCCGCGCCGTGGCCCGGGCAGCGGCGAGTGCGCCTACCTGTTTTGTGGCCCAGCTGTGCCGCCAGCGGCGGCTGGCCACGGCGCTGTCGCCGCAGGCACCCTAGTTTTTCAATGAGCAATGAGCACTGAGCAGTGAACAGTTGGCTTTTAGCGCCAGTGTTCAGGCTTGCAGGCTGTTGCTCTTACTCGCCGCTTTGTTTAGGCAGAGCCAACTGTTCACTGCTCATTGCTCACTGTTAATTACTTAAGATGCGTTACAAAGGACTCATTATCACGCTCACGGTCATCGTTTCGGTGCTGTGCGCGTACTTCCTCTTCTTCACCTACGTCTCACGCGGGGTGCAGCAGAAGGCCGTGAACTACGCCACGCGCAACGGCGAGCTTAGCGAAACCAAGCGCCAGCATTACCTCGACTCGGTGTGGCGCGCGCCGGTATTCGGCTCCTACACCTACCGCGATGTGAAGCAGAGCGAACTGGGCTTGGGCCTCGACCTGAAAGGCGGCATGCACGTGACGCTGGAAGTGTCGCCGGTGGAAATTGTGCGGGCTATGGCCGGCAACTCCAAAGACCCTGCCTTCAACAAAGCTATTGAGCTGGCCCAGCAGCGTCAGAAAACGAACTCGGGCACGGCCTTCACTACCCTGTTTTACCAGGCGTACCAGCAAACTGCCCCCAACGTACCGCTGAACCGCATTTTTACCAACTCGGTAAACAAAGACCGCAAAATCGACCTCAACAGCTCGGACAGCAAAGTGCTGTCGGCCATTAACAAAGAGGAAGAAGATGCCATCGACCGCTCGTTTGACATCCTGCGCAAGCGCGTGGATAAGTTTGGCGTAAACCAGCCCAACATCCAGCGCGTGAAGGGCACCGGCCGCATTCAGGTCGAGCTGCCTGGCGTAGACAACCCCGAGCGCGTACGCAAGCTGCTGCAAGGCCAGGCCAAGCTGGAGTTTTACGAAGTGTGGCCCCAGAATGAGGTAACGCCCTACCTGGCCCAACTCGACCAAGTGCTGACCGCCAAGGAGAAAGCCGCTACGGCTACCCCGGCCACGGCCGCTACCCCTGCCGCCACTACCGCCGGCGACACGACTTCGCTGGCCGCCCAACTGGCTAAAAAGACGCCCGCTGCTGCAGCCAAAACCGACTCGGCCGCGGCCCAGAAGGGTGGCGTGCTGGCCCGCCTGCTCACCATGCCTGGCTCGCTGGGGGTGAACCTGAGTGACACCGCCCGCATGAACGTAGTGCTGCGCTCGGAAGAAGCCCGTAGCATTATGCCCCCCAACATGGCCTTGCTATATCTCAACAAAGCCATTGACGCCAACGGCCAGCAGTTTCTGCGCCTCGTGGCCGTGAAGAAAGACCGTACCGGTGCCGTGGCCGCACCCATCAGCGGCGAGGTAGTGAGCGACGCCCGCCAGGACTACGACCAGACCGGCCGCCCCGAGGTAAGCATGAGCATGAACCCCACCGGTGCCCGCAAGTGGCAGAAAATGACCGGTGCCAACATCGGCAAGCAAGTGGCCGTGGTGCTCGACGACGTGGTGTACTCGGACCCCGTAGTGCAGAGCGAAATTTCGGGGGGCAGCACTAGCATTTCGGGTAGCTTCTCCATCGACGAAGCCCAGGATTTGGCTCAGGTGCTGAAGGCTGGCAAGCTGCCCGCTCCTACCCGCATTGTGGAAGAAGCCGTAGTGGGCCCTTCGCTCGGCAAGGAAGCCATCAACCAGGGTCTGTACTCGTCGCTGGCGGGCCTGCTGATTATCATGGTATTTATGGCCATGTATTACGGCCGCGCCGGCCTCGTGGCCGATGCTGCCCTACTCTTCAACATGTTCCTGATTTTGGGCGTGCTGGCGCAGTTCGGCACCGCCCTGACTTTGCCCGGTATCGCCGGCCTGATTCTGGTAATCGCCTCTTCGGTTGATGCTAACGTACTGATATTCGAGCGGATACGCGAGGAGCTTGACCACGGGCTCTCGCTGCACGACGCGGTGAACGCCGGCTACAACCGCGCCTTCTCGGCCATCTTCGACTCGAACGTGACCACCATGCTCATCGCCATCATCCTGGGCTTCTTTGGTACGGGCCCGGTGCAGAGCTTCGCGGTTACGCTCGGTATTGGCGTGCTCACCTCGTTCCTGTCGGCCGTGTACGTGTCGCGCCTCATCATTGAGACGCTCATTAAGGGCAAGACTACGAGCAGCATTACGTTCTCGACCTTCCTCTCGCGCAACCTGTTTCAGAACATCAACTTCGACATCGTGGGCAAACGCAAAATCGCCTACGCCTTCTCGACCATTGTTATCGTGGTAGGCTTCGTGCTGATGTACCTGCAAGGAGGCCCCAACCTGGGCGTCGACTTCAAAGGTGGCCGCTCCTACGTGGTTGACTTCAATAAGCAGATGATAGCCTCCGACGTGCGCAACACCCTGGAGCCCACCTTCAAAGGCACGGGCCTCGAAGTGAAGCAGTTTGGCAGCCCCGACCGCCTGCGCATCACTACCAGCTACCTGGCCGAGGACGAAAGCCAGACCGCCGACAAAACCGTGGCCGACGCCCTCAACCAGGGCCTGGACAAGTACAAAGCCGATGCCCCGGTTATCCAGTCGACCTCCAAAGTAGGTGCCACCATCGCCGACGACATCAAGCGCACCTCGTTCCTGAGTTTGGCGCTCACGCTGCTCGGCATCTTCGTGTACGTGCTGTTCCGCTTCGATAAGTGGCAGTATTCGATGGCCGCCGTTATCGCCCTCTTCCACGATGCGCTGCTGGTGATTGCCTCCTACCCCATCGCGGCCGCCTTCGGCCTGAAGTACGAGATGGACCAGATTTTCGTGGCGGCCGTGCTCTCCATCATCGGCTTCTCGATGAACGACACGGTGGTTATCTACGACCGGATTCGCGAGTACTTGCGCAACGACCCTAAACTGACTTTCGCCCAAGTGGTGAACCCAGCGTTGAACTCAACGTTCTCGCGCACCATGATTACGTTCACCACCATCTTCCTAGTGGTTGTGGTACTCTACATCTTCGGCGGCGAAACGCTACGCTCGTTCTCGTTTGCCATGATTATCGGCATCATCTTCGGCACATACTCGTCGCTGTTTATCGCCACGCCCATCATCCTCGACACCTATGGCAAGAAGGAAGAGCGGGAGCGCAAAGCCGCCGGCGAAACCATCACCGAGCTACCCGGCTCTGCTCCCAAGCTGAGCACGACCACCGTGTAAGCACCGCAAGTACATCCGTTTTCTACTGTTGGTTAAAAAGCCCGGCCTCAAGCCGGGCTTTTTGATTTTTGGAATTGGCTGCTAATCCGCTGGCATCACCTTTTCTGCTGGCGGCTGGGGCCAACGGGCCGTTTACCCAGCAAATAGACGTGGTGAACGAAAATTGCACTTTTTTCGTGCCGCTAAATCCTAATTTTGGCTCCCTGCGTAGGTCGTACTCGTAAAAGCTTACTGCACACAAAGAGCTGAGGCTAAACCCTCCCCATAGACTTTGTTGCGCGAATACGGCACCTGAAAGGTTTTACCTCCTTAACCCTTTTAGGCATATTGGCTGCCCTGGTTAGCCTCTCTACTTCTTCGAACAAGGCGCAGCTTAGATATTGCTTTATCATAACTTTCTCAAGAATTCATCTTATTTCTAAATCTCTTACTTCTGTGAAAATACCTAATTTCCGGGCGGCCTGGCGGGCAAGCTGCCTACTAGCAGCTGTGGCAGGACTGGCCCTGGCCACCGGCTGCTCCTACACCAACGGGTATACGGAGCCGGTTACCTGCACTACCGTGCCGGCCACGGTGAGCTATAAGCTAGATGTGTCGCCCATCTTCAAGGATGACTGTTATCGCTGCCACGACGCAGCACATTATATGCTACCTGCTCCAAACGGGGCTTCAGGTGCCATGAATATGGAAAGCTTCAGTTCGGTCAGCAGCTGGACATCCTCTCGCACCGGCATCAATAACGTGAGCTATATGGTAGGCTGCATTCGACACGACGCGGGCTTTATTGCCATGCCCTACGATGGTGGTAAACTCGATGCTTGTGAAATCGCCATTATCAAAGCTTGGGTAGATGCTGGGGCGCAAAATAACTAATCCGCTCCACTACTACCAGCTATCCCATTATTTTTCAGCTCAATACGTTAGTTATGCCTAAACTACTACTTCGTGGGAAGCGGCTGGGCGGGCTGTTGCTAGGGCTACTACTGGGGCTGGCTAGTCCCGGCCGGGTCTGGGCGCAGGGCAAATACATAACCCGCGCCGGCCACATCTCTTTTTTTTCGGCCTCCATCATGGAGGATATTGAGGCCCGCAACGACAAGGTGGCGGCCGTGTTTGACTTGGGCACGGGCCAGATTGCCTTTTCGGTACCCGTTCATGAATTTCAGTTCAAGCGCACCCTCATGCAGGAGCACTTCAACGAAAACTATATGGAATCGGAAAAGTATCCGAAAGCCACCTTTACCGGCCAGCTACTCAACGCGGCTCAAATACTCAAGCAGCTGCACACGACCACCCAAACTGTAGAAGTGGAGGGCAACCTGACTATGCACGGAGTGACGCATAAAGCCCTGGTAACCGGCACTTTACAGTTGCGTGATGGCCAATTGGTAGTTTTTGCCTACTTCAATATTGCACCCGCCGACTTTTCCATCGACATTCCGCTGCTAGTGCGCGAGCACATTGCCAAGTCGGTGAGCGTACGCATTAACCTCACGTGCGACGCCGTGACGCCCGCGCTCGTAGCGCAGCCCTGAAAATCGTATTTCTCCTTCTTTGCTATAAAACTTTTGTTATGAAAAAAATCACTACTACTTGGTGCCGTGCCCTGAAGCTGGGCTTGTTGCTGGTAGTGGGGGCCATCTCGGCCGCCCACGCCCAGGCCGACCTGCTAGGTCAGTTGGAGCAGGACACTAAAAAGGATGCCCCTGCCGAACTGGTCGATGCCACCTTCAAAAGTACCCGCCTCATCAACGGCCACACTGTGCAAACGCCGGGTGAGGGCACGCTCGTCTTCCTGATTGCACACCGTATCGGGCCGTTTAACAGCGGGTCGTACGAGTTTTTTGGCCTCGACCAGGCCCGTATGCGCATTGCGTTGGAATACGCCGTAACCGACCGCTTCGAAGTAGGCGTGGGACGCTCCTCTTTAAATAAGGTGGTTGATGGCTTTCTCAAGTACAAGGCGCTGCAGCAAAGCACGGGCGCGCACGCTATGCCGGTTTCGGTAACGCTATTTAGCTCGGGGGCCGTTACTACCCTGCGTTACGACGATGGCCTCGACCACACACTGCCTTTGCGCACGGCCTACACTTACCAGGCACTGCTAGCGCGTAAATTCAGCTCCAACTTGTCCTTGCAACTCATGCCCACGCTCATTCACCGCAATCTGGTAATGAATGAAGGTGAAACCAACGACATTTACGCACTGGGCGGCGGCGGGCGCTACAAACTCAGCAAGCGATTTTCTCTCAACGCCGAATATTATTACGTGCTGAGCAAGTACACAGCTGACCATTACACCAATGCCGTGGCACTAGGAGTGGATATCGAAACTGGCGGCCATATCTTTCAACTCAACCTAACTAATTCGCCGGGTATGATTGAGAAGCAGTTTATCGGCGAAACGAGCAATAAAGTGTTTGATGGGGGCATTTACTTTGGCTTCAACATCAACCGCAACTTCACGGTGAAGCAGCGGCGGCGCAAGCTATAGCCGGCCCTAACCGGCCCAACAGGTGCGGTTTCGGCTGCTATTCCGACTGCGGAGTAGCAGCCGAAACCGCACCTTTTTTGTGCGCTACTCACCGGCAAATAGTTGCCGCGCAAAGTGGGGTTAGGGAGGGGTAAAAAGCGGTGTGAACGGCCGGCATTTTGGGGGTAGTGGTAGTTTTTTGACCTTTTAGGATAAACTACCACTAAAATCAGAAATTCGGGAGCAGCAAATGCAGCAATAGTATTAATAGGCGGCGGAGCAGGAAAATACATTTGTTAGTAGTATTCCCACCCATAAACTCACCGTATGAAAACCGTTCTACTAGCGGCTTTCCTGGTGCTCACGCTTTTGCTGCGGCCGTTTGGCGCCGCTGCCCAAGCGCAGGCTGTCCAGGGAACAGTAAAAGACAACAAAGGCGAGCCCTCGATTGGGGCCACCGTTCGCCTCAAAGGCACCACGGCCGGTACCACGGTCGATGCCACCGGCAACTTCCAGCTGCCGGTACCCGACCTGAACCAGACGCTCATCGTCAGCTTCACGGGCATGACCACCCAGGAAGTACCGCTCAACGGCCGAACTACCGTGAACGTGGTGATGGCCGGCTCGGAGCAGGCCCTCAACGACGTAGTGATTATCGGCTACGGCACGGCGCGCAAGAGTGACCTCACCGGCTCGGTAGCATCCGTATCCGGGGCCCAGCTCACGCAGGTAGCTACCTCCGACCCCGTGCAGGCCCTACAGGGCCGCGTGGCGGGTGTGGATGTAACTTCCAACAGTGGCCAGCCCGGCTCCGGTACCCGCATTCGGATACGCGGGGTGGGCACCATCAACAACGCCGACCCGCTTTACGTGGTAGACGGCATCCAGACGGGCGACATCAGCTTTCTGCTGCCCAACGACATCGAATCGACGGAGATTCTGAAAGATGCTTCGGCCACGGCCATCTACGGCTCGCGCGGGGCCAACGGCGTGGTGCTCATCACCACCAAGCACGGCAAAGCCGGCAAAACCCAGTTCAACCTGTTCGGCTATACGGGCTTTCAGCAAATCCGCAAGAAGCTGGACCTCGCCAACGCCCAGCAGTACGCAACGCTGGTAACGGAGGCGTACACCAACGCCGGCCAGGCCGTACCCAAAGACTATACCACCATCCTCAACAGCGCCTTGCAAGGGGGCGCTACAGGCACCAATTTTCAGGACTTTGTAACCCAGAAGGGCCTGATTACCAACTACTCCCTATCGGCTTCGGGTGGCACCGAACAAAACCGCTACTTGATAAGCGGCAACTACTTTCAGCAGGATGGCATCATTGCGGCCACGGGCCTGAAGAAGTACGTTATCCGCCTGAACGACGACATCGTGCTGACGGACCGGATTAAGGCTGGGGCCTCTGCCACTTTTACCACGGCCAACCAGACGGGGTCGGGCGATGGCACTGGCAACGCATTCTACAGCCCGGTGCTCCAGTACGCCACCCAGGCCAACCCCATTGGGTCGCCTTATACTGCCGATGGTAGCTACTCGTACGATAACATCACCAGCTTCACGCCCAACCTGGCGCGCTACCTCAGCGAGCAGCAGGCCAACAAAACCCAGAGCAGCAGCCTCTTCTCCAATGCTTACCTCGACGTAACCATTCTGAAGGGCCTGACTTTTCGCTCTACGTTTGGCGTTAACTACAACAATTACCACCCCAAGTACTACCAACCCCAGTACTACCTGGGGGCCAACGACCAACGTGCGCAAAGCGCCTTGGTTGAGACCCGCGGCGAAAACGTGAGCTGGGTGTCGTCGAACTACGTGAACTATACGCTAGACCTGGGCAACAACAGCTCGTTTTCGGCCACCTTGGGCCAGGAGGCGCAGCGGGGCTACGGCAACAGCATCTCCATCACGGGCTACAACGTGCCCGCCGACCCGACGCTGCAGTACCTCTCCGCGGCGCGCGCCGGCTCGTCGCCCCCGCGCAGCGGGCAGTACGATGGGGGCCTCATCTCGTACTTCGGCCGGGCCAACTACAACTTCCGCGACCGGTACCTACTAACGGCGACGCTGCGCTTCGACCAGACATCGCGCTTCTTGCCCGCCAACCGCACGGGCACTTTCCCGTCTGTTGGGGCAGCCTGGAATATTTCCAACGAGGATTTCATGAAGGACCAGACCACCTTCTCCTTGCTGAAGCTGCGGGGCAGCTACGGGCTGGTGGGCAACCAGAACGCTGCGCCTAACTACGGGTACGCCTCTACGGCCGTCAACAACCAACTGTACGTGTTCAACAAAACCGTGGCCCCCGGCCTGGCCGTTGCGCAGCTCAACAACCCGGACCTGAAATGGGAAACGGCCATCACCACCGACTTCGGTATTGATGCCTCTTTTCTGGATAGCAAGCTGACGTTTACCGGCGATTACTTCAACCGCCGCACCAAGGACATGATTGCCTTGCTGCCCGTGCCGGACTACATCGGCCAGGCCCCGGCCAGCGCCAACGTGGCTTCGCTGTACAATCGTGGCGTAGAGCTGGCCCTGAGCTACCGGGACGAAATCGGCAAGTTTGGCTATAACATTGGGTTGAACTTCACTAAAATCAATAACCGCATCACCGACCTGGGCGGGGCCAGCCCCATTTCCAGCGCCAACATCGATTCACACGTCGGCCCCACTACCCTCACAACCGTGGGCCGCGAGATTGCCTCTTTCTACGGGTTGCAGGCCGATGGGGTCTTCCACTCACAGGCCGAAGCCAACGAGTATAGAATTCAGCCCGGCGCGCAGGCCGGTGATGTGAAGTACATCGACGTCAACGGCGATGGTAAGATTGATGCCAACGATAACACGTACTTGGGCAGTGCCACGCCCCGCTTCACCTACGGCGGCTCAGTAAACCTGACGTACGGCGGCTTCGACTTTAAAGTCCTGCTGGTAGGCGTGCAAGGCGCGGAGGCCGTCAATGCGGCGGGCTTCAACCTGAACAAGTCGAGCAACTTTTCGGGCCTGTGGACCAACTTCTACGCCTCGCGCATGGACCGCTGGACGCCCACTAACTCCAGCAGCAACCAGCCCCGCGTCACGGCATTCGACACCAACAACAGCGGCGACCTCACCTTCAAAACAGCCGGCTCTTCTTACAACGACAAGTTCAGCAGCCGCCACGTGGAAGACGCTAGCTACCTGCGGGTGCGCAACATAGAGCTGGGCTACTCGCTGCCAAAGACCTTACTCAGCACGTACCGGATAAATGGGGTGCGCGTGTTTGCTTCCGTTGACAACGCCTTCACCGTCACCAAGTACACTGGCCTCGACCCCGAGATTTCTACCACGGGCTACTACGGCAACGCCCTGGCCTACGGCGTGGACAACGGCAACTACCCCCAGCCCCGCACCTATCGTTTGGGCCTAAACGTTCAATTCTAACGATATCCTTCTCCCTGATATGAAAATTTCCCACGCAGCCCGCGTCATGGCCATAGTAGCCGCCGCGGTGCTCTCGCAAGGATGCAAGAAGTTCCTGGACAAGGACCCCCTCGGGGCCACCACCCAGGCTAACCTGTTCAACGACCCCACCAACGCCGTGCAGGCCGTAAATGCCATTTACGACGTGGCGTCCTGGGACCAGGGCCCCAAGTTTGGCATTGGCGATTACGTGCCCCAGACGTACGAGTGGATGTTTGGGGACGTGATGAGCGACGACGCGGCCAAGGGTAGCAACCCCACCGACTTCGGGCCCCTGCTCGAGCTGAAAAACTGGACGGTGACCCCCGCCAACGGGCCCATCAGCAGCCTTTGGGTGCATAGCTTCACCGGCATTGCCCGCGCCAACACCGTTATTAACAACGTTGACGCCGGTACTATCGATGCCGCCCTGAAAACCCGCCTCAAAGGTGAGGCCCTGTTCCTACGGGCGTATTTTTACTTTAACCTGGTAAAAACGTTCGGCGGCATGCCGATATTCGAAAAAGCGGTGCTGCCAACGGAGGCGGCGAACGTAACCCGCTCCAGTATTTCGGAAACCTACGCGTTTATTGAAAAAGACCTGAAGGCAGCCGTGGCCGCCCTGCCCGAAAAAGGAGCCTACTCGGCCTCCGACCTGGGCCGCGCCACCAAAGGGGCCGCCAATGGCTACCTGGCCCGCGCCATCATGTACGAGCTGGGTACCGACAACACCAACAAGCACACTTGGCAGGAAGTGTACGACCTGACCAGCACCATCATTTCTTCGACCCAGTATAGCCTGCTGCCCAACTACGCCATGATTCACCAGACGCCGGGTGAAAACAGCAGCGAGTCGTTGTTCGAGATACAGTTTGCCACTTCCAACGACGGCTACGGTCCCATTTCGGTAGGCACCACCAGCAGCGTGTTTCAAAACAACCGCACGGCGGCCAAGAACGCCGCCGGCACAAACATTGCCGGTACTGGCTGGGGGTATGGGTTCAACAACCCCACCCAGAACCTCGTGAACGAGTTTGAGGCCAATGACCCGCGCCTGCTGGTCACGGTTTACAAAGACGGAGACGTGGTACTTGGTCTGCCCATGGTCATCGACCTCGGCTTCAACGACACAGGCTACATGAACCGGAAAGTAGCTATCCTGCAGCCCGCCAACAACCAGTCGGGCCCCCAGAACATCCGCAAAATGCGCTACGCCGATATTCTGCTGATGAAGGCTGAGGCCGCCGCTCAACTCAACAAAAACGGGGAAGCCGTAGCCCTGGTGAACCAGGTACGGGCCCGGGCCCGCACCTCTACCAAGCCTCCGGGCACGGTACTGGGCACGCTGACCTACGATGCGGCCACCACGCCTGCCAATGCCCTGCCCGACATTTCCGCCGGCCTCGCGGGCCAGGACTTGCTGAAGGCCATCTGGCACGAGCGCCGGGTGGAGCTGGCTGAAGAGTCGCTGCGCTTCTGGGACTTGATTCGCACGGGCCGTTACTTTGGGGTGCTGCCCACCGACGTGGCTGCCCGGGCCAGGTTGCACAGCATCACGGCTGGGGTAGTGAACCCCATCCCGCTGCTGCCCATCGAGCTCAACGACGCGCAAGTGTGGAAGCTGCCCCAGAACCCCGGGTACAACTAAGAATTTGATAAATAATAGCTTATGTTGAAATGAGCGATTAGTAACTTCTTAACAATGCAGCTACCACAATTAAGTAGTGCAGCTTGCCAAAGAAACTTTTCAACATAACCTATTCATTAGCACATCATCGCCAACTGCCCCATAAAAAAACCGCCGACTCACATGAGTCGGCGGTTTTTTTATGGGGCAGTTGGCGATGAAGCTACACCGTGATGCCTTCGGCCACCACGCTTTGCACCTCGGGTACCATGCGCTTGAGCAGGTTTTCGATGCCCGACTTGAGCGTGACCGTGGCCGAGGGGCAGCCCGAGCACGAGCCTTGCAGGTTCACGGTCACGATACCATCGCGGAACGACTTGAAGGTGATGTTGCCGCCATCTTGCTCCACGGCGGGGCGCACGTAGTTGTCGAGTAGGTCGATGATTTTCTGGCTCGTGAAGCCATCTTGCTGGGCGGGGTCGCCGGCGCTGGCGGCCTGGGCGGCCTTTTGCTCGGCGGCGGGGTCCACGGTGAAGAGCGTGCCGCCGGCCTCTACGTAGCTCTTAATAAACTGGCGCAGCTCGGGGATGATGCTGGTCCAGCCCAGCTCGGGCTGCGTTTTGGTGATGGTAACGAAGTTTTGGGCAATGAACACGCGGCCCACGTAGTCGAAGCCAAACAGCTCCTGGGCAATGGGCGAGTTGAGGGCTGCCTCCACGTTGGGGTAATCCACGCTCACGCCGTCGGGCAGCAGGGTGGAGTTGAGCACGAATTTCATGCTCTCGGGATTGGGCGACGCCTCGGCGTAGATGGAAACAGCAGCCATAAAGATAGTTTTTGTAGCGTGGAGGGTACTCGGCGCTGAGCTAATCAAGCCCAGCGTTCTGGATTCATTCTAAACTAGACACCAACAACAACAAATTAGTCGCTTGGTTCTAAAGCTGGTTGGCGCGGGCGCGCAGCAGCAGGTCGGCCAGCACGAGCTGAGTCATCGCCTCCACAATGGGCACGGCGCGGGGCAGCACGCAGGCATCGTGGCGGCCGCGGCCGGCCAGGGCCACGGGTTCGCCGGCCTGGTTGATGGTTTGCTGGGTTTGCAGGATGGTAGCCACCGGCTTGAACGCCACCCGAAAATTCACGTCCTGGCCGTTGCTGATGCCGCCCTGGCTGCCCCCGCTGTGGTTGGTGCGGGTGCGCACGCGGCCAGTTTCGTCGGTGTAAAACTGGTCGTTGTGCTGCGAGCCCGGCAGCTTGGTGCCCTCAAAGCCGGAGCCAAACTCGAAGCCCTTCACCGCATTAATGCTGAGCAGGGCGTGGCCCAGCACGGCGGGCAGCTTATCAAACACGGGCTCGCCGAGGCCGGGCGGCAGGCCGGTGGCCACGCCGGTTACCACGCCGCCCACGGTATCCTGGGCAGTTTGGGCAGCACGGATGCGGGTTTCCATGAGGGCGGCGGCGGCCGGGTCGGGGCAGCGCACGGGGTTGCTGTCGATGAGGCTAAGGTCCAGCTCCTCGTAGGTTTTGCCCACTTCTACCTCGCCCACGGCTGATACATAAGCCTTTACCTCCACGCCAAAGTGGGCCAGCAGCTGGGCGGCCACGGCGCCGGCGGCCACGCGGGCGGCCGTTTCGCGGGCCGAGCTGCGGCCACCGCCGCGGTGGTCGCGGCGGCCATACTTGGCATCGTAAGTATAGTCGGCGTGGCTGGGGCGGTAGGCACCGGCAATGTGCGAGTAGTCGTCGGAGCGCTGGTCGGCATTCGGGATGAATAAACTAATGGGCGTGCCCGTAGTAACCCCTTCAAAAACACCCGATTGCACCTGCACACGGTCGGCTTCCTGGCGCGGCGTAGTGAGGGCCGACTGCCCCGGCCGCCGCCTATCGAGCGCCCGCTGAATATCGGCCGGGTCGAGGGCTAGCCCCGCCGGGCAGCCGTCAATAATTACCCCAATGCCCACCCCGTGCGACTCGCCGAAAGTGGTGATGCGAAAAAGCGTTCCGAAACTATTTGACATGTAGAATGAACTGTTAGCTACTAGCTGTTAGCTAATAGCTTTTGTTGTGACTAGCAACGAGTTGCAGAAAAGCAGAATTAGCTTGGCTTTACCCAAACAATTAATAGACTGATTAACAAGATGATACTGATAAAAAGCTAACAGCTATCAGCTAAGAGCTAACACCCAAAGTTACCGCGCCCGCCACCAGCCCACGGCGGCCACGCCCAGCAGCGCGGCCACCAGCCAGGTGGCGTAGCGCCCCACCTGCCGGTACACGTCGAGGGGTTGCAGCTGGGCATCGGCGCGGGCCAGGGCGGGGCCGTAGAAGGGGTCGTCGACTGGGCTGACGGTGGCGATGGCTTTTTCGGCCCCGCTTACCTCCACGCGCAGCTCGGGGCGCAGGGTGTCGTAGCGGGCCGCCACGGGGTCGAAATACGCCAGCGCCAGCAGGCTGTCGAATGCCAGCGGGCCCGGCCGCTGCACCACCAGCCGGTAGCGAAAGCTCTTGCGAAAGCGCCCCTCGGGCAGCACCTCTTCCCGAATGTCGGGGCCATACACCTCCAGCCCGGCGCGGGGCCGCGGCACCGGCAGCACCAGCGCCGAGGCATTGCCGCGCCCCTCCACCCCAAACGTATAGGTGAACGCCTCCCCCGTGCGAAAGCGCGTACCGCTAATGCCCTCGTGCAAAGCATATTCGCCCACCACGGCCGCACCCGGCGGGGGCAGCGGGCGCACCGCTACGCGCAGGGCCGGCGCGGTGTAGGTTTTGTACATGGCCAAGCGCTCAGTGTCGCCGGGCTGGGGCTTTTTGAGCAGCTTAAACTTGGTGAGGATGAGTTGCAACGCCGGAAACTTCAGCGCTGCCGACGTGAGCGGGTAGTAGGTGCGCGTGGCCAGCCGAAACCGCAGCCGCACCTCGCCATTGGCCCGGCGCACGGTATCGGGCAGCACCGAGGGGTCGGCGGCGGGCACTTCCCAGGTGGTGGGCTGGCGCAGCTGGCGCAGCAGCTCGGTCAGCTGGTTGTTGAAATCATAGAAATTGAGCACCGCCTGGTCGGCGGGCTTGAGGTAGAAATACAGGTTTACCCGCACGCCCTGGCCCACGTACACGCGGTTGTGGTCGGCCTCCAGGGTGAGCGCGCCCGCATCGGGCGGCTCGTAGAAATACTTGGGCTTAGGCTTGCCCAGCAGCTGGTCGAGCGAGCCGCTGGCCACGGCGGGCGGCGCGGTGCCGGGGCTGGCCGCCGTGGCATCGGGGGCCGGCGCAGCCCCGCCCACCCGCACCCGGCCGGCGGGGCTGCGCAGCACCTGCCCGTTCACAGTGAGCGTGAAGGCAGGCACTGCGTAGTCGCCCTCCGTGTAGGGAAAGTAACGCTGCGTCACAGTCAGCTCGGTGCTGCGCTGGCCGCCGGGCAGCAGCCGCGTAGTAGTGGTATTGATTACAGTGGCCTTGCGAAACCCCTCAATATCAGGGAAGTCGGAGTGGCTGGCCAGCGGCGCGCCCCGCAGCCGAAACGCCAGCGTGAACGGCCCCACCAGCGGCACGCTGGTGGCGGGCGGCACCAGCGCCACCGTGCCGCCAACTGCTACCGGGCTGGCCTGCGCCCATGCCCGGCCGGCCCCCAGCGGCCCCGCGGCCAGCAGCCAGCCGCCGCACACCATTCGCACTATAAACTGCCGAGCTACCAAATTCTTGCTTGCTGAGAAAATCCAGATTAGCTACAAAGTTCGTAAAACTGGCAGGTTCTTCTTCGCCCCCGGAAAAGGACTATTATGCAGTACCTATTTTTATCGTTGTCTGTTCCCAGCATTCCTTTTATTCTATTTCCGGTAAGTAATTAAGCCATGGCATGGATGGGTCCGGCGGCCCGGCGGTTTGGTTCATCGAAATGGCCTCCGCCCCCAGCTTAGCCCGCACTTTCTTAGTGCTACCAATAAGACCGACTCCTTGCATGGGAGTCGGTTTTTTGCTGAATAACTGCCTTACGTTTTCGTCCTCTTTTTTCTTTTTTAACCTACTTTCTGGTATACCCCATTCCGTTACTCCTGGCCACCCCTTGTTGCCGGCCGCTGCGCCCACGCAGCGCCTACTGGCACCCCTCAAGCGGCGCTCTTTTTTTAAGTAAGCCGGGGCTACGGCCGGGGCCACCGCCTTGGTGCTGGCTGGCTGCAAAAAAGACGACAATAACCCCAGCAGCACCGTTACGTTTGCGGCCAGCGACGTGGGCGTGTTCAACTATGCCTACGCCCCAGAGCAGCTCGAAGCCGCGTTCTACGCTCAGGTGATTAGGACGCCCGCCACCAACTTCACGGCCACTGAGCTGGCCGCTCTCAAGCAGGTAGCCACCCACGAAGCTATTCACCGCGACTTCTTCAAGGCGGCCATCAACCGCGACGCGCCGGGCCAGCTTATCCCCGACCTGTCGGTCAATTTTTCGTCCATCGACTTCACCAAGCGCGCCAGCGTACTGACTACTGCTCAAGCATTTGAAGACACCGGTGTGGGTGCCTACGACGGCGCGGGCGCGCTCATCAAAAACCCGGCTTACCTGGTGCTGGCCGGCAAAATCGTGTCGGTAGAGGCGCGCCACGCGGCCTATATCCGCAACCTGCTGGCCTCCGGCGATGCTACCAACTTCGCAGCCGGCGAAAGCGTGGTCGATGCCAGCTCGGGCCTCGACAAGAACCCCCTCAAGCCGACGGCCGTGGTGGCCATCATCCAGAAGTACGTAGTTCAAACCCTCGACGCCAGCCAGTTGGGCTAAGCCCGCACGTACTTATCCCCGCTGCATTTGCCATGAATTTCTTCTCCATTATCGACCAGCTGGCCGCCGCCGATGCCGATTTCCTCGGCCGCTTCGATTCGCGCCGCGCTATTTTCAAGCACTTCGGCACGGCTGCCCAGCGCACGGCGCTGGCAGCCACCCCGCTGTTCCTGGGTGGCTTGTTTCAGAAAGCCTACGCTGGCACCACCGCCGACACGCCTATCGACATCCTCAACTACGCCCTCACCCTGGAGTGCCTGGAGGCCGATTTCTACGCCAAGTTTACGGCTTCGGACCTCATTCCGGCCGGGGCTCCCACTACCACCCTGGGCAAGATTAAGCAGCACGAAGACGGCCACGTGAAGCTCTGGCGGGCACCATCACGGCCTTGGGCGGCACACCCACCAAGGCTGTGCAGTTCAGCCAGTCGGTGTTCGATGCCAATAAAACCTACGCCGCCCTGCTCGGCATTGCCGAAGTGCTCGAAGACACCGGCGTGCGCGCCTACAAGGGCCGCGCCGCCGAGCTGGTAGTGGGTGCCAGCAATGGCCTCTCGGCTTCCACGCAGGCCAGCCTGCTCACCACCACGCTCCAAATTCACTCGGCAGAAGCCCGCCACGCGGCCCATATCCACTTTATGCGCGGCCAGCCGGCCTGGGTGAGCAACACCGACGATGTAGCGTCCAACGCCGCCTACACCGGCGCCACCCCCGAAACGAACACAGTGCAGTCCAACGTGGACCTCACCACCAAGCTGGCTTCCATGTACTCGGCCGCCGACGTAGCCGCCGCTTTCGACGAGGCCCTCACGCCCGCCGAAGTGCTCGATAAATCGCGGGCCGGCGGCTTGGTGCAATAGCGCTTTGCTGGCCAGCCAGCCGCCCATATGGTCGTGCTGCATTAAAGTTCTATTAAAAAGGCTGCCGCAGGGCAGCCTTTTTTTGCATTAATAGGGGTAGCTCCCCCCCCCTAATTACGGGGTAATCCCAGTACCTTTTCCCCTATTCAGCACCTTATTGTCCCTGTTTAAGTGACACATTTAGTGGCACAATCAACCCCGTGCGCCATAGCCTGAGCAGGCACTTAGCACAGTGGATGTTGCCACCGGTGCGGCGGCAAAAACTCCCCTACCGGCCCTGGCCCGAACTCCTGAATAACAACACTTTACCAATAACGGAGAAGCTAAATTTACATGTTAAACAATTAATTATCAGACACTTATTTATAAAATAACACTATTTTGACGACAGTTAGTTAACTTGTGAGAACAGTAAATTAGACCAAAAAAATGGTCAGCCAGCCCACTTATTGGCACCTGCAGTTCCGGGGTTATTCAGTCAAAATTTGGGGCGCTCGAAATCCAAGTAGGCCCTTGGCTGCGTATTATGGAACGTGACACTTTCGCAGCCAAGTGGGTTTATTTACCAATTACTCACCCCCGTTAAAATGGCTACTCGAAATAACGGGCGAACGATAACCCTTACCGTAGGGGCGGCCGTATGAGGCTGAAAAGTGCCACAAATCGCTTATTGATTTTTCCTTTTTCCTTTTTTCCTTTTCTTATGTCATCTAATCAAATCTCTGATTTGCAGCAAGAGTCGCAAGTAGATAAGCCCCTGTACACGCCTATCAAGCGCCGCTCTTTCTTCATGTATGCTGGCGCTACGGCCGGCGCCACGGCCCTTGTACTAGCTGGCTGCAGCAAGAATGATTCGGCGCCCGGCACGGTAAGCGTAGGCAGCGGCGACGCTGGCGTACTCAACTACGCCTACGCTCTGGAGCAGCTCGAAGCCGCCTTCTATACTACCCTGCGCACCGGTACGTACTACACCACTACCGCTTCTGCCGCTGAAAAGGCAATCTTGGATGACCTGTACTACCACGAGGTTATTCACCGCGACTTCTTCAAGACCGCTATCACGGCCGCTAGCGCTACGCCCATCAAGGCGCTGACACCCAACTTCGCAGCCATCAACTTCAACGACCGTACGTCAGTACTGAGCACGGC
>NZ_BAAGXF010000031.1:0-23355 GCF_054779975.1 Hymenobacter arcticus
GGCAGGCAAGCGTAGAACGTAACCAGATAGGGAGGGTCCTGCTAAAAGTAGGCCAGATAAAATGCGCGACGGCCTGCCTGTGGCCTACACCCAGTTGCCGGGGCGCAGTAAGCAGGCTATGGCTCACTCATAGTGGCTGCCGCGCCCGGTGCCAAGTACTTCCCTCCACCCTGCGGACAGGCCAGCCTCCACACGGCAGCTTCGCTGCTTTCTTCTCCCCAGGCTAAGGCGGCGATGTTGCTTGCCCAAGCCGCTACGCGGAGCCTTCGAGTTGGCAAGCCGGCAGCTCATAGTAACCTAAAACACAGAGGAAGTAGCGCAAATAATATCGTTAAAGAAAAATATTTAAAAAATAGATAAAATAATTTCATTTCGACCTGTACATTCGTATTCACTAGTGGGATAATCGCCCCCTGCACCCCTTCCCGGGCATATGTTGCGCCTAGTACTTTGAATGCTGTGCCCTTGTACCGATTGATTATTTTCCAAAGTATGTGCCCGCTGGCCCAGCGTTTCTAGGCAGCTTACCCTCCTCAAAATAGACTACTCAGCCTGTACACCGCTTCGGTTCTTCCTACGCCACCCTTGCTGTAGTAGTATGCTACCGACCGTCGCCAATAGCCTTCCGCGATGGACTCGGCAACCTTTCCGGCTAGAGGCGGCTGGCGGTTGGCAGCAGCGTTCCAGCGGGAGCCTGCCCTCGCCCGTCGGAGGGGCTAGCCAGCGTGCGTTGGCAGGGTACTTCCCGTGCTCAACGCTTCCAAACAGGCTAGTACCGGCGCGGTGCTGGCTCAATATCACTTTCGTTTCTTGACCCCGCCATGGCCACTGTTGATAAGATTAATAAATTTCAATTGCTCACAAAGACATCTTTCTTCGAGAGCGTTGCTAGAACGACCACTTTATTGGCAATGGATACTACTGATGTAGATATCATTGACAATTATAAAAATTATTATAACATATTTATTGTTGCAGATGGATATAAAAATAAACATGAATTTATAAGCGATTGCAGGGAGCTTTTCAACAAAAAGCTAGCTAACTATTATCCCTTAAACAAGCTCGCCAGTGAGAGTAATATTCTCATCTGGACGCAATGCCGGCCGGTGTCGGCTGGCACCACGATGGCCAGTGGCACGGGGGCGTATGCCGGGCAGGCCAGCACGGCTATGGGGGCCTATTATCGCTTTGGGCCGGCGGGGCAGCGGGGTACCTACCAGCTAGACTATGACAAAGTGGTGGAGGCGCTTACGCCGCTCTACATTCCGCAGTATACTGGCCCCAGCTCGTTGCGCGATGAGGACTACTTCCGGTTGTTGGTGTCGGGGGTGCAGTACCCCGCCGGGCCGACATCGGTGGTACAGTACCCCTCCGGGGTGGTGTCGAAGGGGCAATTCCCCTCCGGGCTGATTTTTATTCTCAGCCCGGCGCAAGCCGTAGGCGGAAACTTCTCCCTAACCGATACGCTCGCGCTGGAGTATGAGCACCTCGATACCCCAAGCGAAAACCTGCGCTTTGCCGCCAGCTCCTACAACGACGGAGTTGAGCGGGTGCTTGCCAATGCCCTGGCCGGGGCCACGGGCCTGGGCTACGAGGGGGCAGAGACGGCCGGTGCCCCCCCAATGGAGAGCGGCTGGCTGCTGGAAAACCGCCCCAACCTCATTTACGCGCCCCTCGACACCCCGGAGGTGATTAACCGGGGCCAGGGTAAATGGGGGGCGCTGGCCACCACGGCGATGACCATTCACCGGTATGGCGACCCCGACCCCCAGGCCAACAGCCCTTTGACGCGGCCCAGCGCCACGGTAGAAATGTGGGAAGGCGGCGGCGGGTACCAGCAGGGCGTGTTCCGGCCCGCGCACGACTGCCTGATGGGGCAGCGCATAGGTACGGGCAGCCTGCTCAAAGCGGGCTTGCACGACTTCTGCCCGGTGTGTCGCCTCAACTTGGAGAAAACCATCACGGGGCACTACTCGGGCAAGCAGGTCGCCGACTTCCCGACCCTAGACAAGCAGCGCTCAGAATACAACAAGGTAACCTGGGCCACGACGGACACCTATTGCGGCAAGAACCCTGCCCCGGACTCTTTCTCCATCGGTCCCAACGATAAGGCCTTCAATGGGTCGCGCTTCTACGGCGATAAGCGGGAAGCCTTCTGGACGTACACGTGCCAGCTGGCGGGCGGCTTCCAGCTCACCGACCTAGTGGTGCGGCAGAGCCTCTACTACCCCGCCAACCACATCCCGACGCCCTCCTTGCGCACGGATTACCGGGATGTGTTTAGCAGTATCTCCTTCCAAGACTTAACGGCCGTTTTTTCGGACGCGCCAGGGGATAGCTATACCTTTGACGTGGCCAAATTTATCAAGGAGGGCAAGTATACGCTCAACGTCTCGCGCAATGGGGCGGTAGGGTTGGATGGGTTTTACCAAACGGGTATTCAGCTCATTATCAAGGTAGAAAACGCGGGCCCGACCATCCCGCACCTAGAGCTGCAACTCTCGGTGGTGCTGCGCGGCCCCGCCTCCGACTTTGACCCGGGCGGCGTGCCAATTGCCCTGAAGGTATATCCCCAGATTCAGTTCTGCTGGTCGAAGTCGCAGCCGCAGGAGCGGCCGGTCCTGCATTTTACGGGCACGGTGCGGGCAGAAGCCAATCCCAAGCACTTTCACTACGCCGACCCCAGCGGCGACCCCGACGGCATGGGCATGGCAGGCATGAACATGGATATGGGCATGGAGATGGTGATGCCCACCTTCAAGGACGGCGACAGCCGGTTCTATTCCCATACCCTGCTGGCGGATGCGAGCTGCTTTGCCGACTCGAACACCGACTGCGCAGGCAACATGTTCGACTTCACTCATCGGTCGCTGCTGGAGCGCCGCGACGCAGAAATAGCCGCCGACTTGCCCGGCGCGTACCTCGCCCTAGAGGCTGACACGTTCAAGGACTTCGTGCCGGACTTTCTCAATCGCTGGGCCAAGCGCGTGGCAGATGGGGTCGATAATGCGTTCCCGGACATTGACCAGCTAGTGCCCGGCCCCCATGCAGCGGATGCCAAGGCCAAGCCCAACTGGGCTACCGTCTTTGACTACTACCTGCCGGGCGTGGTGAATAACACCACCCGGCCTAACCACGAGTTTGTGGCGGTCTACAGCACCACCGTGGCCCCCGGGCAGGCATCCCCCCGCCAGCTCACCACCCGCAAGATGTACGTGCAGCACCAGGTGCAGGACACCCCCGCCGTGACGTCCACCCAGCTCTTTATTACCAAGGTGCCGCGGCAGGGTGCCTATGACAACGTGCACATCAACGGCAACATGGGCAAGCACGTGGGCTTCAAAGACGTAGCAGACAACCAAGCCGAGAAGCTTACGCACTACGACTCTACAGATTACAGCCCCACTAACATCTACCCAGCGCAGTTTCATGTGAGTGCGATTGCAGACCGGGACGTGGTGGCGGCCCCCTTCTGCGGTACCGATTGCTTCCACCTGCACTGGCGCTGGTCGCTGCTCTCCGAAAGCATCGCCCACACGCCCCTTCTGAGGTATGCCTACAATATCTCGCCCGAAAGCTACCGGGGCTGGAATAAAACTAAATCGCACAGCCAGGTAGGCGCCTCCCTGATTCCGCCCAATCAGCAGCTCAACATTCGGTTTGAGGCGCTGACGGCCCCCACCAAAACCAAGCACATGAAGCTCAAGGGTGACCCGGACAATGGCCCGGAGGAGCGTAAAGTGCTGGAATACAAAGTGCGTATCGATGCCCCCGCCCCCGATGAAAACCAGGTGGTGCTGGAGCAAGGCATGGGCTGGGCCATGATTTACTCTAAGTCCCTGACTGTAGTACTGGCCGAGGCCAGCACGTTGGCGGCCCCCCCCATGCCCATCGCAAATATAACTCCCGCATTATTCGATTTTCCAGACTTAGTACTTCCGGATAGGGGCCTCAATCACTTTGGCATGTTCGACAAAGTGTACGACTTCATTCGCTTCCACCACACCTACGACGGGACGGACTCGCGGCTCAACCTGCTCACCAAGTCGTTCACCATTCACAACTACGTGCAGGTACCGGAGGGCGGCGACCTGCCAGCTACTACGTGGCCGGACGATAGCAACGACCCGCTGCTGCACATGTACCGCACCAGCGGCCGGCTCGTCACCGTCGTCGACCAGGCCCTGTTCCCCGATCTCTTTACGGGGGCGGATGGCCCGGTCAGCATTGCTGACATGTAAGCAGTGCGGAAGTGTCCATGTCTTTTTCCAGTAGTTTGTTATGAGTGCCCCTACTTTTCCTTTCGTTCCGGCCGCCGCGCGCGCCCTGACGCTGCTTCAAGCCAGTTTAACCTCCCCCACCAGCTTCGAGTACCTGCTGGAAGAAATAGGGTGGGAAGCCAGCTTTGACTTCTCCGACCTGGCCCCCCTCAACACGACGCTGGGCTTGGCCACCGACTTGCAGGCCGTGGCCGCGCTGGTGGCCGACCTGGGCCAGCAGCGCGGCGATGTCGTGGCCACGGTCGAAAACCTGGTGAGCGCGGCAGAGTCGTTGTTTAAGAAGCTGACGGCCCTGCAAACGGCCCCCTCGGTGGCCCTGAGCATAGCGCCCTTCGACCAGGCGGCCTTTTGGCCGGCCCTGGCCCGCGACCTGGCGCCCTACCTCCTCACTACGGCCCTGCAGGAGGTATCGCCGGTGGCGTACACGCTCCTGTTCTTGACGGGGGTAATCCAGGAAACCGAAGAGCTGCCCACAGCGGCCGAAGCCAGCATGGGGCGGCTGCCCTACACGCGCATCAGCCTGCACTGGGGCGCGCTGGGCGATTTTTTGAGCAACCCGGTGCAGGTGCTCAGCGACCGCTACCAGTGGGGGGCGGGCCGGGTGCTCGACTACCAGCGCGTGCTGGGCGAGCTACAGCGGCTGTTGCAGCTGTTTCCGGTGCGGGCCCGCCTGAGCCTGCCCCCGGCGGCCGTGGCCGACCGCTACTATACGGATGGGGAGTTGGCCAGCCAGCGCCTCAAGTCCCTCATTTTACCCTTCATTAGCGGGCTATATCCTGATGGCAGCGGCTCGGCCGAGCTGGGCCTGTCTATCACGCCCATTCCGGCCCCCACCGCCGGGGGCGTGGCCCTTAGCCATACGCCCCCGGCGGGCTTTTTGCTCGCGCCCTACTTGCACGGCACGGAGGAGCGAAGTATTGCGCTGCGCTCTGATTTGCGCCTAGAGTTTAAGGGGGCCTTTGCCAGCGACAATGCCATTGGCCTCGAAGTACTGCCGGGGGCCGTGCAACTGGAGAGCGAGCCCGGGAGCACGATTTTTGCGGCGGCGGTAAACCTGGTGGGCGCGCCGGCCACGCCCCTGCGCCTGTTTGGCACTGATAAAACCTCGCGCCTCGAGCTCACGGGCTACGCCCTGAGCGTGGGGGCGGCGGGCACCGTGGCCAGCCCAGAACTGCTGGTGCGCGCTGGCACGGCCCTGGCGGGTGGCCCCGGCCGCCTGGTGCTCTACCTGGAGCCCGGCGACGGCGACTCGTTTATGGCCCAGGCTTTCGGGCCCGACCCCATCAAGCTGGAGGTGGGGGGCGCGCTCACTTGGTCGTCGCGCACGGGCCTGGGTATCGACGGAGCGGTTGGCCTACACATTCGGCGGGCTCCTAATAAAACGATTGGGCCCCTCACGCTCCACGATTATTCGCTCGACATTGATGGCCAGACGGGTAGCCAGGGCAGCAAGCCCCTCACGGCGTCCCTCACGCTGGGGGGTAGCCTGCGGCTAGGCCCCGTCACAGCTACGGTAGAAAAAATAGGCGTTATTTTGCAACTCAGTACCCTGGCGGGCACGCAGAAAGGCCTGCTCGACAACCTGGCTGTGCAGTGGGGCTTTAAGGGCCCCAGCGGCGTCGGCATCGAGGTAGATTCCGACATCGTGTCGGGCGGGGGCTACCTCTTTCTCGACCCCGACAAGCACACCTACGCCGGCGCGGCCAACCTCCAGATAAAGGCGGGGACTACCAACCTCAACGTCAATGCCCTGGGCATTTTGCAAACCGAGCTGCCGGGCTACCCCGACGACTACTCGCTGCTGCTGCTGCTAACGGCCACCTTCGGGCCCCTCGACCTGGGGCTGGGCTTCACCCTCAAGGGGCTGGGCGGCCTGCTCGGCGTGAACCGCCAGAGCGACGTGGACTACCTGCGCGGCATGGTGCGCCAGGGCCAGCTCCGGAAGCTGCTCTTTGCCGACGACGTGATGACCGACCCCACCGCGGCGCTCGCTCTCGTGGATGCGGCCTTTCCCGTGGCCCGCGGCCGCTACGTTATTGGCCTGATGGCCGAGCTGGGCTGGGGCTCAGTGGCCAACCTTATTACCCTCGACGCGGCCCTGCTCGTAGAGTTGCCCAAGCCCGTGCGCGTGCTGCTGCTGGGCGTGCTCGAGGTGGTGCTGCCCGGCAAGCAAAAAGACCAGCCGGGCAAGCAAATCGACAAGCTCAAGCTGCGGGCCGAATTTCTGGGCGTGGTCGATTTCGGGGCCAAAAAGGTGTCGTTCGACGCCGCACTCAGCGACTCGAACATCCTGGACTTTACGCTCACCGGTGACCTGGCCTTCCGCCTCTACCAGGGCGATAACCCACTGTTCGTCATTACGGCGGGCGGCTTCCACCCCAGCTTCCAGCCGCCGGCGGGCGCGGGCCTGACGGGCCTCAAGCGCCTTACGCTGGCCCTCAACAAAGGCGACCTGCGCATGACGCTGGCCAGCTACTTTGCCGTCACCTCCAACACGGTGCAGTTTGGCTCGCACCTGGATTTGGTCTACAACATCGGCCACGGCTTTCGGGTCGAGGGGCACTTCGGCTTCGACGTGTTATTCCAGTTCAGCCCCTTCCACCTGCTGGCCCACGTGGAGGCCGGCGTGGCCATCAAGCGCGGCGACTCGGAGTACCTGAGCGTGCACCTCGCGCTCGACGTCACCGGCCCCGGCCCCTGGCACGTGTGGGGCGAGGCCAGCTTCCGGGTGCTATGTTTTAAAATCAGCTTCAACGTTAACGCCACCATCGGCTCGACCCCGACCGAAACCAGCCTGCCCGCGCCCAACGTGCATGAGCAGCTGCTGGCGGCCCTGCGCACGCCCGCCAGCTGGCAAGTGGAGGCCTCGGCTACGGCGGCCCTGCCTGGCGGCGTGGTGCTGCGCCCCGTGGTGAGCAGCGCCGGCGCCGGGCAGGTGTTTCTGGACCCGCGCGGGGCGCTCTCGCTCCACCAGCGCGTAGCCCCGCTGGGCCTCCAACTCGAGAAGTACGGCAGCGCGGTCACTACCCCCACCGGGGGCCGGTTCTTCGAGATTTCGCAGCTCCAGGTGGGAGCTGCTACCTACGCGCTGGGCGGCAAGGACAGCCTGCTCCAGGAAACCCGCGACTTCTTTGCCCCCGACCAGTTTCTGCGCCTCACCGACGCGCAAAAGCTCTCGTCGCCCTCGTTCGAGCGCCTGGCCAACGGCGTGCGCCTCAGCCAGCTCAACGGCCTGGTGGTGGCTCCCCATGCCACGCGCCGAGTGGTAGAGTACGAGAAAAAGCTCCTCAGCGGGGCCAGCGGCGGCAGCGTTAGCACCACCACCGCAGGCCAGGCCATCGGCGCGGCCACTTACCGCCGCCTGGCCCAAGGCAGCACCCTGGGCCGGGCCGTGCAGCAGGCCCAGCCCTCGGCCCGCGCCGCCCAGCCCGTGGCCTGGGGCGAAGACACCTATGAGGTAGTGTATGCCGAATCGCTCGACCTCTACGACCCGGCCGTAGCCAGCCACGCGGGCCACGAAAAATTCAAGACCCAGGCCGAGGCCACCCAGTACTGCCAAAGCCTGGTGGCCACCGATGCCGCCCTAGAGCTGCTGGTGGTGCCCACCTACCAGCTGGCGCTGGCCTAGCCAGCGGCCGGCGCACGCCGGCAAGGCTCATCTTTAACCTACTAATACAGAAGAAAATGGCATTTACAGTGTCTGCGTCCGCCGGTCAGAATAATGGTGAAGGATACATATATATTTCTTCAATAAGCGGTAATTCCGGGAATCATAATACCTTTTATTATTCTCTACAGCATAGAAGTGGAGGAAATAGTGTTTATGCTGGTAGCATTCTCATAAGTACTCTAAGAGCTAACGGACTGACCTTTCCTGGTTTATACGCAGGTGATTACCTATTCAGCGTTACGGATACGAATGATGGGGCGCAAAACGTTTTAATTAACGTGCCCAGCAGTACGGTCATCAATCAGGGGCCGATAGGGTTGAGCCCGCTCACCTCGACCCCGGCCACGCGCACTACCGAAGGCTCGATTACGGTGCAGGCTAGTGGCGGTACCGGCAACCTGCGGGCAACGCTTTCAGCGGTAGGCTACTCCTTCCCCTTTACGCTTTCGCCCAATACCCCAGCTACGATAACGAATCTACCCCGCATTGTGCAGGACACGTCCTTCACGGTGCGCGTGGTGGACCGCGACGGCTCGTTTGCCGCGGCAAGTAACTCGATAGTGGTGCAGGCCTGGACGGGCTGCCGCATCACGCTGGCCACTGCTTATGAAAGCACGGCGGGGGCCACTATTACGGCCCCCTTCTCGGAACTGGCCACTAACTATACGCAGCTGCAACTCTACGCGCAGACGCGCCGGCAGGGCACCGCGGACTGGTTGCCGGCTCAGGGTGAGCTAGTAACGCCCTACGCGGGCTCGGGGGGGCAGTACATCACCACCACTACCGCCCTCTACAACGCCACCTACGACCTGCGCGTTTACTACGACCTGGCTAGCAACGGCGGCCGCTGCACGGCTGAATGGCAGGCCGTATCTATTCGAAACGGTGCCCCGTTACCTAACCCCTGCGAGCTTACGGTGGCTGGCGTGGGCCAGGCGCCCACCCGCGCCGGCGTTAACGATGGCAAGGTGACGGTAACCATTACCCATGCCCAGGGCACGGACGTGGCGCTGCGCCTGCTGCAAGATGGGCAGCCGATATATCAGCAGACGGCGCCGTTCCCGGTTACGTACCCCGCCACCCTACCCAACGCCTCCTTCACCTTCGAGATGACGGGCATCTTGCCCGGCGACTATGACCTGGACGGGCGCATTTCCAGCTCGTGCCTGCGCCCCGCCGATGCTACAGTTACGGTAGACCCGCCCGAACTGCAAATCGGCGACCAGCTCACCTTTGTGCCCTGGGTGCAGCCCACGCTGGCCCACGCCGCCGATGGCCTGCGCGACAACCGCCCCACCGTGAGCTTGTCGGCCAAGCTCCGCACCGACCACGGTGCCGAAGACCTCATCGAAGTGGCGGCCGCCGAAATTTACGGCCCAGGCGATGTGCTAGGCATTGCCCAGCGGGCCATCCTCACCACCTCCCCTGCCCCGGGCGCGGTGGGCTTTTCGCCCTTGCAGCTTGCCTTTATTGATTTCAAGGAGGAGGACCTGCCCTGGCGCTATAGCACGCGCAAGATTGTAAGCTCGCCCACGCCCGACCCGGCCCTCCCGAACACGCCCCTGCCCTGGCTGCTGCTGCTGGTACTGCAGGCCGGCGAGTTTGAGCGCCAGGGGCAAACGGGCCAGCCCCTGCCCAGCATCAACATCCTGGCCGCTGCCGCTGCGGCCTACCCCAGCCCGGACCCCGAGCAGCAAAAGCTGTGGGCCCACGTGCAGGTAAACAAAAGCCTGGGCACTGCCCTCACTGCCCAGAACGCGCTGGGGCAACCCACGATGGGGCAGCCCACGGCTACCGAAGTGGCGACCTTCTTTACCCAGGACCTGCCCAACAGCCCCGACCTGGCCTACTCGCGGGTGGTGTGCCCGCGCCGCCTCGCCCCCGAAACAGCGTACTATGCCTTTCTGGTGCCGGCCGTGGAGGCCGGCCGCCTGGCCGGTCTGGGGCTCGAGTTTGGCAATAACGACGTGGTGGCCTCATCCCTGCCGCTCGCCGGGTCGGTAGCCGCCGACCGCGCCTTCCCCGTTTATTTTCAGTGGAAGTTCTCAACCGGCAGCGAAGACGACTTCGAAACCCTGGTGCAGCAGCTGCACCAAGCCAACGCGACTACCAGCGCCGCCCTGTCCCCCAGCCTGGCCTTCGCTACCGCTGCCGGCACGTACCAGCTGCCCCTGGCCAGCGCGCTCGTGGATGCCGCCACTCCCGTATCCGTACCCGACCCGCACGACCAGACGGCCCAGCAGGTGGCCGGGTATCTCTACGGCCAGGTGGCCCCGGGGCGCTCGGCTAGTGGCCGGCCCCTAATGGGCGCCCCGCTCTACGGCCGCTCTTACTTCGTGACGCCCGGCCTCGACCCCACCCTCGTGGGCGTGGCCGATAGCTGGAAATACACCCTTAACCTCGACCCGCGCTACCGCTCCCTGGCGGCCGTGGGCACCGAGGTAGTGCGCGACAACCAGGAAGAATACGTGCGCCGCGCCTGGGAGCAGGCCCAGGACATCTTGCTGGCTAACGAGAAGCTGCGCGGGGCCCAGTATGGCCTGCGCGCCACGGCCGGCCTGCGCGACCAGCACCTACCAGTGAATACCACCGTAACCACGACCACCGCTACCGCTGGCAGCGGTCAACGGCTGGCCAGCAACTTTGCCGCTACTACCAGCGACGACGCCCACAACAGCGCCACCAACGACGAGGCTACCAGCAGCGCCCGCCCAGCGCCGGCCGCCCGCTTTGCCAGCGCTGGCGCTACTGCCGCTACCACTCCCCAGGAGCAGCGCACTACCGCCCTGGCCGACTACGGCCTCCAGCTTACGGCCCCCTCAATGCGGCGCGTGCGGGTGAGCGCCACGACCCGAGCTGCGGCCACCGAGGCCACCGCCCAGAGCTTGCCCACCGGGGCCATCGCCCCGGGGCTGCCCGCCCACGCCACCCTCTACGAGGCCGTGCGCCGCAGCACCCTGCCGCTGGCCGCCTTCAGCCCCGCGTTTCGGCGCATCAGCAAGCCGTTGGGTAATTTTCAGGTGAACCAGGCCGGCCGGCCCCTGCGCCCCACGCAGGCCGAAACCGAGCCCGACCCCAACGACCTGCGCACGCCCGGCACCAGCCTGCGCCAGCGCGATGCCGTGCTGAGCCAGCTCAGCGCGGGCACCCTCACGGCGGCCCCGCCCCACGCCGAGGCCCTGCGCGGCTATCAGTTTGCCGACGATGTGGTCGATGCCTATCTCAAAGGCAGCGTGCCCCAGCCGGGCCAGGCGGCCACCGTCAGCATCAGCTCGCCTTCGCTCACCGGCAGCGCGGCCCAGCGCTTTGGGCTGGCCTACCGCGGCTTCGTGACCCAGGCCGTAAGCCTGGCCACCAACGACGTGACGGTGGTGGGCTTTCGCAAGCCCCAGCACGTACGCCTGAGCCTGCCGCTCGACCCCCTCAAGGCCGATGTGGTGGCCGGCACCGCGCCGGGCCCCGTATTCCAGGTAAAAATTAAGACCGTGGCCCCCACCCTGGGCTCGCTGCCTACCCTGCCTACCGCCGGCGACTACCTAGGGACCGATTTTAACGCCACCGACTTTTTCGTGGGCGACTTCGACGAGCCCGCGCACCTGGTGGCCGGCGATTGGCTGCCCGCCGACTTTGCGGCCGCCGACTTCCTGGTACCCCGCACCGTGTGGGACTACGAAACGCCGCCCCCCGTCGAGACGCCGCCCATTGTGGTGCGGCCCACCCAAGACGACTACGCCTTAACTGACAATGCCGGGGCGGCCTCTTCGGCCAGCGCCGACGAAGCTGGTAGCAACTCGCGCACTTTCGGGCAGGCGGCCTACACCTCTGGCGGCACCGTGACGACGACGACGACGACGACGACAACCACGACCGCCTCGACACCCGCCACCGATGCCGGGCTGCCCATCATCAAGCAGGCCAAGGTATTCCCCTCGTTCAAGGAGGCCATGGGCGAGGCCCTGCGCCTGCGTCACCCCGAGCTTTTTGTGCCCGGCCTGGCTGATTTTCCAACCGGTGGCCTGGCCGTGCTCGACGTCAACCAAGCATTCATCGAGGCCTATATGGTGGGCCTCAACCACGCCCTGGGCTCGGAACTGAGCTGGCGGGGCTTCCCGGTGGATTTGCGCGGCACGTTCTTCCAGCAGTTCTGGGACGTGAGCGAGCACTTCAACGCGACCCTGGCTGCCGGCACCCTACCCACGGCCGCCCAAGAAGCGGTGCTGCTCGACATTAAACCCCTCGACCAGTGGATAAGCAACCAGCTGGGCACCAATGCCGTGACCCAGCCCCTGCCCGGCACCGAAACGCTGCGCCTGGCCCTGCGCTCGGAGCTGGTGCGCCGCTACCCCAACCTGATACTAGCCCTGCAGGACGACTCCCTGACGCCCGCCCAGGCTCCCACCGATTACACCGACCCGGCCAACTTCCGCCACCCGCTTCAGCGCCTGGCCGTGGGCCAGGACCTGGTGGTGGTGGCCTTCGACGTGAGCTTGCAGCACGCCTACGACCACTGCGCCCTGGTGCTCATGGAGCGCCCCGGCCAGCCCAAGTTTGGCCTCGATGCCGAGGAGCCCGGCCTGGACTACACCCTCGACCCGGTGGGCTGGAACGACCTGACCTGGGCCTACGCCGGCACCCGCGTAAACCAAAACTTTACCCCCACCACCACGGGCGCGCTGGGCAGCAAGCCCCACGCCGCCGCCGAGCCCACCTCGGTGGCCTACCTCACCGATAGCTCGACGCTGGCCTACGCCCTGTTTCAGGAGCCCGTGCTGGCGACCATTCCCATTAGCAATATATTGAGCGTTTGATTCTTAGCGTCCTCAATTTCCATTTATAAAGGCTGCGCGCGTCGCTTGGCTCTTCCGTATGTCCGTTTCCCTCCCCCCCCTGCCCGGCAACCTGGCCGCGCCCTACCCCGTGCTGCTGCTGCCGGTGGGCGTGCAAGTAAAGTTTATGCAGCCTCCCACTGGCCCGCGCCAGCTGTGGGTGCGCATCTACCCCGACCAGCTCAGCATCAGCACCCACGAGGAGCCCCTCACGGCGGCCGAGCTGCAAGCCGGCCAGGCCTGGCACGACCAGGCCCCCACCGAGGACGCCTGGCGCGCCCTGGTGGCCCGCTTTGGGGCCCCCCGTGCCCAGTGGATAGTGCGCCAAACGGCCGGCAGCACGCCCCCGCCCACCACCACTACGCCCTGGAGCCGCGCCGCCGAGGCCCGGGGCCTGCCCCAGCGCTTTGCCGTGCTGCTCTACCGCCCGGCCCAGGCCCTGGCCGATATGGCCGACGGCCCGGCCAAGGAGCTGCTCTTCCCCAGCGGCCGCCCGTATTCGGCTGAGGCCCTGCCGCGCCCCACCAGCGAGTTTCTGGCGCTTTATAAGGCCGTGGAAGGCCTCGACCTGCCCCACGACCCCCAGGACCCCACCAAGGGGCTGGCCGTGGGCATGACCCCGCAGGCCGGCGCCACCACCCCCGACATTGGGGGCGTGGACGACGGCAACAAGTGGACGGTGGACTTCGAAACCGCCCGCTTGGCGGGCATGGCCGTCAAAATCGACCTCGATAAGCTGACCGACGACGAGATTACGGCCGGCTTTGCCCGCCTCGTGGTGGTGGGCGTGCGCCTAGCCGAGGCCGGCAGCCCCGCCGCCGCCAGCGGTGCGCCGGTGGGCCAGGAGGCCTTGGCTGGCTTGCTCGCCGACCACACCTATACCAGCGGGGCCCACCTCGTGGCCCAGGGCACGCCCACCAACAACACCGACAGCGGCGTGGCCGGCTTCAGCTCGGTCGAGCGCACCGATGCTGCGGCCACCTTTGGCCTAGCGGGCCCGCCGGCCGGCTTCGACGCCGGTAAGGCCTGGGCCGACCGCCCCGATGGCCAGCACCTGGCCCGCACCCTGGGCCTGCCCGACGCCGTGGTGAGCGCCTTGGGCGGCGCGCTTTCCCAGCACGACGTGGCCGAGGCCCTGGCCGTTAACCGCGCCCTGTGGCCGGCCACCTACGGCTATTTTCTGGAGGAGATGCTGCGCCCGCTGCTCTCGGCCGACGACTTGGCCTGGACGCGCGACTTCTTTGAGAACTTCGTGGTGGCGCGGGGCCTGGCCCCGGCCCTGCGCGTGGGCGCCCAGCCCTACGGGGTGCTCACCACTACCCACTTTGCGGCCTGGGAAACCGACCCGAACGCCCCCGACCACGCCCGCGCCGCCCGCCTCCAGGCCGTGCTGGGCCAGCTCGACGCGGTGTGGACCGAGCGCCTCAATCCCCAGGATAGCCTCTACCCCCCTACCCTGGCCGGGGCCGCCACCGCCGATAAAACGACCTTTGTGCCGCCCGCCACCGCCGCCGACGGCCTGCTGGCCACCCTAGGTCTCGACGCCACCTCCACCCAGTACTACCAGCGCTACCTCATCGGGCCGCTGCTGGCCGAGGCCTTGCAGGCCCACGCCGTGGGCCTGCCCACCGGCATCTGGGCCGCGGGCGACCGTACGCTGGGCGTCTTCCCGCCCACCGACAACCCGGTGTACCAGGAATTTGCGCGCCTCATCGACCCCCACAACGACGCGCACTTGCAGCGCGATGCGCAGAACCTGCCGGTGGCCGCCCCGCCCCTGTTTGCCCACACTTTCCAGAGCACGTTCAACAAGCTGGCCGAGGCCTACTCCGACGAGCCCGGCAACCGCCGCCAGGAGGGGGCCCTCATCGATGAGGGACTGCTCTCGGAAGACAAGCCGGTGGCCTTATTGCCAGGAGTAGAAGTCAACGGCTTGAAATTGAACTACATCCAGTGGCTGGCGACGGCTTCGTTTGATGATATTCGGCTGGAGCGCTTCGACTCGTCGCTTGGCAACGACTTTCCGCCCCCCAACACCCTGCTCTACCGCCTGCTGCGCCAGGCCGTGCTGCTCGAGTACTGGGCCGCCGCCAAGCGCGCCCTCGCCCTGGCAGGCCCCGACGTGCTCGACGGCGAAACCTTTAACGTGCTGGCCACCGGCCAAACGCCCCGCTGGGCCTGGCTCTACAAGCAGGTAAACGGTCAGGAGCTGTACAAGAGTCTGACCACCAGCACCCCCAGCAACGCCCCGCTCAACGACTACCTGGCCACCGTGGGCGCGCTGGGGTCCTTGCCCACCGCACGCCTCGAGCGCCTGCTGGCCGAGCACCTCGACCTAGGCAGCTACCGCCTCGATGCCTGGCGCCTGGCCCCGGTGGTGCAGCGCCTGCGCACCCTGCGCGGTACCTACCCCACCGGCAGCCACCTCGGGGCCTTTGGCTGGCTCGAAGACGTGCGCCCCCAGGACGAGGCCGCGCCCAACAAGGCCGGCAATTACGACGACCCCGACAACCTGGGCTACCTGCACGCCCCCAGCCTGGCCCACGCCACCGCCGCCGCCCTGCTGCGCCAGGGCTACAAGTCGCGCCAGCGCACCCCCGACCCCACCGACCCCGTGGCCGCCCGCATGGCCATCGATGTGTCGTCGCGCCGGGTGCGCGCCGCCCTGGTCCTGCTCGAGGGCCTGCGCGGGGGCCACTCGCTGGGCACGCTGCTGGGCCAAAGCTTTGAGCGCGCTGTGCAGGCCCACGCCGGCACGGCCGGCGGCAAGCCCTACGCCAGCTACCTGCCCCTGTTTCGCAGCGCCTTCCCGCTCAGCGAGGAGCACGCCCTGGTGCCCGGCGCCGGCCAAGCGGTCCCCACCGGCACCGCCCCCGACCAGGCCGCCCGCCAGGTGGTGGATGGGGCCGCCCTGCTGCGCGCCGCCGCCCAGCATCCCGCTTACCCGCACGGCGTATACGGGGCGGGCCTGCCCGCCGCCGGCACCGATTTTGCCGCCTTTATTACGGCCGAGCTGGGCCGCCTAACCGACGACCTTGATGCCCTCGGCGACCTGGGCGTGAGCGAGGGCCTCTTTCAGGCCGCGCGCGGCAACACCGACCGCGCCGCCGCCGTGCTCGACGGCGTGGCGAAGGGGCTGTTTCCGCCCGTACCCGACGTGATGCACCCACCCCAGCGCAGCTTTACCCTCACCCAGCGGGTGCTAGTGCAGCTGCCCGCCCCGCTCACGAGCGCCAGCCCCTGGTACCAGGCCCAGCCCACGCCGCGCGCCGCCGCCGCGCCGCGCCTCAACGCCTGGCTGGCCCAGTTTTTTCCGAACCCTAGCGTCCTCCCGCTCGCGGTGGGCTGGCGCGATGCGCAGGGCAGCTGGCCCCTGAGCGACGTGTTGCTCGACCAGGCCGGCCTCAGTCCCATCGACCTGCTGTACCTGCTCGATGACCACGCCCTGCAAGCCGGCTCGACTTTCGACCGGCTGCTGCGCTACCACCTGGGCCAGCAGGCCTACGTGCAGCGCCTCCCCCACAACGCGGGTGATGAGTTGGCCCTGGACTACACCGCCGGCACGGCGGCCCCAGAGCTGCGCCGGCTGCTGCCGCTGCTGGCCCGCCTGCGCCAGCTGCTGGGTGGGGCCCGCCCGGCCCGGCCCTACGACCTGCAAGCCCCCGGCCGCCAGGCCGCCGACAACCCCGATACCGGCGTGGCCGACCCCGACCTTGGCGACCGCCTCGACAACGCGCAATACGACCTGACCCAGCTGCCGGGCACCGGCGCACTCACCCCGGCCCAGTTTTACCAGGCTGCCCTCTATGGCTTGACGGAGGCCCTGCCGGGCCTGGCCCCCGGCGCCGACCAGGCTGCGCTGGCCGCCGCCAGCCGCGCCCTGCGGCCCACCCTGGCCCTACGCCTGGCCGCTGCCCAGGCCCTGCTGCCCGCCCAGACCGTGGCCGACCGCCTGGCCCAGGCCAGCGCGCTGTTTGGCCCCGCCTTCCGGCCCGACGTGGAATTTTCCCTCACCGATGCCCGGACTACCGACCCCGACCAGGTGCAGGCCCAGGCCGAGGCCCAGCAGGACTACAGCCACGCCCTTGACCCCCAGGCTACGACCAGCCTGCTGCGCCATTACCAAGGCCAGCCGCTGGCCCTGCAAGAGTGGCTGCACGGCCTTGGGGCCGTGCGCGAGCCCCTCAACCACCTCGACAAGGTATTTCTTATCAAAAGCCTGCTCGACCCCGAAGCCCTCGCCGAACCGACCCAGGTGCTGCGCCCGGCCCAGCTCACGGCCCTCCCCGGCACGGCCCCCGATGGCCAGGGCGACTACTGGCTGGGCCTGCCCTGGCCCACCACCGTGCCCCCCGGCTACCCCGGCCCCGCCTACGCGCCCCCCGGTGATGCCCTCTCCCTGGTGCAGTGGCTGCCCGCCGGCTACCAGCCCGCGGCAACCCAGTGCGCCCTGTGGCTCGATGAGTGGACCGAAACCCTGCCCCTGGCCAGCCAGCCCACGGCCGTGGCCTTCCACTACGACCAGCCCAATGCCGCCGCCCCGCAGGCCATGCTGCTCGTGGTACCGCCCCAGGCCCAGCCCAGCGGCTTCTGGACCACCGAAACCCTGGCCGGGGCCGTGAACCAGACCCTGGACCTGGCCAAGAAGCGCACCGTGGAGCCCGCCGCCCTGGCTGCCACCCCGCTGGCCACCGTGCTGCCCGCCGTGGTGGCCCCCGTGGCCCAGCAGGCCGTCACGCTCACCCTCGACCTGGGCCGCCTCAACGGTACGGCCCGCTTTAACGAGGAGCCCCTCAAGGTGCCGCTGGCCATTCCGTAGCGGGCCTTTTTGTGAGCTAATACATAAGTAATTCAGAATGCTTTAGGAAAAAACCGCATGGCTTATTCATATGAAGTCCCCCAGCAGTACCCGGCCGATGTGCACGCGCTGCTAGCCGCCAACCGCCTCGAAGCCCGGCCCCGCAGCCCTGAGTTCAACCGCGCTCTGCGGGCCGAGGTGCGCGACGCCACCTGGCTGCTGGCCCGCCAGTGGCAGCTGCACGAGTTTCGGGCCGAGGACCGGGGTGCCCCCGCCTTTGTGGACCTCACCTTGCAGGAGCTGCCCCTGGCCCGCCTGGCCGTGGGCAGCGCTCCCGACCGCGCCTACGACCCCCGCACCCAGCCTCTGGAGGCGGCGGTGGAGGCCCAGCCCCGCCCCATCGGGCTGGGCCTGCGCCTGCAAATGGGCCAGTACTGGCGCCGCCAGCTGCGCGCCGCCTT
Source organism: Hymenobacter arcticus (assembly GCF_054779975.1). Classification (NCBI taxonomy): domain Bacteria; kingdom Pseudomonadati; phylum Bacteroidota; class Cytophagia; order Cytophagales; family Hymenobacteraceae; genus Hymenobacter; species Hymenobacter arcticus. The sequence goes on from NZ_BAAGXF010000031.1 coordinate 18,039, forward strand.
GGTGCAGGCCCTGCCCGCCCCCCCCGACTACAACGTGTTACGAGGAGCGGCTTCCCTGTTCAGCACGGCCTTTGGGCTGGCCCCCACCGCCGCTAGCGTCGACCCCGTAGCCTTTGCCCTGGAGGCTACCGCGCCCGAGGCGCTGGCCCTGCTGGCCCTGGTCGGCCCGGCGGCTATCGATGGCTACGCCCTCTACCAGGCCCTGACCACCGCCGACGGCGTGCCCGCCCAGCTGGCCCCCTACCTGGCCGACAGCGACCAGCTGGCCCTCGCCCTGCCGGGCGTGGCCCTCGCCCCCGGTTTGTATAAAAAACTGGGCGTGAGCGCCATTGGCCAGCTGGCCACCGCGCCGCTCGAAGTGGAACTGCAACGCTTTGTTCTCGCCTTTCACCGCCTCTACCTACTCGGGCACGAGAGCACCGGCTGGGCTACCGAAGACCTGGCCTACTCCTTTGCGGTGGGCACGGCCGGCGGCCTGGGCCTGGGGGCCAGCCACTACGGTGGCGGGGGCACCCTGCCCTGGTACGCCGTGGATGCGCAGGCCCCCCCCGCGAACACGCCGGCCGCCCCGGCGGCCACCACGCGCCGGCTGCTGCCCACGCAGGTGCAGTTTGCGGGGGCACCGGCCACCCGCTGGTGGGAGTTCGAGGACCGCCGCGTGGACTTCGGGCAGGTAACGGGCGATGCCTCGGACTGGGGCCGCCTGCTCTTGCAGGAGTTCATGTTCCTCTACCAAAACGACTGGTTCTCGGTGCCCTATACCGTGCAGGGCGGCAGCGTGTGCCGCCTCAGCAGCGTGCAGGTGACCGACGTGTTTGGGCGCTGCTACCAGGTGCAGCCCGCCGGGGCCGGCCAGCTTCAGGAGGCTGATGGCACCCTCATCGACAACGATGCCGGCCACTGGCGCCTGTTTGCCCAAACTGATGCCGCCAACCCCTACCCTACCACGGCCGCCCCGCTCTACCTCCCGGCCACGGTGCGCAGCCCCCTGGTGAGCCGGCCCGTGGAGCAAGTGAGTTTTCGCCGCGAAGAGGCCACCAACCTGGTATGGGCCGTGGAAAGCATGGTGCCCGACGGCTTTGCCGGCGGCCTCGACGGGGCCAGCGCCGCCGCCCAAGTGGCCGAAACCCTGCGCATGCTCGTGCCCGAGGTGCCCGCGGCCCTCGCCGACTCGGCCGCCCCGGCTTATACCTACCAGCTGGCCGGCGCGGTGCCCGAAAACTGGATTCCCTTCGTGCCCAGCTCCGCCGGCGCCCCCGGCCTCGAGCAGGCCGTGCTGCACCGCCAGGGCCTGACCCTGAGCGGCCTCGCCGCCGAAGTACTGCCCCGCACCGGCCTGCTCCAGCTGCGCCCCGGCCAGGCCTACCCCCTACACGAGCACGAGGTGCCGCCCACCGGCGTGCGCGTGGAGGGCCTCAACTACCGCGCCCGCTGGCACGATGGGCGCACGCTCAACTGGTTTGGCCGCCAACGCGGGCCCGCGCAGCTCAGTGGGGCTTCGGGCCTGGCATTTGACCAACTCGTACCAGGCCAGAAAAAGTAGGCCAGCCGTCCTGTCACCTTTTAGCTGTGGCTTTTTTAAATAACTGCGTAATTCATAACTGATATTACGCAGTTATTGAGCCACTCCCGCCGTTTAAGACTGTTATTATAACTTGCAAACGGATTAGTTGGTCAGTCCTACCGGCCCGACGACGGCTGAGGTGATTGGGGAAGAATGGATACGACGAAAGTAATTTCCCCTTGTCATGGAAGCAGAAAAGCCAGCCGCCAAACGGCCGCCAACCAAGTACGATGCGGCCCTTCGGGTCGAAGAAGCCCGCCGCGTAACCCAGGATGAACAGGCGGCCACGCGCGTTGCGTAGGCGTTAGGCATGAGCGGGGCGCTGCTAGGGCGCCGGGTGCGCACCGCATGGGAGCAAGCGGCCCGCCCGGCTGGCAGCGAGGCCCTGGGGCAGGAAAATAAGCAGTTGCGGGCGCAGTTGGCACGTGCGGAAATGGAGCGCGATAGTTAAAAAAAACGCTGACCAAGTGCCTGCTATAAGCGTAGGCTCGCGCAACCGACGGGCCGGTAATTACCTTACTTTTATAGCCTTACATGCCATCTGCTGGCCCGTGCGGCGGCAGTGCCAGTTGTTGGGCGTCAGCCCCAGCGGCTACTGCGCGTGGCGTAAACGCGCGCCCACGCCAATGGTAGAGCTAACGCCTGCTGCCTGGCAGGTGGCGGCCCTACCGGGTAAGATTCAGCGCGTGTTCACTACCCATGCCGGGCGCTATGGCCAGCGCCGCTTAAGGGCCCAGCTGCGCCGTGAAGGGCGCGTAGTAGGTCGGCAACGGCTGCGTGGCTGGCGCAGCACCACTGCCTGACGTGCGCTTTGCACCCGCGTCAGTACCCGGCCGCCGCGCACTACCCAGCCCGACCTGCAGGCGATAGCGGCTGCCAACAAGTTGGCCAGCTGGCCCGCGGCCACGGCCCCCGACCAAATTTGGGTGGGCGACATCACCACTTGGCCCTGGCCACGGGGCAGTGGGCCTATCTGGCCTGCTGGCGCGATGCCTTTTCCCGGCGCGTAGTGGGCTGGCAGGTGAGCGAGTGGCTGCATACGGCCTTGATTCTGACCGCTTTCAACCGGGCCTTGGCTATCTGCCAGCCCCCGCCGGGCCTGCTCGTGCCTGCCGACCGGGGCAGCCAGTACACCAGCGCGGCCTTTACCACCCTGCTTGACCGCACCCAGGCCATTGCCAGCCTGAGCCGGCCTGGTAACCCCTACGATGACGCCTTGGCCGAGCGTGGCTGGCGCACGCTCAAAACCGAGCTATTACCGCGTGAGGCCTGCTTCGCCGACCTGTAGGAAGCTCGCTTAGAGCTGGCCGAATATACTACTATACTACTCAACGCCTGTTTTCGGCCCTGGGCTACTGCACCCCGCTCGAAATCGAACTCCACTACCGTTTCAACCTGTGTTAGCTCCGTGTCCACTCTACCCGACCCACCTCACTCGCCGTTCGCGTTTGGGCAGCTAAAGGGGAGAGTAGTGAATAAGTATAAAAATAGGCTTAATACTTCCGAAAAAGTGACAATTTTAAAGTTTATGAAAGTATAAAACACAAGGATACGATTTAATACTTTTATAAACTTTAATAGTGGCGAGTTATGGAGCATTATTTAACATACAAATTTTGAGGCGCGAAGCAAGTAGGGTTAGTACGAGTGCTGAGGTGGTCTAGCGGAAACGGACAGAGCGAAGGCTTAATTCCCCTGCCCATGACCGACAAAAACCCAGTTGACGGCCAGTCCGTCACCCGCAAGAAATACAAGCCCGGTTTTAAGGCTAACTGCGTTCGCCAGGTAGCCGCCGGAGCCCGACAAACAGCTGTAACCCGTGCGCAAGGCATCTCGCCCACCCTGCTGGGCCGCTGCTGGCAGCGAACTTGGAACAAGCCGTGCCCAGCAGCGCCGAACTGAAGGGCGTGGAAATCGGGCGCGATAGTTTAAAAAAGCGGTGACCATCTTTGCGCAGCCTCAACTGCGAGCAAGTACGTCTTTATCAGGGCGCAAGCAGCTACCTGGACACTGGCTGCTTTGTGCCAAGTAGTGGGCGTGAGCCGCAGCGGCTACTACCTGGGGCGCTGCGCACTACGCAGCTGGTTGCGGGCAAGTGGGCAGCGCGCCCTCAGCGCGCACGCGAAGCAGGCCGACCCGGCGGCGGTCGTGGCCGAGAACCGGCTGCAAGGCCAGCTCGCACCCAAGCGCCCTAATCAGGTCTGGGTTGGGTACAGCACTTATTTACCGCTGGTAGGTGGGCGTTGGTGCTACCTGGCCACTTGGCGCGCTGCCTGCTCGCGGCGCATGGTGGGCTGGCACTTGGCCACGCACATGCCCACCGATTTGGTAATCAGGGCCTTAAAACAAGTCCTGACGCTGCGCCAGCCTGCTCCTGGCCTCGTGATTCACGCCGGCCGCGGCAGTCAATCCACCAGCCACGCGTGCCGCCAGCGCCTAGAAGATACCGGGTCGCTGACTAGTTACGCCCGACCAGGCAACCCCTACGACAACGCCGAAGCGGGTTGGAACACCCTGAAAACCGAGCTGTTACCCCACGGCTGGGCCTTTGCCAATCTGGAAGAGGCCCGACTGGAGGTAGCCTATTACCTCGACACCTACTTCAACCTCGACCACCGTCACGCCGCCTTGGGCTACCGCTCGCTGCATCGGGTTGAATCGATGCAAAACACTTGGCCCTCCGTCACTCCGCCCTGGGCTACCGCTCGCCCCATCAGTTTGAAACTGACCTACTACCTACTACCTACCTTAGCTCACTGTCCGTTTCCACTAGACCACCCCAAAAGACACGCTGGCTGTGGCTTTGCTCCAGAACAGACGAACTGGAAGGTGCGCAGTTATGGCCTTGGTTAAAAGTTTGGTACAAAAATTAAACGGGCGAGTTGCCGAGGGCAGGTTTGCGGTGGGCGTGGATGACCACTTTGCGGTGGCGTAAGTATTTGTAAAGGGTGACTTTGGAGATGTGCAGGCGCTGGGCAATCTCGTTGACGCCGAGTTGCTGCTCGCGGTAGAGGGTTTCGGCGATGATGGCTGTGCGCTCCGCTTCTTCGGAAAGGCCCCGCTGACGGCCGCCGGCCCCGCGCGCGGGCCGAGGCCAGCCCGGCGTGGGTGCGCTCGCGAATCAGCTCGCGCTCGAATTCGGCCAGCGAGGCAAACAGATTAAACACGAGTCGGCCCTGGGCCGAGGTCTTGTTAATGGCATCGGTGAGGGACACCAAGCCCACGCCCATTTGCTGCAAGTCGCCCACTACTTGGAGCAGGTGGCACAACGAGCGCCCGAGCCGGTCGAGCCGGTCAAGCTTGTAGATGTAGACCGTATCGCTGGTACGCAGCTGCGTGAGCAGCCGCTCCAACTCGGGGCGGCTGGCGCTCGCGCCGGACACCTTTTCCTGGTAGATGGTTTCGCAACCGGCCTTGTGCAGGGCATCGAGTTGGAGTTCCAGATTCTGGTCACGGGTCGAGACGCGGGCGTAGCCGATTTTCATGAGGTAAGCAGTTTATCCGTTACGAAGATACCCTTTTCTATACTTTGATTGCTGAACAAGTTTTATGTACCAAATCGGCTGCTTTTGGGGTCCGGTTACCCGGTCGGCAGGTAACCCGCTGACTTGTTCACTAAAACGTTCGTTTTAGTGAACAAGTCAGCGGGTTACTTTTAGGATTGCCCCCTCCTAAAGCAGGCCGTCGCGCATTTTATCTGGCCTACTTTTAGCAGGACCCTCCCTATCTGGTTACGTTCTACGCTTGCCTGCC
>NZ_BAAGXF010000032.1:0-17975 GCF_054779975.1 Hymenobacter arcticus
TTACTAGCTGGTTTTTCTGCTTCCATGACAAGGGAAAGTTACTTTCGCCGTGTCCATTTTTACCCGACCACCTCAGGGTCTCGGCCCGCAGCCGCGCGGTTTGCCCCTGCCGTACGGTAGCCACGTAGCGGGTGTAGTCGCGGTAGCCCACGCGCGGGCCGCGCTCCTCCCGATTGTCCATATCGGCCAGGGCCACGCGGGTAAAATACAGCGGCGAGTCCTCGTTGCCGCCCCAGGCGGTGCTCACGCAGTAGCTGGGACAGGTGGTCGCGGCGGCCGTTTCCTGCTGGGTAGAGTCGGCGTAGGTGGGGCCGGTGGCCACCAGCCGGATGGCGTAGGCACCGGGCACCGCGTAGGTGTGGGCGGGCGGTGCGGCTGCCGTGGAAGTAGTGCCATCCCCAAAATCCCAGCGGTAAGCCGTACTACCCACGCTCAGGTTCGTAAAAGCTATTTTCAAGGGCCCGCACGTCTGAACGTAAGCCAACCGGAAGGCTGGCTTGGGCATCAGCGTGTTGGGCAGCACTACGACGGTTCGTCGCCGCTGGCGGACAGTTTAGCGGCGCAGCGCGGCAGTACTTGCTCAGCTTCGGGCGCCACGTGGCCACCGAGCCCCGCGCCCTGTTTCGAATGCAGCACTTCCTGCGGGAAATCTATTTGCTGGGAGGCCTCTCGCCTGAGCAGCAGAGCCACGCCGCCGTGGCCGTATACGTAGCTGGCTTACAGCCCCTGCTACTACTCACGCACGACTTGCACCGGCAGCTACTCCGCTGCATCACGCACGTCTGCCGGCTGCTGCCCTTTGCGGAGCAGGGGCTGCGGCGCGATTTTGAACAAGCCTGGCAGACTGTTAGAGAGTTGCGGCAGCCGGCGCTGCTAGGCTAATTCATCGACTGCCTCCCATCACTGCATGGCATCAGTAGCGTTTCTTTTCTTGTGCAAGGGCCTGCATTATTCTTCCCCACTGCCTCATCAAAGAATCGCCCTGCAAGCTGAGATTCCCAACTACCCATTACCTGACTCGGGCGCTACCAGTGGCTTCCGCTGCTACCAGCACGGCAGTAAAATACGTCGCCCTACTGGCTCATTCGAGCGCCACTCACAACGAGCAGGCAGTCCCCTCCCCTATTAGTATTGCCCCCTCTCGTTCATTGTAAGGCGGGCTATCCGCCGGGCACTGTCCTCGCTATTGCATACTTTCAGCAGGCTGTTGACAGGTTACACTTTGGGCTCACCAGTGCCCCATCCCTGGGGTTCTGCCACTGCTGGTCACCAAAATCTCCCACGATTCTGGTCCGATTGCCTTCCATTCTAGCCTCTTACCCGCATACTTTATTGCCCCTGGCTCGACGTTGTGGGCTTGCCTCGCCGCCAGCACCCCTCACCCGAACGAACACTTTTTGGGGCCTACACCCTTCGGAAGGAGCTTTTGGCAAAGCTTATCAGTCGCTTACCCTGCTCATCCTTTTCAGGGCTAAGACTCAAGCCCAGCCAACGCTTACCGACAGTGTCTGCCGATGAAGCGGCCGCTTTTCCGCTGCTTCTAGCGCTGCCACAAGGCTGGTAAACTAGGCTACTCATTAGGTCCCCAGCTGACTCTTCCTTTTTCCGTTTCCTTACAGAATCCACCACCTTGTGTATCACTAGCTTTCAAACGTTACCCTTGTCAGGGGTAACTAGCTCGTGTTGCCATATTGCTGGTGTTGCCGTATTTTCATATTTTGACTATGTTTGTATTGCTGTACTGCTTGTGTTGCAGTATTTATCAAACAGCAAAAGTTTCGCATGAGTGCCGTTCTTCAAAAAGATAAATAATTTAGTATATTTGGATATTGTAAATAAATATTCGGCAAATAAAAATAAGCAGGCATAACGCATAATGCAATATGATTGAGTGTTTTGCAAATAAAAAATTGCCGTAAATACGTATTGCAGCATGACCAGCACCCCCCTTGTTTACGCATAACTATTACACGCATATTGCAGTATTGCTCGTATTTTTGTGTTGACCATGTTTTTGTGTTACAGTATGGCTAGTAAATTTATATTGCGTATGTTTTTATGTTGCGGTATGACTGATATTTCTATGTTGCTTGTATTTTTGTGTTGCAATGCAAGTAGTATTTTTGTGTTGACCATGTTGTCATATTGCAGTGTTGCCCGTTAGCAGCCTTCTTTTAAATATTTTACTTTACCAACATATGCGTATCCTAACATTTGCCAACAACAAGGGGGGGGTCGGCAAGACTACTTCCGCCCTGTCGGTTGCCCACCGCCTGGCCGAGCTGGGCAGCCGGGTGCTCTTCATTGATGCCGACCCGCAGGCCAATGCCAGCACCGCCTCGGGGCTGCCAGCCGAGCACCCGCACCTGGGCCTGGCGCTCACGGAAGGGGAGGGGGTGCCCGCGCTGGCCTCGCTCTGCTACCCGCTCAGCGCGGGGCTGAGTATGGTGCGGTCGGCGCGCATCATGGCCCAGCAAGAAAAGGGCTTCGGCAATGCGCCCGACTACCAGTTCTTTTTCCGCCACCAGCTCGAAGACGTACAGTCCCGTTTCGACTACGTCATCATTGACACTGCCCCTAACTTGGGGCCGCTTACCGTATCAGCACTGGTGGCCAGCGAGGCGGTGTTCATTCCGCTACAGCCCAATTTATTTGGCAGCGAGGGGATGACGGCGCTCATCGAGATGGTGGCTCGCCTCAAGCGCAACTTCAATCCGCAGTTGCGGGTCGGGGGCATTTTCTTCACCAAATACTCGCCTACCTACCGCAAGGCCCTGCACCACCAGTACGCCCGCGACCTTCAGGCCGACCCGGCCCTGGCCGCGCTCATTATGCGCCAGACCATTCGGGAAAACGTTTCGCTGGATGAGGCCCAGAGCATGCAGCGGCCCATCTATGACTGGGCACCTAATTCCAATGGAGCCGCTGACTACCGCGGCCTCACAGACGAAATTCTCACCCGTATTTCCTGATTTTTATGGGTAAGCCCTCCATGACTGGCACGCGCCCTAGGGTGGCCGCGAGTGCCGACGACCTGATATACGGGGTAGAGCCCAGTGCGGCCCCAGCCCCCTCCCCAGTGGCGGCCATCGCCCCCGCCGAACCCGAGCCCACCGCCCCCAAGGAAGTAAGCCGGGTGGTTTTCACCAATCAGCTTAAGCCCGAGGTGTACCGCGAGCTGCGCCAATACGAGTACTGGGCGCACATGGAGCTACATGAGGTGCTACACGAGGCCCTAGTGGCTTACCTGGCCGATAAACCAGAAGCCAAGAAGGCCCTGCCCCCCAAAGTAGCCGCTAAAACGCTCAAGCGCCTGGTGCGCAAGCCTGACTAGCGAAATACCAGTTGACTACCGGCGTCGGCCAGAGCCGTACGCCGGGCCGGAGCCCCTTCTCTGCCAGATAGGGGAGGAGTTTCCGGCCATTGGGGAGGCTACTGCCATTTGGCTAGCCAGAACAGCCCCCACGCCGCTACAGTGAAAGCAATAACACATAGGGAGGCCTAGCAACGGGTAGCAAGGCCCCAAGAACCCCCTTGCGGTGGGCTGTAGGCGAGCGGGGATGCTGCTGACTAGCTCAGGGTCAAGTGAAGTACTGCCGATGCGCTGGAGGGGCTCTTATTGCGTCCAGACTGTTAATCGGGCCGCTGACCGATTGCCATAATTTCGGCTTTTACCCAAGTAGGGCAGAGGGAGAGAGCTAGTGCTCATTTCATAGCTCCCGCGGCTAGGCGATTCTGCAAAAAGAGGGCTTATAATATAATAAGTATTATATTATAATTTTTTCGCGGCCGGTGTGCGAAGCCAGACTTGACATTTGACTGCTAAAAGCGAGTTGGCGAAGCCACCAACTTTCTAAAAAAAATCACTAGCTAGTCTTTACTTATTAATAAGTTTTATAGTCTTTACTGGTCCCATAACATATTGATTAGTAATTGTTTGCGAGGCCCATCTGCTACCAAATTGCCGTTATCTGCTACCAAATTGCCGTTATCTGCTACCAAATTGCCGTTTCACGACTACCAAATTGCCGTTTTAGAAAACGTTATCTGCTACCAAATTGCCGTTATCTGCTACCAAATTGCCGTTTCACGACTACCAAACTGCCGTTTTAGAAAACGCTATCTGCTACCAAATTGCCGTTTCGGAGGGCCTTTGGTAGCTGCTACCAAATTGCCGTTTTGCCGGGCCGGCGAGTGGCCATCGCAGAGAAATTCGTACCTTGAAAACCCCATCTGCTACCAAATTGCCGTTTTGTGACCAGCCAGCTAACCATCATCTCGCCGCGACCAGAAGTGCGCCAGCATAATGCGCTGATAAACAGTTCATTTGTGCTCAATACCTTAGAGTGGCGCGCCTTTACGGCGATTTTGGCGCGCATCCACCCGGACGATGAGGAGTTCAAGGAGTACTTTATCCCGGCCCCGGAATTGGTGGGAGAAGAAACAGGGGGAAGTGCCTACCTACAAATCAAGGGATTAGCCAAGCGCCTGCTGAACCGGACGCTGTATGTAGAGCTGCTGGGGCCGAACGGGGAGCGGATGAATAAGCCCGACTACGAGTACATTTCTTTCATCACCAAGGCGCGCTACATGCGGCAGCGGGGCGGCCTTTTTGTGAAGGTCAACCCCGATTTTGTGCCGTATTTGCTGCAATTAACGGAGCGAGGTAACTTCACAAAAAGCCTGACTACGGAGCTTAAAAGCCTGAATAGCAGTCACTCATTCAAGATTTACTGGCTGCTATCGGAGTACCGAAAGTTTGGTACGCGTGTCTTCACGGTGGAAGACCTGCGGTTTCGGCTGGGCATCCGGGCCGATGAGTACGCCGACCGCTTCAACAACTTTAAAGCAAAGGTGCTGGACAAGGCGCAGGAAGAGCTGGCTGATACCGACTTATGCTTTGAAATGGAACTGCTGCGCGAAGGCAAGGCGGTGAAGCAGATTCGCTTCACGTTCAATGCCAGTCCCCTCGTGCTGGAGCCATCTGCTACCAAATTGCCGTTAGCAACGACGGACACGCCGCCGGTGCAGGAGGCCTGGGCCGCCGAGCTGCTGACCATTGGGGTAGGGGAGGCCGGCTGCGATGTTATCGGCCGGCACCTAGCCGAAGGCCAGTACCCGGTTGAGTACCTGAGCTATGTGCTGGAGGTGATGCGCCGGCCCCGCAAGGCGAAGATTCGCAAGCCGGCCGACTACGTCTACAAGTGCATTACGGGCAAGCTGCTGCTCGAAGAGTTTCGCCGCAGCCTGGAGCCCGTGGCAGTGCCAGTAACGCAAAAGCCGGTGCGAAAAGCAAGTAGCAAACCGGTCCCGGCGGCCCCGGCCGAAACAGTTTACCAACTCGGGGAAGTGCGGGAAATGTATGATAATCCAGGGCCTTTCATCAAGCGGAGCGAACGTGCCCCTACGTTTGAGGAGCACCTGCAACGCATTTACTTGAGCCAGGGCTTTGTGATGGAAAAGCGGGGTGGCAAGCAGGTGCTCGTATTAAAAACCGGGCAGCAGTAGGCCCGCCCTTGGACTTGTTTCCTAGAGGCTGTCATGCACTTGCGGCGTGTTTGGCCAACATAATACAGGCGAAGACCACAAAATGCAGCTGTTGTAAGCTGGTGCTTAGCCGTTCGCAAGCACGGCCCAGCCGCCGGAAGCGACTCAGCCAGGCAAAGCTGCGCTCGACGACCCAGCGGCGCGGCAAAAACACGAAGCCCGTCTGCCCTTTTGGGCTTTTTAATAACTTGTAGGTCAATTTAGGCGCACCAGGCGGCGCACGCGCTTTTCGTTGACCAAATAGCCGGCCAGGCGCAAGTGGTCACGCAGCCCGCGCACGCCCGTGAACTTATGGCGCGTAATCCTCCTCGAGCAGGCGCATGAGCGTCAGGTTTAGCGCAGTTTCGGCTTTAGGCTGGTAGTAGAAACTGCTGCGAGCCAGCCCCAGGGCCTGGCAGCGAGCGACTACCGAGCTGCCGGCTGGGTCGGCGGCTTGCACCAGCAAGCGTTGCTGGGCGGTGCTCATCGGGGCTGCGTTTTTTTTAGCAGCGTATTTTCCATCTGCAAGCGGCCGATGGCGGCATAGAGCGGCTCCACGTCGGGCGGGGCCGCCACTGGCGCGGGGGCTTCGGTAAAAACCTGCGCGGCTTGTTGACGCAGGTGCAGCTTCCAGCGACTGATTTGGGCCGGGGCCAACTGATAGTGAGCGGCCAACTCGGCCAGCGGCTGGCGCTCGGCGAGGGCGGCCAGCGCTACCTCGGCTTTGAACTCGGCCGTATAGTGACGGCGGGTGCGTTTGGGACTCATGACGTTGACTAAGATAGCCCGCCTAAACTGTCCAACTATTGGGGAGTACTACTGGGGTGGTCGGGTGCCAGCGGACACGGAGCTAAGGATAGGTTAAAGAGATAATGGAGTTCGATTTCGAGCGGGGTGCAGTAGCCCAGCGCGGAGTGCAGGCGCTGCGTGTTGTAGTAATGGTCGAGGTAGTCAGCTAGTTCGAGGCGTGCCTCTTCCAAGTCGGCAAAGCAGGCTCCACGGGGCAGCAGTTCCGTCTTGAGCGTGCTCCAGCCGCTCTCGGCCAGCGCATTATCGTAGGGATTGCCTGGTCGGCCTAGGCTGGCAATCGCCTGCGTGCGGTCCAGCAGGGCGGTAAAGGCGTCGCTGGTGTACTGGCTGCCGCGGTCGGCATGTACCAGCACCCTGGTGGAGGCTGGCAGCTAGCCACCGCCCGATTAAAAGCAGTCAGAATCAAGTCGGTGTGTAAGGAGTCGCTGACATGCCAGCCCACGACGCGCCGGGAAAAGGCATCGCGCCAACAAGCCAGATACGCCCACTGCCCGGTGGCTAGCGCCAGGTAGGTGATGTCGCCCACCCAGATTTGGTTTGGCGCCGTGGCCGCCGGCCAGGTGGCTAACTTGTTAGCGGCAGCTACGGCCTGCGGGTCAGCCTGTGTGGTGCGCGGCCGCGAACTCACGCGCGTGCACAGGGCGCGTAAGCCGCTGGCGCTGAGCCAGCCGCGCAAACGCTGCCGACCTACCTCGTGGCCCTCGCGGCGCAACTGGGCGCGTAGCCGACGCTGGCCATAGCGGCCGGCATGGCTGGTAAACACGCGCCGGGCCGCCACTTGCCAAGCGGGCAGCGCCGGCTCGGTCGCCGGAGCGGGCGCCCGCTTGCGCCAGGCGTAGTAGCCGCTGGGGCTGGCGCCCAGCAGCTGACACTGCTGCCGCACGGGCCAGTAGGCAGCCTGTAAGGCAATAAAAGCGAAGCGTTTCATCGGCCCGTCGGTTGTGAAAATGCGTGTCAAGCATTTGGGAGATGGTCAGCGCTTTTTTTAAAATATCGCGCTCCATTTCGGCGCGGGCTAGCTGTGCCCGCAACTGCTTGTTTTCCTGCTCCAACGCTTCGCTGCCCGCAGGGTGGGCCGCTTGCGCTCGCGCGGCCCGCACCCAGCGCCCGAGCAGCGCCTCGCTCATGCCCAGTGCCTGCGCTACGCGTGCGGCCGCCTGTTCGTCCTGGGTCACGCGGCGTATTGCCTCGACCCGAAAGGCCGTATCATACTTGGTTCGCTGCCGTTTACCAGCTGGTTTTTCTGCTTCCATGACAAGGGAAAGTTACTTTCGCCGTGTCCATTCCTACCCGACCACCTCAACTCCACGATTACGCTAGACGCGGACATTCGCTTACTGACGTTCGAAGAGACCGAAGGTCTTAGAGGGAATAGGGAAAATCAATGGCTATGTTTAGGTGGCGGCCCTTTGGCCAGTCGGCGCAGCATGAGCTGACAAAAACAGGCTTTGCTAATGGCCTCACTGACACGCGGATTGGTTTCGTAATCTCGGCCTGCCACGCGGCGGTACTTACTGAGCCAGCCGAAGGAGCGTTCCACGACCCAGCGCCGGGGTAGCACCACGAAGCCCTTGGTGCCGGGCGGGCCCCGGATAACCTTCACGCGCAGGCCCAACGCGGCGGCAGCCGTGGCCACGAGCGGTCCTTGGTAGCGGGCGTCAGCCCAAAGCAGCTGCAACTGCGGGGCGCTGGCCTTTGCCTGGGCTAGCACCGGGGCCGCGCCCACAGGGTCTTGCACGCTAGCTGCCTGCACGAGTACAGCCAGGGGCAGGCCCTGGGTATCAACGGCGATATGACGCTTACGGCCAGCTACTTGCTTGCCCGCGTCGTAGCCGTGACAGCCCCCCTTTTACCGCCCGTGCGCACGGACTGCGAGTCGATGGCCCCTGCCGTGGGTTCGGCCTCCCGGGTGAGTTGGTGCACCTGCCGCCGCAGACCGTCGCGCAAGCGGTCCCAGGTACCGTCCTCACGCCAGGCTTCAAACTGCTTGTAGACCGTGCGCCAGGGGGGTAAGTCATGGGGCAATAAAGGCCAGGCGCTGCCGGCCCGCAACTGGTAGAAAATAGCGTTGAGTAACTCCCGTTTACTATGCAGTGGGGGCCGACCTAGACCACTAGTGCGCACATAAGGCTCAACCAGTTGCCATTCAGTAGCCGTTAAATCAGTAGCATAAGCAGCGCGAAACATAGACCAAATTTACATAGCGCTTTCTTTTCCCTACTCCCTCTGAGAACATGTTTGGGAATTAGGGATTAGTAGCTCGCCGCAGGGAACTGGTTAAGTTGGCGAGTAAGAAACTGCGTTGACATAGCAGTGCAACCTTTGTGCGAACCGGTCCTGGGCCCGCTGCGAGGGAGCGGGGTAGGTAGTTGCTACGGGAAAGTTACATCTACCATCAATGCATTCATACGTCAATGAGCTTGTAATAAAGCAGATAGCGCGTAAAAACAATATGATATTATTCGTGTAATATCCAAGAAACAACGATTACGGAATTTTACATCGTTAAGCTAAGCCCGCTTAAAAATAGCGCTTGCTTGGTTTCGAAATGCATCGAGGTTACTGCTATCCACTGCCTAGTGCTGCGTTAGTAGCACGTAGCCAGCGTTTGGAGTTGGGGTGCTTCGCTGGTAGGATTAGTAAAATGGATAATTTATGGCAAATAGCGACGCGCTGAAATATGATTTCTTACAAAACTTACTGCGTCACTATGCTAGAAAATAGTGGCTGGTGCTACTTAGCTAAGGTGCTAGCTTTTGCTTGTTTGCTGCTAGCTAGTCAGGGAGTAATAGCGGCTAGTAGGCCGCTCACTATGTTAGCAGGGCAAGTGCGCAACCAAGCTAATGCCCCGATACCGGGGGTAGTTATTATGGTTAAGGGCCTGGGCACAGCCACTACCACTAACGCCAGCGGCAATTTTATGCTGGCATGCGAGGAGGAAACACCACTGTTGATTCTTAACTGTGCGGGTTACCAAACGCAGACTCTGCTTGTACAAAAAAGCAATTCACTCGCTATCGTACTCTACAAGGTTGGAGAAGTGGCGCCCATTCGAGCGGGCCTCGAGGCTAATCGCGCCTCCATAGTTGTCGCTGATGAGCCGCCAGCTTTTCCGGGGGGTGTAGCAGCCTATCGGCTCTACCTCAAACAAAACTTTCATTATCCTGCCGAAGCCCAAAAGCAAAGTACCTCCTGCAGTGTGCTAGTAGGCTTTGTGGTGGATGAGATGGGCCGTATTCTCGAGGCAGAAGTGGCCAAAGGCTGTGGGGCTGGGCTTGATGAAGAGGCACTGCGGCTCGTCCGCCTGATGCCTTGGTGGACGCCCGCCCACCTAAAAGGCAATCCCGTGCGAGCGGCAACCTACCTGCGTATAAAGTTTGAATTGCAGTGAGTTGTAGTAGCTGTTTAAGTTAAGCGAGCAAGTCGTCGGATATTGGCTACGTAAAGCCAAGCGTTCGCGTGTGTCATTTTGCGTTCATAATCTTTGGCCAGTCGTCGGTTGTTGCCCGCTGCGCTCGACTACCCAGCGCTTCGCGTGGATAAAAAAGCGCTCTCACTGCGCCAGCACGCCCGTGGGCAATTGGATGCCGCGTTGGGCTAACTGCTGCCGGAAGCGAGAGCCGAAGCCACCATCCACAAAGATGATTTGCACTTGGTCGAGCAGTTCGTTGTGCAAGGCTAGGGCGTCCCAGACCGTGGCACTTTTTGAGGTAGCAAAGAGTAGGAACAGAGAGTACTGGTAGGCGTATTCGTTGAACGACATTTTCCAATTTAGGAGGGCAACTCATTGCTTTGAACAGTTCAGAGCAGACAGCCTATCTTCCTCTCACTCGGCCCGCAGGCTCAGCACGGGGTTGCGGCGGGCGGCTCGCCAGGCCTGCACGCTTACGGTGAGCCAAGCAATGAGTAGGGCCCCCAGTCCGGCCGCCGCGAAGTACCACCACTGCCACGCCACGTGGTAGGCAAAGCCTTCCAACCACCGCTGCAGTAGCAGGTAGCTCAGGGGCAGCGCCAGTATGATGGCCACGACCACCAGCCTGGTCAGGCTGCTGGTCAACAGCCAGACAATGCCCAGCTCGCTCGCGCCCAAGGCCTTGCGGATACCGATTTCTTTGCGCCGCCGCTCGGCGGTGAAGGCCGCTAGCCCCAGCAGGCCCAGGGCGGAAATGAGAATGGCCAGCCCGGCGAAGTAGCGGGCGAGCACCGCCACCCGCCGCTCGGCTACGTACTGGGCCTGGTAGTCGGCATCCAGAAATGTGTAGTCGAGCGTAAAGCCGGGGTTGTAGGCGGCGTACAGTTGCTGAAGCCGCGCAATCGCGGCCTGTTCCGCGTTGGGCTGGAGCTTCACTAGCACCGTGTTAATCGTGGGGTCGAGTTGGAGGCGAAGGGGTTTGATTTTTTCGTGCAGGGACTCGTAGTGGAAGTCGTGGACCACGCCCACGATGCGGGCCCCGTCGAGCCGTTGGCCCACGGGGTCCGGCATCCCCAGGCCGGCCACCAGGGTCTGGTTGACGATGATGGCGGCGCTGTCGGCGCGGAACTGCGGCGCAAAGCTGCGGCCGGCTACCAGGTGCAGGCCCATCGTTTCCACCAGGTCATAGTTGACCAGCATCGTCCCTACTGGCAGGCGCTTACCCCGCCAGCTCATCTCCTCAACGTGGCGCCCCCCCAGGAAGCCGCCCAAGACGCTGGACGCCTGCACAACGCCGGGCAATTTCTTCACCTCGGCCAGAAAGGCCGCCTGCTGGCGCGCCGCCTTGCCGCCCGTATCAAAGCGGAGCACGTGGGCTTTGTCGTAGCCCAGCGGCTGGCGCTGCACAAACGTCAGCTGCGCGTTGACCACTACGACGGCAACGATGAACAGCACCGAGAGCGTGAACTGCAGCACGACCAGGCCCTGCCGCGTCCACACGTCGCCGGCCTTGGTCGGCAGCTTGCCTTTCAGCACGGCCGCCGGCTGGAACCCCGACAGGTAGAACGCGGGGTAGCTGCCCGCCAGCAGCCCCGTACCCAGCGCTAGGGCCAGGCCGGCCCCCACCAGCTGCCACTCCCACCGCAAGACTAAGGGCTTGCCCGTCAGCTCACTGAACTGCGGGAGCACGAGCTGCACCAGCCCCACGGCCACCACCAGGGCCAGCAAGGCCATCACCACAGACTCGGTCAGGTACTGCCCCACCAGTGCGGCGCGGCTCGCCCCCAGGGCCTTGCGAATGCCCACTTCCTTGACCCGCCGCGAGGCCTTGGCAGTGAACAGGTTCATGAAATTGATGCTGGCAATCACCAGAATGAGCCCGGCAATCAGGGCGAACAGCCGCACGTAGGCAATGCGCCCCCCGGTGGCGACGCCGTTTTCGTAGGTGCCGTGCAGGTACCCCGCTGCGAACGGCCGCACAAACAGCGTGCGCCCCTGGGCCTGGGCCTGCGCGCTTTTGGTCTTCAACAAGCCCGCCAGCTTAGCTTGAAATTGCGCGGGGTCGGCCCCCTCCTTCAAGGCCAGGTAGGTGGTGAAGGGGCCGTCGTCGTCCCACTTGATGGTCTCGCTCATCTGCATCCGGTCCCTGAACGAGGCAAAGGGCAGCACGAAGTCAAACTGCTCGGACGAGTTGCGGGGCACCCCGGCAAAGACCCCGGCCACCAGGCTGGTCTGCGTGCTATCGGCGGCCAGTTGCCATTTCACGGCTTTGCCCAGGCTGCGCTGCGGCGACCCAAAGAGTTTGGTGGCCAGGGCTTCGGAGAGGACAATGGCGTGTTTATCCCGCAGCACCGTGGCGGGGGTACCCACCAGCAGGGGGTAGGAAAACAGCTGGAAGAAGGCCGGGTCCGCGTATTTGGGGACGGCGGTGAGCTGCTGGCCGCCCGCCGCCAGCGTGAACGGGGGAAAAAACGGGACCGGCGTGGTAGTGGCCACGAATTCAATCTCCGGCATTTCCCGCCGCAGGGCCTCGGCCAGCAGCGGCACGGTGCCGGTTTGGGTCTCGATGCCGGCGGCCGTGCGGCGGTTTTCCAGCACCTGGTAGAGCCGGCCGTCCAGGGCGTGGTAGCGGTCGAAGCTGCGCTCGTCGCTTATCCACAGGTAGATGAGCAGCGCGCAGGCCAGGCCGGTCGAGAGGCCAATTAGGTTGATGAAGAACGTGCTTTTGAACCGCTTAAAGTTGCGGTAGAGTAGCAGCAGGGGGTAGGGGAGCATGGCCGAAGGGGGAGGAAGGCGTTCAGAATTGGCTGCGGCTGTTTTCCAGCACCACCTGCCCGTCGAGCAGGCGGATGACGCGCCGGGCGTACCGGGCGTCGTGCTCCGAGTGCGTGACCATGAGCACGGTGGTGCCCGCTTCGTTCAACTCGGTCAGCAGGCCCAGCACGTCGTGGCCGCTGGCCGAGTCGAGGTTGCCAGTGGGCTCGTCGGCCAGCAGCAGCGGCGGGGCGTTCACCACGGCGCGGGCCACGGCCACGCGCTGCTGCTGCCCGCCCGAGAGTTGCAGCGGAAAGTGGTTGCGCCGGTGCAGCAGCTGCATTTTCTCCAATACTTGTTCCACCCGCTGCCGCCGCTCGGCGGCCCCCACGCCGAGGTAGCGCAGGGGCAGCTCCACGTTTTCAAACACCGTCAGCTCATCAATCAGGTTGAAGCTCTGAAACACGAAGCCCAGGCTGCGCTTGCGCAGCTCGGCCCGCTGGCGCTCCGAGTAGCGGCTAGTCTCGGTGCCCAGCAGTTGCAGGCTGCCGCCGTCGGGCTCGTCGAGCAGGCCCAGCAGGTTGAGCAGCGTTGATTTGCCGCAGCCCGAGGGGCCCATGATGGCCACAAACTCCCCTTGCTCCACGCTCAGCGAGACGTGGCTCAGCGCCTTGGTTTGCACCTCTTCGGTGCGGTATATCTTCTCCAGGTTTTCGGTCTTAATCATGATTATCAGTCTTTTATGGCCAAGTAGTTACTGACGTTACGCAGTAACATCAGTTATTAAAATGCCTACGGCCGCCCGTTATCCAGTACCAGTTCCTGTTGGTCGGCGTAGCCCTCATAGCTGGACGTCACAACCTGGTCGCCGGGCCGCAGGCCCGCTAGCACCTCGTAGTAGTCGGGGTTCTGCCGACCCAGCCGGATGGCCACCCGTTGGGCTCGGGTGCCGTCGGCCCCCAGCTTGAAGGCCCAGTTACCCACAGTTTGCTGGTAAAAGCCACCTTTGGGCAGCAGCACCGCCGGGGCCTTCGCACTCAGCGCCAGCCGGATGGGTAGGGTCTGGCCCCGCCGCAGGCCCGGTGGCGGGGTGCCGGTAAAGGCCAGGTCAATTTGCAGGCCTTTGGCCACTTGGGCGAAGATTTTGGTCACGCGCAGGGGGTAGGCCCGGCCCTCCACCACCACTTCGCCCACCTGACCGGCTCCAATGCGAGCAATGTAAAACTCGTCCACCGCGGCGTGTAGTTTCACGCCCGCCAACGCGTCAATCTGCCCCAGGCGCTGCCCCCGGGTTTTGGCCTCGCCCACTTCCGCGGCCAGCGAGCTGAGCCGCCCGCCGACCGGGGCCCGCAGCAGCAGGTCGTCCATCTTGCGCCGCATCAGGGCCAGGTTGCTGGTCATGCGCTGTACCGATTCCTGCATTGTGCCCAGCTGCTGCTGCATGGCTATGGAGTCTTGCCGCAGGGTCTGCTGCGTCAGCTGTCGCCGGCGCCGCTGGTAGCGGTAGGCGTTCTGGCTCTGCAGGTAGTCCTGCCGCGCAATCACCTTCTGGTCGTACAGCACCTGGTTGGTGTCGAACACCCGCCGGGCCTCGGCCAGCTGAAAGTCGATGTCGGCTAGCTGGTTTTGGCGCAGAATGCGGTTTTGCAGTAGTTGGGTGCGGGTGTTGTGCAGGTTGTTCATCAGGTCGTACACGGCCGTTTCGCGGTTTACCATTTCCAGTTGCAGGTCGGGGTTAGCCAGCCGCAGCAACGGCTGGCCCGCCGTCAAGGTCGTGCCTTCTTCCACCAGTACCTGCTGCACCGTGCCGGCCTCCACTGCGTCCAGGTACACGGTGCGTAGCGGCTGCACCACCCCGTCGATGGCCGTGAATTCCTGAAAATTACCCCGCGTAACGGGGCTGATGGTCAGCCGGCTGGCCGCGACGTGCAGCCGCTGGCCCGGCCTAGGCCAGTAGAGGCCGGCCGCGCCCGTACCCGCCAGCAGTAGGGCCCCCAGCCACCACCAGCGGGTGACAAACGACCATTTTTTCTTCGGTATCAGGACATCCATTCAGTTTGGCGCAGGCACTAGCCGCAAAAAGCTAGTGACCAGAGGTGCCAAGAACGGTGCCTTACTCACAAACCTTTGCTAATCAGCAGTCTGATTTTAAGTCCTGGTTGACAGTTTCAGCCAAGCGTCCGGTTTTGATACAGTTGACCGTTCAGTTCTGATACAGTTCGAATCTATTGATGGGCTGAAAACCGCCTGGCCGACTGAAATTCAGTATTTTCCGATGCCTGCACGATTTATGTGGCCTGCATTGGACGAGTGCCTGCCAATCCCGACTTTTACGTTTTACCAAGCCTTTTTCATGAATCTTAAGCACGCCCGCATCCTGGTGGTGGACGACGAGCCCGATGTGCTGTTCGCGCTCAAGCTGCTGCTCAAAACCGAGGTGCGGGAAGTCGTGACGGAGCGCAACCCGGAGCTGCTGCTCTCCCTGCTCCGCCAGCAGCCCTTCGACTCTGTGCTACTCGACATGAATTACCGCAGCGGCCAGGCGACGGGCAACGAGGGCTTCTACTGGCTGGGCCGCATCCTGGAGCACAACCCCACTACGGCCGTTATCCTCATTACGGCCTATGGCGACGTGCGCACGGCAGTCCGCGCCCTCAAAGCCGGCGCCACCGACTTCCTGCTCAAGCCCTGGCACAACGAACAGCTGCTGCAAACGCTGGCCGCCGCCCTCCAACCCAAACCCGGCAGCAAAAGCGGAGGCACCCCGAAAAAAATAGTCGGGCCGGCCGCGACTACTGCTCTACTCGGAGAGTCAGTTGCCATGCAGGAAGTCCGCACCATTATTGAAAAGGTTGCCCCGACCGAAGCCAACGTGCTGCTGCTCGGCGAGAACGGCACGGGTAAGGAACTGGTCGCCAAATCCCTGCACGAGCAGTCGCGCCGGGCCGCCCGACCCTTCGTGGCCGCCGATGTGGCCGCCCTCAGCGAGGGGTTGTTTGAAAGCGAGCTGTTCGGGCACACTAAGGGCGCGTTCACGGATGCCCAGGCCAGCCGCGTGGGCCGGTTCGAGGCGGCCACCGGCGGAACCTTGTTTCTGGATGAGATTGGCAACATTGCCCTGCCGCAGCAAGCCAAGCTGCTCACGGCCTTGCAAAACCGCCAGGTGGTGCCCGTCGGGAGCAACACCCCCGTACCGGTGGATATCCGGCTGTTGTCGGCCACCAACGCCCCGTTGCACGCCCTGGTAGCCCGCGGCGCCTTTCGCCAGGACTTGATGTACCGCCTCAATACGGTCGAAATCATGCTGCCGCCCCTGCGCGAACGGGCCGACGACGTGCAGCTGCTGGCCCAGCACTTCGCGCAGGTGTACGCCGCCCGCAACCGGCAACCCGTGCCGGAATTTAGCGCCGCGGCCCTGCGCAAGCTCCGCGAGTACCCCTGGCCTGGCAACGTGCGGGAACTGCAACACGCCGTAGAGCGGGCCGTTATCCTGGGGGCTGGCCCCGTGCTACTTCCGGCCGATTTCTCCTTTCGGAACCTTGAATCGGCGGCTACTTCCGCGGTGGCAGCGCCCGCTGCGACCGTGGTTGAGAATCCGCTGCCGTTGCTGGAAGTAGAAAAACACACCATCCAGCAGGCCATTGCGCGCCACCAGGGCAACCTCACCAAAGCCGCCAAGGAACTGGGCCTCACCCGCACTGCGCTATACCGTCGGCTCGACAAGCATGATATTTAATATTTTAGATGTCAGAATATTGGGGCGGCTAGTGCTGCTGGTGGCCGCGTTGGGCGGGGGCGGGTACGCCACGCTACACCACGCTTACTGGTTAGCCCTGGGGGCCCTGGGGCTGCTGCTACTCCTGGTCCTGGACCTGGCCCGCTACCTAACGCGCGGCCAGCAGGCCCTGGCCGATTTTACGCTGGCCCTCAAGTACCGCGACTTTTCGCGGCAGTACCCGGCGCGGTCCATCCCGGCGTCGCTGCGGCCTTTGCACGAGGCCTTCAACCAGGTCAACGCCACATTTCGGGATTTGCGGGCCGAGCAGGAAGGGCAGTTTCAGTACCTGCAAACCATCCTGGCGCTGCTCGATACCGGTATCGTATCCTACGACGCGGTGGGCACCGTGGCTTGGGTGAACGAGGCATTTAAACAGACGCTGCACCTGCCGTACCTGAAAAACATCCAGGCGCTGCAAGCCCGGCAGCCGGTCCTCTACGAGGCCATCTGCCGGGCAGTTCCCGGCCAGCCCGTGGTAGTGAAGCTGACGGTGGGCCTCCGAACGGTGCAGCTGCTCCTGTCCGCCACCCAGTTTAAGCTGCGAGGTGAAGCGTGCACCCTCCTGGCCTTCAAGAACGTGAGCCAGGCCCTGGCGGATACCGAAACGGCCGCCTGGCAGCAACTGCTCCGGGTGATGACGCACGAAATCATGAACTCGGTTGCCCCCATTGCTTCGCTGGCTGATTCGTTGGGCCGCCACGTGCAGCGCGCCCGGCAGCAGGAGGCTTCCGCCGAATGGCTCGACGACGTGGGCACCGGCATTCGCATCATCCAGCAGCGCAGCGAAGGGCTGCTGCGCTTCGCCCAAGTGTACCGGGACTTTAGCACCCTGGCCTCGCCGCAGCGCACGACTCTTTACGTGCAGGAATTGCTTCAGACTACCTGGCAGCTACTGGCGGAGCAACTGGCTGCGCAAGGCATTGAGGTCACCCTTAGCATCCGGCCCGCGCACCTCACCCTGCACGCCGACGGCCACCTACTGGAGCAAGTGCTTATCAATTTGGTACTTAATGCGGCGCAGGCAGTCACCCAAACCCCTAACCCTCACCTTAGCCTGCTGGCCTGGTCCGATGAACAGGAGCGGGTGGTTATTGAGGTAAAAGACAACGGGAGTGGCATACCCGCCGACGTACTGGACAGCATTTTTATTCCTTTTTTCACCACCCGCCCCAACGGCTCCGGGATTGGGTTGAGCCTAGCCAAGCAAATCATGCAGTTGCACCAGGGCAGCATTCAGGTCCATTCCGTAGCGGGGGCAGGCAGTGCGTTTCAACTGTGGTTTCCCCCTCAGCTACCCATCAGGGGTATGGGCATAATCCTACGTTAAGTAACAGGGACTGCTCCCATGCTGCCACCGGTAGGGACAGCTAAGTAACGGTAAATGGTGGCCCGGCCGACACCAAGTAATTATCCGATTTCGGCTACTGTTTTGTCCTGCTGCAAGTAGAGCGTCTTGGCCGCCTGGGCTTTAGAAAGGGCCTACCTGTGCACGCTGACCGAGGTAGCCAGTACACCAGCGAAGCCTTTACCAATATACTCGGCCGCACGCAGACCATTGCCAGCCTGAGCCGACCCGGCAACGCCTCCAATAATGCCCTGGCTGGGAGTGACTGGCGTATACTAAGAGGCTATCCAAATAGGGATTAATTTGGGGTATGGCTACTACTCAAGAGTTCATCATTTCCGATACGTTAT
>NZ_BAAGXF010000033.1:0-14310 GCF_054779975.1 Hymenobacter arcticus
GGGGAGCAGCCGCTACGCCAGCCCCGTTGGCCTAGCCCGAATGAGCAGCTAAACGCCTTGCTGCTAGCGGCTATAACTGCTTCTTCTACGTGTGTTTAACGTTTGCAATTGCAAAATAGCTCCTGCTAAAAGATGCCGGCTTACCCCAAAGAATACCTGAAAAACTACCCTACCCAGAGCTGCCCCGAGTGCGGTGGTTCCGGAGAAGACGAGCAGGGGGGGCAGTGCCCCGACTGTACGGGCGGGGGCGAGCTGCCCCTAGCCACCGCGCCCCGCACGGACCTGGCCACCAGTCAAGCCCAGCTGGCCACCGACGACCAGCCGGCCTACTGGCTGGGGCTACTCCCACCCCCAGAGTTGAATTAACGCCCAATGCCGCCCGAGGAACTGCAATTTTTAGAGGACTTCCTAGCCGCTACGGAGTGGCTGTTTTGTCGCAGCTGCGCCGAGCCGACCTCCCACGCCCACCGGGAGGTAGTGGAGGTGCAGCCAGTAGCTACCGAATTGCTGATGGAATGCACCGACTGCGGCACCGTGCGCCGCTGGCTGGATTGGACTAGCCCGCAGCTTACGCACCGTCAACATAATTAATCAACTTATTAGCCATGAGTAAACTAGCAAATCTTAGTGCCTTGCTGACTAACCCCGAGTTTCAGCAGCAAATCCAGACGCAGATACGGCGGGAGGCAGCAGCGCACAACTCCTACATTACCTACCGGGACGAACAAGACCGGCTGGTGGTCGAGTATCCCGGCAGTGGCCAGCTCTACGAGCAGACCGAGGCTAGGCAGTTGGTTTTGCTTTCCGTAGCGGGGCAGGCAGTAGCGCCAGCGGCCCCTATTTCGTGGGCGGAGGCTAAGCAGCGGCAGACCACGTAGGTCGAATAGTCAAACAAGTAGTACGGCTATTCAGCAGTTGGTGGAGGCGTATAGGGCACGTCCACCGCAAAAACGTCGCTGAGCGATAGTATCTGCTTTTCCTGGGCCGCGATAGTAGTAAGCCAGGCGTGTTGATTCGCTAATTGCTGCTCAGGCGTGAGCGTCTCGGCCTGGTGCAAAAATTGCCCGGCCGCTTTCAGGATGGTACTCACATAAGACCGGAGCAGCTGTCCTTGTTGGCGTTGCGCTTCTAGTAGCGCCGCGGGTTGGTAGAAGATGGGCCGTTCGTCGTACTGGTTGCGGCACATTAGCGAGCAAAAGCGGCGGTCAATCTCGGTGGCCTGGTGCACCCGGCCGCAGCACTCACAAATCGTCATCGCCAGCGCCCGGTTAAAGAACGGGCGCGCAAACATACTATAGTATGTTTAAAATAAGCTGTTTCTTTTGATAGGTTACATTTAATAGTCTTGGCCCGCACCTTGCGGCCATCATGACGGAGGAAGTCACGCGGCCTGACCCCCGCTTAAAGCAGATTGCGCAGAAACTGAAGCAGCTCCGGGTGGCCAAGGGCTACTCTTCCTACGAGGCGTTTGCGTTCGACCACGAGTTGCCCCGCGTAGGCTACGGCCGGCACGAGCAGGGCAGTAACTTGACGATGAATAGCTTACTACGGCTGCTTGATATTCACAAACTGAGCTTAGCGGAGTTTTTTGCAGACTTATAGACAAGGTGCTGACTACTGAACCTTGATTATTTGTAAGAGTCAATAATTTTTATATAGGTAGCAATAGTAATATCAGAAAGAGGGCTTAATACTTGGTAGGCATCCCTATGGCATTTTCTGTATTTGACTCCGCTTCCGCAAAAACATAATTCAACTCTATTTGGCTTTCTTCTTTTTAGAATAAATGCTAAATAATTTCTTATTTTTAATAAATCATTAGTTTTAAATGTGTCCTTAAAGAATTCTAAATTTCCTTCTGTTCCATGTGACCGCTCTCTTAAAAAATAACCAAATTTTTCTCTGAAATTTTGATTAAATAAATAAGGTAAAATCTGGTCCTTTATAAACGATAATAAAGAGATACCGCTTATGCATATAAGCTTTTCTTCCGGAAGCGCTTTGATGCAAAAGTGTCCGTCAGGATAGATGTGCCAATCTATATTATTCGGTAGTCTATCTGCTATTTCGTAAACATAAGGAAAGCTATTAGGGTAATCATCTGATGGAACGATGCTTATCTCGTACCTGTCAATTATATTACCTTCTTCATCAATTAAAGGGATAGAACCGTCTAAACGCAAAGGGTCTTCTTTTAGAACTAAGCCGTATAGTTCTAAAAGAAGACCCTTTGCGTTTAAAGCTTCTAGACGAAATAAATCCAAACCACTATTCATTCATCCAGGGAACAGATGAGGCAGCTCCGGCCGCAATAGAAGATTTTGTCTTAGAATCATCTGACTTATCTTCACCTTTTGGAAATCTATCGCCCAAATGCTTTATCCATAACTTACTAGCATTTAACTGATTTTCCTCCTTTATTGCCTTGTTGGCGTCATCAAGAAAATTATTTAGAGCATTTATAAAATTATCTTTTCTAACTTGAGTATAGTCAGAAAATAAATTATCATTTGGCGTAACAGGAACGAAGCATTGAAAGCTTATATCAAGTGTTTTCTTAATTTCGCTCAATATATCTCTCAAGCTAATATCATCTCTTTCATTCAAAACAATTTTGCTTAGCGAGTTAGATGATAGAATTGTCATAGCTAAACCGCTGGGCATATTGTTTCTCTTGTTATCACACCAAGCTTTCAAATACTTGACCACCCGTATGAGTCGCCCTTCTTTATCTTTTTTACCAACAAACCAATCCACCATTGCTTTCGGGTCATCAGCTCGCCAGCCGATATTCTTCATAGCCAGCTGATAATCTTTGCCTGCGCCTTTGTAGTAAACAGGGTGGTCTACCTCGTAGTCTCCTGCGAAGACTGTTCTAATGCACTTCTTTCTGTGTTGAGCTGCGGTACTTGTATAGCCATTCACCGCGGTCCAAACCCACTCTTGTAGTATTGTTGGTCCTACGCCAGGTTCACGGAAAAAATATACGCCATCATCGAGGTCGCATATATCATCCTTAGTTCTAATTGCAGACTTCATTTTCATGGAGCCCTGAATATAAAATTTCGGGACGTAATCAGAATGGTTATCTTTAAACCATTTGCGAATCCTTTCTCGCAGTGATGCCTTAGAAGAGTTAATTCGCTTCTTTTTGTTTACGTCAATAGAGATGTCTCCATCGAACGTTTGAAATAAATCGTGACAATTTGCCATGTGATTACAGTTGCTTAAGGGTTATTTAAGAATGCTAAATTTTATAAATTTATCTTCTACATCATCAGGGACTAATATCCTTAATGTTTTTTCAAAATTAGCTATCTCTCTTCTTTGAATTCTATCAGAATTATTATCTCTCGCCAGAAATTCCGGAGTGAATATTTTGCCAATCATTTCGTGAGATGATAGCAAAGTAGTTGGTATGTCAAAAAAATTAAAAGTATTTTCATTAATATCGCCTTCGATATAAAATGGAAATGGTCTGTATGTAGAGTTTACTATAATTTGTTTAAGATTATGTGTTTTTCTTTTTAAAATTGCTGGCTGCAATTCAGAAAGTTTTTGAGGAAGCAAAACAGTTATTGATGGATAACGGTCTGTTACCTGCATCTTTTTGCTACTTATCACATCACCTGTAGAGTTTTTTTCTACTACTTCAAATTCGCTGATTGTAGTAAAAGCCTCTTTAACTTTAGATAAAAAGTTTAAATAATACCCTATAGCTAATGAAGTAGATGGTAGTTGCGAAAAGTTGTATAATTTTTCAGAAACTCCAATTTCTCTTTCTATTTGAGTACAAGCATCACCAACAGCAGCTACTAAATTTTCTCGATGTCTGTAAGTAGGTATAGTGATGCCTTGAAAATCTGAGAAGGTATAAACTGATTCTTCCTTTATGATAAAGGCTCTATTAAGACCTACAGAACCAAGAAAAAGACCAAACTCAAAAATGACATTATCTCTGGCGACCTTTTTCTTTTTTCTTCTAATAGTTGCTTCATCATCAGGAGTGAGAATAAATATTGCGTAATCATAAAATGATGCTCTATTTATAAGGCTGTCTAATGTGCTTCTATTTACAGAAAATATGTTTTCTGTCCAGATGTCCACATCAGCAGTATGGTCAAAGTTGGATTTGACAGCTTTAGCTACTGCTAGACCTTCGCTGCTGCTACCAATAAAGATGCTCTTTCGGTTATTCGAGGTGACACTTAAGATTGCCATGAGGCTGAAGACTGGTTAGATGATAATACTCTAAGTGGCTACTTGGTAACCATCTCGATGTGAAGGTGCAAGATAGTACATTGCTACTGATTGTAGTACTAGCTAATGAGATTAACAAACTGTAGGGAAGCTTAAGTGGTACATGGAATGGTAGTTGAGCTTGGTATAGCAGGGCCTATCTAGGAAAAGTGACATAAAAAAACACTGTTCGGAATATGTGCGATGCTACACATATTTCAAGAGTGAGGATATAACTGGTATTATGTTAAGGGACAAAACCTAGAATAAGAGGGAAAAGATTGTACTTCCCCACTGCCCCTAAAATCCTGTTTACCCTAGCCCAAGAAATAGCCCATGCTGACCTTTCCAAAACCGACTGAAGCCGAGCAGCGCGCCGAGGAAGCCGACCGGCAGGCGGCGCTTACTCGCTACGAACAGATGCAAGCGCAATTGCGCGCCGGCAACCTGCCCGAGGCGCTGCGGCTGGTGGGGCTGGTCGGAAGCCCGTACCGGGACGAGGCCGTGAAAGAAGTGGCCCAGGCCCAGGTGCAGGCCGACGACCTGCTAGGGGCAGTAGCCACGGCGCAGGGGCTACGCTACGCCGACACCAAAGGCGAGGTGCTGGCCACCGTAATCCAGGTACTCTTACAACGGGGCGACGTGGCCGGGCCGCAGTGGCTGGCGGCCACCGTGACCGGGTTCGGGTACGTGGGCCTGATGAAACAGATTGCGGAGGCCCAGCAGCAGACCGGCGACCCCGAAGCCGCCCGCCGCACGTTGGAGCAGGCGCGGGTGCGGGCCGAGGGGTTCAGCGAGGGGGACATGAAAAACGGCTACTTCCGGTCCTACTATTTGGGGGACGTGGTGGAGGCCCAGCTACGTTTGGGCGACGTGGCGGGGGCGACCCAAACCGCGCAGCTCATCAACCGGCCCGAGGACCAGAGCCGGGCGTTGCGGTTAATCGGAGAGCAAGGCGCAGGTCGTGAGCAGCGGTAAGACAGGGTGTAAAACACCAAAATCCTGCTTAACTATGCGTCTTACATTGTGTAAGACGCCCCGCTATGCAGCCCGAACCCGGTACGACGGAAACCCCAGCGAGTAAGACAGGCCCCGAAGAAGCCCCCACAACGCCAGAAAACGAAGTAGAAACGGCTGAATCTGGTCTTACTGAAACTAATACTAGTAAGACAGCGGGTGAAAATGCTGAGGGGGAGCGTCTTACAGAAAGTAAGACAGCAAAAAAGAGCGGCCGGCCCCCGAAGCCGGCTAGCAACACGGCCGTTACCTGGTCCGTGCGCGGGGTAGAGCGCGAAACGCGGGCCATGATTGAGAAGGCAGCCGAGCGCGCCGGCAAAACGTTGGGGCAGTACCTGAACGACGAGGTACGCGGCTTTGCTCAGGGCCAACTCAGCCAGGCCGAGGCCGCCGGCCAAGCCGTGGCCAGCCCCCGCGATTTGCAGGTGCAGGTGGAGCAGCTGACCCAGCTAGTCGAAGGGATTGCCGCCCGCATGAACGAGCCCGCCCGCAAGGGATTCTGGCAACGGGTGTTTGGGAAGTAACCAGGCGCTGCTAGTTCTCAGGCATTCCATCCAGGGAGAGCCGCAACAGCATTTGGGGCAACGTGGCCAGCGGTCGGCGGGTACCGTCGGCATCCACGAGCACCAGGGGCCAGGTAGGGCAAGGCACACGCACCGTGTAGGCGTCCATCGCGGTCCATAGAGCTTGCAGGCGCGGCACATCTAGGGGCCGTTCAGCAAGCAGAATGAAAAGCTGCCCGTAAGCGGCCGTAAAGTCGGCCGCAGTCAGTAGGGGAGGGTGCAGGGGGTAGGATGATTCCGAGCCCATGCCTAGCGCGTTTTGGCGGGTTTGTCAAACAGCGGGCCGCTGCTGGCCTTTTTCAGCCCCAGAATTGTAAGCAGCAAGCCCGCGAGCGAGTGCGCTTTGGCGTGTTTGCCCGTTTTCAGCTCATGGGCGAACTTATTGCAGGCCGCAATATGCGCGGGGCTGGCTAGAATCTGGTCTACCAGTTCAGGCGTGACTATGCTAAGCTGACTGAGCAGGCGGCGAACATTATCGACTTGGTGCGAGCCTAAGCCGGGGGCTTCATCTGGCAGCACTCCAAACGACAACGGCAGGGCTACGGCTTGCGGCTTGACCGTGAAAACAATGTTTTTGAAGCCTCTGCCCACTTTTTCCAACTTGTAACCAATCAGCAAATCCGTTTTTTCATTGATTTGCTTCACGGCCACGTCAAGCACATTCCGCTTAAACATTGAAATTTCCGTGTATTCTTCACGGCCCTTGCTATCAGCCAGGCCCAGGGTTCGCTTTAGCTCGATGATAGCCGTTTTCTTGGTTTCGCCCTTGTCTTTCCATTGACTGCAAATGATGTAAATCCGCTTGGCGTGTTTGCTGGTCAGGCTTAGGGCTGCCTGCACCTGAAACGAGGTGAAGTTGTTTTTGAGGTCGAATAAGTATTGGGTGGCATACTCATTGAATTCCAGCTCAATAACCCCCGTTCCCAGGATATAATCAATCCGCTTGAATAAGACGAGCTGCCGGAAGACTTCACGCCCGTTGTGCAGGGTATTTATTTCGTGCACACGGCCCATCATTTCCTTTGTGGATTCGCGTAACTGTTTGTAATTGTATTTGTTACCAGTTACTTCTTCCATCTCGGGGACCGTTATCTGATACACAGCGTCAGGAGCATCTTTCCGTAGCTTGGAGAGCAAGACCAAGAAGATATTGGACTGCGTTTCCGTGTATTCATAACGGGCGTTTGTCAGCGCATTGTGCTGGCGTACTTCTAGGTCGGAATTCATAGCTAGCAGCTTGATAACAAGAGCAAAACTAACGAAAACGAACAGTAATAAAAAACACTTCTCTAAAGTTGTTCGGATTCACTTATAATCTGTTCGCCTTTCACTTATAATCTGTTCGGGTTAGACCCCATTTTCGCTTATAATCTGTTCGGGTTCACTTATAATCTGTTCGGGTTCACTTATAATCTGTTCGGATTAGGCCTTGTAACTAGTTGTTTATGAGCAGCTTCTGAGCCCCTCAAATAACAAATAGGTTTACAAATAGAAAATACACAATTGTGTTATCGCTAAAAAAAGGCTTTTAGAGTGTGGATAACTTCGGAACGGCACCCCAGGCGCAGCCCAAACAAAAACAACAAAGCCCTAGAAGCCAGTAACTTGCGCGCATTTTATAAACTGTATATTATTGGTAATCAACAGTATAAAACGCAATTGTTGGGCTTATTTGTACGGCTTTGTGCTCGCTAATTCGGCTAAATACCTTTCTCCCCCTCACGGTAGCGCTTGCGCACTTCGGCCCGGTGGTCGTCGCGCCAGGCCTGCACGATGTTGGCCAGTAGGTCCGTCAGGCTCACCTCAACGCCGGGCAGGTTCACGACGGTGGCCAGGGCACGGTGCAGCTCGACGGGTAGGTACACACTTTGCTTTTTGGTGACCTGCTGGGCGGGCGTGGTGAAATAGGCCAACGGGCGCAGCTGAGGCGACGCAGGAGCCGCCGAGGTGCTGGGAATTAGTTCGGGGGATTCGGGTGCCACAGGAGCTACAAAAGGAGCCAAAGCGGGCAGTTGCTGGCCAGGAGCTACGGGGGCCAAGTCAGCTGGTGGGAAAGTATTCGGGTGCTCTTGGTTGATGTTTTGGAGAAAATCAACTAGTTCTGGATTGGGTGTTTTGTCAGCCATGAGAGTAAGGTAAAGGGTGATAAAGGGGGAACTATTTTTAGCTTTGAACGAGAGTACAATACAACAAGTTTAGCCACAATATTTTTCCCTTTTGTAGCTTTATACTTATTCACTTGTTAAGCTAAAAAGCTGCAATTAAAAAAATGCTGAGCTTCATAAATAAAAAGCTAAACAGCTAAAGCTTTTACACTGATTAGCTAATTAGCTAGAGTAAACCAGTCGTTAGGGGCAGTGGGGAATGGTAGCTTTAGCCCTAGTGCAACCGCATCCCTATTGTCCCCTGTTCCGTATGTTCTATTAGGACGGAGCAAGACGTGTTGATAGTGCCTATCAACGTCTTGCTTTTTGCTCCTATCGTCGCAAAAAGACCTATCGCATGGACCCCGAAGCGCCCCTAGTTCCCGCCCCCAAGCGCCCCCGAGTTGGCAAGTCCAAAGGTGGGCGCAAGGAAATTCCCGACGCTGAAAAGCGGACGAAGCGGATTGTTCTGCGCGTTACCGAAGGCACCTATGCGGAGTTAAAGGACATGGCCAAAGCGAGCGGTCGGCCGTTGGCAGTAGTCGTTCGGTCGTTGACTAGGCCCCAGCGGAAGGGGCTTACGCCCGAGCAATTTGGGCTGTTACGGCAACTCGCAGGCATGACTACCAACTTGAATCAGCTGGCCAAGCGCGGGCACCAGGACGGGTTCGGCGCGGTGGCCAATCAGGTGACGCAGGCCGCCGCGCAGCTCAGCGCCTTGCTCAATACCTACACCGGCACGGCGGGCAGCGATGATTAGCCGGACCGTCATCGGCCGCAGCTTCGGGGGGCTGGCACGCTATCTGGTGGAGGGCCACAAAGGCCAGGAAGCCGACAAGCAAGCGGAGCTGCTGGGCTCGGCTGGCGTGCGCACGGACACCGTGGCCCACATGATAGCCGACTTCAATTTGGGCCGGCAGCTGCACCCCGAGTTGGGCAAGGCCGTGTGGCATACCTCGCTCAGCTTTAACCCCGACGACGCGGCCAAGCTCACGGACGAGAAGATGCGGGCGATTGCCGAGGACTACATGCAGGAGATGAAGCTAACCGGGACGCAGTACGCCATCATCCGGCACCGCGACCGCCCCGGTCACGAGCACGTCCACATCATTGCCAATCGGGTAGCGGACGACGGGCACACGATTAGCGACAGTAACAGTTTTTTGCGGTCGAAAGAGGCGCTGGCCAAACTGATTCAGCGGTACGAACTGACCCCGCCCCAGGGGCTGCGCGTCGAGAAGCAGCACCCCCAGCAGTTGGAAGGGGCCGACAAAGCCCGGCACGAGGTCAAAGCGGCGCTGCACCAGGCGCTGGCCACGGCTACGGACCGGCCGGCGCTGCTGGCTACGTTGCGCGCAGAGAAGATTACCGTTCGAGAATACGTCACGAAGGCCGGCACCGTCGTCGGCATTGGCTTCGAGAAGGACGGGCACGCCTTCAAAGGCTCCGCCGTGGCGCGGGAGTACAGTTTGGCGGGCCTCGACAAGCAGTTGGCCGCGAACCAGGTGCGCCAGCAGGCCGAGCAGGAACTGCGGCAAGTGGCCGTGCAGCTGGCCCACCGGCAAGCCGCCGAGCGCCAGGCCGCGCAGGTAGCCCAGCAGCAGGAAGCAGCGCGGCAAGCTGCCCAGGTGGCCCAGCGCCAGGAGGCCGACCGCCAGGCCGCAGAGGCGGCCAAAGTGCCCGCGCTACCGGCCGTCGAGCGCAAGTGGCAGGCAGAGTACCAGAAATATACGGCTGACTTAGCCCAGCAAAACGCTCCTGTTCAAGCTTATAACAAGATTATCGACTCGTACAGCCAGCACCTCAAGGCAAAGCCGAATGAGGAAGGGATACAGGACGTAGTGAAGGCGATGAAGGGGACCCCTAGCACGGCGACGCTTCGGGCCGAGTTAGACCGTCAGGTGGCGGCGCAGGCCACGCACGCGAAACAGTGGGCCGATAGCTACGGCCAGCAAGCCGCGTTGCAGGAGCAGGCGAAAGGCGGCTTTTGGGGAAAAAATGCGTCGTCGCGGGCCGCTGAGGAAAAATTGAAGTTTTTGACCGAGAAAGACCGGCCTTTGCCCGACCTGTTACAGCCGGACTTGCTGGCCTTTGCCCGCGCTGCGAAAGCGGCGGACCGGCCGGTCCCGGCCATCGGTTTTGACGCCCGCACCTATTATCAGCCGGAGAAGGCGGGCCTGACCCTAGCAGAGTACGCGGCCAAGCGCGAGGCCGAACGGCAACTAGTGGTGCGCGTGCAGGAGCCGGTGGGGGACCGTCAAGCTACCGGCCGCGCTGACGCTTTGCAGCGCAGCTTGACGAGTAAAGGCGCCACCGTGTCAGCAAGTACTACCGTTGATGCCCAAGGAAATAGAGTAATCGACCTAACTGTGCAGTATAGTGTGGAGCAGCCGCGCCGCGAGGTGAAGGAAATTAGTTTCGCGCTGGATTGGGCCGCCAAACAGCCCGGCTACCAGGTGCAGGAGAAGGAGGCCGACCGGGCGCAGCGCCAGGCTCCCGGTCAGCAGGACGCCCAGCGGGAGCAGGCCCGTACCCCCGGCAAAAGCCAGGGCTTGGGCTACGGCGGGCGGTAAGAAGTGAGCGTGCAGGCCATTCACGAGCAGCTAGCACCAAGTCGTGCGGCAAACCCCCTTCCCAGGAGTTCGCCCTAAAGCAGCATTAAGAGCGTGCCGAGTAGTGCCATCCGCTCCCGCTAAAACGCGTCCAACTACCTGAGCGCACGCGGAGCCGAGGAATGGAAATGTAGTTAAATACTAGCGCGTTACAAGCAGAATTGGGCCGCGTAATAGCTCATCGTCATTGGCCTCGTCAAATGCTGTTCCGATTAAGTCACTTAGCACCCGCATTGCTTCCAAATTGGGTTCGCCTTCATGGTCGAACACGGAAAAAGCTACATAATCACGCCCCGAGGCCAGCACATCTACCAAGCTAGGCGCGCAGTCCAACATTGCGGCCGCGCCATCGGCCCCGCTGACGAAACCCGTTATTTCATCCGGTAGGGTGAAACCAGCTGCTGAAACTGGTTTTGGGAGCTGGCTAGGTTGGTAGAGCAAAGCACGCATGATGAAAAAGGGAAATGATTTAGTCCTCGTCGCTAAGTGAGTCGAGGTATTTTTTCAGCATTTCCAATAGCTTCTCTCGTTCGGCTTCCGTCGTAGGATTGGTACTACGCTGGCGGCCAGGGTGTATTAAGTCCCACGGCGCGGGTTTTTGTGACTCGCGCTTATCACCTAGCGTCTTATTGCCAAATCCTTTGATTTTCTTATTCCAAAGGGGATTGAACTTGTCAATGAGCAGTTGTTCACCCAAAGGAATCCAAACATCATCAACCAGGAGAAAGCGGCATTGAAAATCCTCAATTCGTAGGTTCGGGGCCGCCTCGATGGACTTGCGATGGTCCCCCAGGCGCTGGTAGAGCGTGTTGGGGGACCCCGCCGACATTGCTTTGCCCACATAGATAGGCACCTTACCACGCATCTCGCGACGGTAGAATTCATGCCCTTCCCCTTCTGGCGCCAAGTAGTAAAGGCCGTAGATGCCCGCTCCTTTGAACGTATGAGTGGGTAGGGGTTGCAGGGGCCTATCTAAAAAGGCCTCCGTCAAGCTTT
Organism: Hymenobacter arcticus; assembly: GCF_054779975.1. Taxonomy (NCBI): domain Bacteria; kingdom Pseudomonadati; phylum Bacteroidota; class Cytophagia; order Cytophagales; family Hymenobacteraceae; genus Hymenobacter; species Hymenobacter arcticus. The sequence goes on from NZ_BAAGXF010000033.1 coordinate 11,572, forward strand.
TGCCCAGGTTAGGGATATCAAGTGGATTGTAAGCTTCTAAGTCCATTTAAGCCTTTGCCGCAGATAGGTCCCTGAATAACTGGCCAGTAACGACCGCAGCGAGTTGCACCGGGACCGCGTTGCCAATCTGACGCATCGCTTCTCCCCACGCGCCAGAGAATACGTATTTATCGGGAAAGGTCTGAATACGAGCAGCTTCACGAGCCGTGAAGTATCGCACCGTGCCGTCGTCCTTTACGAACATATTTTCCCCACCAGGAACACCGTGCACGCCCGCTTTTAGCGTCTTGGATGGCAAATCCAAATCGCTCCCCGTATGGCCAGGGTATGAGCGAGCCCCGCCACGGAATTCATGATTGGTAAGCTTAGTGCTGACCGTACCCTGTAAATCGGCAATGGCGTCCCGAGTCGTTAGCCACGGCAATCGGTTGTCCAAGTCCAGCCGAGACAATGCCGTTCGCACGCCTGGAACGGTTAGCAACTCAGTGCGCGGATTTACTCCGTGCCGCTCCCAGTAAGAACCGCCGTGCCACTGGGCGTTGACTAGGGCATCCAGGCTATGCGTAGGCTCAGGGAAATGCCATTCTAGGTTCAGGTCCGCCCGAATTCCAACGATAATGAGACGTTCCCGGCGCTGGGGAACACCGTAGTCAGCCGCGTTTACGACCCGCGAGACGACCCGGTACTCTAGGCCGGTTTCATGGTGCGCGGTATGGTGCTGTTCCAGCCGGCGGCGGTGGTCGGTCCATTCTTCGCCCTCCCGCTTTTCAATGCCGGGGTAAGCGAGCTGGTGCTGAATGTATTCGAGGTAGTAGCGGAAGGCGGCGCGGGTGAGCCCGCGCACGTTTTCAAACATGAAGGCTTTGGGCCGCGCTTCCCGTAGGGCTCGGATAGCCTGCGGGAACATATCCCGCTTATCATCATAGGCTTGGTGTTTACCCCCGAGGGAAAACGGTTGGCAGGGAGGCCCGCCGGTTACTAGGTCAACCTTGCCCTCAAAATCGGTGAAACGCATGGCCCGCACGTCGGTGGGCTCAATTTCTCCTTTATGCCGGCACTTCAATAATTTACGATTTTGGCTAAGAGTCCGGCAAGCCCATTGGTCCCACTCTACCACATGGGCGGTTTCAAATCCAGTCTGGCTGAGTGCCATAGCGAGGCCTCCGCCACCAGCGAAGAGTTCAAGAGCTTTCATAACGTAGGGCATTTAGTAAACCAAAGGTAGGATTTACAACTGCCGCGCCTACTCCCCAACGCCTAATTCCTCCCTTACTCGCCCCGCGCACGCGGCGGCGTCACGGCGCACCTCACATTCCCAAAGCACAAGCGAACGCCACCCCCGGTCACGTAATTGTTCCCGCACCCGAGTATCGCGGGCCGCGTTTTCGGCAAACTTATCGCGCCAGAATTCTTGGTTGGAACGTGGGTAGGCCTTCTTCCCCTCACAGTGCGGGCATTGATGCCAGAAGCAACCGTGAACGAAAACAGCCAGCTTCTTACCTGGAAAGCTGACATCTGGCCGACCTGGTATGTCCTTCAGGTGCAAGCGGTAACCCTTGGCTCCCGCAGTCCACAGGGCTTTACGTAGCATTAGCTCCGGTTTGGTGCCCTTCGATTTATTGGCCTTCATAAGCCGTGACACACGCTGCTGCGCGGTTTCGGGCGGGGCCGTGGTTACGTTCTTCTTAGCCATTATAAAACCGGATTATTCACGCGGCTAGTAACGAAAGAAGTCCGGTTATTGGCCGGACCCCTTTCGTTTCGCGCTAAGCGCACCACTGCTTGATTTTTAGCCAAAGGTCTTCCCCCATTTTGGTGCCGCATCCGGTAGCTATCGACGTGAGGAACGCCAGCACGATTGCGCCGGCAAGCGCCCAGAAATTAATACCCGCGCATAAGCCCGCGAGAAAGACTAAGAAGGTTAAAGAATTGATAGTAAACATTTTTCATGATTATTTTTCTTATATATTATTTTTTCCAGCCCCCCACCTTGGGACTCACCGAGGACTGCTCAGTAAGGTGGCTGCATTGGTAAATAGTATCGAAGTGGTGCAAACGACCGGAAAATCTAAGAATTATTGAAAAATAATTTTTGGGCCATGAAAATCAGGAGCCGTAAGCAGGGCTGATTTACCTGAAAAATGGCCTTAAAAGGGGTTAAAACGGGTTTTTTGGCGTATCTTGTAGCATGACAGGAAGCCTGAAAAAGCAGTTTCGCAAGCAGTTTGGCCAGCACCGTTACCCGGTTAAAACGTTTCGAGGTGACCCCACCCGGCCGGCTTATACACTCTATAATTTGTGGGAGTACCCCACCCACCTGGCGGCGAGTAATGAGCTAGACGAGCTGCTAGACCAGTGGCCCCGCAACTGGCAGCGCACGGTGGCGCTGCTGGCCGTGCAGCGGGCTTTCTACGAAAATGGGCCACCTCATTGGGCCGAGGAACAGGTATGGGCCGAGGACCAAACCAACGTCCACGCCCTGATGCTGCGCGAGCGCCAGCGGGAGCGCCGATTTAACCCCACACTACAGGCTCAGCACGTCCAGCATACCCTACTGGCCCACGCCGCTCTGGCTGAAAGCCAGCGCCGCAAACAAGGGCCGCCAACGGGCCGGCCCCCACAGCCGGCGCGGCGCAGCCGACCTAAGCACCTGGAGCTTCGGGGGGAGCAGCCGCTACGCCAGCCCCGTTGGCCTAGCCCGAATGAGCAGCTAAACGCCTTGCTGCTAGCGGCTATAAC
>NZ_BAAGXF010000034.1:0-11839 GCF_054779975.1 Hymenobacter arcticus
GTTGAGGTGGGTGTAGATGAAGTTCTGGCCCGGCGTGGTGCCCCAGTGCCCCAGCAGCATCTTCTTGACGTGCGCCAATTGCAGCGGCTCGCGCAGCAACGGGTTGTCGCACAAGTATATCTGGCCCACCGAGAGGTAGTTGGCCGCTCGCCAGTAGGCATCGAGGCGCTGCAATGCTTCGGGGGGCAGCGGGGTGCGGGCGGGACGGGCGATGGGGGGCGCTAGCGTGGTGGCGGGCATGGAAATAGTTGAGTTAACCAGTTGAATTTTAAAATTTTAATTACCGCGCTGGCCCTAGAAATCACGCCCATAAGCGTCGCACCTAGCCCGCTACCCAAAAACGCCAGCCCAGCGCAACTGCGCGCACCCGGCCTCACGCGGCCAGGGTGCCGGGCCGCCGCAAGTGGCGCGGCGTGGCGGCGGGCTGGCCCAGCAGCTCGTGCAGCTTCAGCACCAGGCTCTCGACCGAGGCTTTGGTGGCGCGGCGCTGCTGCTTGTCGCGGGCGCGCTGCTCCTTGGCCAGCAGGCGGGCAAAGCTTTTGGCCAGCTTTTGCACGGTGCCGGCTACCTTTTTGTGCATCTGGCGGGTGTGCTTGGGGCTGAGGCCAAGCAGGTGGGCTTCGAGGCCGCTGGCTAATTCCAGCTCCAGGGTAGGTTCGGAAATTTTCATGGGAATTGGGGTTGGAGTGGGTGGGAAACAGAGTCGACTAGAATAGCCAGTCCGCCGGCGCGAGCTGGCCGACCGGTTGTCGTTGAAGGGCGTCAGGCAGTCGTTGAAAAACCGCGGGCTTCGCAACGACAACCGGTCGGCCGGCTCGCGCCGGCCGACCAGAACAAAACCACCCTACCGGGCCAGGTACCCGCCATCAACGGGGTAGTAGCTGCCCGTCACAAACGAGGCTTTGTCCGAACTGAGCCAGATGACCAGTTCGGCCACTTCCTCGGCCAGGCCCAGACGGCCGATGGGGTGCAGCGCCACCAGCCCGGCCTTGGTTTCGGCGCTGAAGCCCTTGAGCAGCGGCGTGTCGATGTAGCCGGGGCCCACGGCGTTGATGCGGATGCCCTGCGCGGCGTATTCCTGGGCGGCGGTTTGGGTGAGGCCGATGACGCCGTGCTTAGCCGTGACGTAGCCCGCCAGCGTGGGCGTGCCCACCTGCCCCAGAATGGATGACATGTTGATAATCGACCCACTCCCCTGCTTCAGCATCACCTCCAGCTCGTATTTCAGGCAGAAGAACACGCTGTTAAGATTCACGTTGATAATGCGTTGCCAGCCCTCCAGCGAGTAGTCGGCGGTCAAACTCAGCTCGCCCGTGATGCCAGCATTGTTGCAGGCTATGTCGAGGGTGCCGAAGGCAGCCACGGTTTCCTGCACCAGCTGGTGGCACTGGGCGGGGTCGGCCACGTCGGCCTTGTAAAACCGGGCCTCGGCCCCGGCGGCTTCCAGCCGGGCCACTACCTGCCGGCCTTGTTCCTCGTCGATATCCGACACCATCACCTTGGCCCCGTGCTGCCCGTAGAGCAGCGCCACGGCCCGGCCAATGCCCGAAGCACCCCCAGTGACGAGGGCAGTTTTTCCTTGCAAATCCTTGTCCATTAACCAGTTGTTTTAGGCGGCACAAGCCCCACCCGGCCCCATTGAGGGTAGGCAGCCGGCCAAGCATAAAGGTCTGGGGGCGGGCGGGGTAAGGCCCTGACAACAATTGGTTGATTACCTGATTTTTGTCAGGTTAACCCAGGCTGCTGCTTGCAGCCGGCGCGTAGCACGAAAGACATTTTACTAGCAATTACCTGACTGTCAACTAGTTATTAAATATAAGTTTCAGCCAGGCAAAACTCTGGTTGCTCCACCGAGTCGTCGGCTAGGCGCGCACCGAGTTGGGCCAGGGTAACGGGGGCCGGCAGCAGCACTTTCTGGCCCAGTTGCCAGTTGAGGGGCCGCGACACGTGGTGCTCGTCCACGTATTGCAGGGCCTGGAGGGCGCGCAGCAGCTCGTCGAGGTTGCAGCCCACGCTCATGGGGTAGTACAGCACGAGGTGGATTTTGTGGCTGGGGTCAATAAAAAACACGGCCCGCACGGCGGCCGTGTCACTCTCCGCGGGCTGGAACCTAAGGGGGGCCAGTAGTGATAATATCCTCAAAATCGGAGACTTGCGTTCCGATACCGGGCGGGTAATGGGCAGGTTGGATGGTACCCATTTATTTAGCAGAAAAAGCTGAAAAGAACTAGCCAAAACCCTACTCTGCCGCCGGCAGCAGCAGCACCGGCACCGCGGTGTGGCGCAGCACCGCGGCCGCCACGCTGCGGTGAAACACCTCACCCCAGAAGCTGCGCGGCCGGGTAATGAGCACCAGCATATCGGCCTGCGTATCGGTCAGGGCCTGCAAAATACCGGGGGCCGGGGCCGCATCGGTCACCTCATACAAGTCCAGCGGGGTGGCGGGCGGCAGCAGCTTGCTGGCCTGCACATCGGCCAGGGCCAGGTGGCTGGAGCGGGCCGCCGCGCCGGGGTCGGGCAGGATGTGGGTTACCGTGTAAGTGGCTGCCCACGAGCCCAGTAGCTCACTCAGGTTACGCGAAGCCGCCGTTAGAGTAAAGGGCTCGCCATCAACGGCCACCAGCACCCGGCGCGGCACCTGCGGGGGCCCCGCCGTAGCCAGCGTAGCGGCGGGCACCAGCAGCACCGGCCGCCCGGTGGCCCGCAGCACGGGCAGCACCTGGCTGCGCAGCAGCTCATCGAGCACCCCCCGCCCGGGGCCCAGGCCCATGGCCAGCAGCAGCGGGCGGCAGCGGCGCACGGCGGCCACATCGTCTTCCAGCAGCCCGGTGGCTTCTAGCACCTCGGTGGGCACGGGTAGGCGGCTGGCTAGGGCACGCAGGGCAGCCAGGGTTTCGGCCTCGTTGCGGTCGAGCTGCTCCACTACTTCGCATACCAACGCTGGCTCGAGCAAATTGGGGTAGAGGTAGCAGTGCAGCAGCGCCAGGCGCAGGCCCAGCGGGTGGCCCAGGGTGGCGGCGTAGCGCGCCGTGTGGGCCGCGGCCTCCGGCAAATTAGCCAGTACCAGGATGGAAGGATTCATAGCTCAGAAAGAAACAGCGGATAAAAGTTAGTGCGCTGCACAGCAAGCAGTTGCTTAAAGGAACGCCTCAACCCTGCGCCAAACAGCCGGCTGCGCCCCGGCCAGGGCTAACCGGGGCTGGCGGCCGGCGCTTCGCCCCGCCCCGGCTCGTCCTGGCCGGGGTTGCTGGCCCCCGGCGGCCGGGGGGCTGGTAGCTCCGGCGCGGAGTAGTCGGCCCCCCAGCCGTCGGGGGTCATGGTGGCATCGGCTTCCTGGGCAATGCGCAGGGCGGCCGGGCTCACCCGGCCCGCAGCGGGGCGACTGGCAGGGTACAGCGAGCCGGCCCGGCCGGCATGGGTGGGAGAACGCATACCCTTGATTTAAAGCAATTTGGAAGCGGCCAGAAATATCTCGTTGGTCACGCGCTGCGCGCCGGCCTCGTAGGCGTCGAAGGCGGCCTGCTCGCGGTCGAGCCAGGTATCGACGGTGCCGGTGAGGGTCACGCGGCCGTTTTCGACCAGCACCGCCACGTCCTGGTTGTGCAGGCTGGCCGACCAGAAGTACAGCGTGCGGATGCGCTCGGCCAGGGCAAAGTCCGAATTGGGATGGGCGGTGGGGTGCAGCGCACCGGGGTACCAGGCGGCGGGCGGCCCGGCAAAGCCCGTGCTGCCCTGCACGCGCACGTCGTTTTCAACTTCAGCCACGCCGTTGACCCCGCTGGCTACCTCGGCGGCCTGGGCCTGCTCGAAGTGGCTGCCCACCTGCCCGTGCAGGTGGGCGCGGCCGTTCAGCACGCGCACTTCAAACCCGAAAATGCCCACGAAGGGGTCGCGGGCCAACGCATCGAGCACGGACTGCCGCACCACCGCATCGGGCGTGAACCAGCGGGTGCGCACCTTCAGCAGGTTGTGCACGCTCCACACGCCCACCACGTGGCGGGCGTCGCGCTCGGCACTCTGCTTGGCGCGCAGGCTGCTCACCTCGCCGGTTAGCGTAACTACCCCATTCTGAACCACTACCACCGGCTGGTACGAGAGCACGCGGGGGTCGTAGCGGAAGGTATCGAGCACGGCCTGGGCAATGGCCTCGTCGCTGCGCTGGGCAAATTTTTCGCGCCGCAAATTGCTGCTGATGGCCCAGTAGGCCACAAACAGGTCGCGGGCATCCACGCGGGTAGCGCCGGCCTGGTAGGCCACGGCCACCACCTGCGCCCGCTCGGCGGCGGTGCCCACCGTGCCGCTCAGGTGCACCACCCGGTCGTTGGTGCGCACGTCTACCTCGTTGCTGAACACGCGGATATCCCACTCCAGCAGCTCGCGGATTTGGGTGCTGATTTCCTCGTCCGAGTTTTGGATTTCACCCCAGCGGATGGTCAGTCGGCTACGAGGCGGCGCACGCCCCGCACGCCCCGTAGCACGCGCAGCACCAGCTGCTGCTCGGCCCACGACTGCACCACGCCGGTGGGCGTCACCACGCCGTCGGCCACGCGGCAAGCCACGTTGTAGTCGGTGGTGGCGGGGTCGGCGGCCAGGGCCTGGGTCACGTGGTGATGCAGCTCGTCGTTTGGCACATCGGGCGTACTGATAATTAGCTCATTAACTACCCCGCGCACACCGCGCAAAGCCAGGGCGATTTCCTCGGCCCGCTCGGCGGCCAGCAGGTTGTCAGTGATACCCGTCAGCTTCACAATGCCGCCGTGAGTGGCCACGTCGATGAGGTGCGCGGGCACGCCCTTTTTGGTCAGGAAAAACAGCTCGATGGCCGCCGTAATCTCGGCATCCGTCAGGTGGTCGGTAGCGGTGGGCAGAGCGAAGGTTTCCAGGGTTTCCATGGGCCGGGGGGAAAAGTTGAAGACGGGAACAGGCTCCAAAAGTCCGCCCTGCCGCCCGGCAATACCTTGATGATTACGGCCTGATTAGCTGATATTTATCAGGTAGCCCCCGTAGCAGCCCCTGGCCAGCTGGCCGCGCGCCCGCACGCGCGCTAGTTCGGAGTCGCGGCCCGCGCACTGGCTAGTTGGGGCGGGGCACTTTTCGACCGTTGGCCGTTAGCGTAACAGTGCGGCTGAAGGCAGTTTCGCAGGTAGCTATCTCGTAGGTGAGGCCCCCGGTCCGGGCATTGGTCACCTCTATGGCGCGGCAGAAGATGCGGGTGGGGTAATACGTAGCCAGAACGTACTTTATGGGAAGTGATAACGTAGTGAGCGCCACATCCTGGCCCACGGCCTCCACATCGCCGTTGCTGTTAAACCTGACCAGCCGGCGGACCTGGCCCTGGGTATAGCTGGCCTGGTACCAGGCCTGAAACCGGCGCCAGCTCACCTGCCGGGCCCGCGGGTACTGCCGAAACATGGCCCCATAGGCTAGCGGCGGCACGGTTTCTACGGCTATGGCCTGCGCATGCACGGGGTGGCCTGGTACCAGCGCCGCCCAAAATACTCCCAGACACTGCCTGGCTACCCAGGCGAGGAGCTTTGCCCCGCGCCGCGCTGTCGGGTAGCCCAGTGGCCGCGTTTCCGCTTTCGGCGCTACCACGGCTGGGGGGTAGGTGCGGGTGCCGGGCTGCCCTCTGGGGCCACGGTGGCTGGCGGCAGCCGGCTACCCAGCGCAGCAACGACTATTTTTAGGAAAGGAAGTAGCATGAAGGGCGCAAACAAGCCATCCAAAAGTAGGCACCTCCGCCCACCCCTTTCCTGACAAAACCCACCCCCGGAGCATGAGATTTGTCAGGTGCCGTCCCGGCAGCCCATGTGCTGGCCACCTGGGCGTTAGCCAGTGCTGCGGGCCTACTAGATGCTTACCAGCAAGTAGCTACCTCAGCAACTGACACACTTAACGTCTGGTAATCAGTGCCGAAGAATTTTTCCTGGGTATAGTCAGGCGCACAAGCAAGGGCCCCAGCTGGGTTAGCGGCACGATATAGTCGGGCGTTACCAGGGCCAGGGCGTGGGTGGGCATATCCGGCTGCTCGGCATCACGCGGGTCCTGCACAATGGTGAGGCCACCGTGCTGCTGCACCAGCCGCAGCCCCAGGGCGCCATCGCTCAGGTAACCCGTGAGCACTACCCCAATCACATGGGGCCCATACGCACGGGCCGCCGAGCAAAACAGCGCGTCGATGGCGGGCCGAAATCCGTTTTCCTTCGGGCCTTGCGTCACCACTACCCGGCTGCCGGCCAGCAGCAGTTGGTGGTCGGGCGAAGCCACGTACAGCACGCCGGGCCTGATAAGCTCCCCGTTTTGCGGGTGCCTGGCCGGCAGCTTCGCCACGGCGCTGAGTAGCTGCGGCAGCAGGCAGGGCAAGTCGGCCCCCAGGTGCTGCACCATAAAAATGGGGGCCGGAAAATTGGCCGGCAGCGTTTTGGCCAGGGCCAACAAGGCCGTAACGCCCCCCGCCGACGCCCCAATGACGACCACGTGCTGGTAGTAACAGGCGTTTCGGGGTGAGCGCATGGCCATCGCGGTTGCTTGCCGGCCTTGGTGCCGGGTCAGGGGTAAGCGTGAAAAACGGGCGCTGTTTTCTGGTAGCAGGCCCCGGGCACCCGGGCTCCGGTGCGCTGGCACGGTACAGAATCCACGAGCATCCTATTTTATCAACTACTTAATTATCAATAAATTATTCACTAATCAACTACGGCTTTGGGCCAAACAATCCCCGTCGTATCGTTTCGTCGCGGTGGTAGGTATCGGGCAGAAAGCGTAGGTGGCCGCCCTCGGCCGTGCAGGTGGCGTAGCGCACAAACAGCGGCATGGGGCGGCGCAGCTGCACGTTGTGGGGGCGGGGCTGGCGGGCGCACGCGGCTTCGCTGGGTAGCTGCACCGGCTGGCCGCCCCGGCGCAACAGGTAGGCCGCCAGCTCAAAGGGTTTTTCCAGGCGAATGCAGCCGTGGCTCAGGGCGCGGTAGGGCTGGGCAAATACCTGGCGCTCCGGCGTATCGTGCACGTACACCGCGTACGGATTAGCAAAGCGGAACACAATGTTGCCCAGCGCATTATCACAGCCCGCCGACTGGCGAATGGTGTAGGAAAAACTCTGGGCCGTGACCCGCGCCCAGTTGATACTACGCGCATCGAGCAGGCGGCCGCGCGCATCGTAGAGCGCGTAGTTGTGGCGGGCCAAGTAGCTGTCATCGCGCTGGAGGCGGGGCAGCATTTCGCGGGTGGCAATGGAGCGGGGCACGTGCCAGTCGGGGGCCAGCGTGAAGTGGTCGATGGCGCTGCTGAGGGTGGGCGTGGGCGTAGCGGGCTTGCCCACCACCACCCGGTAGCGGCGCAGCACCGAGTCGTGGGCCACCACCAGCAGCTCGCAGGCCGTAATGTTAACTAGCAGGTAATCAGACTCGGGCGGCAGCGCATCCCAGCGCCAGCGCTCCAGGGTGGCGGCCACCTGCTCGTAGCGGGCCTGCCGCCGCGCCGCCGAATTGGGGGCAGTGGGCAGCGCCAGCCACTGCGCCAGGGTCTGCTGCAACTGGCGGTATTCGCGGTTGGTGGGCTGGCCGGCCAGCATGGTAGCGGGCACCGCGTGGCTGGCCAGCGCCGCGCGCAACCGGGCCACCGGCTGCCCGGCTAGCCCAGCGGCCTGCTCTCGGCCAGAAGCCGTGTAGCGGTGCAGCCGGCCGCGGCCAACGTCGCGCATAAAGCTGAATACTGCATCGCTGAGGTACACGTCGAAGCGCGCTTGCTGAAGCGGGCGGCGGGCCAGCTCAGCGGGCTGGGCCAGCGAATCGCGCAGCCCCAGCAGGCGCTCGCGGCCGTAGTCCGCCCTGCGCAGGCCGTGCGCGGGAGCCTGCGCCAGCAGCGCCAGGGCCGCCGTTGCATCGGGGCCGAGGCTGTCATTGGCCAGCCAGGTGGGCACCCCGGCAGGGCCATAAAAAGCCCGCACCTGCGCGCCGGCTTGCAGCCCCAGCTGCGCATCGGCCCGGGAAGCGCCGCCGGCCGTAACCGTATCCAGTAGCGCCCGAATTACGGCGCCTACTGGTCTATCTACCTGCACCTTAGCAACTATCGGCGGCCCCGCCTGCGGGGGCATAGCGCCGCACTGCGCGGCCAGCAGTAAGCCAACGCAGCAGCCTAGGGTGCGAATGTCAGCAAAGAGCACCACGGGCGAAAGGGGACTATTAAGGATAGTAAGGGCGGGTGAATTGGCTGTCCAGCGGATGCGCTGGCACCATTTCGGCGGGCCGCTGGGCTACAAATTCTTCCAGCAGCGCCAGCAATTGGGGGCGGGGGTAGGGCTGGTGGGTAAGCCCCAGGCCATCAGCCGGCGCTTCGCCCAGCAGCGTGCGCAGGTCGTGGGGCTGGGCCAGGCGGCAGCCCATCGTCCAGCCACCAAAGCTGCGCTGGGCGCACGGCCCCTCCCCTATCACTTGGCAGTGAAAATGGCGCGTGTCGGACAGAATAACGTGGTAGTACAGGTGCCGCACGGCCGTTTGAGGGCCTTCCAGCACTTGTAAAAACCGGCCGTCGACCGTGTGCAGCAGCACGCCCGAAATGTTCTGCGTTTGGTTGTGCTCCCGGCCCTGCCGCAGCAGGGCGGCAAGTTCGGGCTCCCCGAACTCGCCCAGGGCCTGGCTCTGATAAATGAGGTGATAAAGGTCCACGAAGCAGAAAGGATGGATGCAGAAAGAAGCCGGCCCTACAACTCGTGCGGCGCGGGCTGGCCCGTGGCCCAGGCGTCGAAGCTGGCCACAGCGGTAGCGGCAATGGCGGCCAATGCCTCGCGGGTGAGGTAGCCTTGGTGCGCTGTCACCAGCACGTTAGGGTAAGCAAGCAGCTTGGCAAACGTGTGGTCGCGCAGCGGGTCACGGGTGTGGTCGGCAAAAAACAGGCCTTTCTCGGCCTCGTACACATCGAGGCCCAGGTAGCCGAGCCGACCGCTATCGAGGGCGCGCAGTGCGGCGGCTGTATCAAGCACACCACCGCGGCCGGTATTGAGGAGCATCGCGCCGGGCCGCAACTGGCCCAGCACCTGGTCGTCGAACAGGTGCCGGGTTTCGGCCGTCAGGGGCGTGTGCAGGCTGATAATGTCGGCCCGGGCGCACAGTTCGGGTAGGGTCACGTACTCCAGGTCATAGCGCTGGGCGAGTTCTTTATTCGGCTGCACATCTTCGCCCAGCAGCCGGCAGCCGAAGCCGTGCAAAATACCCGCTAGCACGGCCCCAATGCGTCCCAAACCCACGATACCCACCGTTTTGCCGTGCAACTCAAAACCAATGAGCCTGTCGAGGCAAAAGTCATTGGCGCGCAGCTGCTGGTCGGCCTGGCGCAGGTGGCGGGCCAAAGCCAGCATGAGTGCCACAGTGTGCTCAGCAATAGCGTGGGGTGAGTAGTCGGGCACATGGGCCACGCGTAGCCCCAGCCGGTGGGCGGCGGGCAAGTCTACCTGGTCGGTGCCGGCGGCGCGTACCAGCACGTAGCGCACGCCGTGCGCCACCAGCTGCGCCAACACGGGGGCCGACAGGTCATCGGCCCCAAACACGCTGACAGCCAGCGCCCCCTGCGCCAGCGGTGCGGTCTGGTCGGTGAGCGCCGCCTCGTAAAACTGCACCTGATGCCGGCCCGCATTGGCCCATTCCAGAAAAGGGCGCTCAAAAGCTAAAGTACTAAAAACAGTAACTTTCATGGTCATAATACAAGGTTAATTAACAGTTAAACAGCAACTTCCCTGCGCGTATACCGGTACCTAACTTGTAGAACACAGTGAAGCACCTTCGGGTCGGGCTGCCCCTTACAGAGCGCAGGAGGCTATTTATCGAGCTTCAGTAGCTCGTATCCTGTCAACTGGCAGTGCCGCCGCCTATAGGGTAAGCGTGGCGGGCAACAGGCGCAGCTAGTTGGGCATAAAGATGATAAGTCGAAAGGCATTCCGGCCTATCCACTTGAAAACCAATAGCTACTCAAGGCGCCCGGAAGGCTGCAAGGTTCCATTAGCAAACCACGCCGACCCATGATTAAAATCAGGTAGTGGGGCTGACATATAGCATGGCTGGGGGACGGCAGTGCCTGGTTCTTTGTCAGTAGTTTCCAACTTATCCTGCTTGCTACATGGCCCTCTCGCTGCTGGTGCTAACCGACTTTTTCCAACCCGCCGACCATGCCCTTGCCTACGCCGACGCGCTAGCCGGGGCCATCGGCGCGAAACTGGTATTGCTGCACGTGCGCCGCAACTCAGTACTAGACCCCGAGCATCTTACTGGCCGCGTCGATACACTCAGCCAAGAGGCCATCGACCTCGCCCTTACCAGCCTTACCCGGCAGCTCTCCGCACCTGTGGTGGCCGAAGTAGCGCACGGCCAGGTAGCCGATGCCGTGGCCGAAGCGCTGCGCCGATACCAGCCCGCCTTAATAGTACTTGGCCACCGCAACACCGATAGCATGGCCGACGAGCTGGTATCCACTGCCGCGCTGGATATTCTGCGCATCGCTCCGCAGCCCATGCTGGTGGTACCCGTCCACGCCAAGCCCATCATTCCGCAGCGGTTATTGCTAGCACTTGATGATGAAGCGTTTAGCCTAGGAACGCACGCAGTTCTAATTCGGCACCTGCTTGACGCGTTGCGTGCGGAATTAACCGTGCTGCACGTCAGCTCCGACGAAGCGAGCGCAGCAGCTGGCATGGACGCCGCCCGCGAAGCGCTTGAGCGCACGGGCCTCACCCTCGACCTGACCACCCCCTTACGCACTCAAAACTTAGTGCATGCCACGCCGGGTGGTGGCATATTGAAGGCAATAGCAGGCGGCGGTTTCGATTGGGCAGTGCTAGTAGCGCGCCCCCGCAGCTTCCTGGGCAAACTGTTTCACCGCAGCGTCACGTCTCACGTACTGCTGCATAGTACAATACCCGTGCTTGTACTACCGGCTACATAACGGCGCACGGGGTAGTTTTAGCCTAATAAGAAGCAGAGTTTAAATTACGGCACATGTCAATATATTTGACACCTAAACATAAGCACTATTGCCCTAATCCCTTCACCAATGAATCCTGCTAAGTGTTTCGTGCAGCAGATTTAATTATTAAATACTTACTATACATGATATATTTGCTGAGTCACAACCTAGTGGCTGTAAAGAACCATATCTACGCAAACATCTCGACAATATTTGCAGCAGTGACATTACTATTCGGCTGTTGACCACAAATGGCAACCTATTATGACGCGAGGCAGGAGCGAGCCAAAACTTTTATAGCTCGCCTACTAGGTTGACAATCTAGCTGCGCACTATCGGCCTTAATCGCATTTGCCTATCCGCCCACTTTCTGATGGACACGACCAGTTTTTATTACGCTCGCTGTAGAGCGAATTAGCTGGACTTTGTTAATGTTACCAACACCCTGCGGCTTCAATTCTAGTCAATCTTAAAAAGAAACTGCGGTCTAAGTTGGAATGACAAAAATACATCAGATGACCAAGCATCTAGTAACTATGGCGTGTAAGAATTCTGCTAAAATATTATTCATTACTCCACGACGCATGTTCTATCGTCATCTACTTTGATAATTACCACTTATTTCTGCTGGGTGATGTCTGGTTGTAAATAGCCTCGCAACCCATCTGGCTGAATAAATTCAGTCGGATTATCAAACAAAACTATAATTATCCTGAATTTTATTAAGCGGGGTCATGAAATTTATGACCGAATTTGTAGCTAAGTATGGCTTAATAGTATGATTTACAGCAAGATTTCTAATTCTCTTAAAAACGCAAGAGCCCTCCTGCTAATCGCTGATGAAAGCGAAACAGGAGGGCTCACGTGTAAAGTTGGCGGCGACCGACTCTCC
>NZ_BAAGXF010000035.1:0-9843 GCF_054779975.1 Hymenobacter arcticus
AAACTACCTCGCCATGCTCCATTTTGCCTGCGCTCGAATCACTTGGTATAATTGCCTATTTGGATAGCCTCTTAATAGGACTTACGCAAAACGTTTGTCATTGCGAGCAACGCGAAGCAATCGCACCAGAATGGAATCGTTCGGGTATCGTGCTGATGCGATTGCCGCGCTCCATCTCTGCTTAATGCGCAGAATGTTGCGCTCGCAATGACAACCATTTTTGCGTAAGTCATAACTTACTTACAACCAACAGTTTAAATCTTAAATTGGCGCAGATTTCAGGTTAGCATACGTCTGTCATTACAAGCACCGCGAAGCAATCGCACCAGAACAGAATCGTCCAGTCATCGGGCAGGTGCGGTTGCTTCGCGGTGCGCGCAATGACAGCTGTGTGCCTACTTCAGAATTGCTCTAAGAAGCCGGACTGAGGCCCTGGAGTACGGCACTGGCGTACTGCGCCATGGTGGCGGGAGTTTCTGGCAACGCGGCAGGGGTAGCGGCCAGCGTGGTGGGCAGTAGCAGCACCGGCACGGGGCAAGTGGCTAGCAGCCGGGCCGTTACGCTGCGGTGAAAGACCTCGCCCAGGTAGCTGCGCTGGCGGGCGAACACCACCACCAGGTCGGCCTGGGTGTCGCGCACGGCCGCCAGCACGCCCTCGGCGTAATCAGCTTGGGTATAGCCCCTTAGCTCGGGAATGGGCAGGCCCGCCAGCAGGCCGCTATCCAGCACGGCGCGCAGGGCGGCGGCGCAGCCCGAGTCGTCTTCCACGGCGCCCGACACGTGGGCCACGAGCAGCTCGGTGCCCGGCCGCGCCAGCAGCGCGTGCAGGGGCTGGGCGGCCGGCGCCAAGGCAAAGGCCTCGCGGTCGGCGGCCAGCACAATGCGGCGGGGGGCCTGGGTGGCCGGGGCAGTGAGGGGCACCACCAGCAGCGCGTGCTGGCCGGCGCGCAGCAGCTCGGCGCAGTCGGCCACCACGCTGGCGGCGGGGTGGTCGGGGTCGGGCTGGCTGAGCACGAACAGGGCCGGCTGGTAGCCGGCCGCCAGGTCGTGGGCAATAGCGGGCAGCAAGTCGGTGGTAACCACCACGGTAGCCGGGGTGCGCAGCGTGGCCGCCTGCCGGTGCAAGGCGGCCGTGGTGTCGGTTTCGGTGGCCAGCTCGGCCCGGCGGTAGCGCTCGCCCACCACCTGGTAGGGGTCGAAGAGCGCGGCCCGGTTGACGTGCAGCAGCACCAGCCGGCCGGGCAGGGCCTGGGCCAGGGTATCGGCGTACTGCTCGGCGTGGCGGGCCGCGGCGTAGAAACCAGCGAAAACAACGAGGGTGAGCGGCATAGCCAAAAGAAGAAAATAGTAGCGTAGCGCGGCTTCCGCCTGGGCAGCCCACCCGACCGGCCGGATAATCAAGCCAGCGGCGGGTAGCAGGAAGCCCACCGCCGCCCGGCTGCTCAGGCAGCGGCCGCAACAAAAGTATCGGTCCCCGCCCGCGGCCGGCATGACGCCAGGTTGGTAATAACCTGATTTAAATCAGGCGATTGGAAAGGGGAAAAGGTTAGCGTCATGCCTGGATATAGCATGTGGCCGAGTGGGATAGTTTCGGGGGGTAGTAGATGAGAGTAATGGGGCGAGGATAATTATCGCACTTCGCTTCCGAACACCTAAACCATCTTTTAGCTAACTTGAGAGAGGATATAAAGTGTTTTGCACTCCTATTGCCGTAATGTTGTTACTCAGTGAACCAGCACGTTGGTTCAACACCTTGCTATGCCACAAGAATTAGCGGAATATCTGCAACAGTTAGATTCCAGCAACATAGATGTCACTGATAACGCTATCCTTACTACCAAGCTAGGTGAACTAGCGGCGCGATACAAAGCCGCAAACGAAGTGGCATTGGAATGGCAAACACAGGTAGAGCAAGCGGTATTGGCTGCTAGCAAAACATTAGAGAAGAAAGTCGGCTATCATATTTCGTTTACCCGGCAGGATGAAGATGGAGAGACGCGCCAATATGGCTGGCCCGACACAACAGGCTATGGCGAACGGGAATACAACTACTTAGCGCAGCGGCTGGCAACTACTGATAACCTGTATTTAAAAAGCCAATACGGCTTTTTTCTGTACTTGCGCGACCAGCGTAAGCGCCAAGAGGAGGTAGCAGAACTAGTGGCTATTTTCTTCCAGCTAGGCCAGCAGTATTTTCGCCGCATTCCAGATGATACAGCACGTAAGCACTATGTGCTGCACGCCGTACAGACACTAGTATTAGCATTTAAATTAGCCATAAGCCGACGTGGCCACCCACAAACGGCGGAACTGCTACGAGCTATTGCGGGATTTATCCTGAAAACGCAGCTAGATTGGGACCCCTACCAGCCAGGCACGTTGGTACTATTTGCCACCTTCACAGAGTTGCTGACTGAGCACCCCCAGCCTTTTCAGGAGGCCAGCGACTTATCCAATTTTTTGAATAAAAACCGGGAGGCAGTGGTCGCATTAGGTACGAGTTATCAATACGGGGCAATGGAGCTAGCCCAAGCCACGGCCGCTTTGGCAACTCGATTGAAGCTTGATGCACGCCCCTGGCAGTTGTTCACAGCTGAGCAATATGAGCACCTAGCCACAGAAGCGGCGACACAGGGCAATTCCGCTGCCACGGTTTTTATGGACCACGCACTCCGGCTGTATAGTACCTGGCGGGAGCCGGTTGCCGAAGCACGGGTGCAACAGCAGTACCAGCAGTTGCGCACGCAGTTTCCGCTAGGGACGGTACGCACGCCCTACCCCGAAGAAGGTGCCCGCGCCATCGCTGCAAGCATTGCGGCCGATGTAGCCCGTTGCTCGGAGGCCGAACTCATTACCCTGATTGCGGCCACGCCCATGTTTGATTCGGTGCGAGCCGTAGAGGAAAACGTAAAAATGCGGGAAAAATCATTTACCGACATATTACCCATTACGGTGCAGGATAAGTACGGGAATGCTATCCAGCTCTTCAATACACCAGCAGAAATAGCACGCTTTCAGGTATTGAGTAGCTACGGACTATCAGGGCAAATTGCTACCCAAACATTGGTGAGACTAATGCTGGCAGCCTACAAGGCCGACAAGCTAACAGCCGCCGGTATCATGCAACATTTGGAAGCTAGCTGGCTGGGACAGAGCCGGCCAATGAGCTCCAACGGCCGTAGCTACCAAACCTATCCTTTACGTCTGCTGGCTTCGGGTATTCGGGTATTATTTACCGAGTTGGACCGCTGGCGGGCGGGCGAAACCGAAGAGCCTGATTTTGTAGCAGCTACTGACTCGCTGACGCTAAAAATAGAGTACATTCTCCGTTACATCTGCGACAAGATTACCATTGTTACCTTTCGGCCTAACCCAAAGAAGGCCGGGGTAGTAATGGAAAAACTACTGGATGAGTTGTTACGAGACCTAGAGGAACACCTGGACCCGGACGACCTCTTTTTTATTAAATACTACCTACACGAAAAAGCTGGTGAAAACCTACGCAACCGCGTAGCGCACGGATTATTAGATGACGGAGAATACGGCGTAGAAAACGTGTTTTTAGTTCTCACCATGATTTTGAAATTAGCTAATTACGAATTTAAACCCCTCTCGCTATGACCCTTACCTTGCGCCAAAGACCCACCACGGCTCGCGGCATAGCTACTGCGTCGACCTATCTGACTATCGTGGCGCGCGGGTATTTTGCGCCACGCCGGTCAGGAAAAGCAGTGTTACTTGCTAAGTCCTACGGCGACGTTACGCAATCAGTAACCGAGGATGCTAGCCCGGCTCCGGCCGGTGCAGCACTGCTACTTGACCGAACAGTAGAAAAAGTACTCGGCTTTGCTGCGCTACCCTCCGACTGGGACTCGTATGGCGCAGAGCCGGTAGCACCACAAGCCATTCAGGCCGCCGTGGATGTACTCAACAACCCATGTTTTTTGCATTTGCTGCCGCGTCATAATGCTCGTTTAGCGGTTTTTCCCCGACGGGATGGCGGCCTACAATTCGACGTGGATGGTGGTATTTATGCCTTGGAAGCGACTATAGCGGCGACTGGTGAGGCAGAATACACCTTTTTTGATGCTCAGAACGAAGTAGCACAAGAGTTTTTTACACTTGAGGAGGCGGCCGATTGGCATGCCACACAGACCGCTTAATCAGTAGTTGCGCATGGCATATGTGATAACCGACGACGACGAATTAATTCGTCGGGTGCCATTGAACCCCAACTGCTTCAAGGTAAATGAAAAAGGAGATACTATTCTGAGTAGTGCAGCATTCTCTTTCAAAAAGGATGAAGATGGCTGGTCAGTTGATATTGCAGCGCTCACCACCCTCGAGCAAGCCATTTACTCACAAAGGACGCAAGCGGGCGGGGCCGTTACGGGGGCTTTTCTATTGGCAGCTGTTCCCCTGGAATTAGGCTGTACTTGCGAGCATAATCCTACCCCTGCCAGCGGGGATAAACCCGCTAATGAGGCACATGCCTTAATCAAGGGAAACATGACCAAATCAGTAGCTCGCAAACTTGCCGAATCTTGTCGCCTCATCGAACCCCCTACTGTAAACTAATGATGTTTTTTGGCAGAATTAGTTATTCGCAGTAACGATGCCAAGTATGTATTGAACCTATTTAGGAGGTCTGAGCATTCAATCCTCCTAAATAGGTTCAATACATACTTGGCATCGTTACTGCGAAGCCGGCACTACCCGGCCGGCCGCGCCCGCAGCACCGCCTTGTACACCTCCACCCAGCCTACCCCCACCAGCGCGGCCAGGGCGCACCAGCCCAGCTGCGCCAGCGGCACGGGCGCAAAGCCAAACAGCCGCTGCGCCGGCGGCACCAGCAGCGTCACCAGTAGCAAGGTTAGCGTGAGGCCGAGCATCAGCCACAGTAGGCGGTTGGGTACGCGCAGGGTCTGGAAAACTGACTGCGTGAACGAACGGTTGGCCAGCGTGAGGCCGATGTTGCTGAGCACCAGCGTGGTGAAGGTGAGCGTGCGCACCACCGGCAGGGCCGCGCCCTGCTGCATAAAGTAGTAGTACACGCCCAGCACGGCCGCCGCAATGCCTAGGCCCTGCGCCAGGCTGCGGCCCAGCTCGGCCCCGGCCAAAAAGGTGCTGGTGAGCGGGCGCGGCGGCTGGTGCATCTGGCCGGCCTCGGGGGGCTCGTTTTCGAAGGCGATGGAGCAGGTGGGCCCCATTACCAGCTCCAGAAAAATGATGTGGACGGGCGTAAACAGGTTTTCCCAGCGCCAGCCCGCCAGCAGCGGCACGGCCACGGTAAGCACAATCGGGATGTGGATGGACACGACGTAGAACACCGCTTTCTTGAAGTTCTGGTAGATGCGCCGGCCCTGGGCAATGGCCGTAACCATGCCGCCCAGGTCGTCGTCGACGAGCACCAGGGAAGCGGCCTGGCGGGCTACTTCGGTGCCGCGCCGGCCCATTGCCACCCCAATGTGGGCGGCCTTGAGGGCGGGGCCGTCGTTAACGCCGTCGCCGGTCATGGCTACTACTTCGCCGGTGGCTTTGAGGGCCTCCACTACTTTCAGCTTGGCCTCCGGAAACATGCGCGCAAACACCGCTGTGCGGGCCGCCAGCGGCGGCAGCTCGGCGGCTGGTAAGTCCATCACCTGCTGGCCGGTAAGCAGCGTATCGGCCCCAGGCAGGCCCACCTGGCGGGCAATGGCCTGGGCCGTTTCGGGGTAGTCGCCGGTTATCATCTTCACCTGAATGCCCGCTTCGGTGAAGGCCCGGATAACGGCCGCCGCGTTGGCCTTGGGTGGGTTTTCGAGGGCAATTAACCCCAGAAATTCCCAGGCAAAACCGTCCTGCTCGGCCGGGAAATCGGGGCCGGGCTGGGTGCCGCGCGCCACGCCCAGCACCCGGTAGCCCTGCCCCGCCAGCTCCCGCGTGACGCGGCGAATTTCGGCGGCTACGGCGGGCGCGGGGCGGCACACGGCCAGCACGTGTTCGACGGCCCCTTTGGCGGCAATGAGTGGCTGGCCAGCTATCCGGCGCACGTGCGTCATCATGGGCGGGGTGCCGGCCAGCGGGTACTCATGCAGCATGGGGGCGGGCGCGGCGGCGGCCGGGTCGGCGGTGGCGAAGGCGGCCACGATGGCCTTTTCCATGGGGTCGAAGGGCTCGGTTTCGCTGGCGTAGCGGGCGTAGGCCAGCACCGGCGCGGCAGTAGCCGTGAGCGGGCCGGGCAGCAATAGTAGGCTGGCCGTAGCCCCGTCGTACAGCTGCCTGACCACCATACCTTCCTCGGTGAGAGTACCGGTTTTGTCGGTGCAGATGACGGTGGCCGAGCCCAGGCTTTCCACTGTTTGGGGCTGCTTGGTGAGCACGCCTAGCCCACTCAGGCGGGCCGCGCCCAGCGCCATGAAGCTGCTGAAGGCCACCGGAATTTCCTCGGGCAGGATGGACATGGCCAGCGTGAGGCCAAACAGCAGGGCCGTCACCCAATCACCCGACTTGGCATAATTGACGCCCCACACCAGCGCAAACGCCCCGAATCCCACCCAGGCCATGCGGGCCACAAACTGCTGCACTTGCAGCTGCAAGGGTGTTTTTTCGGTTTCAATAGCGGCCATGCTTGTCCCAATCAGGCCCAGCCTGGTGTGCCCGCCCACGGCCGTGAGCGTGAGCCAGGCGCTGCCCGAGGCCGTGCTGGTGCCCCCAAATACCGGGTCGCCCACGGCCTTGGCCACCGGCACGGCCTCGCCGGTGAGGATGGCCTCGTCGGCCGAAAAGTCGTTGAGCGCCGTGAGGATGCCGTCGGCCGGCAGGCGGCTGCCCTCGGCCACCCACACGGCATCGCCCACCACCAGGTCGGCCACCGGCACGGTGGCCAGCGCGCCGTTGCGCCGCACCTGGGCCCGGGGCTGGGTCAGCTCGCGCAGGGCCCCCAGGGCCGCGTCGCTGCGCTGCGCCTGGTACACCGAAATGCCGGCCACCACGAGCAGCGCCGCGCCCAGCGTGAGGGCTTCCGCGCCCTGGCCTAGCGCCACGTACAGCCCGCAAGCCAGCAGCAGCAGCAAGAACATGGGCTCGGTCACCACGTCTTTCAGCGTGGCCAGCAGGCCGGTGGGGGCGCTGTCGGGCAGCACGTTGGGGCCGTGCGCGGCGCGGGCGGCGGCCACGCCGGCAGTGGTGAGGCCCGGCGGCTGGGTAGCTACGCTTGGGGCGCGTAGGGCGCTGGTAGGCATGGGATTATGGGGCGTTATGGTGGGGCCCAGCGGGCGGGGAACCTCACGAGACCCCTATGGGGCATAGCTCCCTATTTTTTGGAGAGGGGGCTATGCCCCATAGGGGTCTCGTGAGGTTCGCGTAAGGTGAGTTCGCTAACTCCGGCGAAGCAAACTGGGCGCATCACAGCGAGCCGCTAGAGTTGATGCAGCCTAGCGAGTTCAAAGGCAAGCAATTAGCAGTCAATTCCGCGGCTACTCCGTCACCACTGGCAGCAGCAGCACGGGCACCTGCGAGTAGCGCAGCACATCGGCAATCACGCTGCCGCTGAACACTTTATGCACCCAGCCGTGGCCCTGGTCGAGCAGCGCCACCACGTCGGCCTCCAGCGCGTCGGCGGCTTCCCCGATGCCCGTGGCGGGGCGCACGCCCCCTACCCGGTGCAGTTGGGCACTGGGCAGCGCGGCGGCCAGGCCGCAGGTGCGGGCGGCGCGCAGGCCGGCCTCGCCGGCGGCCCGGGGGTGGTGCAGGGGCAGCACCGTTACGGGCGTGACGGTGCAGGCCAGCGCATCGAGCAGCGGGGCCAGCGCCAGCGCCGGCGGCGTGAGTTGGAACGGCTGGTCCTCCACGGCCAGCAGCAGGTGGCGCGGGGGGCGCTGGGCGGCGGTGGGCAGGTGCTCCGGCACCAGCAGCAGGGGGTAGCCGGTTTGGTGCGGCAAGGGCAGGGCGCGGTTGCTCAGCAACTCATCCAGCGGGCCATCGGTGGCGGTGAGGCCGGCCAGCACCAGCGCCGGCTGGTGGGCGGCCAGCACCTGGGCCAGGGCCGCGGACCAGTCACTTTCCAGCACTGCCACAGTGGTGGGCACGAGCAGGCGGGCGGCGGCCCGCCGCAGGCTCTCGCGCACGGCCGGCACATAGGTCGTGTCGAGCAGCGGCAGGCCGTATTCGAGGGTGGCAATGGGCGGCATCGACACCACGTGCACCAGATGCAGGGTGGCCCCCACGGCGGCGGCCAGCGCGGCGGCGTAGCCCAGCAGCGGCTCGTCGGCGGGGGCGGCGTCGGTGAGCACGACAAAATTCATTTTCATGGCGGCGACGGTTTATGTTAGCAGCAAACGGCTGATTTACAGAAACCAAAGATGTGGGCCACGCGCAGCCTAGTTCCTGACGATAGACAGGTTGGGAAGGTGATTTTTGTCAGGTGAAGGGGTGCTACTTTTCGCCCTCATACCCTACCCCACCCCGGCCCACGCCGCTCAATGCGCGGAATCCTTCGGGAGCCAGGAGCCGGGAATCAATGAACAAGGGGCATTCTGCTCAATTTCTCCACGTCGGCCGACTCGCCGGTCAGCGACTACTCATCTACTTTGAGGGCGTGGGTTTCGAGGAAGCGCACGTCGGCCGGCATGACGTTGCCGGCTTCGAGCAGCACCGCGTCGCCGGGCACCAGGCTGGCCGCCGGCACGGCCACGGACTGGCCGCCGCGCAGCACCTGCGGCGGGGCCAGCTGCTGCAAGGCCGCCAGGGCCCTATCGGCCCGGTATTCCTGCCCGAAGCCGAGGGCCGCATTCAGCATAATAATAGCCAGGATAACGTAGGCCGACTGCGCCTCGCCCACCGCCACCGAGATGCCAGCCGCCGCCAACAATACCAAAATCATCACATCAGTGAACTGGCTGAGCAGCAGCTGCCACCAGGCTTTTTGCTTGGTATCGGCCAGGCGCTGGGCGGCCGTGGCGGCATCGAGGCCGGCCGGCGAGGTGCCTAGCGCAGCGGCTACTTCGGCCACGGGGGTTACGTAATACTCCATTAAAAGGGGTTGCGGGTGGCCGGAAAAAGGGAGACTTGAACCTGTGAACTGCGCTAAACAGCTCCTTTTCCGACTCTTCCTTCGCAAGGTTCCCGCAAATGACCTGGCCGAACTATGACGAAAATCAAGGGGCGAGCCTGACGATGGTCAGGGCTGCGCGGCCTCGGGCGGCGGAACCTTTGCCCACCCCCGCTACCCAGCTCCTATGCTGGCCGGCGGCGGCCTCCCTCACTTTTTAGCTCGCTCCTCATGACGTCCGAAACGCCCAAAAACAAGACTGGCAAAGTCCTGCTCACCGCCCTCGCTGGCGCTGGCGTAGGAGCCCTCGCCGGGGTGCTGCTGTACTCCGAAAAGGGTATCGCGCGCCGCCGCAAATTCCGCAACCTGCGTATCGAACACCGCCTGCACCTGCGCGGCGACTGGAACCAGCTCAAAGGCAAGCTCCAGCAAGCCTACTCGCAGCTCACCGACGAAGACCTGACCTACGTGGAAGGCAAAGGCCACGAGCTAGTAGGCCGCCTGCAAGCCAAGCTGGGCAAGCGCGAGCGCCAAATCGTGAAGATGCTAAATGCGCTGTAAGCCGTTCATTAGCTGACATATAACGCGCCCCTCGGTGGGCGGCAGCACCAAACCAACATGGTCTGGCTGCCGCCCACCGAGGGGCGCGTTGCGTGGCAAAGGGGCTCCTGAGACAGGTTAAGTTCGGCAGTTGGTTTGGTCCACCAGCGCAAGCCGACGGACCAAACCAACTGCTACGCTTTCCACTGCCAGTTGCGCACCTCGGGCATGTCCTCGCCGTGGGTGGTGATGTACTGGCGGTGCTCCACCAG
>NZ_BAAGXF010000036.1:0-9585 GCF_054779975.1 Hymenobacter arcticus
CATAACGTATCGGAAATGATGAACTCTTGAGTAGTAGCCATACCCCAAATTAATCCCTATTTGGATAGCCTCTAAGTACCACGCTTACATGAAACTCAGCCCTGGCAGCCACCCGCCCATACAGACAAAAAAAGGGTCCGTCGCTGCTGCGACAAACCCTTTTCAACCAGTTTCTAATGACCGGAGATGCTAGAACGGATAGCCGATGGCCAGGTTCAACCGCCCGGCTTTGTCGTCGGGCGTGCCGTAGTTGGCGCGCAGCGGGATGGCGTAGTCGAAACGAATGACGAAGAACTGCACGTCGATGCGCAGGCCCACGCCCGTGCCCACGGCTAGCTGCTGCAGAAACGTGCTGGCCTGAAACTGCCCGCCCGGCCGCTGCGGGTCATTGTTGACGAGCCAGATATTGCCCGCGTCCAAGAATACGGCACCCTTCACGTAGGGAAACAAGTCCTGGCGGTACTCGATATTGCCTTCCAGGCGCAGGTCGCCCACCTGGTCGTAGTAGCTAAAGCTGTTGGCCAGGTCGGTGGTGGTGGGCTTGTACGAGCCCGGCCCAATCTGGCGCGCCGCGTAGGCCCGAATAGAGTTGGGGCCGCCAATGCCGTACTGGCGCAGGTAGGGCAGCGAGCCGCCGCTGGAGTTGCCGTAGGGTAGGCCCACCCCAATCTGCAAGCGGCCCACAATGCGGTTACCCGAAGTGGGGTTGTCGCTGATGCGGTAGTACTCGCGTAACTCCAGGTCAAACTTGGCATACTGCGCAAAGCGCTGGCCCGCAATGGTATAGTACTCGGTGGGCGACTTGGCGCCCACCACGGCGCTGCTGATGGCGTTGGCTACGTTGCCGCTCACCTCGGCCATGCCTTGGAAGAAAATCTGCTGGCGGCGGTTTTCCAGCACCTGCTCGTTGTAGGTGTAGCGGTAGGAGCTACCCAGGATGAATTGCGAGCGGTAGGCCTGCTGCAAAAACGGCCGCGCCTGGAGTAGTGAGTCAAATACCGGCTGGGTCGAAACGGCGTTGTACGACACGTCTATCAGCTTCAGCTCCTGCTCATTCGTGATTTTGGTTTTCCAACTGTAGCCGTAATTGAGGTTGTAGCTGGTGGTTGCGAAGTAGCCGGAGCGCGACACATAACGGATACCCGCCCCAAAGTTGGTGCGCGGCTGGAAGTCAGAGTTAACCAGGTTCGGGTTCAGAAAAGGTAGCTTAGGCGCAATGATGCGCGGCACAATGAGCTGGGCATTCAAGCCAAACTCATTGGATATGAGGCCTGTATTGCTGCGGCTTTCGGCGCCGGCCGGGGCGCGGGTCGAGGTTTCGGTCGATGCCACGGCGTTGATGAGCAACTGCTCGGCCCCGCGCAACGCTGAGCGGTTGCGGTACTGAATGGTGAGGCCCGGCCCGGTAAAGCCGTTGCTTTTGCTCACCAATTGCAGTTCGGCCCGCAGGCTTTTCTTCTTGAGCTGCGTCATCAGGATATCCGAATCGAGGCGGGCGCGGCCGGCCGAGTCGCCGGCAGCCGAGGGCCGAAACTTGATTTCGACGAAGCGAAACGTGCCCAGGCTCATGAGGCGGCTCAAGGTCTGGTCGCGGCGGCGCTGCCGAAACAGGCTATCGGGGTACAGAAACACGGTGCGCGTGATGGCCCGCGCCCGAAACACGCTCTCATCGGGATAATACAGGTATTTTTCGAAGCGAACGGGGCTGCGCTCGGTGGTGTCGGTGAGGACGTAGTTGGTGTTGAGGCTCACCGTTTTGAGCCAGTAGGGCTGCTTGGCGCGGGCCGGCGTTTCGCCCTCCAACTTGTAGTAAATATTGGCCTTGCCATTGAGCGTGGTATCGACCTGAAAGAGTAAGTAGTTGGGGTTGAAGTAGTAAAACCCTTCGTTCTTAAGCGCCAAGTCGATGCGTACCCGCTCGTTGGTAAATACATCGAGGTCGTAAGGGTCGCCTGCTTTCAGCAAAGTAGCCGCCTGCGTATTGCGGATAGCCTTGGTAATCAGTGAGTCGCCCTGCGGAAAGCGGATATCCTGAATGAGGTACTGCTGGCCGGGGTGGGCCGTGTAGTCAACTTGGGCCGTTTTCTCCTGCTCCTCCACCTTGCTACTCACCGAGGCGTGGAAGTAGCCTCGGTTTTGAAGGCGGTTGGTCATCAGGGTGCGGGTTTGCTTGGCCTGCACCTGGCTCAGCAGCACCGGCGCCTCGCCCAGCTTGCCGGCCAAGAAGTGGCCCAGGCCCTTCTCCTTGCCCACGCCCAAGTGCCAGAAATACAGCTTGGGCCGTTGGCCCAGAATGGCGGCGTTGGGCTTAGGGCGCACCACGGTTACCAGCTCAGTTTGCAGGGCGGCCTGGTTGCGCAGCTTGGTGGGCGTGTCGATGGTCACCTTGCTGCCCGTGTAGAGCTTCTGGCCCTCCGGAATGTACTTCAGGCCCGAGCACGAGGCCAGTAGCAACAGGCCCAGCCCGCCCGCCCAGCGGCTAGCCAGTCGGCCGGCCGCAGCCCGCTGGGAAATAAGAAAAGAGTTGTTGTTCAAATAGATACGCTTCATGCTAGCTTACTGACTGGTGGCCGGGCGGCGGGTGGTGTCGCGGCGGGCGGTGCTGGGGGCGTTCACGGCGGCGGCCGAGTCGGCTTGCAACTGCTCACGGCGCTTGCGCTCCTCGGTATCCTTTTTGTCCTGCTTGCGCGAGTCGCGCAGGTCGCGCTTCACTTCGGGCGCCATTTTGGCAAACAGGTCTTGCAGGTTGTTGTAGTCGCGCTGGAACACCAGCGACGCCCCGGTGCGCACAATGTTGCCATCGATGTCCTCGTAGGCATTCTGGCGGAAGGCGCGCAGGCGCAGGCGGCCATCGCGTAGCACCGTGTATTCCAGGCTCACATCGCCGGCAAAGTTGCTGGCGTTGCCCTGGCTGGCCTGGTTGCCGGCGGTGCCGCCGCTAAGGGGCACGTCGGTACCCAGGCGCACGGTGAGGCGGTTGTTGAGTAGCTGGCGGCGCACGGCCACGTTCAGGTCGGTGCGGCTTTGGGCCGAGCCGGTGCTGTAATCGGCCTGGTTGGTCACGCCCAGGTCAATGCCCAGGCCGGCCAGGTACTTGCCAGTCAGGTTCTGGAGCTGGTCGGTGAGCACCTGGCTCACTGAGCCGCGCAATTGGCTGGCCACAATGCCTTCGCCAGCCGTGGTTGCAAACGGATTCTGCTGCACAAACCGCCCTAGCACGAGCAGCGAAAACACCTGCTTGCTTTGCTCCGACGTATTGGTGGGCTGGCGCAGCTGGGCTAGCCGGGCCTCTACCTCGCCGCCCAGCGCCCCACGCTGGTCCTCCGGCAATGTAATGTCGAAACCGATAGTAGGCTTACTAAGCTGGTCGGTAACCTTAATGAGTACGCTAAAAGGCAAGGCGTTGCGTGCTACCGTGTTGGCGTACTGGCTGTCGCTGCCCTGGCTAGCGAGCAGTTCGGCCGGGGCCGTTTTTATTTTATAAACAGCCGTCAGGTTAAGGTCAGCGTTGTAGGGGTCGCCAGTCCAGGCGATGGATGAGCCGCGGGCAATGATGAATTCGCGCGTCACCAAGCCGTAGAGCGAGAGCTTGTACTTGCCCCGGCGCACGTCGAGGCGGCCGTTCAGGGTAAGGTTGCCGCTCGGGTCAAGGGTAGTAGTGAGGGTGCCGGCGGCCCGCACGCGCAGGTTATCGCCGCTCACCGGGTCCACCACGAAGGTGAAAGGCGTGTCGTCGGTAATGGTAATCTGGGCCGTGATGTCGTAGCCCACCGCCGTGCTATTTACCGAGTCGGGGTCGGTGAGGACTACCAAGTGTGGCTTGGGTCGCATCTTCAAATCGACAAACTGCACAATGCCTTCGCGGGCCACCACGCTGGGGTCGGCGGCGGGGTTTTCCACCGTCAGGTCTGAGCCCTTGACCACCGTAGCGCGGGTGTCAATTTTGATGAGTGTGAGCGGCCCCGTGAGGCGCGTATCCGAATCGACCACTAGGCGGCCGTAGTAAAGCGTGTTGTCCTGGGTGCGCCTGCTCTTCACGGCCAAGAACTTATTGGTCGTTACGCGCAGGTCTAAGTTGTAGTCAATCAGGTTCTTAGTCAGAAGGTAGCCATTAGCCACCGCCTTGTTGCCGGCCGAATCCAGCACCGTAAAGTTGTTGAAAGCAATGCCCTTCTCATCAAACGTGACGGGCTGGCTCACCAACCGGAACGGCGACCCTAGCTGCGGCACCACAAAGCTGGCATCGGGTGAGGTAGTGAGCTGGCCGCGCACCTGCGGCGCGCTGGTGGTGCCCGCAATGTCGAGCTTGCCGCTCAGGAAGCCCGTGGCTTGGCTTATCTGCCCGGCCGAGAAGGGCTCGGCGGTTTTCACGTTCAGCCGGCCCACGTCGAGCACAAAGTCGAGCGGCGTGGAGCCCACGGTGCGGTAGGCCCCGCGCAGCGTCACGTCGTTGCCGCCCCCGCCGGTGAGGCGGGCGTTCACATCGTAGCGGTCGGCCACCGGGTTGTTGGCTTGCAGGCTCAGGTCGCCCAGCACCGTTTTGCTATAGAGCAAGTCCTTGATGGTCAAGTTAGCCGTGAAGGCCTGCTTCTTGGTGCCTAGGTTGCGGGCCACGGCCTCGCCGTTGAGGGTGCCGCCCAGCGTAGAGTCGGGCTGGCCGATGGCTTTGCTCAAAATCGCCAGCTGAAATTGCTCGAAGCGCACGGCCAGCGGTGAGGTGTTCACGGCCGGATTCTGGCTCTGTACCACCAGGGCCGACGTGCCGTTGGTGAGGCGCAGGTTGTTGGCCACCACGGTGCCGTCGGCGTTGTAGCGCACGTAGTTGTTGGCACCCGCCGTCCAGGTATCGTAGTTGATAATCTGGTCGTTGGCGAAGGCAAATTGGTAGGCATCGCCGCCACGTTGCGCCAGCACCTGCAGCGCGCCGGCCAGAGCCAGCCGCTCGCGGCTGCTGCTATCGCCCAAAATAGCCACGCGGGTATTTACCTTGTTATCAGCCACATTGCCCACAAAGCTGGGCCGGCGCAGCGAGAAGCTGCTGTCTTGCCGGGCGCGGGCCAGCCGCAACGCGTAGTCAAGCTTGCGGGGGTCCGAGTCAACCCGCAGCGTCAGCGAATCGAGCCGATAGTTCTGGTAGCGGATAAAACGGATGTCGCTTTTGGCCGTGAGGCGGGCGGCGGCGCGGTTGTAGTCGCCGGCCAACACAAAGGGCGAGAGCCGCTTCAGGTCAGGCACAAACTGGCGCAGGATGCGGGTGTTCTTTACGCGCAGCGAGTAGGTAAATTGCTGATTACCCGTCTCATTGCGAAACGGCGTCACGCCCGCCAAGTGGAAGTAGCGGTTGATGTGCCGCTGCAACTCAGTAGCCAAATCGCCCAAGTGCACGTTGCCATCGAGGTTTACGGCCGCCACATTCGAGTTGAAATCAACCGCCGTACGGGTGGCCGTTTGCACGATACGACCCTGCACTGAATCGAGCGGAATGCGCTGCTTGTCCTTCGTAATCACAATGCGGTCGCCGCTAAACGTGCCGTTAATCGTATTCAGGCTAGAGCCGCGCAGGTTGGCTTTCAGGTCGCCCTGCACGCGCAGGTCGCCGCCAGTATAAAAGCCCAGCGCCGTGAGGTTGGCCCCGCGCAGGTTCAGCGACGTCACTTCGTAGCTAGGGTTCTTGGCGTCGCGCAAGTTCACCACCGCTTTCAGGTCAAGGTCGAGATTGGGGTCGGAGTGGCTGCTGGCCGCGATGTTGTACTTGCCCCGGTCGATATCCACCGTAGTGGCCACGCCGTGGTAGGTGTAGCCGTTGTAGCGGGCGCTCTGGACATTGGCCGTCAGCTTGCCCACCAACGTGTTGGGGTCCTGCAAGTTACCGGTAGCATTGATGCGTCCCGTGCCCGTGATGGTACCAATAGTGGGGTCTTTCAGCAGCTTGCCCGCATCAAAGTTTTGCACCGCAAAAGTGCCTACCAGCGGCTGCTGCCCATTGGCCTGCTTAGCGCCCAGCTTACCATTAAAGGCTACGTTGCCATACGTCGAGCGCAGCTTGAGATTGGTATCGAACGCCAGCGTGGTCGGCCGCCCTTTAAAGGTGCCGCTCAGCGAGATACTAGGCGGGATGCTGATGTTGTCCGGCACCGTGCCCTTGGGCAGCACGCTCAACAAGTCGGCCCGCGTGCTGCTAAATTTCTGAATATCAAGGTCCACGTACAACCGGCCATCCACATTAGGCAAGCCCACGATGTGCGCCCGGCGCGCCTGCATGTTAGTATTGCGCAGCCCCACAAAGTCGAAGTTGCGCACCAGCAGGTCGCCCAGTCGGCCGCTTACCAGCCCGCTCAGCAGCACGCTTTGATTAGGCCCGGTAGTAAAAGGCGGCGTGCCGGCCAGGCTCGGCACCAGGTACAGAATGTCGCGGAACCCCAGGCGCGTGTTGCGCAAGTCGCCGCTGAGACCCAGATTGGGCAGGTCGTCGGCAATGGCGCCCAGGCTCTTAAACCGCAGACCAAGGCTGCGCTTGAGGCGCGTATGCGGCGTCACCAAGTCGAGGCTGTCGAGCTTGATTTCCACCGAGTCGTACACCACGTTGGCCCGCGCTGAGGTAATGGCGAAACCGCTCTGGTCCTTGCCCGCCAGGTTGTCAATCTTCACCGTAGTCAGGTTCTCAGTAAAGGCCAAATCCCGTGTATTCAACACTAAATCAGTGAAGTGCAGGTGGCTGTAATCCAGCGCCGGGTAGCGGCTTTTCAACTTGGGGTCGTTGAAGTTATCGAAGTTCACCGCCACCTGGCTGATGTTCGACTGGCCCAAGGTTACGCGCCATTTTAGCGGGGTGGCGCTGGCCTTATCGGCGGCCTCGTCCACTTTGCGCACCGCTTCGGCGGGATTGATAACCCGCTGCTCCACCGGCACATTTTTGTCCTGGGAGTAGGCAAACGTCGTGTTTTTCAGCGTGAGCTTGTCAAGGTCGATGCGTTCCTTGGCCAAGTCAATATTCTTCGCCGTAACGTCGGCCAAGCCAATTTTGGCGTTGATGAACTGCGCCGCCGGCGCGTTCTTGTACACGAAGCCTACGTCTTCCAGCATGGCTTTATTCAGCCCAAACGTCAAATCCAGCGGCTTCTCGGGCTTCTTATCGTCCAGCTCAGGCGCGGTTTTGGTTTGCTCCATGCGGATGAAGGCGTGGCGCAAGGCCGCGTTATCTACTTTATACACAGAGTTATCCACATCTACCTCATCCATGTTCACAAGTAGGTCGCCGAGCTTGGCGCGCAGGTCGGAGCCAGCTATCTGGTCGTTCTGCGTGAACAGGATATTGCTCAGGTGTACTTTGCCAATATCGTATTTCAGCCCCGAGCTAGTGGTGTCAACCGGTGCCGTGGGGTCGGTAAAGGCCTTGATGATGAAGTCGTAGTTATTAACGCTGTCGGGCTCGGTGCGCGTCAGGCGTACGCGGCCGTTTTCCAGCTCTACATCCTTGATGTTGACTTGCTTTTTCAGCAACGCGAAAATGTCAACGCTCACGCCTAAGTGGCCCACGCTCAGTAGCGTATCGCGCTGCTGGTCGGCCAGATACACATCGTCGAAATTGATGGCGTGCCGAAAATCCGTCCGAAACGTACCCAGGCGCACCTCGGTTTTAAGCTTGTCGCGCAGGTAGCCTTCGGCCCGCCGCGCCACGAAATCCTGCCCCGCCGGAAACTGCAAAAACACCACGACCCCCACCACCAGCACAAGTACCAGCGCGATTAATCCAAGGACAACGTACAGCAGGCGGCGTAGATAGATGGTCACAGGCAGATAAAAAGAATACGGAGCCAGGATGGCTCAGCAAATAAACCGGGCTAAGCTTGTCCAAACGGAAAACTATCGGCCGGGGTTGGGAGAACATCGCCAAAAACCGCGCTATTTCAGGGTGCCCAACCGGGCCCTCAACGCAGTACAAGCGACTTTCTTACATGTTGCCCCGACCGGCCAAAGCTGCCATCGGCCGTTACTTTGCCCCATGCAGCCTACTTCCGCCCCCGACTACCGCCCCCTCATTCGCCAGGCTTTTGCCGAAATGGAAAAAGTGGTGGTGGGCCAGCACGCCCTAGTCAGCCGCCTGCTCATCGGCGTATTCACGGGCGGCCACATCTTGCTCGAAGGCGTACCAGGTTTAGCTAAAACTCTAACTGTAAGCACTTTAGCTAAAGTATTGCACCTGCACTTCCAGCGGGTGCAATTTACGCCCGACCTGCTGCCCTCTGACCTCGTGGGCACCATGATTTACAACCAAAACCAGTCGGTATTCGAGGTCAAAAAGGGGCCCATTTTCGCCAATCTGGTGCTGGCCGACGAAATTAACCGTTCGCCCGCCAAGGTGCAGAGCGCCCTGCTCGAAGCCATGCAGGAAAACCAGGTCACCATCGGCGACCAGACCTATTTGCTCGACCGGCCCTTCCTGGTGCTGGCCACCCAAAACCCGGTGGAGCAGGAAGGTACCTACCCGCTGCCCGAGGCGCAGGTCGACCGCTTCATGCTGAAAGTGCACGTCGATTACCTCAAAAAGGCCGACGAGCTGGAGGTGATGCGCCGTATGGCCAACATGGGTTTTCAGGGTGATGTGCAGCCCGTGCTCACGAAGGAAGACATTTTCGGCATCCGTGACCAGATAAATCAGGTGCAGATTTCGGATACGCTGGAGAAGTACCTCATCGAGCTGGTGTTTGCCACGCGCCGCCCGGCCGACTACGACCTGCCCGAGTTTGCGCAGTCGGTGCAGTTTGGGGCCAGCCCGCGCGCCAGCATTGCCCTGCACCGCGCCGCCCGCGCCGTGGCTTACCTTGATGGCCGCGACTACGTGCTGCCCGAAGACATCAAAGACGTAGCCGAGGACGTGCTAAATCACCGAATATTAATGACTTATGAGGCTGAGGCCGACGGCATCCGCACGCACGACCTCATTGAGGCCATCCTGCGCAAAGTGCCGATTTCGTGAGGAGTTGATTGGATAATCGCAACCTCCATGAGGTGGGTTGCAACACTATTAATGATGCGAATACAACTTTTCTAAAGCAGGCTTCGTTAGAGGCACCGCGGCTTGCCGCAATGGCTGGTGTAGTGCCAGCTTCGCTCTCTTTCACACCAAAAAGTACGTATTCTTATGAAAAAGCTGCTCATCCTCGCCGCCATGTTGACCGCCGGTGCCTACTCGGCTAACGCCCAAACCGGCACCACGACGACCACGACCCGTCAGACCACCACGACGCCGGCCACCACAACAACCACGACCGCCGAGCCGATGCAAACTGCACCAGCCGCAACTACTGTGGAGTCGACCACCACGACGGCTAACCCCAGCACGCCTACGGTAGTAGTACCGGCCGATGCTAAAATCAAGTCTAACCGCAAAAAGACCAAGATTAAGTAGTCCGCTGCTTTAGCGCTATTTAAGCCAAAGACCCGGTTGCATTTAGTGCGGCCGGGTCTTTTCACATTTGTGGGGCCAGATTCGGATTACGATTTAGGCAACTAAGAGGCTATCCAAATAGGCAATTATACCAAGTGATTCGAGCGCAGGCAAAATGGAGCATGGCGAGGTAGTTT
>NZ_BAAGXF010000037.1:0-5505 GCF_054779975.1 Hymenobacter arcticus
CGGAGCCTAGGAACTCCGCTCGCTGCTTACTGGCTCGTTTTCTTTTGGGTTAGCCCCAATTCCTAACACCCTCTAAACATAAACTAGCTGATGAGCGACTTCTGCGTGTTGTCATCCGTGAGGTTGTCCCAGTTGTTGGCCACGCCCAGCATCAGCGCGGCGCGGTCGTTGAAGCTGTAACCCACCTTCAGGCCCAGGTGGTAGAAAGGGCCGTTATTAAAAAGGTTGGAAAGCGAGTAATTGTAGTTGAGCGGCGCGTCAATTACCGCGTAACCGATATGGGTGCCAAACTGCCCCACCGTAAAGCTCAGTTTCGGCGTGGCCCGGTACGTAAAGTAGGCCTGCTTAATGGCCGCCAACGTGCCATAGAGTGCTGATTAATAGGTATTTGTGAGCCAGTAGGAATTAAAGGCCCCGGTGGTGTTGCCAAAGTTGCCCAGCTCCGCATTCGGCTCAAACGTGAGGTCCACCACCACGTTCGACTCACGGTTGGAATAGGAAAACTTGGTTTGGACCAGGCCCCGCGCAAACTAGTTGGGCAGCCGGTCAAAAGCCCGGCCCCCCAGCTGGTACACGCCCAACAGGTTGCCCGATTTTGGCCGGTTGAAAGCCGTGAGGTAATAAGAGTCGATGTAGCCCGAAATGCTCAGCTTCCCGGTGTCGGTAGAGTCGGTTTGGGCCATTGCTAGCGCGGCCCCCCAGGTCAGGAGTGTAGAAAATATCGTTTTTCTCATGGTTTTCAGCAGTAGGATAAACAAGTTTTTTAGAAGAAAAAACGAGGTAAATGCAGCGATAGCGCAACCGTCAGGCAAGACCCGTCCTATGGGAAAACCTAGAAGTTTTATCGATAATGGCTATTATTTTGAGTGCAGAAGGGGGAATAAAAAGAGCAGAAAGACAAGACTACCTTAAAAAGGATAGTAAATATTGGAATGAGTGTTTCTGGTAAAAGCAATGGTACGTAGCATATTAACAAGTCTAAGTTGTCTGATTTATTAAATTTTATAATCCTGGTTAATGTAATAAGTAAGAAAATTAAAGCTACTATAAAACATGTTCTAAAGTCATCTCAACACTTTTGGTTACCTTCGGCTAGAGATAAAGGAGTAGTTAAGGTGGAAAAAAGTGGTGTTAAGGCAATGTGTCCATATTAGTGGTTGAAGCTGGGTTGTCTCTTTTTATAGCTGTTAGTAGTAAAAAGGTGTTCATAAGAAGGTGGTAACCGGCCAAATAGGTAGATTTTTCCCAAAATCACCCTCTTTTCGGTAGCAGTTTCCTATAAAATATATTTTCTCCCTACCTTTGTAGGAGTTTCTTTCCTATTCCATTTTCTGCTTGCCAGTATGGCCATTCTTCGCTTTAAAGCTCTCGAACTCGTTGACCACCGTCAGGCGCTGACGGTAAAGCCTTTCGCTAGCCGCCGCTCTGACTCGTTCGGCCAAAATGTGTTTAACCTGGAAGCGATGCGGGCTAATATGCCCGGTGAGTACTTCAAGAAGCTGCAAACGGCCATCAAGCACAGCACGCCCGTTGAGCGCAACGTGGCCGATGCCGTAGCCTCGGCCATGAAAACCTGGGCCATGGCTAAGGGAGCTACTCACTATACCCACTGGTTTCAGCCCCTCACCGGGGCCACCGCCGAGAAGCACGACTCCTTCTTCGACCTCAACTCCGACGGCCGGCCGATTGAAAACTTCAAGGGCTCGGCGCTGGTGCAGCAGGAGCCCGATGCCTCGT
Organism: Hymenobacter arcticus; assembly: GCF_054779975.1. Classification (NCBI taxonomy): domain Bacteria; kingdom Pseudomonadati; phylum Bacteroidota; class Cytophagia; order Cytophagales; family Hymenobacteraceae; genus Hymenobacter; species Hymenobacter arcticus. The sequence goes on from NZ_BAAGXF010000037.1 coordinate 1,738, forward strand.
CGTTCCCCAACGGCGGCATCCGCAACACGTTTGAGGCCCGTGGCTACACCGCCTGGGACCCCACCTCGCCCGCTTTCATCATTGAAACGGCAGGGGCCAAAACGCTCTGCATTCCCACAATTTTTGTGGCCTACACCGGTGAGGCGCTCGACTATAAAGCGCCGTTGCTCAAGTCGTTGGCCGTGCTCGAAAAGGCGGCCCTCGACGTGTGCCAGTACTTCGATAAAGACGTGCAGCGCGTGAACACCACGCTCGGCATCGAGCAGGAATACTTCCTGGTAGACAAGGCGCTGTACGACGCCCGCCCCGACCTCGTGATGACCGGCCGCACCCTGTTTGGCCACGCCCCGGCCAAGGGTCAGCAGCTGGAAGACCATTACTTCGGCTCGATTCCGCCCCGCGTGCACGCCTTCATGTTTGACTTCGAGGAAGAAGCCAACGCGCTGGGCATTCCGCTGCGCACCCGCCACAACGAGGTAGCGCCCAACCAGTATGAGTGCGCACCCACCTTCGAAGACGCCAACCTGGCCATCGACCACAACCAGCTGCTGATGGATGTGATGGACCGCGTGGCCCTGAAGCACAACTTCAAAGTGCTGCTGCACGAGAAGCCGTACGCCGGCGTCAACGGCTCGGGTAAGCACAACAACTGGGCAATGAGCACCGATACCGGCGTGAACCTGCTCGCCCCCGGCCGCCGCCCCAAGGAGAACCTGCAATTCCTGGCTTTCTTCATCACGACGGTGAAGGCCGTGCACCGCTACGGCGACTTGCTGCGCGCCAGCATTGCCTCGGCTAGCAACGACCACCGCCTCGGGGCCAACGAAGCGCCGCCCGCCATCATGTCGGTGTTTTTAGGCTCGATGCTCGACGGCGTGCTCGACGAGCTGGAGCGCACCGCCAAGCTGCCGCTTGACAAGGGCGACAACATTTACCTGAAGCTGGGTATTGATAAAATCCCGGCTATCCTGCTCGACAACACCGACCGTAACCGCACCTCGCCGTTTGCCTTCACTGGCAATAAATTCGAGCTGCGCGCCGTCGGCTCGTCGGCCAACTGCTCGTCGGCCATGACCGCCCTCAACGCCATGGTGGCCGACCAGCTCATCGATTTCAAGCAAGAAGTAGACGAGCTGATTGCCCAGGGCAAAAAGAAGGAAGTGGCCATTGTGGATGTGCTGCGCAGCTACGTTATCACCTCCAAAGACATTCGCTTTGAAGGCAATGGCTACTCGGACGAGTGGAAAGACGAGGCGGCCCGCCGCGGCCTGGCCAACGTGCCCACCACGCCGCTGGCCCTCGACGCCATGGTGCGCGAAGATGCCGCCGAGCTGTTTGCCCGCCACGGCATCCTGTCGCAGATAGAGCTGCATGCCCGCCACGAAATCTTGCTGGAAGACTACACCAAGAAGATTCAGATTGAGAGCCGCGTGCTCGGCGACCTGGCCGTGAACCACGTGATTCCCACGGCGCTGGCTTATCAGAACAAGCTCGTGCAAAACGTGCGCGGCCTGCGCGACCTCGGCCTCGATGACGAGAACAGCGAAGTGACGGTGGAAATGATTAAATCCATCTCGCGCTACGTATCTACCATCAAAAAGACGGTAGATGCCATGACCGAAGCCCGTAAGGTGGCCAATAAGATTGAAGATGCCCGCGAGCGTGCCATTGCGTACTGCGACGAGGTAAAGGAAAAATTCGCGGCAATTCGCCGCGCGGCCGACAAGCTCGAACTGCTTGTGGCTGATGAGGACTGGCCCCTGGTGAAGTACCGCGAACTTTTGTTCCGGCACTAGCCCCTGGGTTGGAGCCACGGACCAGCGCTGGGTGGGAATTCTCGCTGCGTCCGGGTTTGGAAAGGGTCGTGCCGGGTGGCGCGGCCTTTTTTTGTGCCTATACTTTTCTGACTGGCTAAAATTGCCCCCTGAATACTATAAACGAAGATTCTGACAACCAGCCCCAATCAGCTCCAGTCAGCGTTTACACTAGTTTGCCACTGTTTTTGCTACTGATTTAGGCCGCTTTAGGCAGGCGCCGGGCCGTCTGGCGGTAGGAGTCGAGCAGCTCCTGACGGTTGATGCCCAGGTACACGTTGAACTGGCTCTCCGTCTGGTGGCCGGTGGCCAGCATCACCAGCGAATTGGGCACGCCCTGGTAGACCTTGAGCGTGGCGTAGGTTTTGCGCCCGGTGTGCATGCCGAGCTTGAGGCGGGTGCGCCCCGAGAGGTGCGCCACGTGGGGCAGGTATAACCACGGGTCGCGCACGAAAGGCAGGCAGGTGGCCAGCTGCAGCGGCGCGTACTTGGTAAGCAACGCTACCGGCCGGAACACGTCGTCGTAGAGGTAGGGGATGAGGCCCGTGATGGTGGTTTTGTGGAGCAGCTTCTTAAGCAGGCGCTGCTCGGGGAAGACGTGCTGCCAGCCCAGCTCCTGGGCGTCGCCGTGGCGCAGGCTGGTGTAGGCGCAGAGCAGAAACACGTCGCGCGTCTACTCGGCGCGCTGCACGTGGTCGGCGGTGGTAAGCGCCCCGGCCTTCACGGGCGGGCGGCTCGGGGAAGATACCGGACAGGTAGGTGAGCACGGCGGGCGAAGCGAAGTCGAGGGCGGCCACGCGCAGCAGCTCGGCCTGGGTTAGCGCGTCGATGCCCACGTAGCTGGGGGCAAGGCGCAGGGTTTTGCGAAACCGGGGCGGCACGGGCAAGTCCTGGCCCTCGGCCCAGAACAGGAAGGAGCGCAGGCGCTTGACGTAGGTGTTGAAGGTGCGCGGGCTGCGGCCGGCTACGCCCAGCATGTAGTTGCGCAGCCCGTCGTAGAAGGCCTTGGTAAGCCCCTCGAAGCTGAGGGGCTGGCGGCGATGAGTAGCGAAGGCGGCCAGCTCCTTGCGCACGGCCCGGTGGGTTCAGATGGTGTCGGGCGAGAGCAGGCGCCCGGTGCGCACCGATACCTTTTGCTCCTCCTCGGCAATCCACTGGTCGAAGTAGTCGAGAAAGGTGAGGATAATCTTGGGCGGCGGGGGCAACGGGGCCTGGCCAGTGCGGGCGGCCACGAGCGCGGCCACGTGCTGGGCAATGCCGGCGCGCAGTTGGTCTTTACTTAGGGGCGCGCCCTGGGCGGCGCGGTGCAGGGCTTGTTTTTAACGCGCTGGCGCTTGGCGTCCCAGTGCTTGGGCAGGCACTTCTCCCCGGCGCCCACCCGCAGGCGCTGGCCGTCCCAGTAGTAGGTAAGCTGAATTTGGGCCTGGCCGCTCTTGGTGAGCTGGCCCAGGCGCAGTTGGCAGGTTACTTCCAAATCCCTGCAAGGTAAAAGAGCTAGTTCGTAAGTATGTAATTACGATTAAAGCTTATACATTGCAGCAAGTTTTGGGTCAAATGGTTAAGTGTAGGTTTAGGTAGTTTATATCAATTTGTGAAAAAGAAGGATTTTTCGGCTGGGGCTCCATTCTTAGGGTATTTGTATCAAGCGCAGTATGCGCTTTATGCACTGTTGCGTGAGCGACGCCCAGAGGCAAAGTTGGTTATTGAGGGACTAGACGACGTTGTGATAGAACACAATAATGATGTAATGTTGATGCAGCTTAAGCATCAGCTAGAAGTAAAAGGACAAGCTAATTTAACTGCCTCTAGCCCAGCCCTGTGGCACACGCTTTACATTTGGGCTGTGCGCTTGAAGAATGGAGAGTGGCAGCCTGGTGATACTAAGAGGCTATCCAAATAGGCAATTATACCAAGTGATTCGAGCGCAGGCAAAATGGAGCATGGCGAGGTAGTT
>NZ_BAAGXF010000038.1:0-3267 GCF_054779975.1 Hymenobacter arcticus
TGAAAGCGAAACAGGAGGGCTCACGTGTAAAGTTGGCGGCGACCGACTCTCCCACCGGTGAAGGCAGTACCATAGGCGCACCGGGGCTTAACGACTCTGTTCGGAATGGGAAGAGGTGAACACCCGGGCTAAAGCCACCATTGCTGGCGTTGCTACTCGTGTTCAATGAGCAGCGACAAAACCGTTGACATAAGGGAAAAGAAAAAGAAGTAGAAAGGGTGACGCAGTCACCTAATCGGGTCAAGCGTAAGCCCTCGGTTCCTTAGTACGGCTCAGCTATGTTGTTTCCAACTTTACACCTGCCGCCTATTCACGTGGTAGTCTACCACGAACCTTTCATTGGGATGACTCATCTTGAGGTGAGTTTCGCACTTAGATGCTTTCAGCGCTTATCTGCTCCCAGCGTAGCTACCCGGCGCTGCTCCTGGCGGAACAACCGGCGCACCAGCGGCTAGTCCAACTCGGTCCTCTCGTACTAAAGTCAGGTCCTCTCAATCATCCAACGCCCACCACAGATAGGGACCGAACTGTCTCACGACGTTCTGAACCCAGCTCGCGTGCCACTTTAATCGGCGAACAGCCGAACCCTTGGGACCTTCTCCAGCCCCAGGACGTGACGAGCCGACATCGAGGTGCCAAACCTCCCCGTCGATATGAGCTCTTGGGGGAGATCAGCCTGTTATCCCCGGCGTACCTTTTATCCTTTGAGCGATGGCCCTTCCATGCGGAACCACCGGATCACTATATCCGTCTTTCGACCCTGCTCGACTAGTCAGTCTCACAGTCAAGCCCACTTCTACTATTGCGCTCTACGTACGGTTACCAAGCGTACTGAGTGGACCTTTGAAAGCCTCCGATACTCTTTTGGAGGCGACCACCCCAGTCAAACTACCCAGCAGCCACTGTTCTCCACCAAAGGTGGAGTTAGGCAACAGGCACAGTAAGGGCGGTATTTCAACGTTGGCTCCACGAGAGCTAGCGCCCCCGCTTCGACGCCTCCCGCCTATGCTACACATACTGAACCCATCACCAATGGCAACCTATAGTAAAGGTGCACGGGGTCTTTCCGTCCCGTGGCGGGTACTCGGCATCTTCACCGAGACTACAATTTCACCGAGCTCACGGCTGAGACAGCACCCAAATCGTTACACCATTCGTGCAGGTCGGAACTTACCCGACAAGGAATTTCGCTACCTTAGGACCGTTATAGTTACGGCCGCCGTTTACTGGGGCTTCGATTCAAGCCTTCGCCTTGCGACTAAGCTCCCCTCTTAACCTTCCAGCACCGGGCAGGTGTCAGGCCTTATACGTCCGCTTACGCGTTAGCAAAGCCATGTGTTTTTGTTAAACAGTCGCTTGGGTCTTTTCACTGCGGCTTCTCTGCTTGCGCAGAGGAAGCGTCCCTTCTCCCGAAGTTACAGGACCATTTTGCCGAGTTCCTTGGCCGTGATTCACTCGAGCGCCTCAGGATACTCTCCTTGACTACCTGTGTCGGTTTGCGGTACGGGCCGATTGTAGATACAACGTTTAGCAGCTTTTCTTGGCAGTCCTTAGGTACACTATCTGCGTGGCCCGAAAGCCGTGCAGTACTATCACCTTTCCCCTAACAGAGCGTACTTAACTACTCCGCCAATAGGTACGGGCTTTAACGAGCACTTCCGTCCGCTCGCGGTACTTTCATTCCTGCGTCCCTGCATCACTTCTACATCCGGGGGCCAGAATATCAACTGGCTTGCCATCGGGTACACCTCTCGGCTATCCCTTAGGTCCCGCCTAACCCAATTCCGATTAGCGTTGAATTGGAAACCTTAGTCTATCGGCGAATAGGTTTCGCACCTATTTTATCGTTACTCATGCCTACATGTGCTTTTCTGGACGCTCCACCATGCCCTGACAGGACGGCTTCTCCGCAACCAGAATGCTCCCCTACCACTTGCAAATTCATGCAAATCCCGCGCTTCGGTGCCTAGCTTGATGCCCGCGTATTATCGATGCCCGGTCGCTCGACCAGTGAGCTGTTACGCACTCTTTAAAGGAATGGCTGCTTCCAAGCCAACCTCCTGGCTGTCAAAGCAACTGGACCTCCTTTGTTCAACTTAGCTAGAACTTAGGGACCTTAGCGGCGGGTCTGGGTTCTTTCCCTCTCGGCCGGGGACCTTAGCACCCCAGGCCTCACTGCCGTGTATGAATGCTGTGGCATTCGGAGTTCATCAGGATTCGGTAGGCTCTGACACCCCCTAGTCCTATTGGTAGCTCTACCTCCACAGCACCTAACCACGACGCTGTACCTCAATACATTTCGGGGAGTACGAGCTATTTCCTAGTTTGATTGGCCTTTCACCCCTACCCTCAAGTCATCCAAATCCTTTTCAACGGAAACTGGTTCGGACCTCCACAGCGTGTTACCGCTCCTTCATCCTGCTCAAGGGTAGCTCACTAGGTTTCGCGTCTACCCCCACTGACTACGCGCCCTATTCAGACTCGCTTTCGCTGCGGCTTCGTGCCTTCAAGCACTTAACCTTGCCAGTGAGGAGTAACTCGTAGGCTCATTATGCAAAAGGCACGCTATCAGGAGACTCACTCCCTCTAACTGCTTGTAAGCACACGGTTTCAGGTTCTTTTCACTCCGCTATCCGCGGTTCTTTTCACCTTTCCCTCACGGTACTGGTTCACTATCGGTGTCTCAGGAGTATGTAGCCTTAGCGGATGGTGCCGCTCGATTCAGACGGGGTTTCTCCGGCCCCGCCCTACTCAGGATACTGCTACCGTAAATCAGAATTGTCACCTACCGGGCTCTCACCGTCTCTGGCGTGTTTTCCCACACACTTCAGTTAACTCGATTTAATCAGATGTCGCAGTCCTACAACCCCACAGCGGCCGTAACCGCCGTGGTTTGGGCTCCTCCCCGTTCGCTCGCCACTACTTGGGGAATCATTGTTATTTTCTTTTCCTGCAGGTACTTAGATGTTTCAGTTCCCTGCGTTTGCCCCAATCTAATAAAAGAGTGGTCACGAGTCTTCAACTCGCGGGGTTGCCCCATTCGGAAATCTGGGGATATAACGGGTATGTGCCCCTCCCCCCAGCTTATCGCAGCTTATCGCGTCCTTCCTCGCCTCTGAGACCCTAGGCATCCCCCGTGTGCTCTTACTTACTTCTCACTTGCGCTTTCTCTCCCTAAAAGGAAGAGTAAAGTGCTGCTATTCTGTGAATAACAGCCCGCTTTTTACTTCTCTTTCTTGTTTTCCCTTACGTCAAAGAACGTTTACT
>NZ_BAAGXF010000039.1:0-3191 GCF_054779975.1 Hymenobacter arcticus
TAACGTATCGGAAATGATGAACTCTTGAGTAGTAGCCATACCCCAAATTAATCCCTATTTGGATAGCCTCTAAGTTGGCACTTATTACCACGGCCAAGGCGCCCGATGACTCACTTCCTGCTTTGTTACGCGAGGGCAAGGGCCGAAATGAAACTAAGGCTATTCAGTTGCTATTGGAAACGGCAGCTGAGTCAAAAAGCAAGGATGAGAACAGGCAACTAGAAATCCGAACTTTTATAGGGCTTACACCCGCACAGCGAGCCGATTTAATAAGCGCTGTTACTGTGTGCGACAGCTCGCCACATATACAGGATTTGCCTAAGCTCATCAAAAACGAGTTGTGCTACAGTGTGCTACCAGAGCACGAGGAGGCCTTTTACGAGCGCCTGCAAAGCTGGTGGTTCGATAAGGTAGTGGAACACTTAGTCACTAAATCACACCAGCAAATTTCCTGGCCTGAGTTACAAATTCGCATCGCTGATTTGGTGAGCCGGTTTCAGCGGGACAGTTTACCACTAGACTACACGGCGGGTGTACTGAATATGAGCTACTTTGAGTCACAACAAAGTAGAATGTTCGTGCGCCAGCTACACTGCCTGAAAGTGAGCTTAGAGCGGGTGCAGATAGCAGTAGATGACTACTACCGGGCATTTGAACAGCGCACGAAGTGGGTTAAGGATAAACTCATCATCGATTACGATTTGGGTGAATACGAAACCAAACTGAAAAAAGAGTGGCACCTGTGCGTTACGCAACTCAAGGACAATTTGGATGATGTGGACGAGCTAGAGCAAGAGGCTGCTTGCGTCAAATTCGGTAAGCGGGTGTTGACATGGATGGAAAACGCTAAAATCCCTATCCGAAAAAATATGCCTCTCGGTGACGACTACGTGATGCGCGGCAGCTACCATATGCTAGCCGACCAGGATACACCAGCGGTATACTGGCACCCGAAATTTTTAGCGCAACTGCAAGAGGCAGTTGCAGAAGTTATTACCTAATTTTCTTTAGTTCATATGCTAGCGCCTTGGCCGCAGCGTCCCATAGAGGTGGCAAACCTACTTAATCCAGCTTTCTGTGCCCTGCTGCTGCATCAAGTCGTAAAAGCGCACGAGCAGGAGGTAGGGCGGGGGCTTGGATACCCTGTAGCCTTTGTGGCTCTGCCGACCGTGTTGCACAAAGACATCCGCGAGCAACTGCCTCCTACTATCGCCACGAAGCTGCATGCATGGCTACAAACGCATGAGCAAGTACGCGTGCGAATGCCTAGTCATGTGCAGCAAATGGCGCAGCTTACGCGCGAGGGATTGCTCTTCGCACTCGGGCACGAGGTGCTAGCGCTAAATAAGCAAGGTGCCCTTGTGGTAGGAGCGCGCAAACTTGGCGCGCTACAGGTCGATAAAGGCTCAGAAACAGCGCAATGTGTGAAAAAAGCCGAATTTATTGGCCGTTGGTTCGCTAGCGTGGCCAACCCAATTGCAATGCTGGCCTTGTGGGGTATTAAATTACAATAATTCTCTTTATGCAGATAAAATCTATTATTCTCTATAATAAACAAGGTGAGCGGCGCGTGTTGCTGTTTCGTTTGGGAGCCGTAAATATTATCACAGGCGAATCTAAAACGGGTAAGTCGTCCCTTATCAATATTTTGGATTTCTGCCTGGGGCGGCGTGACTTCACCCTGTTTGAGGGAGTAAACCGCGATGTGGTGAGCTGGTATGCGGTACTATTGCAGGTGGGTGCCACGCAGGTATTTATTGCCAAGTCACCGCCGGCTGGCCATGCCGTGCAGCAGAGCCAAGGCTACATTGCCATTGGGGCGGACGTGACGTTGCCCGCGCTCGAAGAATTGTATTTTAATACCAATGACGCTACCATTACCGCCCATTTGTCGAGCCTGCTGGGTATTGCGCCCAACGAGACGCTGGGCGTGGCTAGCTCAGGCCAGGAGGTTTTTCAAGCTACACTTGACCACACTAAGTACTACCTATTTCAAAACCAGAGCCTAATTGCGAATCCGGCACAGCTTTTTTGGCGGCAAAGTGACCCAGTGATTCAGCGCCACATCCGCGAAACGATGCCCTACTTTCTGGGGGCGATTCAGGATAACCGGATGAAGCTGGGCGCAGACATGCGTAAAGGCCAGCAGGCCCTGCGCGAGGTGCAGCAGTTGCATCAGCAAGCACAGCAGGTGATTAATCAGCGCACAGCGAACGCGCGCGCATTGGTCGAGCAGGCGCGTAACCTAGGCATGCTGCAAGAGCAGATACCCGACAACTTGCTGCTGCCGGCCCTCACAACCTTGTCGGGCTGGGTAGTTACAAGCGACGCCACCGTGGTGCCGGTGGATAATGCCTTGGAGCAGGCGCGCGCGCGTTACCGTGACCTCAACCAAGCCTACCAGACGCTGGACCTAGAAATTGCTCAAACTGCTGCGCATCTACGCACGGCCGAAGGCTACACGGCCGCCGTGCGGGAGCATGCCGACCGCTTAAGCGTAGTGCGGCTCTTTGACCATGATGAGCAAGGGCATATTAGCGCGTGCCCACTATGTACGCAGCCTTTGGGCGAGGATGCTCCTCCAAGCGTAGCCATGCTCAACGGGTCGCTGGCCCGCATGCAGGCCGAACTAAGCGGCATGCAGCAGCAGCGGCCTCAGCTACAGCAGTACCTCACTGGCCAGCAGCAGCAGCTTGCGGCCCTGCGCGAGCAGGTACAGCGAGCCGATGGCCTAGTGCGGGGGCTGCGGCGTGCGCAGCAAACCAGTAGCCAAGCTACCGACCGCGACGATAAAGCCTTGAAGCTGGCCGGTAAGATAGAGGGCTACTTAGAGCAATTAGGCGACTTGCCAGATATGGCCCGTTTGAACGAGCGCCTTGTGCGTGAGCAGCGCAACGTGGACGACTTGAAACGGCAACTCAACACCTTGGACGTGATGGAGGTCATTGACTCAAGTATGAGTATGATTGCCAAGGATATGACTGAGTGGGCTAATGACTTGCAGCTTAGCCACGCTGGCTACCCGCACCGCTTGGACTGGCGCCGGCTTACTGTGATAGCCGACCACGACCGGCTGATTCCGATAGAGCGCATGGGCAGCGGCGAGAACTGGCTGTGAGGTGGTCGGGTAAAAATGGACACGGCGAAAGTAACTTTCCCTTGTCATGGAAGCAGAAAAACCAGCTAGTAAA
>NZ_BAAGXF010000040.1:0-2967 GCF_054779975.1 Hymenobacter arcticus
ACACTTTAGGCCCGACCTTTTTGATAATGCGCTGCCGAAGGGCTTAGCATGTAAATCCGCCCTTTTGCAACAAGAACCTCAGCCACTGCGGCCCGGCTATGTCGCCCCGTTGCAAAAGTACCTGGATTACTGCGGCCAGCACCTCGCCTTTGGTGTCGGCGTAGCGCAACCCCTGCGCCGTGGCCACGGAACCTAGCAAGTCGTCGGCCTGCACCTGGGCCTGGGCCACTTCTTTCACGGCCTCATCCCGGTACGGGCTTCCGACATGCCACACCAGCCGTAGCGCCTCGGGCAGGTTGTCGGCGCGCAGCTGCGCTTGCACCTGTTCGTAGCGCGTAAGCGCCTCCTGCCGGTCGGCTTCTTCGGCGCGCTGCTCGGCTTTGGTCGGTTTCGGCAAGGTCATCATGGGCTATTTTTCAGGCTAGGGTAAACAGGATTTTAGGGGTAGTGGGGAAGTGCAATTTATTCCCTCTTGTTCTAGGTTTTGTTCTTTAACATAAGATTAGTTCTAAAACAAGGCTGGGAAAAGTGGTATAAGTTAATAATTTTCAATATGGTATAATTTTATTATTTTTTCTAGATACAAATAATTTAAACCGCTTTGTCATACTTGCTATTCAAACTTGTCGAGCTATTTTATATGTTTTTGACTCCAGTTTTTACGGGCGTCAAAGTCATACTCGTACATCCCAAGTCCTAGCTGCCCATGGTTCATATGAACAATCCAGTAATCACCACCGCTTTCGTAGTACCAAGGGCCTTGCTCTTTCACTAGGTCACCTTGACGCACTTCGTATTGATTATTGGAATTTAAGTGAAGTACACAAGTAGGACATTCAGGATAAGCGGTTAGCATATAGGTGCCGATGTACGCATTTTCATCCTTTCTGTGCCTGTAGAAGCTCATTCCCACGAGGAGAAGTAGTAACCCAATGCCAAAACCTGTTTGTACGATAGCAGAGGCCTTTTGGAGCGAGGAATCTGCTTTATACCAACGTCTTATTCCATACAGTGCAAAAAGCCCAAGCACTCCATAGATGAAGTAAACAATTACAATTCCGAAAGCTGCCATTTAATGTACTGACTTATACAGGTAATACCACTTTGTATTCCAGTTTTTTACATGCTGCAAACGACCGTGGCTGTTGCAGAACCACCTAATTGGCTCGGCAACAGAGTAGGACAGCGGTTGAACGGGGGGCAGTAGCCCGTTTGGTAGCCTTTTTATCTCCGTTTGGCTCGCGTCAGCCGCCTGTACCAGGGGCAAACCGAGTTCTGCAACAGCCACGACCGTTTACAACATGTAAAAGAGGCTTTGCCTTATTTTAAACCACCGTTTCTGTGAATCGTAGTACTGGGCTAAGATAATATCCTCTACCAAATCAAGAAGCTATGGCGGGAACCCTGGCCTTATGCAGCACCCACCCAAACAACGTTTGCCAAGTAAGGTAGACACTGGAAACACCAACAATTGCAACCCACTGTTCCAGCCAATAACAGCTGGGTAACAGGACAAGGGTGGGGACAGCCGCAGCTAAGAGGCCTGCACCGACAACCAGGGGTATGCCCTTCGGGAGGGAAATGGCGTTATCGAGCAAAAACTTATAGGCAAGTAGTAGCCCGATTGCTCCGGCTACGCTGGCTAGTGAGAAGGTAATAGGTTTTTTTTGCCAGACAAAGGAGTGCCCCGTCACAAGGACTGCGGCGGCAACGAACAGGCCACCGGAAATAAGCAAGAAACTTAGCTTTTTAACGCTGGAGACATGCTGCTTATCGTCAAGCAACACAAAGCCAAAAACAAATCCTGGGGCGAGGAGAGCCGTTAGAAGCCCTAGCTGTGGGAGGAGAAGTAAAACCACCACATTGGCCAGAAACGTGGCAGCACCGCTGCGAAAACACGATTTGATTATCAGAGCTGCCATAGCAACATGCGCGATTGTAAACGGATAACTGCCTTTGAGGAAAGGCCGCTGCAAGGTAACTACGCCTGCAGCTGACCAGCGCCAGGTGCCAGCAGGTCACTATAGTGCGGGGAGTTTAAGAAACCCGTCTACGATTCCTCGTTTACGAAATAGCCCGCAGGGATACGTTTTGTAAACGCCCAAAATGGAGACTGGTCCCCGTCAAAGTACCACAGCGGCAGTAGGTCATGTATGGAGGCCAAAACCGTCACTTTTCCGAGGTATGTCCGGTACTATGTGTGGCTGTTGCAGAACTCGGTACGTCATCTACAAGTGAGGACTCTACGAGCTGGACCGGGCTGGAAAGGCTATCGAGCATGTCTTTATACACGCGCTTCGCAGCTAGCTTATTGTTTCTGAACCGTCTAGAGCGTTCTGCAACAGCCACTACATTCTATAATATGTAAATTAGGATATGCATTCCTTCGATTAATTCTCAGATTTTGCGTTATCAGTCCAAAGGAGTTCAGCAGCAGCACCCAATGAAAGCAGCATCAGCAAGAAGATGTGTACAATCATGTTTTCCCCAAACGGGCGAATTAGTTGCGCGATGGCTATGACGTTGCCCAAGAGCAGCCATACCCCCAGCACGATAAGCAGATTGTACCCGATAAGGGACCAGGCGAGTAACCCTCGGTGGTCGACTTGCGAGGGCAAGGACCGTAGGTTAATGACTCGCGTGACCAACAAGACTGCCCCTAGTAGATAGCCCCAGTTTTGATAAATGCGAGGCATGTGCGGCTGATACTGGTAAAAGAAGTGCAGATACACGGAGTACAGCAGCGCAAAAAAGACTACAGGCAACAACGCCGCCCGAACACGCAGGAATAAAGACTTATTCATGTAAATAAATGTTTTGCAATTGTAAAAATGGGTTAGGGCTAGCCTATTCCAGCCACGGTATTCCTTCCTGCATCACCGTATAGGGGGTTCTTGTTGCAAAAGGGCAGATTTACACGCTAAGCCCTTCGGCAGCGCATTATCAAAAAGGTCGGGCCTAAAGTGC
>NZ_BAAGXF010000041.1:0-2945 GCF_054779975.1 Hymenobacter arcticus
TTATGCCAAATATGGCTCGCCCGATTTTGTCCGTTCTATTAAGCTAAACGCTTACCAGGTTTGCAGTAATAGCGCGGTCACGGCTGCTGAGGGGACAGCTTATCGTATTTATACAGATTCCTATCTGCCGACTGCGGTTACAGAGCGCTTGTACGATGTGGCAGGGCAAAACCCAATCACTACTACCCGAAACCTGGCGTATTATCCAAACAGGATTCTTAGTCAGGAAGCTACTACCGATAGTAAAGGCCAGTCGATTCAGACTGCTTATAAATATTGCTTTAATTATCCGTCCTCGTCTGCCACTAATCCTACCGTAGCAGCTATTACGGCTATGAGAGCACGTAACATGGTAGCCCTTCCGCTGGAAACTACTGTGTATAAAAACGCGCTGGTTACTGTTAGTACCTTTCAGACTTACCAGGCATCCGGCGTCTCTAACATCACGCCTTATCAAACCTATCAATTTGAACCGGTAGTGCCAACCAGTCAGTACACCGGCATTACTTATAGTGCGGATCCTACTGCCCCGCTCATTTTGAATGGTAATGATAGGCAGGTTAAACTCAAGCTATCTCTGGATAGCTATGATAACAAGGGCAATATTCTGGGACTTTCTCAGGAAGGCAAACAATTGACCAGCTATCAGTGGGGATACAACAGTACCTTACCTATCGCCAAGATAGATAATGCGGCTCCTAATGAGGTATTTCACAGCAACTTTGAAGAAGGTACTGGCTGGGAAACGGACTATTTTGCCTACACTTCGCTACGGGCCCGAACTGGCAGTAATGCGGGTGTTATCATTTCCGATAGGGAAGGTGACCAATACCACAGTTTCAGCACAACTCCGCTCGCCATTAGCCTGACGGCTACCAAGAAATACGTTCTGTCAGGCTGGGTGTATAGTGAAGGGCCAACTGCTCAGCTCTGGCTCTTCTTATATCAACCAGGGAAGACGCGCTACGAGTTCTCTGACTACGTCTACGTAGCGCTGGATAGAGCAGACACGGGCAAGTGGGTATACCTGCAAAAGGAAGTGGATGTCCCCCCAGGCATTACTGGCCTCAATTGCCGCTTAACCAACTTCTATAGCAGCACTAGTGTCGGAAAAGGTCGGGTATGGTTTGATGACGTGCGCATCTATCCGGCTGATGCGCAGATGACGACCTATACGCATCGGCCAGGCATCGGGGTCACCAGTATTTCTGATGCCAACAATAAGCCGACGGTAACTGAGTACGACGAACTGCACCGCTTAAGCCTGCAGCGTGACCAAGATGGTAATGTTGTCAAACAATACCAGTACCACTATAAGAACAAGTAGTGCGACTCCCTCGCACCCTGCCTCATTTTTCGGAAATTGCTATTCTTTTCTATGAAAAGTATTTATTGCTTCGTCCTGCTTGCATTTAGCCTGCTGCAAGTAGCCTTGGTGCAAAAGGCTTGGGGCCAGTGCCCTGGCAGCCCTGACACCAGTACCCTGCCGACCATTAACGCTACTTCCCTATATGCTTGCAACAGCTCCTTCAGCTACGGGGCAAACGTAGGACCGGGTACGTGCTATCCTAATGCGAGTGCGTTACGACTGCAAATAACCATCAACAGTGCAGGTAACTTTACATTCGACTCACGGGGTCCTTCCACTAGTTCGCAGTTGTTGATTGCTGACTCTCAAGGAAGTATACTCTATCCTGCTACAACTGGGGCTGCTTCCTTATACCTTAATCCTGGAACCTATTATGCTACCGTGCAAGGGGCAAACAGCACTGCACAGGGAAAATATATTTATCTTTATATAAGTGTGCCAGCCGCCACGAATCCCCCAGCGGGCGCTGGTCTAGCTCGTGCTATCGATGCGGGCCTGTTAGCTTGTGGAAGCTCTTATACTGACACCCAGAATAATAATCCAGGGAATTGTTTTGGCAATAATTACGATGCCGCTAAGAATAGCAATAATTTCAATGGGCAACGTAGTGACGACGTGTACTACAAGTTTACCCTCCCCGGGCGAGAACAAGTAAGTATCCGGGGCTGTGAATTAGGTTATCCTACTTACCTGCATTTGCTTGACAGCAGTGGGCAATGGATTGTCTCTAACTACGGCAATGGTCCCCTCTGCTCTTCGAGTTACTCCCCTTCGCTACAGCTCACCCTGGAGTCAGGAACCTATTACGTAGTAACTGAAGGAGTTAGCAGTTCCACTTGGAATCTCAAGACGACCATTACAACGGCCATAATTGGTCAACCCCTGCTAACGGTAACGCCAGCAGCCCCAACGGTTGAGCCGGGGACCACTATTCCCCTTGCGGCTAGTGGCGCCTGTTCTTACGTGTGGAAGGACGACAAGGGAACAGTAATAGGGACCGCGGCGCAGGTTACGGTAGCGCCGGCTACTACCACCACCTATACGGTCCAAGGGCTCTCTTCTGATAATAATACAAGTACAGCCTCCGTCACTGTTACTGTCAATCAGGATCAGAATTATATTACCATCAATTCGGTACTCATACCAGGCAAACTGACAGCTAGCGCGGTCAGCGCCATGACTAATTTCGACAATAATAATGCGAGCGTTAGTAGGACAGAATATGCTGCTCGCCAGCAGCAGACAACCTACTTTGATGGTTTAGGCCGCCCAGTCCAACAGATACAAGTTCAGGGCAGTCCGACTAAACTCGATATCGTAACCCCTATCACGTATGATCCGCTTGGTCGACGAGCAACTAATTACTTACCGTATACGGGTAGTACCAACGCGGGCTTTGGTAACAATGGCTCCTACCAAACAGACGCCTTCGCTCAACAGACCGCCTTTTATAGATCCACCACTACCATTTCCCGCATCGCACAAGACGTGAGTCCCCTTACGGTGACGCGGTACGAAACTTCCCCACTGGGCCGGGTAGTCGAACAAGGTGCTCCCGGAGCCGCCTGGCAGCCGG
>NZ_BAAGXF010000042.1:0-1930 GCF_054779975.1 Hymenobacter arcticus
TACGCTTTCCACTGCCAGTTGCGCACCTCGGGCATGTCCTCGCCGTGGGTGGTGATGTACTGGCGGTGCTCCACCAGCTTATCTTTCAGATGCTGTTTTAGATACGCGCCCTTATTGCCGAGCTGGGGCACGCGGTCGAGCACGTCCATGGCCAGGTGGAAGCGGTCCATGTCGTTGAGCACCGTCATGTCGAAGGCCGTCGTTATCGTGCCTTCTTCCTTGTAGCCGCGCACGTGGATGTGCTGGTTGTTGGCGCGGTTGTAGGTGAGGCGATGCACCAGCCAAGGGTAGCCGTGGAAAGCGAAAATGACGGGCTTGTCGCGGGTAAACAGCGCGTCATAATCGGCGTCGTTCAGGCCGTGCGGGTGCTCGGTATGGCGCTGGAGCTTCAGCAAATCGACCACGTTCACGACCCGGATTTTCAGCTCGGGCAAATGCTCGCGAAGGATGGAAGCCGCCGCTAGAATTTCGAGCGTGGGCACGTCGCCGCAGCAGGCCAGCACGGCATCGGGCTCCTGGCCGGCGTCGGTGCTGGCCCAGGGCCACAGGCCGATGCCCTCGGCGCAGTGGGTGCGGGCGGCGTCCAGGCTCAGCCACTGGGGGGCGGGGTGCTTGCCGGCCACAATCACGTTCACGTAGTGGCGGCTGCGCAGGCAATGGTCCATCACGGAGAGCAGGCAGTTGGCATCGGGCGGCAAATACACGCGCACGATGCTGGCTTTCTTATTGACAACGTGGTCGATAAAGCCGGGGTCTTGGTGCGTGAAGCCGTTGTGGTCCTGCCGCCACACGGTGGAAGTCAGCAGGTAGTTGAGCGAGGCGAGGTTGCGCCGCCAGGGAATCTCCAGCGTCATTTTCAGCCACTTGGCGTGCTGGTTGAACATCGAGTCCACGATGTGCACGAAGGCCTCGTAGCTATTAAACAAGCCGTGGCGGCCGGTGAGTAAGTAGCCTTCGAGCCAGCCCTGGCACTGGTGTTCGCTCAGCATTTCCATCACGCCCCCGTCCGGCGCCAGAAACTCATCGTTGACCGCCACCGCGGCGTCCCACTGCCGGCTGGTGGCTTCAAACACGGCATCGAGCTTGTTGGACAGCGTTTCGTCGGGCCCGAAGACGCGGAAGTTGCGCGGGGCCGCATTCAGCCGCAGCACGTCGCGCAAAAACTGACCCACCGTGCCCGTGTCGCTGGCCTCCACGCTGCCCGGCACTGGCACGGCCACCGCGTAGTCGGCGTAGTCGGGCAGGTGGAGGTCGTGCAGCAGCAGGCCGCCGTTGGCGTTGGGGTTGGCGCCCATGCGGCGGTCGCCGCGCGGGGCCAGCTCGGCCAGCTCGGGGCGCAGGCGGCCGGCTTCGTCAAATAATTCTTCGGGCTTGTAGCTTCGCAGCCAGGCTTCTAGCTGCGCCAGGTGCTCGGGCGGCGACGTGGCCGACACGGCCAGCGGCACTTGGTGCGCGCGGAAGGTACCCTCGTTGGGCCGGCCATCGACCTCTTTCGGGCCGGTCCAGCCCTTGGGCGAGCGCAACACGATGAGCGGCCAGCGCGGCCGGGTGAGGTCGCCGTGCTCGCGGGCGCGCTGCTGAATCTGGTGGATGTCGCAGACCACCTCTTCCAGCGCGGCGGCCATGGCCTGGTGCATCAGCGCGGGCTCGTGGCCCTCCACGTAGTAGGGCGTCCAGCCGTAGCCGCGCAGCAGCTGGTCGAGCTCTTCGGGCGTGATGCGGGCCAGCACCGTGGGGTTGGAAATCTTGTAGCCGTTGAGGTGCAGAATGGGCAGCACCGCGCCATCGGTGGCCGGGTTGAGGAACTTGTTGGAGTGCCAGGCAGTGGCCAGCGGCCCGGTTTCGGCCTCGCCGTCGCCAATCACGCAGGCCACAATTAATTCAGGATTATCAAACACCGCCCCGAAAGCGTGGCTAAGCGAGTAGCCCA
>NZ_BAAGXF010000043.1:0-1411 GCF_054779975.1 Hymenobacter arcticus
GGTTGAACTAGTTGAAGTAGGTGCCGCTCACGGAGAAGAGGTTGGCGATTTTGGCCACCGTGCCTACGTCCAGGCCTTCGTCGAACGACTCCGAAAAGGCGCTTGCCGGGAAGCCCGCAATTGTAGTGTTAGTTGACAACACAACCGTGGCCTGCGTCGTGCTGGCTTCTGAATCGTAAGTGATGCCTGTCACAGCGTTGGTGTTGTTGCCTGCGCCATAGATGGCATCCGTTACACCGGGGACGGCCCCGCCGCCATCGGTGCCCGACACCCAGCTCTTGGGCGCCCCGGTTGGGCCGCTGTAAGGGGCAACGGCAATACCCTGCGAGGGCGTGGCGCTGTTGACACCCGCCCGGCGCATGGCCCGAATGTGCGAGGCGTGACGGGCCTCCACCGAGTGAATGTTCAGCGCGGCGGTCAGCACCGTCTTGTTAGCCATGACCAACGGGGCCGCGCCTTTGTAAGCACGCACGCCGGTGTCTTCAAACGACTGGGCAATGGCCAGGTAGACACCAGCGTTGGTCAGGGCCGTGGGGAACGTGCCTTTGGCCGTGTAGTCGAACACGCCCGTGGTGGCCGGCACCGCGATGGGCGTGCCGCCCAGGGCCGTGATAGTCGTGCGCAGGAAGCTGACGTGGTTGGCTTCGTCGGTGGCAATCAGGGCGAGGGCCGCCGCATTCTGCGCGCTCAGCTGGCCCGTTACGCCGGCGCGGGCGTTGTAGAAGTACGACTCGAGGTACTCCAGCTTCAGGGCGAAGTTGAGCACATCGGTTACGCCGGCGCCCACGGGCGTTTGGGCGTAGGCCTTGTTGAAGATGGCCCCCACAGCCAAGGGAATAGCCGCGGCAGCCATTTTCTGGCCCAGGCCACTCATGTTCTTGAATATCGAGCGGCGCGAATCGAGGCGGTCGTATACCTCGGGGTCAACTTTCTCGATTTCGGAGATGATTTGAAAGAAATTCATATAAATAAGACGAAGAGTGTGAGGAGGGGATAGCCGCGCGGGGGGCGCTTATTTGAGGCCGGAAACGTCGAGTTTCGAGCCGTCAGCCAGGAAGGTGTTGGCAATGTTTACCACTTCGGTAGGCGACATAGCGCGCTCCAGGCTGGAGTTGGCCGGGGCGTTGTTGGTGGTAACGCTGCTCATGCTGGCCGTGGTAATCGTAGCCACGTCGTTGCCGATGAAAGTACCCTCCGTCACCAGGTCGCGGATGATGGCGGCGTGGCGGGCTTCTACCGACACAATTTTACCGGCGATGTAGAGGTACGTGGCCGACTGAATGTACTGGCCCGCACCGTTGTAGGCAGCTACCCCCAGGTCTTCGAATGCTTTGGCCGTGCTCAGTACTGACGTACGGTCGTTGAAGTTGATGGCTGCGAAGTTGGGTGTCAGCGCCTTGATGGGCGTAGC
>NZ_BAAGXF010000044.1:0-1275 GCF_054779975.1 Hymenobacter arcticus
TGAGGTGGTCGGGTAAAAATGGACACGGCGAAAGTAACTTTCCCTTGTCATGGAAGCAGAAAAACCAGCTAGTAAACGGCAGCGAACCAAGTACGATGCAGCCTTTCGAACCGAGGCGGTCCGCCGCGTAAACCAAGATGGGCAAGCGGCGACGCGGGTCGCGCAGGCGTTGGGTATGAGCGAGGCCGTGTTGGGCAAGTGGGTGCGGGCCGCTCGCGCCCAAGCTGCTCGGCCAGCAGGCAGCGAGGCGCTGGAGCAGGAAAACAAGCAGTTGCGGGCGCAGTTAGCCCGCGCGGAGATGGAGCGCGATATTTTAAAAAAAGCGCTGACCATCTTTTCACAACCGACGGGCCGATGAAACGCTTCGCTTTCATTGCTTTACACGCTGCCTGTTGGCCGGTGCAGCAGCAATGCCAGGTCTTGCGCGTCAGCGCCAGCGGCTACTATGCCTGGCGCAAGCGCCAACCAGCAGCGGCCGCCGAGTCAACGCCGCTCGCTTGGCAGGTGGCGGCCCAACGCGTGTTCACCACCCATGCCGGCCGTTACGGCCAGCGCCGGCTACGGGCCCAACTACGGCGCGAAGGCCACGCAGTGGGCCGGCAGCGGCTGCGCGGCTGGCTCACTGCCAGCGGCTTACGCGCCCTCTGCACCCGCGTCAGCACTCGCCCCCCGCGCACCACCAAAGCCGACCCGCAGGCCGTGGCCGCTGCCAACAGGCTCGCTACCTGGCCCGCGGCTACGGCTCCTAACCACATTTGGGTGGGCGACATCACCTACCTGGCCCTGGCCACGGGGCAGTGGGCCTACCTGGCTTGTTGGCGCGACGCTTTTTCCCGACGCGTGGTGGGCTGGCATGTCAGCGAGTCGCTGCACACCGACCTGATTCTAACCGCCTTTAACCGGGCGGTGGCGGTCTGCCAGCCCCCGCCCGGCCTGCTCGTGCACGCTGACCGCGGCAGCCAGTACACCAGCGACGCCTTCACCCAACTCCTGGACCGTACCCAGGCCATTGCCAGCCTGAGCCGGCCCGGCAACCCCTACGATAACGCCTTGGCGGAGAGTGGCTGGAGCACGCTCAAAACGGAGCTACTGCCCCGCGGAGCCTGCTTTGCTGACCTGGAGGAGGCCCGCTTCGAACTGGCCGAATACCTGGACCATTACTACAATACCCAGCGGCTGCACTCGGCCCTGGGCTACTGCACCCCGCTCGAAATCGAACTTCACTACCTTTTCAACCTACCTTAGCTCGGTGTCCATTTGCACCCGACCACCTCA
>NZ_BAAGXF010000045.1:0-986 GCF_054779975.1 Hymenobacter arcticus
GAGTTGACCTCCTCCCAGTAAACTAGGCCAATCTAAAGTAGAGAAATCAGGCACTTGTCGTACCTTAAAACCCCAGACATTTGCCATGAAAAAGACCAAGTTTACCGAGGCCCAAATCGTGTTTGCCCTGCGCCAAGCCGACACGGGCGTGACCGTCGCGGAGGTATGCCGAAAGATGGGCATCAGCGAGGCTACCTACTACAACTGGAAGAAAAAGTACGGCGGCTTGGGCGTGCCCGAACTGCGGCGGCTCAAGCAGTTAGAAGAGGAAAATCAGCACCTCAAACAGCTCGTGGCTGACCTGAGCTTAGACAAGCAGCTGCTGCAGGACGTGCTCAAAAAAAAGTTCTGAAGCCCGTGCAGCGTCGCCACGCGGCTCAACACCTCATCGACGCCTACCGCATCTCGGCTCGCCGGGCCTGCCGAGTGCTCAGCTTACAACGCGCCAGCTTCGCTTATCAAGCACACCGGCGGGATGATACGGTCCTGCGCCAGCGCTTGCGGGAACTAGCGCAAGTGCGGGTGCGCTACGGCAGCAAGCGCCTCTATGTCCTGCTGCGCCGCGAGGGCTGGCCAGATAATCACAAACGCGTCCATCGACTTTACTGTCTGGAAGGCTTGAACTTACGTAGCAAGCGCCCCCGACGTAACCGGGTAGCTGCCCACCGGCTAGAGCGGCTTCCACTGGGTCGGCTGCACCAGAGCTGGAGCATGGACTTCGTGGCCGATAATCTCTTCGATGGCCGCAAAATCCGCGCCTTAACGATAGTCGATAATTTTAGTCGTCAGTGCCTGGCCATTCACGTCGGCCAGTCGCTCAAAGGGGAAGATGTAGTGGCCGTAATGCAACGCTTGCACCAGCAGTTAGGCGTGGTACCTGAGCGTATTCAGGTCGATAATGGGAGCGAGTTTATCAGCAAAGCGCTCGACCGCTGGGCCTATGACCAGCATGTCACCCTGGACTTCTCGCGGCCGGGCAAACCGAC
>NZ_BAAGXF010000046.1:0-872 GCF_054779975.1 Hymenobacter arcticus
AGAGGCTATCCAAATAGGGATTAATTTGGGGTATGGCTACTACTCAAGAGTTCATCATTTCCGATACGTTATGGGCTCGGCTTGAGCCGTTGCTGCCGGTGCATGTGCCCAAGCCGCACCCGCTAGGCCGGCATCGGCGGCGAATTGCTGACCGGGATGTACTCAACGGCATTTTCTTTGTGTTACGCACGGGCTGTCAATGGAAAGCCTTGGATGCAACGGGTTTGTGCAAGGGCTCGACCGCCCACAGCCGGTTTCAGCAGTGGGTGCAAGCGGGCGTTTTCGCCTGTCTCTGGGACGAGGCCTTACAGGACTACGAGGACTTGATTGGACTCAACTTCGCGTGGATGGCCCTCGACGGTTCGCTACACAAAGCGCCGTTGGGCGGGGAAAAAAACCGGCCCCAACCCCACGGACCGCGGCAAAGGCGGCGTCAAGCGCAGCCTCTTGACGGAAGCCCGGGGCATCCCAGTGGGGCTGGTGCTTGACGGGGCTAACCGCCATGACGTGAAGCTAGTAGCGGGAACCTTGGCCAGCGTACCACCCGCGGCCGAAGCTGCCCGCGACGCCCACCGGGCGGCTGGCGGGGAGCAGGGACTGTGCTTGGACGCAGGCTACGATTCGAAGCAGGTGCGCGAAACGCTGGTTGCCCTCGGCTACACAGCCCACATCCGACCCCGGGGGGAGGAAGTCCAGGCCAAAAAAGCGGGCCAGAAAGCCCGTCGCTGGGTCGTGGAGCGAACCCACTCCTGGCTTAACCGCTTCCGGCACTTGCTCATTCGCTGGGCCAAAAAGCCCGAAAACTACCTCGCCATGCTCCATTTTGCCTGCGCTCGAATCACTTGGTATAATTGCCTATTTGGATAGCCTCT
>NZ_BAAGXF010000047.1:0-867 GCF_054779975.1 Hymenobacter arcticus
AGAGGGTGTTAGGAATTGGGGCTAACCCAAAAGAAAACGAGCCAGTAAGCAGCGAGCGGAGTTCCTAGGCTCCGGCTCGCCTTATGGTTGACTGTCATCAACCCCTTACTGACTCGCAGTGGCAAGTTATCGCCCCGCTGCTGCCGGTGCACCGCAAACGCCGCCACTGCCTACGCTTAATCGTTGACGCCCTGCGCTATATCTGTCGCACTGGCTGCCAGTGGCGCTGCCTGCCTAGCCTTTTTCCGCCATGGTCAGCGGTGTATTACTACTTCCGTCGCTGGCAACTAAGCGGGCTGTGGCAGCAGCTGACCGATGCGGTCAATCAAGCCGACCGGCTAGCTGCCGGCCGGGCCGCTACCGCTTCGCTGGTCTGCCTCGACAGCCAAAGTGTGCGGCTTGCGCCGCGCATTTTTGAGCACCGGGGCTTGGACGGAGGCAAGCACGTCAATGGGCGTAAACGGCAGATTTTGACCGATGTGCAGGGGCGTATCTTGGCCTGCCGGGTGCACGCGGCCAACGGCCATGATGGGGTCGAAGCCCTCCAGTTACTGCCCGCTCGGCCTGTCTGGGGCAGCCGCTTAACCACCGTCGTCACCGACAAAGGCTATCGCGGACGCTTTGCCCGGCACGTGGTCAAACTCGGCCTCACGCATCAAGTGGGCAGTCGGCCGCCGAGTACCCGTGGCTTTGTGCCGGTGGCCAAACGCTGGGTGGTAGAGCGCACCTTTGCTTGGCTCACTGGCTTCCGGCGACTGGCTATCGACTACGAATTTACTCCACGCTCGCATGAAGCCTGGCTGCTCATTGCCAACATGACCATGTGCCTCAACCGCTTAGCGCCTGCTTAATTCCCTAACACCCTCT
>NZ_BAAGXF010000048.1:0-624 GCF_054779975.1 Hymenobacter arcticus
GCAGGCCGTCGCGCATTTTATCTGGCCTACTTTTAGCAGGACCCTCCCTATCTGGTTACGTTCTACGCTTGCCTGCCATGTCCCTTCGCCTTCCTACGCTGCGCCGCTTTGGTTTTTGGGCGGGGCTTTTCCTGCTGCTCGGCAGTCTGCTGCTGGGCGGGCTGCTGCTGCTGCTAGCCAGTTTCGTTTTTCCGCTCGCTATGTTCCTCTTGCCGGTGCCGGCCGGTGGGCTGCTGCTCGGGGTGGTGCTCATCGTAAAAGGAGCTCAGCCGACCTGGGCCAAGCTGCTCGCCCTTTCCCCCGTGCTGGGCCCCCTGCTGCTGCTGCTGCTGCTAGAGGCTGTCTCCTTGCTGCCGCCGCCCCAAAACCACCTGGTCTTCCTGCTGCCGGTCGGCTTTCGCGGGCAAGTCACGCTTAGCCAGAACAATCTTGTAGCGGAGCCGGAGCCGCGGGTGAACGGCCAGCTCCTGCTGGAGACACCCCGCTATGGGGGAACTTTAGAAATCCAGAACTCGCTCGGCGCCGACGATTTGCGCACGGCGGAATACTACGTGGTATCGGCCAGCGGGGAGCGCCTCTATTCGCTGCCCCAACTCACGGAGCAGGCCGTTGCCCCGGCCGGCC
>NZ_BAAGXF010000049.1:0-552 GCF_054779975.1 Hymenobacter arcticus
AAAGTGCTGCTATTCTGTGAATAACAGCCCGCTTTTTACTTCTCTTTCTTGTTTTCCCTTACGTCAAAGAACGTTTACTACCCAATCGGTAGCAAATGTGGAATAGTTGAATTGCTTCATGCTAAACCAATATTGTGCCTTCTCGATTAGAAGGCGTAGTATGTGGAGGATAACGGAGTCGAACCGTTGACCCCCTGCGTGCAAGGCAGGTGCTCTAGCCAGCTGAGCTAATCCCCCAAGATTTGGCATTCAAGCAGATACCCGCTGGTGCCAGTGGGCCTGCCTGGACTCGAACCAGGGACCTCTACATTATCAGTGTAGCGCTCTAACCACCTGAGCTACAAGCCCGGTTTCGTGTTGATCTAGTTAAAGAGCAATGCAAAATCCGTTAAAATAACTTAGAATGAGGAAACAGAAAATGTTGTAATTGCAAGCGCACTCTACTTTTAGCTAAGCAGACGTCCCGAACAAGGAGGCTCCAGAAAGGAGGTGATCCAGCCGCACCTTCCGGTACGGCTACCTTGTTACGACTTAGCCCTAGTTACCTGTTCT